>CAVQVA010000016.1:0-170685 GCA_963716975.1 uncultured Actinomycetes bacterium | reverse complement strand
AGGGGCTTGATGGAGTAGAGGTCCACGACCCGGGCGGCTATGCCCTCGCCTGCGAGGACCTCCGCCGCGGCCAGCGCCTCGTGGAGCGTGATCCCGGCCGCGACGATCGCGACGTCGTCGTGAACGGACGACCGCAGCACGCGGCTGCCGCCGATCTCGAACTCTTCGTCCGGGCCGTACAAGACGGGCAACGCAGGGCGGAGCGTGCGGATGTAGCCGACCCCGTCGTGATCGGCGAGCTCGGCCACGAGCTTCGCGGTCTGGTTCGCGTCGGACGGGTGGAGGACGACGCTTCCGTGCACCGCGCGAAACGCGGCGATGTCCTCGAGTGCCATCTGCGACGGCCCGTCCTCGCCGATCGAGACCCCTGCGTGGGAGCCCGAGAGGACGAAGCTCGCTCTGCTGATGGCGGCCATGCGGACGAAGTCGTACGCGCGGGAGAAGAACGCTGCGAATGTCGACGCGAACGGCCGCCACCCGCGCGCCTGGAGACCTACGGCCGCGGCGACGAGCTGCTGCTCTGCGATGTACATCTCGAAATAGCGGTCGGGATGCGCCTTGGCGAAGATGTCGGCGAAGGTCGAGTTCGACACCTCGCCGTCGAGAGCGACGACGTCGCCTCGTGCAGATCCGATTGCGGCGAGAGCCTCTCCGTAGGCCTTGCGCGTCGCCACCTCCGCACCGAGCTCGTAGCGGGGCAGCGCGAGCTCGCTCGTCGCGAAGCGATGCGCCTCGCCGGGCTCGGGCTTGGAGACCTCGACCCGGATGTCGCGGAGCCCGCCGAGCTCTGCGATCGCAGCGTCCGGATCGTCCAGCGGCTTGCCGTGGAATCCGTTCGCGTTCTCGACGACTGCGACGCCCTTGCCCTTGATCGTTCGTGCGATCACCACGGTTGGCTTCCCGGTCGTGGCGGTCGCCTCGGCGAACGCGGCATCGATCGCCTCGACGTCGTGCCCGTCGACTGCGATCGCGTGCCAGCCGAACGCGCGCGCTCGCTCCGTGTAGACCTCCAGGTTCCAACCCACCATCGTCTCGCCGCGCTGCCCCAGTCGATTCACGTCGAGGATCGCGATCAGGTTGTCGAGGTCGTAGTGCGCGGCATGCTCGTACGCCTCCCACATCGATCCTTCGGCCATCTCGCTGTCTCCGCAGAGGACCCAGACCCGATACGGAAGCCGGTCGAGGCGCTTGCCGGCCAGCGCCATGCCAACCCCGATCGGGAGGCCCTGGCCGAGCGACCCCGTGGCCACGTCGACCCAGGGGAGAACCGGTGTCGGATGCCCTTCGAGCCGGCTGCCGAACTCGCGATACGTGAGGAGCTCGTCCTCCGAGATGGCGCCTGCGGCGCGGTAGATCGCATACAGAAGCGTCGACGCATGCCCCTTGGAGAAGACGAGCTTGTCGTTTCCGGGGTTCTCCGGCGCGTCGAAGTCGTAGCGCAGGTACCCGTCGACGAGAACAGCCAGCAGGTCGGCCGCCGACATGGCGGAGGTCGGATGACCCGACCCCGCAGCGGCCGCCATGCGTACCGAGTCGACACGAAGCTGCTGTGCCAGCTCGTGCCGGCGATCGAGATCTGTCACGCAGGCCATTCTAGGGCCGCATCTGGGGGCGGCTGCGCGGTAACCTCGACGGGTGGCAGGGAGCCGACTCCACGAGTTGTCGAGCGCGGGGGTGAGCGCCTGGGTCGACTCGCTCTCGCGTGAGATGCTCGAGACGGGCGAGCTCGAGCGACTCGAGACCGAGGATGCCGTCGTCGGGGTCACGACCAATCCCACGATCTTCGAGAAGGCTCTCTCTGCCGGAAGCTGGTACGACGAACAGCTCCGCGAGGTTCTCGAGCGCGAGGACGACACGAAGGAGGTCTTCCTGACGCTCGCCATCGAAGACGTCCAACGGGCGTGCGACCTCCTGCTACCGGCCTGGGAGCGGACGGACGGCGTCGATGGGCGCGTGTCGATCGAGGTCGATCCCGAGCTTGCATACGACCGGGACGGCACGTTCGACGAGGCGACGCGGCTTCATCGGCTGGTCGACCGCTCGAACGTGTACGTGAAGATCCCGGGGACGCTTCCGGGGCTCGGCGCAATCGAGGACTCGATCGCCGCGGAGCGCGCCATCAACGTCACGCTCATCTTCTCGCTCGCGCGCTACGCAGAGGTCGCGGAGGCGTACGTTCGTGGGCTCGAGCGCCTCGTTGCCGATGGTGGAGACCCGGCCAGAGCCACGTCGGTCGCGAGCTTCTTCGTCTCCCGCGTGGACACCGAGGCCGATCGACGGCTGGAAGAGCTCGGGCGCAAGGATCTTCAGGGGAAGCTCGCGGTCGCGAACGCGAAGCTCGCGTACCAGCACTACCTCGACGTTTTCTCCGGTGCTCGCTGGGAGCGACTTGCAGAGAGAGGAGCGCGACCGCAGCGCTGTCTCTGGGCGTCTACGTCGACGAAGAACCCCGCGTACCGCGACGTCCTCTACGTGGAGGAGTTGATCGGGCAGGACACCGTGAACACCATGCCGCTCGAGACCATCTCCGCTTTTCAGGACCACGGCGTCGTCACGCCGGGATCGCTGACCGAGGGGATCGACGAGGCGCACGCGCTGCTCGACGATCTCGCTGCCGCGGGGGTCGACTACGAGGACGTCGTCGCGACGCTCGAGGTCGAGGGCGTCGAGAAGTTCTCGGCGTCGTTCGCATCGCTGCTCGAGGGCATCGAGGCGAAGCGCGCCGCGCTAGCCGTCTGACCTCTCCCTGAGCGCCGCCAGGAGCTCGTCGTGGACGAGCCCGTTCGACGTGACAGCGGTCCCGCTGTCGATGCGCGCCTCGCCCGCGAAGTCGGAGAAGCGCCCGCCGGCTTCCTCCACGATCACCTGGACGGGAGCGAGGTCCCAGATGCCGACGCCGGCCGAGTCGAAGGCTCCTTCCACGGCTCCCTCGGCGACGAGCATGTGGGCCCAGAAGTCGCCTAGACCACGCGCGTGCCAGGCCCGCCAGGCGATGTCCGGAGGCCTTCGATCCAGCGCGAAGTTGAGCACGGCGTCCTCGATCCGCCTGATCGACGAGACATGCAGGGCTCCCTGCGCATGCCCGGCAAACGCTCCGGCTCCGCGTTCTGCCCACCAGCGTCTGCCGAGTGCCGGCGCCGAGACGACGCCGAGTCGGACCTCTCCACCTTCCTCGAGTGCGATGAGCGTCGCCCACACGGGTATGCCGCGTGTGTAGTTCTTCGTCCCGTCGATGGGATCGATGATCCACCGGCGAGGGGAGTCGCCGATCTGTCCTTGCTCCTCGCCCAGCACAGCGTCCTCGGGCCGGGACTCTGACAGCAGCCGTCGCACCTCCGTCTCGACCTCACGGTCGGCTTCCGTGACCGGCGTCAGGTCGGGCTTCGTCTCGACCGTGAGCTGCGTCTGATGATTCGCGAGCGTAGATCGCATCGGCCGCATCGGCAAGTGCAAGCGCGAGTTCCAGATCGGGCGTCACAGCCCGACCCTAGAGGGTCAGTGCGACGAGACCCGGAAGGTGGGGCGGATGACCCTCACCGATGCCGCCGCCGACCACGTCATCGCCGGGGCCCCGACCTGCGAGGCGTTCAATCCGCGCACCCGGTAGTACCAAAGGCCGGGCGTAGAGCGGGAGCAGGGTCGAGGTCGTACGGGTCGTGCGTCTGCCGGCCGCGCGCCACGGATACGTCGATCGCGACCACTCGACCTCGTAGCCTGTTGCAGCAACGACAGGCTTCCAGGCGACGAGCGGCGTTGAGTAGACGGACGGGCGAGCGCCGGCGATGGCGAGCAGCCGGCCTTTCGGCGTCGAGCCCGAGACGTACGGTGTGCGCGAGGCTGTGATCGCCGGCCTCGATAGCTTCGCGAACGTCGAGACGCGTCCGTCCTGGCACTTATCCTGCGGAAGCTCGAGGTCCTAGTCACCCACTGCCGTCATAGTTGAGACCGACGGAGACCACCGTCCAGAAGTAGCGGGTCGTTTGGAGTCGACATCTGGAAGGTCGACCTGCAGTTGCACCGGCGCAGGACTGCTCAGCTCCGAGCTCGGAACTGACGTGCTTGTGTCGCCTTGCGCGGCGCCGCTGTCGTCTGACGCTGACTCGGTCGAGTGTCTCGGGAAGCCTTCCCGTGAGCATGTGCGCCTTCGTTCTTCCCGTTCGGGAGCACGCCGGTGTACGCCGTGTCGAGGTCCCCATAGCTCGGAATCACAAGCGGACCCGATTGCCTGGGCGCGAATGCTGGAGCCCCAGTGACCGAGCCCTTGAAGACGACGTTGACGCAGTCCTTGTCGGTGAACACGTAGACCCGATAGAGGGGCAGAGACCCCGGGTGCGGGTTACCGGAGAAGGTCACCGCGGGCATGAGCTGGTGCGCGCCGTCACGCCAACTCGTCGACACGGTGTCCGACACCGCCGCTCGAAGCTGGATATTCCCATCGGTGAGTGGTGGGTTGGTCGCCGCGTACTCTGGGCTCCAGGGCCGTATGAGACGGCGGGGAGGCCGTTCGGGACCTTCCCGAGCACCTGGCGTACGGCACGGACGCGCCAGCGCACGGTCGACCACCAATTCGGGTCGTCGTGGAAGATGTAGAACTCGCGCAAGTCTCCGACATTCGTGCTGGTGCGGAAAGTCTTGTTGTTCGCCTCCGGATACCAGACCTCGTACGACGTTGCGCCGTCGACAGGAGTCCAGCGCACGAGGCCGGGCTTCGTCGCCATCGGGGTCGGGAGCGATTCCCAGCGCATGTTGAAGCCGAACGGAGCTGCTCCACTTGGTTGCGCCACGCGTCGTGATCGCACGGACGTGGGCGTAGAGCGCGTACGGCTTGCCCGTGAACCATGGGAGCGTGCGGGTGATTGCAGTGGCCGGGATGTTGAGCTTTCCGCCGCCGCAGGCGCGTGCAGCGTCGGTTCCGCGGGACACGTTCGACCAGACAATCGTGTTGCCGTCGAAGGTGCGGCTCGTCGCGAGTTGGAACTCGTAGCAGGCGGCTCCCCGAACGGGCAGCCAGGCGAATGCGGGCGTCGCGAGCGAACGTGTGCACTACCGGCTCGCTTGGGCGGAGCAGGAACCCGTGGAGACCCTTCGGCGCAGCAGGAGCCGCCGGCCCCTTCGCTGCCGCCGTTGCCACGACGGGAGTCACAAGGAGAAGGGCGACGATTGTTGCCAGGCGGGCCGCGCGCATCGCAATCTAATGTCGGCAGTCGCAGAGGGCCGGCTCTCCCTCGAATGGGGGATGCCCTACGGTGCGAGCAAGGGCTCCAGCAGTCGTCCTGTGGCGAGCACGAGCGCGTCCGCGCCGGGTCGTCCGACGATCTGGATCGAGGCTGGGAGGCCGTCCTCCGCGGCCCCGCACGGGAGCGCGAGCGCCGGCCACCCGAGCGCGTTGAACGGAAACGTGTTCGAGATCAGCGTCTCGCGTACGTCGAGATCGCCGACTCCACCTTCGCCGACGCGGGGCGCCACGACCGGGAGCGCCGGAGTCAGCAGCAGATCGACGTCGCCGATTGCCTCCTCTGCCGCTGCGCGGTAGAGGGCTCGCCGTTGAGCAGCCGCATTCGCCTCCGCCTCGGTCACTTCCAGGCAGCGCTCGACCTTGATGCGCACGTCCTCGCCGTAGAGCTCGCCGTTCTCGGCGAAGAGCTCGCGGTGGACGTCGGCGACCTCGTGCATGAAGAGTCGACTCACGCCTTCGGGTCGAGGCAGCGAGACGAGCCGATGTCTCGGAAACCGTTTCACCGCCTCGAGCACGCGTGTGCGGACGAGCGGCTGTGCGCCGTCGGCCCAGGCGACGCCGACTGTGACCTCCTCCAGCGACTCGAGTCGATGGGGCTCGAAGCCGGGAACGAGCACACGTTGCGCGTCCTCGCACGCACGCACGTCTCTGGCCATCGAACCTGCATGGTCGAAGCTCGGGGCGAGTGGAAAGCAGCCGTCGAGAGGAATGAGCCCGTACGACGGTTTGAAGCCGACGACTCCACAGCACGCCGCCGGGATCCGGACGGAGCCGCCGGAGTCGCTCCCGAGCGCGACGTCGGCGGCTCCGAGCACGAGCGCCGCCGCGTTTCCGCCGCTGGACCCGCCTGCGACTCGGTCCGGTGCGAGCGGGTTCGGTACGACGCCGAAGTGCGGGTTCTCCGAGGTCGCCCCGTACGCGAACTCGTGGAGGTTCGTCTTCCCCACGATGCCGTAGCCGGCTGCCTCGAGGGCTGCGACGGCCGGCGCCGTACGCGTCGGCACATGCGTCGCGAAGAGCGGCGAGCCGTAGGTCGTGACGAGCCCGGCCGTGTCGAAGAGGTCCTTCACCGCGAGTGGGATGCCCGCGGGAGTCTCATCCGGGAGCGCGAGGAAGACGCCGGGAGGGCACTCCCCGGGAAGCAAGATCAATCCAGGTGGAGGTAGAGCACTGCGATCAGGACGGTGCCGAAGAACAGCAGCCAGTAGAGGCCGAACAGGGCCCAGCCGAAGCGGAGGTTCTTCCGATCGAACTCGTTCTGGCTCATGTGAGCAGGGGGTCGATCGCCGCGGCCGCAAAGAGCAGTGCGAGGTACGCGAGCGAGTAGTGGAAGAGGACCTGCGCTCTCGCGCGTGTGAGGTCGCGCCGGAGCAGGATCGCGAGCGCCACGAAGACGATCCCGAGAACGGCTGCCGCGACCGTATAGACCGGACCGAGCCATAGGCCGACCACGACGGTGAAGGCGACCATCGCGATCGAGTAGAGCACGATCTGTCGCGCAGTCTCACGATCGCCACGCACTACGGGCAGCATCGGGATCCCGGCCGACGCGTAGGCGTTCTTGATCATGAGCGCGAGCGCCCAGAAGTGCGGCGGCGTCCACAGGAACACGATCAGGAAGAGCCAGAGCGCGGGGAGCGCGAGGCTCCCGGTCGCCGCCGCGTATCCCACCAGCGGCGGGACGGCGCCTGCCGCACCGCCGATGACGATGTTCTGCGGCGTCGAGCGCTTGAGCCAGCTCGTGTAGACGACGACGTAGAACGCATTGCCGAGAAGCGCGAGGAGCGCCGTCAGGAGGTTGACGGCGGATGCGAGCAGGACGAACGAGAGCGCGGAGAGAACGAGCCCGAACTCGAGCGCCTGAGCCGGCGAGACGCGACCCGACGCCACCGGGCGGCGCTCCGTACGCGAACCCATGAGCGCGTCGATGTCCCGGTCGATCACGTGGTTCAGGGCCGATGCGCCGCCACATGCGAACGCGAGGCCGAGCATGGTGACGGCGAAGAGGCCGAGAGGTGGGACGCCCTGCGCGCCGACGAACATCCCCGCTGCCCCGGTGATCAGGAGCAGCGACATGATCCGCGGCTTCGTGAGCGTCACGTAGTCGCGCCACGACGCGAGCGGCGTCGCTTCGCCGCGGAACGTCGTGGCCGCCGCGACGAGCGCGGCCCCGAACGCGAGTGCCGCGACTCCGACGTGAAGAGCGACCGCCCACGCGGCGCTGCCGCTCCACGCGACGACGCCTCCGAGGCCGATCGCGACCACGAAGAGCGCGAGTGCGGCCGCCGTGGGCGCGAGGAGCTGCGGGTAGGCGTAGCGGGCGATGAGCGTGTTCGCGACGAGGAGGGGGAGCGCCACCACCGCGAGGCCCCAGTGAGCGGTGCCCAGTGCGAGCACAGCGCTCAAGACGACGAGCGCAACCGCCACGGAGCTCGCGACCGCGGACATCCGGAATAGCAGGCCGGGACTCACACCTGGACTCACACCGGGCGTCACCACCCGTTGTCCGAGACGGCTAGCGCTCGACACGCTGCTCACGCAGCTTCCTCCGGAGGTCGTTCAGCGGTCTCGCGCTCGTCACGTACGGCACCTCGTCGAAGTTGTGCGGTGGTGGCGGGGACGTCGTGTACCACTCGAGCGTGTCCGCCTGCCAGGGGTCGTTGCCCACGCGCTGCCCGTTGCGCCGTGTCTTCAGCACGTTGATCGCGAAGAGGAGGACTCCGAAGCCCATGATGTACGAGCCGATCGTCGAGGCGAGGTTGTAACCCTCCCAACTGTGGTTGTAGTACGTGTAGATCCGGCGGGGCATTCCCTCGAGGCCGACGAAGTGGAGCGGCATGAACGCGAGGTTGAAGCCGATGAACATGAGCCAGAACTGCCACTTGCCGAGGCGTTCGGAGAGGAGTCGTCCGAACATCTTCGGCCACCAGTAGTAGAGGCCCGAGAAGACCGCGAAGACGACGCCGCCGAGCAGGGTGTAGTGGAAGTGTGCGACCACGAAGTAGCTGTCGTGCACCTGCCAGTCGATCGGGAAGGACGCGAGGTAGATCCCGGTCAGGCCGCCGATGACGAAGAGCGAGAGGAACCCGAGCGCGAACAGCATCGGGCTCTCGAAGCTGATGTTACCGCGCCAGAGCGTCGCGAGCCAGTTGAAGATCTTGATGCCGGTCGGCACGGCGATGATCATCGACGCGATCATGAAGTACGCCTGCAGCGAGATCGGCAGCCCGACCGTGAACATGTGGTGCGCCCAGACGAGCATGGAGAAGAAGCCGATCGCGACGGTCGACGCGACGATCGCCTTGTAGCCGAAGATCGGCTTGCGGGCGAAGACCGGCAGTACCTCCGAGATGATCCCAAACGCAGGGAGGACGATGATGTACACCTCGGGGTGCCCGAAGAACCAGAACGCGTGCTGGTACAGGAGCGCAGAGCCACCGGTGTCGGGGTTGAAGAAGTGCGTCTGCACGTCCCAGGGCCCGATCGTCACGCCGCGGTCGAGGAGGAGCATCGTCAGCGCCGCGGAGAGCACGGGCATCACGGCCATGATCAACCAGGAGTAGACCTCGATTGACCAGACGAAGAGCGGCATGCGCGTCCACGTCATCCCGCGCGTGCGCATGTTGTGGATGGTCACGATGAAGTTGATTGCTCCGGCCACGGTCGAAACGGTCACCAGGTGGAGCGAGAGGATCCAGTAGTCCACGCCGTTTCCGGCCTGGTGCTCGCACAGGGGCGGATAGCACGTCCAGCCGTTCTCGTTCGCGCCGCCGTCCGCGAAGAAGCTGAGCATCAGCACCGCGCCGCCGAGGAAGTAAAACCAGTAGGACAGCGCATTCAGTCTCGGGAACGCCATGTCGGGCGCGCCGATCATGAGCGGCACGAGGTAGTTCGCGAAGCCGGCGGCCACCGGGACGCCCACGAGGAACACCATCGTCGTGCCGTGGATCGTCACCAGCTCGTTGTAGTGCTGAGCGCTTATGAGGCTCTCGTCTGCCTGCGCCAGCTGCGCGCGCATGACGAGGCCCATGAGGCCGGCGAGGACGAGGAACACGACCGAAGTCAAGAGATAGAGGATCCCGATGCGCTTGTGATCCGTAGTGACGAGCCAGCTCGCCACCCTTCCCCGCTGCCAGGCAGGCACCGTCTCAGCTCTGGTTGCCACTTGGCGGGCTCTCCTTCAAGTAGGTCGCGAGTGCATCGATCTGATCGTCGGTCCACCCGGAGCCGACGGCCGGCATTGCACGGCGGCCGTTGCGGACGAGCGTCGCGAGCGCCTCGGGGTCGCTGAGGATCGGTGAGCCGGCGATGCGAGGTCCGATCCCGCCCTCGCCCGCGAGGCCGTGGCACTTCGAGCAGACGCCCTCCCACGTTTCCTTGCCGAGGTCGAGAGAGCCTTCGTCCTGCTGCTTGCGACGGTCGGCGAGCCAGACATCGAACTCCGCCTGAGGCACGACCTTCACCGACGCGAGCATCCGCGCATGCTCGAGCCCGCAGAGCTCTGCGCACTGTCCCGAATACGTGCCGACCTTGTCGACCTGGAACCAGGTGTGGTTCGTCCTGCCGGGAATCGCGTCGATCTTGCCGCCGAGGGCGGGTATCCACCACGAGTGGATGACGTCGTTCTCCGGTGACACGACCTCGAGGCTGACGGGCGAGCCCTGTGGTGCGACCATCGTGTCGACGGCGATCACGCCGTTCGGATACTCGAACTGCCAGTAGAACTGACGGCCGGTCACCTTGACCTCGAGCGCCTGTTCTCCCGCGCTCGCGCTCGGGGTGTCCTTGATCCCGGGGAGCTCGAGGAAGATGAACGCCGCGATGACGAAGAGGATGAGCACCGGGCCAGCAGTCCAGGCGAGCTCGAGCTTCGTCGCGCCGTGAATCGGCGCGCCGTCCTCGAAGCGTGGTCGCCTATTCCGGCGGTACCGGATGATGAACGCGATCAGCAGCGCCTCGACGAGCACGAAGATCGCGAAGGTGAAGATCGTGACGAAGAGGTAGCTGGTCCGGATTCGCTCGGCGTTCGGAGACTCCGGCGAGACCGGGGTGAACTGCGCGAACGCGGGCGGCGCGACGACAATGGCAAACGCGGCGACGGCGAGGAGAAGGCCGCACAGCTGAGAGAGCTTCACTCGCACCGGCTGCCATTCTATGAAGGTGCCCCACGGAGCGCCCAACGGACCGAATGTCGGAACCCGTGTCCGGCTGCCCGCCGACGTCGTCCGCCCCTTCGAGGTGTTCGTGAACGGCGTGCCCCAAGTCGAGGGAGCCGACTACGAGATCGAAGGACGCACGCTGGTCTTCAGGGAGCAGCTTCGAACGGAGGGGAAGCTCGGGTTCTGGCGCTGGCTCTCGATGTGGGTCGGCGTCGCTGGGACGTACCGGCAGAACGACTCGGTCGACGTCGCCTACAAGCGGAGTGGCATGCCGGTAGTTGCGACGAAGCTCCCCCTCGAGTCGCTCGGCGACTGATCGCGACCCCGAAAGAGCGTCAGCGACTCTCGGCGAGCCGAGCGTCTGCAGCGCTGACGTTCTCCTCGAGCCTTGCGAGCAGGGCGCGAAGCTCGTCGATCTCCGTCTCGCTGAACCCTTTCCGAAGCAGGCGGTTGAACGCGATGACCGCCTGCAGCAGCTCTGCGTGCTTCTCGCGACCGGCGTCCGTCAGCTCGACGTGAACGGCGCGCCGGTTGTCCGGCGTTCGCCTCCGGGTTACGAGCCCCGCCTGCTCGAGGCCGTCGAGGTGGCGCGTCAGCGTCGGTCCCTCGATCCGGAGCGCGTGGGCGAGTCGGTGCTGTGCCGGCCACGACTCGGCCATCAGGGTGGTCAGGATGAGCCACATGGGCACGGAGCCGCCGGCTTCGCCCAAGGCGTCGCTGAACGCCCGGCTGACCGTCTTCGACGTGTGTGCGAGCTGTAGTCCGATCGGGGTTGCGTCCGGTCTCATGGGCTGTGGAGTCTACCCTTGTACTGGTAGCTTACTAACAGTTAGTCTACGAACAATTAGTAAGCTATTAGTGGAGGTGGATGATGGCTGTCGCTCTCGCGTTCACACATCTGGTCGGGTCGGCGGGTGACCACGGGCATTGGTGGATCGTCGCTTCGTTCTTCTGGGCCCTGTGGCTCGTCGTGCTCGGAAGCGTCCTCTTCCTGGTCTTCCGTCGGCGGTCCTGCTGGCGCGGGTGGAATCGGGCCGAGGCGATCCTCGCCGAGCGGTTCGCGCGCGGAGAGATCTCGACGGAGGAGTTCCGTGAGCGACAGGACGCGCTCCGCTGATCCGACTGGCCCTGGGTAGTGTGAACACGGTGGAGCCCGAGACGAACGGGATCGAGGTCGAAGGTCTCGTTCGCGAGTACCGGAAGGGCCCGCGCGCGGTGGACGGGATCGACCTCTCCGTCGCCCCGGGTGAGATCTACGGCTTCCTCGGCCCAAACGGTGCGGGCAAGTCCACGACCGTCCACGTCCTCACGACGCTTCTGCCGCCGACGTCCGGGACGGCACGCGTTGGCGGGTTCGACGTCGTCAAGGCGGGCCCGAAGGTGCGCGCGCTCATCGGTGTCGCGCTGCAGGAGGCCGCGCTCGATCCGCTACTCACGGGGCGCGACCATCTGCGCCTGCAGGCGACCCTCCAGGGAGTCAGGAAGGATCAGCGACGGGCGCGTGCCGACGATCTGCTCGAGCGCGTCGGGCTCGCCGACGCCGGCGACCGCAAGGTCTCTGGGTACTCGGGGGGCATGAAGCGCCGCCTCGACCTCGCGCTGGCGCTTATCCACCAGCCCCGGATCCTCTTCCTCGACGAGCCGACGACAGGCCTCGACCCGCAGAGCCGGACTGCGCTCTGGGAGGAGGTCGCCCGCTTGCGCCGTGAGGAGCGCGTGACGGTCTTCCTCACGACGCAGTACCTCGAGGAGGCCGATGTGCTCGCGGACCGGGTCGGCATCATCGACCAGGGCAAGATCGTCGCCGAGGGGACTCCGGCCGCACTGAAGGCCGAGATCGGGAGGCCGAGCGTGCACGCAATCCCTCAGCGCGACGAGGACAAGCCTCGCATCGCCGAGTTCCTGGCGCAGTTCGGCGAGCCCCTCGCGACCTCTCGTGACGTCGCGGTTCGACTTCGCGACGGGCTCGGCCTCACCGACATCGTGCGCGCTCTCGATGCGAACGGGGTCGACGTGGTCGACCTCGAGCTGCGGGCGCCGAGCCTCGACGACGTGTTCCTCGCCAAGACCGGTCGCACGCTCGAAGGTGCGACGGAGGAAGCCGAGGCCGAGCAGCAACAGCAGCGGCTCGCATGAGCGGCTCGTGGCCGCAGGTGACCGCGATCGCGCGCCGCTCGGTCGTGCGCACCGCACGGCAACCGGCGAGCTTCATCCCGCCGCTGATCTTCCCGATCGCGCTGATGGCGGTGAATGCGGGCGGCCTCCGCTCGTCGACGAACCTCCCTGGATTTCCCACGGACTCCTTCCTCGCGTTCGCGCTCGCGGTGCCGTTCATCCAGGGTGCGCTGTTCTCGACGATGAACGCGGGCACGGACCTCGCGCGCGACATCCAGACGGGCTTCGTCAACCGCCTCGCGCTGACCGCCCTGCGCGACTGGGCTCTTCTGACCGGCCAGCTCGCAGGGGTCGTCGCGCTCGGGATGCTCCAGGTGCTGTTCTACATCGCCGTCGGCGTGACCGCCGGAGTCGAGATCCAGTCGGGATTCGCGGGCGTCCTCGTGCTTCTCCTCTACGGCGCGATCGTCTCGCTCTCGTTCGGTGCCCTCGGCTCGTTCCTCGCGTACCGCACGGGCTCCGGGGAGACCATCCAGGCGCTCTTCCCGGTCCTCTTCGTCTTCCTGTTCATCTCCTCGATGAACACACCGCGCAACCTCATCGGGGTCGACTGGTTCCGGGTCGCGGCGACGCTGAACCCGGTCTCGTACATGATCGAGTGCGTCCGGAGCCTGATCATCACGGGGTGGGATCCGCAGGCGCTGCTGCTCGGGTTCGGCTTCGTGATCCTCATCGGCGTCGTCTCGCTCACCCTCGCTGCGAGAGCGCTGCGATCCAGGATGACCCGGACGTGAAGACCTGGAACGTCGTCTCGGGGGTAGCGTGGCGCACGCTCAAGAACGCGCTGACGAACCCGCAGATCGCGCTGCCGACGATGCTCTTCCCGCTCTTCTTCTTCGTCGCGTTCGCCGGCGGGCTCTCGCAGCTGCACAAGATCCCGGGCTTCGACTACCCGCCCGGCTACACGGCGTTCCAGTTCGTCTTCGTGCTCCTCCAATCCGCGGCATTTACAGGTGTTTTCACCGGGTTCGGTGT
Source organism: uncultured Actinomycetes bacterium (assembly GCA_963716975.1). Lineage (GTDB taxonomy): Bacteria > Actinomycetota > Thermoleophilia > Gaiellales > Gaiellaceae > GMQP-bins7. The sequence continues at coordinate 157,140 of CAVQVA010000016.1, read as the reverse complement.
CGCGCGCGACTTCGAGGGCGGATTCGCCAAGCGGCTCTTGCTGGCGGCGCCGCACCGCAGCGGAATCGTCATCGGGTACGCGCTCGCGGCCCTCGTACGCTGGATGCTCGTCGCAACCGCTCTCACCGTGATCGCGCTCGCCGTAGGGATGAACGTGATCGGCGGGCCGATCGATCTCTTCGGCCTCTTCGGCCTCGCGATCCTCATGAACTTCTGCGGGTTCTTCTGGGCTGGAGGGATCGCGATGCGCTTCCGCACGATCCAGGCAGCGCCGCTCATGCAGATGCCGGTCTTCCTCATCCTGTTCTTCGCGCCCGTCTACGTCCCGCTCGAGCTCCTCCAGGGATGGATCTCGGGTGTCGCGTCGGTGAACCCCGTGACCTACCTGCTCGAGACGGGACGTGGTTTCGTCGCCGGCGATCCACCCCATGTCCTCGGCGCGTTCGCACTCGCGATCGGGATGGGTGTCGCCTTCTGGACCTGGGCGTTCCTCGGCCTCCGCAGGGCCGAGTCCGCGGGGGCCTAGGCGTCGTCGAGGACGCGGAGCAGCGTCGTGACGACCAGCGGATCGAACTGCTTGCCCGCGGCGTCGGTGAGGCGGCGACGCGCCTCGTCGATGCTGACGGCGCGGCGGTAAGGTCGGTCGGTCGTCATCGCGTGGAACGCGTCGCACGCGAACACGATGCGCGCCTCGAGTGGGATGTCGTCCTCCGCGAGACCGTCCGGATAGCCGGTCCCGTCGAAGCGCTCGTGGCAGCTGCGAACGATCTTCCCGACTTCGGCGAGTTGCTCGACGGGACCGAGGATCCGCTCGCCGAGCACCGGATGGGTCTCGATGATCGTCCGCTCCTCGTCCGTGAGGGGGCCGGCTTTCTGGAGGATCGACGCGGGGACGCCGATCTTGCCGATGTCGTGGAACAGGGCGCCGAGCTCGAGTGCCTTGAGCGCGCGGGGCTCCAGACCGAGCTCTTCGCCGACTCGAAGCGCGAGGTCCGTGATCCAGCGAGCATGTGAGGAAACGTTTGCATCGCTCGCCTCGAGGGCGTTCGCGAGCGCTTCCACAGTCGACAGGAACGTTCGCTCGAGAAGTTCGTAGCTGAGCGCGTTCTGGAACGCCAGCTTCGTCTGGCGCGCGAGACCGCCCAGGAGCTGCAGCGCTCGGTCTCCGTGCGTCTCGTCCCATGGCGTCGCCGCGGCCACCACGCCCCAGCGCCCCTCGACCGTGAACGGCGCGATCGCGAAGCGTCCGTCCGTGTTCGCCGGTACCGAGGCGATCGCCGCGTAGTCCTCGGCGCTGACCGAGTAGGGCTCCGTGCGGTCGAGCCACGGGCCGAGGTAGTCGGCCGGGACGGTCACGACCGACGTCTCGGGGTCAGGTGGTGGTGTCGATGCAAGCATCACCAGGTCGCCCGTCTCGGCGTCCTGGAGCCAGACCGACGTCAGCGGGCTCGAGAGGATCGCGGCAGAGCCTGCGACGACTCGCTGAGCGATCTCCGTGACCTCTTCGGTCCCCGCGATCTGGCGTCCGAACTCGAGGAGGGCATTCGCGCTTTCTGCCTCGCGCCGCTGGGCGGTGTACAGGCGCGCGTTCTCGAGCGCGACCGATGCGTGCCCTGCGAGGACCTCGAGCACGCGAAGGTCGTCGGCATCGAACTGGTCGAGGCCGAGCTTCGAGATCACGATGACCCCGTTCACGCGCGAACCGAACTTGAGCGGCACCGCGAGGAGCGACTCCTCGATCTCCGCCGTGCCCTCGATCTTCTCCCCGAACTCACAGTGAGCGGCGTCGCCGATGAGCAGCGGCTCGCCGGTCTCGGCGACCCGGCCGGTGACGCCCCGCCCGATGACGATGGGGAGGAGCTGCGCGGGTGCTCCCGGGTCGGCAGCGGTCAGGTCGCCGCGGAAGGCGAGTGGCACCAGGTCGTCGCCGTCGCGAACGAACAATCGGCAGTTGTGGTAGTCGATGAGGAGTCGGAGCTCGTCCGCGATGGTGAGCCCGATCTGTGCGATGTCGTTGAGCCGCGACAGCTTCCCCGAGAGGCTCTGCAGCATCTTCAGGTACGCGATCGAGCGAACGTCGTCCCTGCGGGTCCCGCCGGACGGCCGCTCGGTCGATGTCTCGTCGAACGGGACGACGAGCCCGTTTCCGCGCGTCTTGGCGGTCATCATCGCCGCCTCGGCGCAGGCGACCAGCTCGCGCGGGTTCGCCGCGTGTGTCGGGCCGACCGCAACGCCGGTCGAGACCGTCAGCCGTCCCACGGCCTCCGCTTCGAGCTCGCCGAGCTCCTCGCCCAGCCTCTCCGCGAGCGCCATGGCGTGCGCGATGTCGGCCGACGGCAGGATGATCGCGAACTCCTCGCCTCCGACACGGCAGACGACGTCACCGGAGCGAACGGACGCACGCAGCACGTCGGCCACCTGGAGCAAGAGCTGATCCCCGACGCCGTGTCCATAGACGTCGTTGACCTTCTTGAAGTCGTCCAGGTCGAGCATGATCAGACCGACCGTGTCGTGCTCGGCCGATGCACGCATGAGCTCCTGGCGCACGCGGTCGTGGAACGTCCGGTGGTTGTAGAGGCCGGTCAGCGCGTCCGTCGACGCCTGGTGCTCGAGTGTCGCGCGGATGTGAGCGTTGTCCAGGGCGAGCGCGGCGGCATCCCCGAAGCGCGTGGCGAGGAGGAACTCCTCCTGCGTGAACTCCGCGTCCTCGCCGACTCGGTAGATGTTGAGCGTCCCCTTGAGGCTCCCGCGCGCGATCAGCGGGACGGCGATGAGCGCCTCGGGCTCGACGGGCGTTCCTGGCACGAAGCGCACGCGTGGATCGAGATGCGCCTGGTTCGCCAGCACCGGTTCTCGGTGCTCGACCGCCCAGCCCGTGATTCCCTCTCCGTAGCCGAACGTCTCGCTCATCACCTCGGTCGCCCACTTGCTGCGAGCGAGGACCGGGATGAGCTCGCGCTTCGCCTCGTCGGCCGCGTAGATGTGGACGTCCTCGTACGGGATCAGAACCGAGAGCGCGTCGGCTATCCGCTCGAGCAAGGCGTCGAGGCTCTGCTCGGAGAGGACGTCGTGGAAGATCTCGGCGAGGCGGCGGTATGGCTCGACCGCGCGCAGCGGCGGGCGACCTCCTCTGCTCTCGCTGGGGACGGCCTCGTTCCACGGACCTGCCGCAGGATCGATTGGCGCATGCTCGGTCATCGATCGGTTATCGAGCCTCATCGGAAAGCGGCATCCGCCGCTTGAGCGACAACGCCTGCGAAGATCCTGCGTCGTGGAGGCTCCTGCTCCGTCAGCCCGGCTGACCGACTGCGTGCCAGTGTGAACGGTGCGGTCGGGTTCGGCGTCTTCTCGCGCGAGGACGGCGCGCCGCGCGGCGGCTTCCGGGTTGGCGACGGCGTCCTCGATCTGTCAGCGGCGGGGTTGGGCTCAGTGTTCGAGGCCGCCACGCTGAACCCGTTCCTCGCACTCGGTCGCGCAGCCTGGGAGGACACGCTAGAGCGGGTCGACCAGCTCGTGACCGGCGGAGCCGAGCTTCTTCCGCTTGCAGAGGTCACGTCGCACCTCCCCGTGGAAGTCGGGGACTACGTCGACTTCTACTCGTCGCTCGAGCATGCGACGAACCTCGGCCGCCTCTTCCGGCCTGAGGCCGAGCCACTGCTCCCGAACTGGCGACACCTTCCGATCGGCTACCACGGGCGCGCCGGGACCCTCGTCGTCAGTGGGACGTCCATCGTCCGGCCGTGCGGGCAGGCGAAGGAGCCCGACGGGGCAGTCCCCTCGTACGGGCCGAGCCGGCGCCTCGACATCGAGCTCGAGCTCGGATTCGTGGTCGGCGTCTCGAGCCGGCTCGGTGAGCGCGTCCCGCCGGCTGCATTCCGCGATCACGTGTTCGGCGTCGTGCTCCTCAACGACTGGAGCGCACGCGACATCCAGGCCTGGGAGTACCAGCCGCTCGGCCCGTTCCTCGGGAAGTCGTTCGCCACGTCGGTCTCGGCCTGGATCACGCCGCTCGCGTTGCTCGAGGAACGCTTCGTATCGCCGCCGCCGCAGGAGCCGATGCCGCTTCCGTACCTCCGCGTCGACGGCGACTGGGGCCTCGACCTCGAGCTCGAGGTCGAACTGTGCGGTGTCGTCGTGACGCGGACGAACGCTCGCGGTCTCTACTGGACGATGCCGCAACAGCTCGCGCACGCGACTGTGAACGGCGCGTCGATCCGCACCGGAGACCTGTTCGCCTCCGGAACCATCTCAGGGTCGGTGCCGGGCTCGGAGGGTTCGCTCATCGAGCTGACCGCAAACGGCGCCAATCCGCTCGACCTCGGCGACGGCCGCACGCGGACGTTCCTGGAGGACGGGGACGAGGTCGTTCTTCGTGGACGTGCGGGTGACGTCGAGCTGGGAGAGGTGCGCGGAAGCATCCTTCCGGCTCGCTGCTAACAGGGATCCGGCATTTTCCCGAACCGCCGAGCGGGTTCTCCCGGATGCGGTGCAGACCTCTCGAGCGCGACGATCGGTGCGTGAAATACCTGCTGGTCATCAACGACCCGCCTTACGGGACAGAGCGCGCGTACAACGGCTTTCGGCTCGCGCTCTCGCTGGCGAAGCGTCAAGGGGTCGAGCTGAGAGTGTTCCTCATGGGGGATGCCGTGGGGTGCGCCGTCGCCGGCCAACTGACCCCTGACGGGTACTACAACCTCGAGCGCATGATCAAGGGGGTCGCGAAGAAGGGTGTCCCGGTCGGGTGTTGCGGCACGTGTCTGAAGGCGCGTGGGATCTCCGACGACCGCCTCGTCGACGGAGCGACCCATTCGAGCCTCGAAGAGCTGACCGACTGGGTGGTCTGGGCCGAGCGGACGATCAGCTTCTAGCGGCCTTCACGGCGCCGGAGGGAATGCGCCTGCGCGGTAGACCTGCCCCTCGAGCTGACGATCGAGTACGCCCTCCAACCACTCGGACACGGCTACGAGCGCGTTGAGATCGACGCCGGTCTCGACCGCCTCGCCTTCCATCAGGTAGACGAGGTCTTCGGTTGCGATGTTCCCCGTCGCGCGCGGTGCGAACGGGCATCCGCCGAGACCGCCGATCGACGCGTCCAGCACGGTCGCGCCCGCTTCGAGCGCTGCGAGCGCGTTTGCGTACCCCGTGTTCCGCGTGTTGTGGAAATGGCCGCCGACGGGGACGCTCAGCTCTGCGACCTGACCGACGAGCCGCCGCACCTGGGTCGGCGTCGCGACCCCGATCGTGTCGGCGAGGACGATCACGTCGGGTTCGACGGCCGCCAGATCGCGCGCGAGCTCGAGCACGCGGCTCTCGGCGACTGATCCCTCGAAGGGGCAGCCGAAGGCGACGCTGACGGTCAGCGCCACGCGGATGCCGTCGCTACGGCCGCGCTCGGCGATCGAACGTGCTCCGGCAAGGGACTCCTCGACCGACGCGTTCTGGTTCCGTCGGTTGAACGACTCAGTCGCACCGAGCGCGAAGCGCACCTCCCCGAGCCCGGTAGCCGCGAGGCGGTCGTAGCCGCGCTCATTGAGGGCGAGCCCGGCGAAGACGACTCCGTCGGCCGGCTCGAGGGCCGCGACGACCTCTTCGGCGCCGGCCATCTGCGGGACGCGCCGCGGGTCGACGAAGCTGGCGACCTCGATCACGGGCAACCCGGAACGTGCGAGCCGGTTGGCGAGCTCGGCGCGGACGGAAGGAGGGAGGATCTCCTGCTCGTTCTGGAGCCCGTCTCGTGGCCCGACGTCGCAGACGGTCACGCGGCGAGTGCTCACGCGGCTGCTATGCGAGGTCGGCCGAGCGGGCGGCGAGGTCTCGATCCCGGTCCGTGACTCCGCCGGCCGTGTGCGTCCACCAGCGCAGCGTCACGCGGCTGTAGTCGATCCGGATGTCCGGATGGTGGTTCTCCGCCTCCGCCAGGTCCCCGACGCGGTTCACGAACGCGAGTGCCTCCGCGAAGTTGCCGAATGCGAACGTGCGCTCGAGCGCTCCGTCCACCTCGCTCCAGTCGGCGGGCTCGCCCATGGGGCGGAGTATGCCCGCCAGTACGATCGGGCGATGGTTGCGTGCCCTGAACCGGAGGAGACGGAACCGCTCGCGGCCGAGCAACCCGAGGTCGGCGGAACGAGGCGGTCGAGGCCGGAGCTCGTGCTCGAGTGGGCGTTCCGGCCGTTGGCCGGGCTTCTCGTCCGAGGATTGGCCCCGCTCCGGGTCCCACCGGTTGCGGTCGTGCTCGCGAACGGCGTCGCCGGGATTGCGGCCGCGGTCGCGATCGCACGCGGGGAGTTCGTGGTGGGGGCGGTACTCCTCCAGCTCCGCACGCTCCTCGACAACGCTGATGGACAGCTGGCTCGCGTCTCCGGCCGCACGAGCGCGCTCGGTCGCTACCTCGACACCGAGATCGACCTCGTCGTCAACGCCGCCTTGTGCGGTGCGCTCGCATATGCGACCGCATCACCGTTCCTCGCTCTCGCTGCTTTCGCCGCCCTGACGATCGTCTTGAGCGCGGACTTCGACACCGATGTCCTCTACCGGCGGGCACGAGGCGAGCGAGTGGTCGTCGAACCGGACCCCGCTTCCGAGGGACGAGTCGCTCACTGGCTAGCGCGCATCTACCGCCTGGTCTTTGCGCCGCAGGATCGGGCGCTGCAGGCGCTCTCGACGAGGCGACTCGAACGCCTGCTGGCGCGTGTCCCGGATCGACCCCGGCGAGAGCGCGCGACCCTTGCGTACTACGACGACGTGACGGCGACGATCCTCGCGAATCTCGGGCTATCGACACAGCACGCGATTCTCGGCCTCTGCCTCGTGCTCGAAGCCCCGGTCGTGTACCTCTGGCTCGTCCTCGGCTTCGCCTTGCTGCTACCTGTACTGCAGGTGCGGCGCGAGGTTATCGCCCGGACGGCGATGAGCCGCTAGCTACGCCGATCCTCGAAGCGTGAGCCGCTGCCCGTTCATCGTGGATGCGGCGTCCGAGCAGATGTAAGCGATCGCGTCGGCGATGTCCTCCGCGGGAGTGAACGTGGAGAAGTCCTTCTCCGGGCTCTCGGCTTTCATGGCCTGGGTGACGATCGCCCCGACGATGACGATGTTCGCCGTCGCGCCCGTCCCCCGGAAGCGATCTGCGAGCGCGAGCGTCCACGCCTCGGCGGCCGCCTTGCCTGCGGCGTAGACCGCGTTCCGGTGGGTGGGTGCTTGCGCCTGGCCGGTCGAGATGACGACGACCCGGCCGTAGTCGCTTTCGAGCAGCGCCGGAGCGAACGCCTGGGTCGCGTTCTGGAGCGTCTGGACGAGCAGCGGCTCGAGGAAGGCCCAATCTTCGAGCGGCGCTTCTTCGATCGGCGTGCCGCCCCGCCAGCCGCCCACGAGGTGGACGAGTCCGTCGATGCGCCCGTGCCGCTCGGCGAGGTCGGCCGCCCACGTGCGCGTGGCGTTCGCGTCCAGCAGATCGACGACGTCGATGTCGATCTCCGCTCCTGCGTCCGCCGCCAGCGCCTCGAGGCTCGCTCGGTCGCGTCCGCAGGCGCAGACCCGGCTACCTGCCGCCGCAAGTCGCTGGACGACCGAGGGTCCGAGCGATCCTGCAGCGCCCGCGACGGCGATCACGCGATCCGCGAGGGACTCCGTCACGACCGCCACGCTAGCAACGGTGCGATCAGCGGGAGAAGGCCGAGCCGGTAGGGTGCGACCCGGTGGAACGGAGGAGCGTCGCGGGGACGGACCTCGTCCTGTCCGAGGTCGGCCTCGGGTGCAACAACTTCGGCGCGAGGCTCGATCTGGCACAGACTCGGGCCGTCGTCGAAGCCGCTCTCGGTGCCGGGATCACGTTCCTCGACACAGCCGACATCTACGGCAGTGGCGGGGGAAGCGAGCGCTTCCTCGGAGAGATCCTCGAAGAGCGCCGCGACGAGGTCGTGATCGCGACGAAGTTCGGCTGGGACCTCATGTCGGATACGAACGCGCTGCGGGGCTCTGCCACGTACGCGAAGCAGGCGATCGAGGCCTCCCTCGAGCGCCTGCGCACGGACTACGTCGATCTTTACTACTACCACCGCCCCGACGGCGTGACGCCGTTCGAGGAGACGCTCGGCGCCATGCACGAGCTCGTGGTCGAGGGCAAGGCGCGCTACATCGGCTGCTCGAACCTCACTGCGGAGCAGCTGCAGGAGGCCTGTGACATCAGTGGCCGGGCCGGCAGAACGCGGATCGTCGCGTTGCAGAACGAGTACAGCCTGCTCGAGCGCTCGGTCGAGGCCGACGTGCTCCCGCTCTGCCGGGACCTCAGCGTCGGCTTCGTCCCGTACTTCCCGCTCGCGAGCGGCCTGCTCACTGGCAAGTACCGGCGGGGCGAGTCAGCTCCGAGCGGGAGCCGGCTGGCGGGGCGCGCAGAGCGGCTGACCGACGAGCGCTTCGATCGAATCGAGGAGCTGGAGCGGTTCGCGGAGGCGCGTGGTCACACGTTGCTCGAGCTCGCCGTCGGTGCGCTCGTGTCCACTCCCGGAGTCGCCTCAGTCATCGCCGGCGCAACGACCCCGGAGCAGGTCCGCGCGAACGCAACGGCCGGCTCGTGGAGGCTCTCGGCTGAAGAGCTCGAGGCGCTCGCGGCACTCCAGTAGTCGCAACGACGCCGCAACAGACTTCGTGGCCGGCCGAGCGTCTCAGCAAGGGCGATGCCGGAGTACGAAGAGACGCCGCTGCAGGAGTCAGCCGCAGTTGCACGCGCGCGTCAGGAGCGCGAGGTCGCCGTCTCTCACGCGCTGACGAGCGCCGAGTTCGCCCTCGCAGAGGAAGGCGCAGAGGTCGGCGCGGCTCTCGCGTCAGCAGGGCTCGAGTTCGACGCGACCACGTTCGTCGCGCTCCGCGTCCTCGAGACGAGTGCCGCAGAGGACATGGATCCCGTGGAAGTCCTGTGCTCGTCCAGGCTCCGGGATCTGATCGAGCGCGCCGTCGCTCTGACCGAGGTCATGCTCGCTCGTCGCGCGAACGCGTAGCGCCGCAGTGTGGATCGAACAGGTTCGGTTGTCGCTACGTGGTGACGGGGAACCCCGCGGTCGCGTTCGCGATCGAGCGGGCTGTGAACGGAGGGTCGCTGGGTGCAGGTAGCCGTTGCCAAGCCCAGTGCGTAGTCGGCTAGCCCTTCGCGTACTCGCTGTAACCGCCGAAGTCGACCACGATGCAGGCATCGTCGCCGACGACCCACGCATCGTGCCCAGGAGCGATCGAAGCGACGTCGCCCGGCCCGATCTCTCCTTCGGTTCCGTCGCTCATGCGGACCCCCATGCGACCCGAGATGCAGTACATGAGGTGAGGGGCCTGGCAGCTGTCTGTCTGGGCGATCGGCTTGATGTCGCCGGACCACGTCCATCCTGGCTCGAACGTACCGAAGAGGACTGGCTGACCCGCGAGGTCGACGACGTCAGCGTGGCCACGTGCTGCAAACTGCCGAACTTCGTCGGGCAACCCAACGTTCTTGATGGTGAGGCTTCCCATGGTTCCTCCCGCTCTCTCAGCGCCCCTGCGAATGGGGGCGACCATGACGTATCGAACCAGACGAGACTGAGAAATCGCTAAGACATCGTCGCGCTAGCCGCCGCCAGGCGCGACGCGGGCGTAGGTCGATCGTGTCGTGCGGTGGCGAAACGGGTCAGATCAAGCCAAGCCGGGCTAGCCAAGCCCGTCACGCCAGAGTGCCCCCGGCATGAATCGAACATGCGCACGCGGTTTAGGAAACCGCTGCTCTATCCACTGAGCTACGGGGGCTTGCGCGCCACGATAGCGCGCCTCGTCGGCGCTCCTTTCACGGCTGCGTAGTTCGCTGCTTGCCCGTCCGCGTTCGCGCGGATGAGGGGTGAGAGCGGGCGTGTCAGCATCGGATCGTGAGCGGGATCGAGCAGAGGGCGGAGCCGCGCGAGCGCATCGAGCTCCTCTTCCGCGATCTTCGCGCCGGCCCCGAAGGGCTGTCGAGTCGGGAGGCGCAAAGGCGCCTTGCTGCGTACGGGCCCAACGAGCTCGAGCGCCATGGCGGTCGCCGTTGGCCGCGTCAGCTCCTGAAGCAGTTCACGCACCCGCTCGCCCTCCTGCTGTGGGCGGCTGCGGTGCTCGCGTTCATCGGAGTCTCGGCTGTCCTCGGCATTGCAATCGTCCTGGTCGTCGTCCTGAACGCGCTTTTTGCGTTCATGCAGGAACGTCAGGCCGAACGCGCCGTCGAGGCGTTGCGGGCCTACCTCCCGGTCCAGGCATCGGTCGTCCGCGATGCGCACCGCGCGACCGTCGACGCGCGCGAGCTCGTGCCCGGCGACGTCCTGTTCGTCGTGGAGGGCGACCGGATCTCGGCGGACGCGCGTCTCCTCGAGGGCGCGGTCGACGTCGACATGTCGACGCTCACGGGGGAGTCGCAGCCCGTGCTTCGCTCGGCCGACCCGCGTGATGCGCGTGGCGCGCTGCTCGACGCAGGAGATCTCGTGTTCAGCGGAACCGCGTGCGTCGCGGGCGAGGCGAGGGCTCTCGTCTTTGCCACCGGGATGCGGACAGAGCTCGGCCGGATCGCGGCGCTCACGCAGCGGGTGGACGTGGAAGAGAGCCCACTCGAGCGTCAGGTGCGGAAGGTCGCGTGGCTCATCGCCCTCGTCGCAGTGCTCGTCGGGCTCGCGTTTCTCCCGCTCGGAGTGCTTGTCGCCGGGCTGCCGACGGACGACGCGTTCGCCTTCACGATCGGGCTGATCGTCGCGAACGTGCCGGAAGGGCTGTTGCCGACGATCACGTTGGCGCTGGCAGTCGGGGTCGCCGGGCTCGCGCGCCGCGGGGCCCTCGTGAAGCGTCTGAGCGCAGTCGAAACGCTCGGCTCGACGGACGTGATCTGCACGGACAAGACCGGGACGCTGACCGAGAACCGGATGCGCGCGGTCAGGATCTGGACGCCTCTCGGCGAGCTCGACCTCGAGGACGACACGGACATGGCGGAGGCGCTTGCAACCGATCCCGTGCTCGGCTTGCTCGGACGCGCGATCGCCGCGTGCAGCACTGCAGAGCTTGCCCCCGAGCTAGCGGGGAAGTCCCGTGGCGAGGCAACCGAGATCGGGATGCTGGAGGCGGCGCGCATGCTCGGCATCGACGTCGACGTGACCCGGCGAGAGCACGCGCGAAAGAAGCTCTACCGCTTCGACTCGAAGCTCCGGCTGATGTCGACGGTCGACGAGCGGGCGGACGGGAGCTTGACCGTGCACGCGAAGGGCGCGCCGGAAGAGGTGCTGCTGCGCTCGACGCTGATCGGTGGCCCCGGCGACCACGTGGCGCTCACCGACGCACACCGCGAGGAGGTGCTCGACGCGCTCGAGCGCTACGCAGAGCAGGGGCTACGCGTGCTCGCGGTTGCGCGTCGCCGCCTTCCTGCTGGCACCGTGCCACCCGAGCGACGCGAAGACGCCGAGGACGAGCTCTGTCTTCTCGGGCTCGTCGCGCTCTTCGATCCGCCTCGTCCGGAGGTCGCCGAGGCTGTGCGCCTGTGCCATGAGGCCGGCATCCGCGTTGTCGTCGTCACCGGCGACTACGGCCCGACTGCCGCCGAGATCGCACGGCGTGTTGGCATCGCGACCGACGGCGCGACCGTCATCACGGGGGACGAGCTCGAGCGCATGAACGAACGCGAGCTCGATCGCCTCCTCCACGAGGGACGCGAGCTCATCTTCGCGCGCACCTCACCGGAGGCGAAACTACGAATCGCCGACGCGCTGCGGGCGGAGGGGCACGTGATTGCGATGACGGGCGACGGAGTGAACGACGCGCCGGCCCTCCGCCGTGCGGACATCGGGATCGCAATGGGCGTCACGGGAACGGAGGTCGCCCGCGAGGCAGGGACGATGATCCTCACGGACGACAACTTCGCGACGATCGTGACGGCGGTCGAAGCGGGACGTCAGGTGTTCGACAACGTCCGCAAGTTCATCGTCTACATCTTCGCCCACGCGACACCGGAGGTCGTTCCGTTCCTCGTGTTCGCCCTCTCCGGGGGCGCGGTGCCGCTCCCGATCACGGTCATGCAGATCCTCGCGATCGATCTCGGCACCGAGATCCTTCCGGCCCTCGCACTCGGTCGGGAGCCGGCTGAGCCCGGCCTGATGCAGCGGCCGCCGCGTCCGCGCAGCGAAGGAGTGATCAGGGCGCCCATGCTCTACCGCGCGTGGGTCTTCCTCGGGCTGATCGAGGCGGCCCTCGTGCTTGCCGGCTTCTTCTGGGTGCTCTGGAGGGCGGGATGGACCGGCGGCGCCGACGTCTCCGCGGGCTCACCTCTCCACGAGGCTTACCTCCAGGCGACGACGATGACCTTCGCGGGAATCGTCGCCTGCCAGGTCGGAACCGCGTTCGCCGCGAGGACGGATCACGCTTCCCTACGCTCGGTCGGCGTCTTCAGCAACCGGATGCTGCTCTGGGGAATCGCGTCGGAGCTCGTCTTCCTCGTCGCGCTCGTCTACGTGCCTGTCCTGCAGGACGTGTTCGGGACGGCACCCTCGGAGCGACGGAGATTGCGATTCTCACCACGTTCCCCTTCGTTGTCTGGGGAGCAGACGAGCTCCGCCGCTACTGGATCCGACGTCGGTAGACGGCTTTACGCGCTGGGTTAAGAATCCGCTGAGTCAGCGGCGCGGGTTTCCGACGTCCGAAAGGCCGCCGCTACGATCCGCCCATGACGTTTCTCATCGCCTTCATCGTTCCGTTCCTCATCGGGCTCTGGGCTCAGCACCGGGTAAAGAGCACATTCGCACGCAACCTCCAGGTGCCCACCGCCAACGGGCTCACGGGCGCCGAAGTCGCGCGCAGGGTCCTCGACGCCAACGGTCTCCAGGAAGTTCCGATCGAGCAGACCTCTGGATCTCTCTCAGACCACTACGACCCCCGCAACCGGTCGGTGCATCTCTCGCCGGAGGTCTACGGCGGGCGCTCCGTCGCGTCGACCGCCGTCGGCGCGCACGAGGTCGGTCACGCGATCCAGCACGCGCAGTCCTACGCGTTCTTCAAGTTCCGGAGCGCACTGGCTCCGGCAGTCGGGTTCGCGTCCCAGATCTGGGTGCTGTTCCTCGATCGGCGGCATCTTCCTCAACATCCTCGGCTTCATCTACGTCGCGGTCGCCCTGTATGCGATCGCCGTCCTCTTCCAGCTCGTCACGCTGCCCGTGGAGTTCGACGCGTCGAGACGGGCCAAGCGACAGCTCCAGGATCTCGGTCTCGTGGCCTCGAACGAGGCTACCGGGAGTTGCGAGCGTTCTCAAGGCAGCCGCCTGGACGTACGTCGCCGGGGCACTCGCCGCAGTCGCGATGCTCCTGTACTACCTGTCGATGCTCCAGAACCGATAGCGACGGCTGGGGCAGCCACTAGGTGGGGCCGGACCGGGGGGCCGGCCCCACCTAGGACTCGCGCGGTACCCAGCTGAACCGGCGGAGCGCGATCACGAGTCCTGCGACGCCCCAGGCCGCGACGATCGCAAGCGCCTTCGGGTCCGCGAAGAGCGAGTCGCCGTCGAGGTAGACGCCGTCGACGATGTCGAGGAAGTACGTGAGCGGCAGCACGTCCGCGACGGCATTCAGGAATCGCGGAAGCTCCGTGCGTGGGCCGAACGAGCCCGAGAGGAACGCCATCGGCAGCACGATGACGTTCACGACCGCGGAGACGCCCTCTGCCGAGCGGATCAGCGCCGCCGCGCCGACTCCGAGGCCCGCGAAGCACGCCACGCCGAGCACGACCGCACCGGCGAAGCCGAGGGCGTTCGCGGGTGCGCTCGCCCCGAAGACGAGCGTGCCGAGAGCGAGCAGCGCGACGGTCTGCACCGCGAAGATCACGAGCGTCGAGGTCAGCACGGCCGCGACGTAGGTCGCCGGTGGTAGCGGTGTCGACCGGAGGCGCTTCAGGATCCCGGCCTCCCGCCTCCCGACGAGGATGATGGCGAGGCCGGCGAACGCGGTATTGGCGGCGCCGTAGCCGAACAGCCCTGCGAGCAGGACGTCCGCCGAGGGAACGCCGTCGATGTCGGTCGAGTACACGGAGACGAGGAGCGCAGTAGAGGAGGATCGGGAAGATGAAGATGAAGACCGCAGCCTCCCGGCTGCGCCAGAAGATCCGCTGTTCGAACGCCAGCTGGTGAGCGAGGACCCTCATGTTTCGGCCGCCTCCTCGGCTTCCTCGGCGACGAGCTCGAGGTAGACGTCCTCGAGCGTGGGCCGCCGCACCTCGAGCTGCTCGAGCGCGCGTCCCTCGGCGAGCGCAGTGCTCGTCAGCTCGTGCAGGGTCCGCGTCGGGTCGTCGGTCTCGAGCACGACGAGCTTGCCGTCGACCTGGTATCGGACCTCCGTCCGACGGGTGCCGCCGATGAGCTCCGTGGGAGTTCCCTGGGCGACGATGAGTCCGGCGCGTATCACCGCCACGCGATCGGCGAGCTGCTGCGCCTCGTCGAGGTAGTGCGTCGTCAGGAGGATCGTCTTCCCGAGCTCCCGGAGCGAGCGGATCATCTCCCACGCCGAGCGTCGAGCCGCCGGATCGAAGCCGGTCGTGGGCTCGTCGAGGAAGACGAGCTCCGGGTCGCCCACGAGCGCGATGCCGAGGTCGAGCCGTCGTTTCTGGCCTCCGGACAGTGTGCGTACGCGTGCGTCACGCTTGTCGGTGAGACCCACGAGCTCGATGACCTCGTCCACGTTCCGCGGTTGCGCGTAGTAGCCCGCGAACATCCGGTGCGCTTCGCGCACGGTGAGCAGCGGCGACTGCTCGGAGTGCTGCAAGACCACGCCGATGCGTTCGCGGAAGCCGCGCGGCGCCTCGTTCGGGTCGAATCCGAGAACGGACGCGCTTCCGCCGTCGCGGTGGCGGTACCCCTCGAGGATCTCGACGGTCGTGGTCTTACCCGCCCCGTTCGGCCCGAGCAAACCGAACACCTCGCCCGTGCCGACCTCGAAGCTCACGCCTCGGAGCGCGTCGACGCCGCCGTAGGACTTCGTCAGGTCCCGGACCGAGATCGCGCTCGTCGTGCTCACTCGTCGAGCGTGAGCTCGGCGACTCCGCCTGGCGGAAATCCCGGGTCGCTACCCGTCAAGGCGACCGCGATCTCGGAGCAATCAGGCTGGTGGCAGACGGCCACGAGCGGGCTCGCCTCGTCCCCGGCCACCTCCCGAAGGAGCTCGAGCGTGGTGCCGGGAGCGAGTCGCTCGTCGACCCGGAGAGACTGCGCCTGTGGAGGCCGCGATGACGTCCGCGGTCTGTCGCGCGCGAAGGAAAGGGCTCGTCACGACGGTCACTGGCGGCGTCCGGTGGTGCGACAGCGACGTCGCGAGAGACCGAGCCTCGCTGCGACCGCGCTCCGAGAGAGGACGCGTCTCGTCCGGGTCTCCGGGCTCGGCGTGGGCGTGGCGGACGAGGAAGACGAGCACGCGGCGAGCATAGCCCGGCCGGGTTTTCGGCCCCTGGATAGGGTGGCGAGGTGCCAACGCTGCGGTACGTCGTCGCGGATGTCTTCACCGATCGGCCGCTTGCCGGCAACCAGCTCGCCGTGTTCACGGACGCGCGCGGCATCGACCCCGAGACGATGCAGGCGCTCGCGCTCGAGATGAACTTCTCGGAGACGGTGTTCGTGCTGCCGGCGGAGGGCGACGGCGACGCGCGGATCCGCATCTTCACGCCTCGCGTCGAGCTCCCGTTCGCCGGACACCCGATCCTGGGGACGGCGTTCGTCCTCGCTGCTCCGCTCCAGAAGGGTGTCATCGCGTTCGAGACCGGGCGAGGCGTCGTTCCCGTCGAGCTCGAGCGCGACGAGTCCGGGGCGATCGTCTTCGGACGGATGACGCAACCGGTCCCCACCGTCGAGCCGTACCCCGAGGTCGAGGCGCTTCTAGCCGCACTCCGCGTCGAGACGTCCGTCGTTCCGGTGGAGCGCTATGACAACGGCCTGCGACATACGTACGTCGGTCTCGGTTCGAAGGACGAGGTCGCGTTGCTGCAGCCGGACCTGGCCGCGCTCGCGGACCTCGGAGTGATGGCCAACTGCTTCGCCGGCTCGGGCACCACGTGGAAGGTCCGGATGTTCGCCCCGGCGCATGGCGTCGCCGAGGATCCGGCGACGGGTTCCGCGACCGGCCCGCTCGCGTGTCATCTCTGCCGGCACGGGCTCGTCGACTGGGGCGCGGAGATCGAGGTGGAGCAGGGAGCGGAGATCGGGCGTCCCTCGAGGCTCTTCGCGACCGCGCACGGCAGCGGGGACTCGATCGAGCGGGTCGAGGTCGGCGGCCGCGCGATCGTCGTCGCGCGTGGCGAGTTTCGCCTGAATCTCCATGGAGCGACGGAATGAGCGATCCCCTCGATCGGTTCGAGGCGTACGGCGAGAAGTACCGGGACGTCCGGCGGACGATGGAGGAGTCGATCCTGCCTCTCGCAACCTCGGTCGACGGACGCCACTTCACCTGCCAGGTGTCGCCCCACCGGATCTCGATCGAGACCGGCGGCTACGTCGTCATCGAGGAGGGTGGCACGACCCGGCTCGGGCAGATCCTCGACCTGGAGCTCGTCGAGGTGGACGGGCCGGAGTTCGGAATCACCTCGGAAGGCGGGCAGATGGCCGCAACCGTGCGTCTTCGGGGCGTACGCGGGACCGGTGTGATCCGCGACGGCGACCGCGGCCCGTTCCACGACGGCCGCATGCGGCCTGCGGAGCCCGGCGAGGTCCACGCCTGGCTCGAGCGCGTACGCCCGGAGCGGGCTCGGCTCGATGTCGGCGAGCTCCAACTCGCTCCCGGCGCAGCGTTCAGCCTGGACTCGGGCGGGTTCGACCGACACACGTTTCTCTGCGGGCAGTCCGGGTCCGGGGAAGACGTACTCGCTCGGCGTCATGCTGGAGCAGCTCCTGCTCGAGACGAGCCTGCGTGTGGTCGTGCTCGACCCGAACTCCGACTTCGTGGCTCTCGGGCTGACACGGGAAGGTGTTGCCAGCGATCTCGTCGACCGACATCGAGAGCGCGCCGGCGTCGCGGTACGCCAGGCGGCGGATGGGGGTACCGAGCGGCTGCGACTGCGCTTCGCCGACCTCGACTCACGCGTTCAGGCTGCCGTGCTCCACCTCGACCCGATCGCGGATCGCGGCGAGTACTCGGCGCTGGTATCAGTTCTCGAGACCTGGGCGAAGGCTGATTTCACGGTCACAATCGAGCAGCTTCTCAGCGAAGGCGGAGACGACGTACGGGCACTCGGAGAGCGGCTGCGGAACCTGGGCGTCGATCGCTGGGGGGTGTGGGCCCGCGACGACGAAGGCTCGATCGTGGAGGAGCTTGCGGAGCGGACGGCTCGCTGTCTCGTCGTCGACCTCGGGTCGCTGCAGACGCTCGAGGAGAAGGCGCTCGTGTCCGAGGCGGTGCTGGCGACTCTCTGGCGTCATCGCACCGACCGCCAGCCGACCCTCGTCGTGGTGGACGAGGCGCACAACGTCTCTCCGAGCGAGCCGGGGGATCCGATCACCGCGATCGCGACGGAGCACGCCCAGCGCATCGCAGCCGAGGGACGGAAGTTCGGCCTCTACCTGCTCGTCTCGACCCAGCGGCCGCACAAGGTGCACGAGCAGGTGCTTTCTCAGTGCGACAACCTCGTGCTCATGCGGATGAATTCACGGTCGGACCTCGCGTACGTCGGCGAGCTCTTCTCGTTCGTCCCGCCCGCGCTCCTTGCGGCCGCGACAGACTTCCGGCTCGGCGAGGCGCTCGTGGCCGGGAAGATCGCGTCGCATCCGGCGCTTGTCCGGTTCGGCGCGCGCATCACCGAGGAGGGCGGCTCCGACGTGCCCGCCGACTGGGCGTTGCCGCGCTCCTAGGAGCTCCCGCGCGCCACGAGATCGGCCGCGAGAGCGTTCGCCGCGCGAGCGGCTTCCACCGGATCGGCTCCCTGCGCCCGTGCGTGGAGGTACCCGGCGGAGAAGGAGTCCCCGGCGCCGGTCGGGTCGACGACGCCCTCGATGGGAACCGGGGGGATGCGCTCGGCCGCCGATGCCGTGACGACCAAGGCGCCCGCAGAGCCCAGCGTCACCACGATCTCGGGGACACCGAGCTTCCGTACCTGCTCGGGCTCGACGCCTCCGGCGAGGGTGCGTGCTTCGTTCTCGCTCAGCTTGAGCGCGGCGAGCGATGCGAGCACCTCCGGGTCGACCTCCGCATCGCGCCGAAGTGGCCCGACCTGCGCGACACGGACGAGCCCCTGGGCGTCGACGAGCAGGCGCCGATCTCCGTGCGCGAGCGCAGCGAGCGTCGCCGCGGCGAAGTCCGTCCGCAGGAGCGCCCCGACCTGGATCCACCGAGCGTCGCCGAGCGCCTCGTCGACCCAGCGGTCGGCCACCTCGGCCGGCGTCCACGGGTCGCCGATCTCGTCGACGTGCATCACGCGGTGGTCTCCCTCGTAGTGGAACGTGAACCCTGCGGTGTGCTCACCGGCCCGGAACGTCACCGGGAGCCCGACCGCCTCGAGCCGTGGAAGCAGCAGTTTCGCGTCCCGCGCACCGCAGCGAGCGACGATCCGTCCCTCGGCGCCGATACGCGTGAGCGCTCGTGCCGCATAGAAGACGGCGCCTCCTGGACGCGGGGCCTCTCCGGCGACGACGTCTCGGCTCAGATTGCCGATGACCGCGATCGAGCTCACGCGGCGGCTGCGCGTGCTGTCGCCCGCCGACCGAGCACCGCGGCCACACATGCGACCGCGAACGAGACGAGAAAGGCCGGAACCGTTGCTCCTATCCCCCACTGGGGCGGATGGAGCCTCTGCACCTCATCGACCCACCAGGACGGGCCGGTCGGGAACAGCCACTGATAGACGGCAAAGCCGGCGACCCATGCGGTGACCAGGCCCGGACGCCACGCCGGAGCGTCGAACACGTCGGCTTCGGAGTAGTGCGCGCCTGCAGCGAGCCAGTCGGCGAGCAGGACGGCGAACAGCGGTACGAACACGGACCCGAGCAGCAGGAGGAAGCTCTGGTACGAGACGAGGTCGATGACGAGCGCGCCGACCACGGAGACTCCGGTGACGAGCACGATGAGGGTCGGTTGCGGAGCTCGGGGGACGATGTTCTGGAGCGAGACCGCAGCGGAGTACACGTTCGCGAACGCCTCGTCGGTCTCGGTGACGAGAAGCGCGAACAGCGCGAGGGTCGCGGCGAATCCGCCTGCCACGACAGCGGCCGGCAGCGCCGCTGCGTCGCTCAGGTCCCTGGAAAGGACGAGCACGACCCCGAGCGCGAGGAGCCAGGCATCGGGAACGAAGTAGCCGATCCCTGTGCCGAGGAACCCGCTCCGGCGATCACGTGAGAACCGCGTGTAGTCCGCGGCGTACGGGACGAACGAGACGGTGATCGCAACCACGATGTCCGCTCCCTGCCAGACCGAGAGCCCGCCTTCTCCGGGCTCCGACCAGAGCGATCCGAGGTCCGCGCCGTCGAAGGTCCACCACGTCAGGTAGACGAGCGCGGCGGGAACTGCCCAGATCGCGACCCTCCGGACGAAGCGGCGAACGAATCCGATCGGTCCCATGAGCGCGAGCGCGAGCGCGAAGGCGCCGAAGACGAGCGTCCACAGCCACTGAGCTCGAAACCCGAAGAGCTCGTCGGACAGGGCTGCGGCCGCGGTGGCGATGATGAGGAGCTCGAACACCGACCAGCCGACCCCCTGGAGGACGTTGAGGACGGTCGGCAGGTACGAGCCCCGGCGGCCGAGCGGTGCCCGCATGAGCACCATTCCCGGCACCCGCGCGTCGGCGCCGATTCCTCCGGCTGCACCGAGCATGAGGTTGCCGATGACGCAGCCGATCAGGATCGCGAGAAGAGCGTCCGGGAGCGAGAGCGCGGGCACGAGCGCTGCCCCGGCGACGATGACGAGGAGCGACGCGCCGAGGTTGCCCCAGAGCAACCCGGTGTCCCATCCGTCGAGCACCTGAAGCCGCTCGGGGACGGGATCGATCCCCCAGCTGCCTTCGATCTTCTCGTGTGCCGCCACTGGCGCGTGAGGTTAGCCACCGCGTGGGAGAATCGGTCCGTGATTCCTCGCTACTACGTCGTGGCCGAGCGGGATCACGAGCTCCAGAACCCGACGTCTCCGGAGAAGCTGCTTCTGCTGGGGGAGCGGTTGGAGCTGGGTCCGGGGACGCGCATACTCGATGTCGCATCCGGACGCGGCGGGCCGGCGGTGCTCCTCGCGAAGGAGTTCGGGTGTGCGGTGCACGGGATCGAGATCTCACCGGAGTTCCATGCGATCGCGGTCGAGCGAGCTGCGCGCGAAGGCATCGCCGACCGTGTGACGTTCGAGCTCGGGGACGCCGCCGAGGCGAGCCTCGGCAGCGACGCGTACGACGTGGCTCTCTGTCTCGGCGCGAGCTTCGTCTGGGGAGGCCTGGCGGGAACACTCGATGCGCTCGAGCCGACGGTTCACGCCCGCGGCTACGTCGCGATCGGCGAGCCGTTCTGGCGAACGCCGGAGCTCCCGGCCGACTACGCAGATCGCGGCGAGCCGTTCACGTCGCTCGAGGGCACCGTCGGGATTCTCGAGTCCGGTGGGCTCGTGGCCGCTTCCGTCATCGCGTCGTCGGACGACGACTGGGATCGGTACGAGACGCTCCACTGGCGCGCCGTCGAGACCTGGCTCGCGGAGAACCCCGGCGATCCGGACGCAGCCGACATCCGCGCGAGGCATCGGCGTGCGAAGCACACGTACCTCCGCTACGGCCGGGACCACCTCGGGTGGGCGATCTTCATCGGCTGGAAGCGGCCTGTGTAGCCGGACGTCGATGGCTCACCCCGATCTTCCGGCCGAGCAGGCGTATCTCGATCACGCGTACGAGTGCCTCGAGCGCATGCGGCAGGCGTTGCTGCGTACGGTCGAGGCCGCCGGGATCGGGGCCGAAGGCGCAGACATCGCCGTCGGCCGGATCGAGACCTGGGTGGATCGCCGGCTCGCCGCGTACGACGCAGCCGAGCAGATCCTGTGCTTCGGCCGCATCGACGTCGACTCCGTCGAGCAGCCGCTCTACGTCGGCCGCCGCTGGGTCTCCGACGACGACGGCGTCCTGGTCGTCAACTGGCAAGCGCCTGCCGCGCGCCCCTTCTACACGGCGACTCCGGCCGAGCCCCACGGCGTCACACACCGGCGTCGCTTCCGCCTCAAGGGCCGGACGCTCACCGGTATCAGCGACGAAGCGCTCGACGGCTCCCTCGCCGACGCGGCGAGCACGCTCGACGACTTTCTGCTGGAGGAGCTCGAGCGCGCGCGCGACGCGCGCATGCGCGACATCGTCGCGACGATCCAGGCGGACCAGTACGGTCTGATCGCGCGCGACCCGGAGCCGCCGCTCGTCATCCAGGGAGGCCCGGGCACGGGGAAGACCGCGGTCGGCCTCCACCGCGCGAGCTATCTGCTCTTCGCGCACCGGGCGGAGCTTCGGCGCGTGCTGGTCGTCGGCCCCAACCCCGTGTTCATGGACTACGTCTCGCACGTTCTGCCGTCGCTGGGAGAGGACGCGGTCGACCAGCTGGCGGTCGTCGAGCTCGTGCCGGGCGCCCCGGTCACGCTCGTCGACCCACCGCGGGTCGAGCGCCTCAAGGCCGATCAGCGCCTGGCCGAGGTCGTGCGCCGCGCGGTCGAGCTCCGCTCGCTCGGACAGCCCGAGGAGCTCGTCGTCCGGATGGACGGGATGTTCGTCGGTGTGCGCAGGCGCGAGGTTGCAGAGCTTCTCGCCGATGCGCGCGCCGACGGCGGGCTCTCGGCAGCGGCGCGCGAACGGTTCCGGATGAGCGTGCTGCGCCGTTTCTACGCCGACTACGGCGAGACGCTCGGCGGGCAGGCCGTCCGCGCGTTCGACGAGGTCGAGAGCGCGTTGCGGAAGGACGGGCTTCTCAATCGCTTTCTGCAGACCACCTGGCCCGCCCCGAGCCCGGAACGAGTCGTGCGTGGCCTTCTTTCGTCGCGCGAGCGTCTTGCCGAGGCGGCGGACGGGATCCTGGACGAGGACGAGCAACGCCTGCTGCGGCGCGCGGGGAGCGGTTGGAGCACGGCCGACCTCCCGCTTCTCGACGAGGCCCGCGGGCTGTTGCTCGACGACCACGCCCGCTACGGGCACGTCATCGTGGACGAGGCACAGGATCTGACCCCGATGCAGCTGCGGATGGTCGCGCGCCGCGCGGCCGGTGCGTTCACGCTTCTCGGCGACGTCGCCCAGGCGACGGGCCCGATCTCGTACCGGAGCTGGGACGAGGTCGTGCGCCGGCTACCCGGCGGCGAGAAGAGCGAGATTCGGGAGCTCAGGCACGCCTATCGCGTCCCCCGCGAGATCATGGCGCTCGCCCTCCCTCTGCTCGAGCACATCGCGCCGGACGTCGACGCGCCGGTCGCGTATCGCGTGGGAGCAGAGCGCCTCGCATCGTTCGCTCCGGCGATCCGCTCGATGCCGCGTACGAGGAGGCCGCACGGCTCGCGGGCGAGGAGGGCTTGCTCGCGGTGATCGCACCGCTGTCGCTACGAGGCGACGTCGAGGCCGCGCCCGGGTCGCTCTTCGACGACTCGCGAATCTCGGTGCTCACGCCGCGCGAGTCGAAGGGCATGGAGTTCGACCACGTGATCGTCGTCGAGCCGGCTCTCATCGTCGCAGGAGGCCGCGGAGGGACAGGGGCTGCGCGAGCTCTATGTCGCGCTCACGCGGCCCACGACCACGCTCGTCGTCGTGCACGAGCTGCCGCTTCCCGTGGAGCTCGGGGTGCCCTGAAGCCCGCGTCAGCCAGCGAGCAGTCGCCGCAGCACGTAGAGGAGGATTCCGCCGTGGCGGAGGTACTCGCGCTCGCGCGGCGTGTCGAGGCGGACGGTCACCCGGAACTCGCTGTCGTCCGCCCGAACGGTGACCTCCCGAGCCTCTGCGTTGTCGACCCCGAGGACCGAGAACTCCTCGCGGCCCGTGAGCCCGAGCGTCTCGCGGCTCTCTCCCGGGAGGAACTGGAGCGGGAGGATGCCCATCATGAGCAGGTTCGAGCGATGGATGCGTTCGAAGCTCTCCGCGATGACGGCGCGCACTCCGAGCAACTTCGGGCCCTTCGCCGCCCAGTCGCGCGACGATCCCGACCCGTATTCCTTGCCAGCGAGCACCAGAAGGGGGACCCCGTCGGCGCGGTAGCGCTCGGAGGCGTCGAAGATGGTCATCTCCTCCCCCGACGGAAGGTGCGCGGTCCACGTTCCCTCGGAGCCGGGAACGAGCAGATTGCGGAGCCGCACGTTCGCGAACGTGCCTCGCACCATGATCTCGTGGTTGCCGCGGCGTGACCCGTACGAGTTGAAGTCGCGTCGCTCCACGCCGTGCTCGACGAGGTAACGCCCGGCGGGCGAGTCGGGGCGGATCGCCCCTGCGGGCGAGATGTGGTCGGTCGTCACCGAGTCGCCGACCGAGACGAGGCAGCGAGCTCCGATGACGTCCTCCACCACGGCGGGCTCGGGTGGCATCCCCGCGAAGTACGGAGGACGGCGGACGTACGTCGACGCGGGATCCCAGGCGAACAGCTCGCCTTCCGGAACCGGCAGCGCCCGCCAGGTGTCGTCGCCGGTGAAGACGTCGGCGTACGTCGCCCGGTACATCTCCTCGTCGATCGCGGACTCGATCGTCCGCTGCACGTCCTCCGGCGACGGCCAGATGTCTGCGAGGAACACGTCCTCGCCGTCCTTCCCGACCCCGATCGGCTCGGTCAGCAGGTCGATGTCCATTCGTCCGGCGAGTGCATAGGCGACGACGAGCGGCGGCGAGCCAAGGTAGTTGGCCTTCACCTCGGGATGGATGCGCGCCTCGAAGTTCCGGTTTCCGGAGAGAACGGCGCACGCGACGAGATCGCCTTCCGTGATCGCCCGTGAGATTGCCTCGCGCAGCGGACCGGAGTTTCCGATGCACGTCGTGCAGCCGTACCCAACGGTGTTGAACCCGAGCTCCTCCAGGTACCGGGTCAAGCCGGCTCGGTCGTAGTAGCGCGTAACCACCTTCGATCCGGGAGCCAGGCTCGACTTCACCCAGGGCTTGCGCGTCAGTCCCCGCTCGACCGCGTTCTTCGCGAGCAACCCTGCGCCGACCATGACGGCTGGGTTCGAGGTGTTCGTGCAGGACGTGATGGCTGCGATGACGACCGCGCCGTGGTCGAGCTCGAACGTCTCGTCGTCAAGGGTCACCTCGATCGGGCCCGACGTTGCCACGGCCGTCGTAGGGGCGGACACCAGGGTGCCGGCCGAGAGCGAATCGTGACCGGCTTCCGTCTGTGCAGGCGGATCGCTCGCAGGGAACGACTCCGAGACCGCCTCGTCGCGCGAGTTGCCGTAGTCGACCCCGAACGTGGGCAAAGCGGCGATGAATGCCTGCTTCGCCTCGCGCAAGGGGACGCGATCCTGCGGTCGCCGCGGCCCCGCGAGCGACGGCTCCACCGTCGAGAGGTCGAGCTCGACGACCTGCGTGTACGTGGGCGTGTCCTCCGGGTCGTGCCAGAGGCCAGTCTCCTTGCAGTACGCCTCGACGAGGGCGACATGCTCGGGCGTGCGACCCGTCAGGCGGAGATAGCGGATCGTCTCGGCGTCGACGGGGAAGAACCCGCAGGTCGCGCCGTACTCGGGCGACATGTTCCCGATCGTCGCGCGATCGGCGAGCGGCAGCCGAGCCAGGCCGTGCCCGAAGTACTCGACGAACTTCCCGACCACTCCGGTCTCACGCAGGATCTGCGTCACCGTCAGGACGAGGTCGGTCGCCGTCGCGCCCTCCGGGAGCGCCCCGTGCAGCCTGAAGCCGACGACCTGGGGCACCAGCATCGAGACCGCCTCGCCGAGCATCGCGGCCTCCGCTTCGATCCCGCCGACTCCCCAGCCGAGGACGCCGAGCCCGTTGATCATCGTCGTGTGCGAGTCGGTGCCGAGCAGCGTGTCGGGGAACGCGCGGCCGTCTCGCTCGTCGACGACGCGTGCCAGGAACTCGAGGTTCACCTGGTGGACGATCCCGGTAGCGGGCGGAACGACCTTGAAGTTCGCGAACCCGCCCTGACCCCAGCGCAGGAACGCGTAGCGCTCCCGGTTCCGCTGGAACTCGAGCTCCGAGTTGCGCCCTATCGCGAATCGCGTCGCGAACTCGTCCACCTGAACCGAGTGGTCGATCACGAGCTCGGAGGGGAGGTGGGGGTTGATCGCGGCGGGGTCGCCGCCGAGGTCGCTCATGGCGTTCCGCATCGCGGCGAGGTCCACGATCGCGGGGACACCGGTGAAGTCCTGATGCAGCACACGGCCCGGCGTGAACGAGATTGCCTTCGACGGCTCGGCGGTCGCCACCCACCCCGCGACGGCCTCTGCGTCGGTCGCCGTGACGGTTGTTCCGTCCTCGTTTCGCAGAACGTTCTCGAGCAGGATCCGGAGGGTGTAGGGCAGCCTCATCACGTCGTAGCGCTCCTGGAGCGCCGCAGTGCGGAAGACCTCGACCTCACGGCCCTCCACGACGAGTTGCGAGCGGGCGCCGAAGCTGTCCGGATGTGTCATCCCTTCCGATTCAATCACCTTCGGGCGTCCTAGCCGCCCGAGCCCGCGCTCGGTCAAAGACGCCTGTCGCGGGTCGAAGTGGCGT
The DNA here is from genome assembly GCA_963716975.1 of uncultured Actinomycetes bacterium. Classification (GTDB taxonomy): domain Bacteria; phylum Actinomycetota; class Thermoleophilia; order Gaiellales; family Gaiellaceae; genus GMQP-bins7. Next base: position 131,525 of record CAVQVA010000016.1, on the reverse strand, counting down.
ACGACCGCCTGGCCGTAGGGCTTCCCCACGCGCCATGCATACGTCGCGAAGCCTTCGTCGCGCACGGGTCGGAGATCCTCGGTGTACGGATCGAGGATGTGCTGCCGGCCGACCTTCCGCGCGGAGTTGAAGAACGCGAGCCCCATCCCCACGGACACCTCGAGCAGGCTCCGTCGCTCACGCTCCGCCTCGGCGACGAGGCCCTGGTAGACGGCTGCGAGCTCAGGCGGCGTCGGCAGCCCGCGGGCGTCCTCGCGCAGGTCGGCGAGCGACTGCTTGAGTGCCTCGACCTCGAGGGGTGGGATGTCGATGAGGCGAGCCGTCGTCCCACTTGCCCCCTCGAGCGCCGCGAGCAGGTCGTCGACGGTGCGGAGCTCCGCGCTCTCCGCGAGGACGCCGGCGTGCTTGAGCTCGCCCACGAGCGCATCGAGGTACACACGCGTCCCGTGCGTGACGTCTGCCGCGGCGGCGAGTAGCCAAAGCGGCGAGAAGCCGAACGCGAAGATCGAGCCGAGCTCGATGACGTTGCCGCTCGCCTTTCGGACCGCGAGCTTCTTCGGTGAGGACTCGAACTCGCCTGCGACGTCCCCGGCCGGGCGCTCGACGCCGCCGACGAGCTCGACCGTGATCCGGAGGAGGTTCTTGGCCGTCGCCTCGTAGAGCCTCGACCTGCGGACGAGCCGTGGAAGGACGAGCTCGGCGGTCTCGTGGACCGCGCCGCCCCCCGCGGCGGCGACTGCGCGAAGGAGACGCTCGGGAAGGGAGACGAGGAACCGGAGCGGGCGGAGCAACCGCTAGCTCTCGAAGGCGGCGTCGGCGACCTTCGCCCCGACGGCGACGCCGCCGAACACCGTGAACCCGTCGAGCGTGAGCGTGGGCGCATCCGCATCATCGGGATCCGGGACCTGGACGGCGACACCACCCCCGATCGCCTTCACGTCGGACTCGACCTTCCAGCCCACGGGCACGCGGAGCGCGATTCCTCCGAAGAGCGAGTGGACGCTCAGGTGAGCGTCGGGTGCGAGCTGCGCTTCCCTGAGATCGACGGCGACACCGCCGAACCACGCGAGCATCGATCCTCCGCGAAACGCATTTGCGCGGCTCTTCATCGCGACGCCGTCGAAGACCGCCACGAGCGCGACTTCATCGCTCTCTTCGTCTCCGCGGGACGGCAGCACATGCTTCACGACGGCAGCGGCCGCCATGAACCCTGCGAACATGCCCACCGTGAGGAGCCCGAAGGTGCGGAGCAGACGCATCGGGAAAGAGGGTACCGACGGCTAGCATCCCGGAGATGGAAGCCGAGTCGATCCGCACGGTCCTCGAGCAGGCGTTCCCCGACGCGGTCGAGCTCTCGGTCGAGGACCGCACGGGGACGGGAGATCACTTCCAGGTGACGGTCGCCAGTCCCGGTTTCGACGGGCTCTCGCTCCTGGAGCAGCACCGGCGCGTGAACGACGCGCTCGCCGCCCCGCTCGGCGACGGCTCCATACACGAGCTCCGCATTAGAACTCGAAGCGTGACGAAAGGAACAGCATGAAGACGTTGAGCGAGCAGATTTCCGAGGTCATCGAGAAGGAACCGGTCGCGCTCTTCATGAAGGGCACGCCCGAGATGATCATGTGCGGGAACTCCTACAGGGCGCTGAACGCCCTGAACTCCGTGGGCGCGCCGATCACCACCGTGGACATCCTGCCCGACCCTCGCATCCGCCAGGAGCTCGCGCAGATCTCGGGCTGGCCGACTATTCCGCAGGTGTTCGTCAAGGGCGAGCTCATCGGAGGGGCCGACATCACGGAGGAGCTGCTCGAGTCCGGTGACCTGCAGCGAAAGCTCGACGACGCGCTCGGCGCGGAGCGAGCACAGGACGTCAAGGTCGTCGCGCTCGAGCTCGGCTAGGCAGGCTCCGGCTTAGCGGCTCTGGCTAGGCGGCTACGGCGCCGACGCGGTCGGCGAGCTCACGGGAGATCGGGTGGTCCCCGGTCCCGGTGCGCACGGTGACCGGTCCCGCGAACGGCGCGAGAGCGAGCACCTCCACGTCCGAACCAGGCACGAGTCCGAGCTCGGTCAGGTACCGGAGAAGGTCGGGGTCATCGTCGGGCACGCGTGAGACGGATGCGCGCTGCCCCGGTTCGAGGTCCACGAGCGTACGGCCGCGGGCGAGATCGACGCGAAGCTCCGCGTCGGGAATCGGGTCGCCATGTGGATCGTGTGTTGGATATCCGAGCTCCGCGTCGATCTTCGCCTCGAGCTCCTCGGACAGCGCGTGCTCGAGCCGGTCGGCCTCCGCGTGCACCTCGTCGAGCGCCAGCCCGAGCCTGTCCGCGAGAAACAGCTCGAGGAGACGGTGGTGCCGGAGCACTTCGAGCGCGCAACGGCGTCCCTCGTCGGTGAGCGCGACCCCCCGGTACGGCGCGCGCTCGACGAGACCCAGCTCGTCGAGGCGCTTCGTCATCGCCGTCGCCGACGGCGCGCTCACACCCATGCGAGAGGCGAGGGCCGACGTCGTGACTCGCTCGCCTGCGGACTCGAGGGCGTAGATCGCCTTCAGGTAGTCCTGGACGGCGTCGGTGAGCTCGTTGGTTGTCGGCATGCTTGTTTGAGCGTACACTCCGAATCGGAGTTAGTCATGACTAAATCTCGACTTACGCGCAAGAAGCTGTTGGCAGCGGCCGCACCCATCGCGGCTGCTCCGTTCGTGGGGAAACTCGCTCTGGAGGCCGGCTTCGAGGGGACGGCACAAGCGGACACCCACGACCATTCAGCGCACTCCGGGGCTCGGTCGCCCGCGAACCACATTCACGGCACGTCGCAGGGCCACGCCGCGATGATCGGCGAGGAGGCGCCTGCGGTCGGCGGCCCCAACGACCTCGACGCGCTCCTCTACCCTCCGCGGGCGCTCCCGTACCAGCGCGGTCGCATTCGTGACTACACACTGGTCGCGGTCGACAACGAGCTCGAGGTCGCCCCGGGCGTGTTCTTCCCGGCCTGGACGTACAACGGCACGGCGCCCGGCCCCGTGATCCGCGCGACCGAAGGTGACACGCTGCGAGTCCGCTTCCGGAACGAAGGCTCGCACCCGCACACGATCCACTTCCACGGGATCCACCCGTCGAACATGGATGGGGTCTTCGAGATCGTCGAGCCGGGTAGTCACTTCACGTACGAGTTCGAAGCCCGCCCGGCAGGGCTCCATCTCTACCACTGCCACGCCACGCCGCTCAAGAAGCACATTCACAAGGGCCTGTACGGCGCGTTCATCATCGACCCGAGAGAGCCACGTCCGCCGGCGCACGAGCTCGTCATGGTCATGAACGGGTTCGACACGGACGGCGACGATGAGAACAACTTCTACACCGTGAACGGCCGCACGTTCTACTACGCGCGGTACCCGATCCGCGTCAGGCGCTCCGAGCTCGTTCGCATCTATCTCGCCAACCTGACCGAGTTCGACCTCGTCAACTCGTTCCACCTTCACGGCGACTTCTTCCGCTACCAGCCGACGGGAACGTCGGACGCCTGGGAGTACACGGACACGGTGATGCAGTGCCAGGGGCAGCGTGGGGTCGTGGAGATCGAGTTCGCGAACACCGGGCACTTCATGTTCCACGCGCACCAGTCGGAGTTCGCCGAGCTCGGCTGGATGGGCTTCTTCGAGGTCGTCGACTGAGGTGAGCACGGAGGCGGGGACCGCGCCGGCGCGCGGCGGGCTCGGTTGGCGGCTCTGGGCGCTCGTCCCGGTCCTGCTCCTTGCGGTCGTGGTCGGCGCCGTGTCCACGAGCGGCTCGTGGCTCGCCGACCTGATCGGTCGGAATCCGCCGCCCGCGGACGAGTTCGACATCCGGCGGGTCGAGTTCGACCCGGGCGAGATCCGCATCCTGGTGAGGAATCCCCAGTCGGCAGATCTGACCATCGCGAGCGTGAACGTCGACGACGCGATCGTCCGCTTCACCGTCGACGGGCCAACGACACTCGGCCGTCTTCGCTCCAGCACCATCGTCGTCCCGTACGCATGGGTGGAGGACGACCCGATCACGGTCGGGGTCACGAGCTCGACCGGAATCGAAACCGTGAAAGCGGTCCCGGCGGCGGTCGCAACCCCGGAGCCTTCCGTCTCGAGCTTCCTCGGTTACGCCCTCATCGGCGTGCTGGTCGGCGTGATCCCCATCGCGCTCGGATTGCTCTGGCTCCCTGCGCTTCGTCAGGCGAGCCCCGTCTGGCTCGGAGCGTTCATGGCGTTCACTGCGGGCCTCTTGTCCTTTCTCGGCGTCGAGGCGCTCGCCGAGGCGTTCGAGCTCCAGTCGCTCCTTCCCGCGGCGCTCGGCGGCGCCGGGCTGGTGCTCCTCGGCGTCGCCCTGAGCTTTCTCGGGATGACCGCGCTCTCGGGAAGGCTCGGCCGCGGCAGCGGTAGCGGTGCGACCGGGCTCTCGCTCTCGCTCCTCGTCGCGATCGGGATCGGCGTCCACAACCTGGGAGAGGGTCTCGCGATCGGCGCCTCGTTCGCCGTCGGCGAGCTCCAGCTCGGCACGTTCCTGATCGTCGGGTTCATGATCCACAACATCACCGAGGGCCTCGGCATCGCCGCACCCGTCGCCAAGACCCGCGTGACGATCCTCGCGCTGGCCGGCCTCGCGCTCGTGGCGGGAGCGCCGACCGTCCTCGGAGCGTGGATCGGCGGGTATCTGACGAGCGACGTCCTCGCGGCTTTGTTCTTCGCGATCGCCGCCGGTGCGGCGTTCCAGGTCGTTCTCGAGGTCGGCCGCTACGTCGGCCGCCGAGCACCCGGTGGATTGCGGTCAGGCCATGCGATCGGCGGCTTTCTGGCAGGCGTCGCCGCGATGTACGTCACCGGCATCCTCGCCGGCTGACAGCTGCGGGTCGACCCCGCAACTTGGCTTTAACGGGCGCTAACCCGCGGTTCATCGGCCCGCGGTTATAACGGAACCCGCATGACACTTTCCGGTCGAACACTCGCCGCGCTCCTCTCGACGGCCGTCCTCGGCGGCTTCGTCGCCGTGGGTGCGGTCGCACTTCTGGGCGGGCTCGAAGGCGACACCACGGTCGTCACCGAGACGGTCGAGCCGACGAGCACGGAGCTCGGCCCTGCGCCGGGCGCGATGACCGTGAACGAGATCTACGAGACCGCCGCCCCCGGGGTGGTCCAGATCAACTCCTCGACCAAGTCGGACGTCTCGTCCTCGACCGCCGGTGAGCAGCGTGCGCTCGGATCGGGCTTCGTCGTCGACAAGAGCGGCCACATCGTCACGAACTACCACGTCGTCGAGGGCGCCGACCGGATCACGGTCAGTTTCTCCAACCGGGACACGGTCGAGGCGACGCTCGTCGGCACCGACCCGTCGACCGATCTCGCCGTCCTCCGCGTCGGTGTCAGCGCGAATGCCCTGACGCCCCTCCCGCTCGGGAACTCGGACAGAGTCAAGGTCGGAGACCCCGTGGTCGCGATCGGTAACCCCTTCGGGCTGGATCGCACCGCGACCGCGGGCATCGTGAGCGCCGTGCAGCGGCTCATCAGCTCTCCTGACCCGCGATTCACGATCGACCACGTCATCCAGACAGACGCTCCGATCAACAAGGGCAACTCGGGCGGCCCGCTTCTCGACAACCAGGCAGAGGTCATCGGCGTCAACACCCAGATCGAGACGGGCAGCGACAGCACGGGCAACGTGGGAATCGGCTTCTCCGTTCCTTCCGACACGGTGAAGGACGTCGTGGGACAGCTCTTGCGCACGGGCCGCGTCCAGCATCCGTACCTCGGCATCCAGGGCCATCCGATCACGACAGAGCTCGCGAAGACGTATCGGCTCCCCGTGGACGAGGGAGTGCTCGTCGAGTCGGTGACGAAGGGAAGTGGCGCAGACAAGGCAGGCCTTCAGCGGGGCGATACCAAGCGTGTCGTCTCCGGTGAGACGTACATCCTCGGGGGCGACATCATCGTCGCTGCCGATGGCAAGAAGATTTCGTCGATCGAAGAACTCCGCGACGCGATTGCCGCCCACAAGCCGGGCGACAAGCTCGACCTCCAGGTCGTTCGCGACGCGAACAAGACGAGCGTGACAGTCACGCTCGGGCGGCGGCCCGCTTCCCCCCAGGGCTAGCCGCCACAGGCCCCGGCATGTCCGGGGCCTGATTTCATCGGCACGGGGTCCGCCCGCCTGCCCGGACCCCTGCCGACCTCTTCATCGGAGATCCGGCCACGCCCCGCTCCGCTCGAGCTCGTCGTCCGTGAGCCGGTAGCCGCGTTCGATGAGAGCCAGTTTGCTCTCCGTCGCCCACGCACCCCGAAACGTGGGGTCGAGCCCGTCGTCGCCGGGCGTGGCGCGAACGACGATGCGATCGACAGGGCTGTCGTGGCGGAACGGGAAGTCCGCCACGGCGAAGAGCTCGCCGATATCCCTGCGCAGGCGACGTCGCCGCCACGGGGGCGCAGCCCGAACGGCCGTGTCGATCACGTCGTCCCGGAGGCGACGGATAGCGTGGACGGACGCGTCGCGATCGCTCGAGAACCGCTCCTCGAGCACCGTGTTCCTGGCAATCGCGACACGCATGAGCCGGACGATGAGCTCGGGATAGTGGGCCGGTTCACCACGCTGCGAGCGCTCCTCGGCGAGCCGGACCTCCTCCAGGAGCGCACGGACCGGCGGAGCGGCGCGGAAGCGCTCGAGTCGCTCGCGCACCCGTGCCAGGAAAGCGATGTCGGTGGGCCGGTAGCCGGCGAGGTACCTGAAGGCGACAACCGAGCGCACGGCAGGGTTCAGCTCGGCATGCTCGAGCGGGAAGTTCCTCACCCACCCGCCGTCCGTGGCGATCGTTTCGTCCACCCGAACGGGAAGCACGAGCGCGCTCACGGCTGCCGAGGCCACGATCGCTTGCCCCATGGTCTCGGGCGGCGTCGAGTGTGCCGCGTACACGAGCTCGAAGTCGCGCGACGTGTCCGGCTCGAGGTGTTCGCTGACGTCCGTCGCGAAGACGACCAGTTCGATGTCTGCCGCCGCCAGCGAGGATCCGAGCTCCACCGGCCCGCCGAGGCGCTCGGCGATCGTGTTCGGCAGCGTGTAGTCGTGGAGCCCGCCGAGCGGGAGCTGCCACACCCGCCGGGGGCGGAATACGTCATCGGCCTGCAGCTCGAGCAGGAAGGTCTCGAGATCGTCGATCCTGTCGAGAGCGGCCATTGTTCCTGCCAGTGCTCCGGCCGACGTCCCGTAGATCCACCCGACTCGGTTCCAGAAAGGCGTCTCCCGAAGCCGCTTGAGAAACCCGAGCTCAAGGAGCACGCCGTTGATGCCGCCCCCGGAGAGGACGAGCGCGGCGTCTCGAAGGTCGACCTCGGGCACGTGGCTATTGTGCCGCCGTGGAGCCTGAGGTTCGGCCGGGTGGTTCGGTCATCGACGAGATCGTCGAGGAAGTCGATGAGGAGCTCTGGCAGGACGACGAGGACACGGACCACGCCGGCTGGTTCTGCGTCAGCACCGACCCGTTCCCCTGCCCGGCAGAGGGATGCCCCTTCGTCGCGGAGTTCATGACCGCGGCGCACCTCGTTCTCGTCTGGGAGGCGCGGGACGATCCGAACCTCCTCTGGCACGCGCAACGCGCCAAGGAGGTCGGCAGGAACCCTCGCGTCGTCACGTACGAGACCGCGTTCGGCCCGAGCGCCTCGTACTACGCGTGGGAGGCGGCGGGACGCCCCGTGCACGGTGTGAAGCGCGCCGACACCTGAGAAACACCGATGCCGGTGTGAGTAACACCTTCATTGATCGATAGACGGTGTTGCACATGACAGAGGATCGCGCTACGGTGCGCCGGTGTCAGCGGAGCCGTTCCAGCCCGCTGGGCGTGCTCCCGCGCCGCCTCCGCTCGATCTGGTCCAGGACTTTGTCAATACGGAGATCCCCGAGTGGTCCAGGGACGACGTCGCGACACCGGCCGAGCTCGAGGCCTGGCTCCTCGAGCGCGGTCTGCTCGGAGCCGGCGAGAGCCTCGACGCGGAGACCTTCGTCTTCGCGCGAGAGCTGCGTGCCGCGCTCCGTGAGCTCGCGCTGCTGAACACGCTCGAGATCGCACCCGACGAAGGCCTTCGGGAACGCGTTCGCTCTGCGCTCTCGGGCGCATCGCTTCGCTTCGACATCGGCGACGATGGAACGCTGCTGCTCACGCCCTCGGGAGACGGCGCCAGGCATGCTCTCGGCGCGATCGCGGCGGTCGTCGTCGAGGCTCAGGCGGCGGGAACGTGGAAACGCATGAAGGCGTGCCGCAAGGACGGGTGCGGCTGGCTCTTCTACGACGCGTCGCGGAACTGCTCCTCGAGCTGGTGTTCCATGTCCATTTGCGGCAACCGGACGAAGACCACCGCCTATCGGCGCCGGCGCAAGGCAACGACGTGAGATCGACGCGCTACGTCACGTGGCTCGCGTGGCGCCGCCTCAGCCGACGGGACAGCGGCGCCGTCACGACGGTGCTCGGACTCGCGGTCGCCGCAGCGATGCTCGCAGGGGTGCTTGCGGGCGTCACCATCGCAACCGATCGCGCCACGGCGCAGGCGATCGAGCGCATCCCTGCGGCCGACCGCTCCCTCCGCGCGGTGTGGTTCGGCGTCCCTGCTGGCGCCGGCGATGAACTTCCGGTTCTCGACCGGAGCGTCCGAGACGCCTTGGCCGGGGTGGGGCTCGACGGGCCGACTCCGCTCGCTCTCGTTCGGGAGAGCACCGTCGCCGGCCGGTTCGTGGGGTTGACCGCCGTCGACGGTCTCGCCCCGTACGTGATCCTCCGCTCCGGCCGTCTGCCACGCGCCTGCAAGCCGCAACGCTGCGAGGTCCTGCGTTTGCGTGGCCGAGGTGTCTTGCCCGACGCACCGGGCCTGCGCCTCGTCGAGGTAGGAACGGGCACGTTGCGCTCACAGCAGCTCTTCGGCGACTTTCTCGCAGCGACGGACAGCGCCACCGCGGATGCCGCGATCGCCGAAGCGATCCGCAGGGCAGCCGGCTACCACCGACCGGCTCCGGCGCCGCTCGTCGTTGCCGAAGGTCGCAACGTGTTTGCGTCTTCGCCACCCGTCGCGCGGACGTACCGCAGTTACGCCTGGGTCTGGCCACTCGACGCGGGGGCTCCCAGGCTGTGGGACGTCGACGAGCTCGTCAGTCGGGCCGAGCGGGCTCGCGCGGAGCTTGCGACTCTGTCGAGCTCGTTTGCCGTCGATCTCCCGGAGGAGGAGCTTCGAGCTGCAGAGCGCTCTGCGTATGTTGCCGGAAGGCGGCTCCTCCTCGTCGGAGGCGAAGTCGCAGCACTGCTCCTCGCATTCACCGTGCTCGCTGCGCGCGGCCTGCGCCGGGACTTCGAGGATGCGCGCCGCCGTCTCACCTGGTACGGCGCTCGGCGACGCCAGCTCTGGCTCCTCACTGTGATCGAGAGCGCTGTGCTGGCGTTCTTGGGCGTCCTCGCCGGCTGGCTCGTGGGTAGCGCGGTCGGGGCGCTCGTCGCGCGGCTCGCCGGCGCACCGCCCGTCGATGTTCTCCGGCACAGCGTCCTGTCAGCGCGACGGGCTGGCTCTGGCTCTCGGCGCTGCCTTCATCGCGGCAGCGCTCATCGCCTTGACGATCTCGGTGCGTCCGCGCGAGGGCTCCAGGATCGGAGTCACCGACCTCCTGGCTGGCGCCGCATTGTTGATCGTCGCGGTGGCACTCCTCGGCGGTGCCGCCGACCAGGACCGGCTGGCGAGCGGACAGGACCTCGCGCTCGTGTTGCTGCTCGTCCCAGGACTGGTCGCCTTCGCGGCGGCCGTCCTGGTCACGCGAGTCTTCCCGCCCGTCGCACGGATGGTCGCGCGACGGAGCTGGGGCTCGATATCGACTCGTCTTGCTGCAGTGGGTCTTGCGCGCGGATCCGGGACGGCCGTCGTCACCGTGGGCTTTCTCACCATCGCGTTCGCGTTGGCGCTGGTCGCAGAGGGATATCGCGCAACGCTCGTTCGCGGAGAGCGGGAGCAGGCGGCGTTTCGGGTCCCGCTGGATGCGGTCGTGCGGGAGGACCTGGGGAAGCTCGTGCGCGTCTTCGACGCCGCCTCTCCCGCCCGCTTCCAGCAGCTCGTCGGGACCGGTGGCGCCGCGTATCCGGTCCTTCGTGTCACGGGAGGAGCCGGCCGCGCCGAACGCGTCAGCGGTGTCACCGTCCTCGGTCTCGATCGGGCGCCGATCGAACGGCTCGGCGTCTGGCGCCCTGACTGGGCTGGAGGCCGAAGCCGTGCGGAGGCTGCCGCACTCGTAGCGCCGTCGAAACGCGTCTCGCTTCGCACGCTCGCCCTGCCCGGCGACGAGATCGCGTTGCGAGTCGGCCCCGGCATCGTGTCGTTCGCCGCAGTCGTCGAGACCCCCGGCGGCGAGTTCGAGCGGGTCGATCTCGGTGCCGCAGATCCGCACGAGTCCACCACCCTCCGGGCTGCGGTCCCGACCGGGTCGAGGCTCGTCTCGCTCGTCGTCGTTCCTCCTCCGCGGCTCATCGAGGGAGGCGCGGACGCAGGGACGGCGCTGACGGGATCCACGCTGCTCAGCGGCCCGCTCGCGCGCCGGCTGCGCGCATGGGTCGGCCTGGAGGGTGTCGAGATCAGGCGGGCACCGGGTGGGGTCGAGCTGTCTTACGTCCTCATCCCGACGCGTACCGCGTACGTCCGCTTCCCGCAAGAGACGGACGCGACCCCACCCTCGGTCCTCGTCACACCTCGCCTCGCGGAGCTCGTCGGCGGGATCGGAAGCCTGCTGCCGCTGCAGATCGGCGGTGGGGTGGTTCCGGTCAGGATCGCCGGCGTCGTCGCGAGATTTCCGGGCGCTGAAGGCGAGACCGTGGTCGGCGATCGCAGCGTGCTGCGAACGGCGATCAACGCCGTCGCTCCGGGGGCCGCACGAGAGAACGAGGTATGGCTCGAGGCGGATGCCGAGCAACGCCCTGGTCTCGCCGCGGGCCTCGCCCGCACGCCGTTCAGCTCTCTCTCGACTCTAACGCGTTCGGAGATCGAGAGCGATGCCGAGCAGGATCCGCTCGCGCACGGCACGCTGCTCGCGCTGGTAGCGGCGGCCCTCGTAGCCCTGGTCGCTCGCTGCAATCGGCCTGGCGTTGGCAGTTCGCTCGGATCTCCGTGACGACCGCGGAGAGCTCTACGACCTCGAGGCGCAGGGTGCTCGGCCGTCGAGCCTGCGGCGAGTCGTGCGGTCGCGCGCGCTCGTGCTCTCGGCAGCGGGGGTCGTTGCGGGTGTGGTCACCGGAGCTCTGCTGCTCACGCTCGTGACCCGAGTCGTCTCCGTCACCGCTCGAGGAACACTCGCCGAGCCGCCACTCGTTGCGTCGGTCGATCCCATCGTCATCGCCATCGGCCTCGGTGCCTACACGCTGGTCGCAGCCATTCTGGTCGGCGTGTCGACGCGACGCGCCTTCGCCGGAGCGCGAGGGCCGGTCTACCGGAGCGCGGACTAGACATGCCGAACCTCGTGGAAGCGCGCGAGCTCTTCGCCGTCTACCCGTCGCCGACGGGCGGCGTAGCAGCGCTCCAGGGCCTGACGCTCGACGTGGAAGAACGAACCATTTGCGTGGTTCTCGGTCCGAGCGGCTCCGGCAAGACGACGTTCATGCGGGTGCTGGCGGGACTCGAGCGGCCCTCGGCCGGAAGCATCGTCGTCGCCGGGAACGACCTCGCGCATGCCTCGACGCGACAGCTCGAGGGCTACCGTGCGCGCGAGCTCGGATACGCCGATCAGCACTACTGGCGCGCGCTCGCCCGGAGCTCACGGCGGAGGAGCTCGTGGCACTTCCACTCGGCCTCGCCGGGTTCAGTGAGCAGGACCGCACCACGCGGGCGCATGAGCTCCTCGAGCGAGTTGGGATCCTCGATCGCGTCGATGCGCGGCCGGCGGAGCTCTCGGGAGGTGAGCAGCAGCGCGTCGCTCTCTGCGCGGCGATCGCGCATCGTCCCAGGCTCGTGATCGCGGACGAGCCCACGGGAGAGCTCGACGCCGAGGCCTCGGCTGACGTCTACGCGCTGCTGGCCGAGCTCGTTCGTGAGAGCGGTGCGACCGCGGTGGTCGTCAGTCACGATCCCGCGTCCGCGGAGATTGCCGACCAGGTAGCGCACATCCGGGACGGCCGGTTGAGCGCCGAGCGGCACGGCGACGAGGAGACCACCGTTGTCGGCGCCGGCGGTTGGCTCCGGGTCTCCGAAGAGGTGCTGCACGCGGCGGGTATCGGCGATCGCGCGACGGTCGTCCCGGGTGACGGGGTGGTCGAGCTCCATCCCGTCGACGGCCGCGCCCATGAGCGGGTCGAGATCCGGATTGCGGCCGAAGGCACGACGGGAGCGACGCTCGAGGCACGCGCGGTCTCTCGGCGATATGGGGTGCAGGCCGCTCTCGAGAGCATCGATGCCTGCTTCGTCCCCGGTGAGCTTGCGGTCATCACCGGTCCATCGGGCTCGGGCAAGTCGACGTTGCTCGCCCTCCTGGCCGGCCTGGACGTCCCCGACGAAGGCGACGTCTGGCTCGACGACGTGGCGGTGTCGGCTCTCGATCGCGACGAGCGCGCTACGTTGCGCGCGGCCCGGATCGGCGTCCTCGGACAGGTTCCGGGCCTCGCCGACTCACTCACGTCGCACGAGAACGTCGTACTCGGTCTCTCCCTGCGCGGCGTCGTGGGTGAGGAGGCGGACGAGCGCGCGCGGCAGGCGCTTGCCACCGTGGGGGTCGCCGAGCACTCCGATCGTAGGGTCGACGTCCTCTCGGCGGGACAGCGGGAGCGCGTCGCACTGGCGCGTGTCGTCGCCGCCCGGCCCGCTGTCGTGCTCGCGGACGAGCCCACGTCGCGACTCGACGCGACGACCACGCTGTCCATCGGTGCTCTGCTCGGGGAGCTCGCGCATGCGACTCGCACGACGGTCGTGTGCGCGACGCACGACCCGCTCCTGATCGGGCTCGCGGATCGCGAGGTGCGGTTGCGCGATCCCGCGCCGGTAGCATCGCGGTGATGGCCACCGTGACGGAGACGCTGCACGTGAGCGGGATCCGCTGCGAGCGCTGTGTCGCCAGGCTCGCCGAGAGCCTGCGCGGACACGACGGCCTGGAGGCGGCCAACGCGAATCTCGTGGGCGACGTGACCCTGGCGTGGGACGAGGAACGCACGTCGCGGGACGCGCTTCTTGCGGCATTGGCACGCGCCGGCTTCCGCGAAGCCGTGCCGGTTCGGGAATAGCCTGCTCAGGCGGCTCGTTGCAGGCTCCTGTAACGCAAGGGTACGGTAGCTCGGTGAGCGAGCCAGAGCCGTCCACCGAAGCAAGACGCATCGCCGCCGAGGCGCGCGACCGCGTCCGCTTCGAAGAGGAGGCCCTGGCGCTCGCGGACCAGATCTACCGCGTGGCGAGGAGGCTCGTCGGTTCACGTGAGGAGGCCGAGGATCTTGTGCAGGAGACGTACGCGAGGGCATTTCGAAGCTGGCGCTCCTACACGCCGGGCACGAACATGCGCGCCTGGCTCTTTCGCATCCTCACGAACCTCAATCTCGATCGCGGCCGCCGGATCCAGAGGACTCCGGATATGCAGCCTCTCGAGGAGAGCGACTACTACCTCGCCAACAAGCTGGCCTCGGCCGCAGGCGAGGAGGTGCTCGACCAGGAGCATGTCGTCGACCGCTTGTCGCAAGATTCCGTCGTGAAGGCGTTGTCGGACATCCCGCCGCAGTTCCGGGACGTCGTCGTCCTCGTCGACATCGGAGACTTCACCTACGCCGACGCCGCCCAGATCCTGGATGTTCCGATTGGCACCGTGATGTCGCGGCTCCATCGAGGTAGGCGAGCGTTGAAGCAGCACCTGGCCGAGGAGACGCTCGCATGACCCAGCACGAGCCGTGCGACCGCTGCGAGGAGCTCATGCAGGACTTCCTCGACCGCACTCTGACCGACTCCGAGTGGAAAGAAGCCGAGTCGCACCTCATGGGCTGCGAGTACTGCGCGCGTCGCTACCGGTTCGAGGAGACGCTGCGGCGTTACGTCAAGACGAGCGCCGTCGAGCGCATGCCGCCGAGCCTCATGGCGAAGCTCGAGGAGCTGCGCGGCTTCGACGTCACCGCGTAGGGCGTACCGACCTAGCCCTCCGACAGAGGCGGCGGAAGGTCGTCCGGCGTGTCGACGTCGCCGGGTGAACCCAGGTCGTCGCACGGGACGAGCTTTGCGGGCCGGCCGTGCAGGCCGGCGTCGGGCACGTCGGCCCAGAGCTCCCGGCCGATGACGAGCGGGTGGCCGCGCGAGCCACCGTAGGAGGCGGCGACGATGCCACCGGCGAGCCGCCAGACGAGGAGCACCCGGTCGATGCTCTCGGGCGCGAGGTCGGGTCCGTCGGCGAGAACGACGACCGCCGGGTTCACGTCGTCGCCCAGCGCTTCGAGGCCGCAGCGAAGAGACGCTCCCGGGCCCTTCGACCACTCGGCGCAGCGCACGATCCGAAGCGGACGAGTTGTGGACGAGACGTCGGGGTCCACGGTGTGCGCTCCCTCGACGACCACGATCTCGTCGACCGGTGCGTCGGCGAGACGCTCGAGGACGGCGGGAAGGAGGAGTCGCTGCTTCGGGGAGCCGAACCGCGTCGCCTCACCGGCGGCGAGCACGACGGCAGCGACGCTCATCAGCTCGTGTCGACCGTGACGTGCTCGATGACGACAGGTTGCGACGTCGGAACGTTGTCTGCCACGCCGAGGGCGTCGATTCGCTCGATGGTGTCCATGCCGTCGGTCACCTTGCCCACGATTGCGTAGTCGGGCGGCAGTCCCGCATCCTCGGCGGTCACGACGAAGAACTGGCTTCCGCTCGTGCCGGCCGGCTGCGTCTCGCCCTTCGCCATCGCGACGGTGCCCTTCGTGTAGGTCGCGTCCGACGCGGGGACGTCGACCGTCGAGTAGCCCGGGTCTCCGGTGCCCGACTGGGTGGGATCACCGCCCTGGATCACGAAGCCGGGTACGACGCGGTGGAAGAGCGTGTCGTCGAAGTAACCGTCCTCCGCGAGCGCGACGAGCGACGCGCTGGTCTTCGGCGCCGATTCCAGGTCGAGCGCGACCGTGAACGAGCCACAGTTCGTATCGAAGACGAGCGCGTAGTTCTTACTCGAGTCCAGCGGCTCGGTCGGCGCCTCGTGTTTCCCCGGGTCGCGCGGGTCGGGTGCGTCGACGCTCGCGCAGCTGCTGCTCGCGGTCGTCGTCGTGTCGGTGGAGCTGCCGTCGCTCCCTCCGCCGCATCCGGTCACGAGCGCCAGGAGGGCGAGCGCGAGGAGGACGGCGCGCATCGCATGCGATCCTATCCGTGACCATGGGCTTGACGCGCTGCGAATGGGCATCGGGGGGGAGCGAGGCGATGGTCGCCTACCACGACGACGAGTGGGGCACTCCGTCTCACGACGACCGCCATCTCTTCGAGCTGCTGACACTCGAGGGGGCGCAAGCCGGTCTTTCCTGGAGCACGATCCTCGGCAAGCGGGAGGGGTATCGGCGTGCATTCTCGGGGTTCGATCCCGTGGCGGTCGCCCGGTTCACGGAAGCGGACGTCGAGCGTCTCCTCGCGGATCCGCGAATCGTCCGCAACCGGGCCAAGATCCAGTCGGCGATCTCGAACGCGGGGTGCGTCCTCGCGGTCCAGGAGGAGGTCGGGAGCTTCGACGCGTACCTCTGGTCCTTCGTCGGTGGTGCGCCCATCGTCTCGAGCTGGCGCTCGCTGAGCGAGCTACCGGCCGAGACCGCCGAGTCGCGCACCCTCTCGAAGGATCTGAAGCGACGTGGCTTCCGTTTCGTCGGCCCGACGACCTGCTATGCGTTCATGCAGGCGGTCGGGATGGTCGACGACCACACGCTCGATTGCTTCAGGCGGCACTAACGCCCCCGATGAGGCGTGGCGCTACGCGCGCGTCGTGACTGCGATCAGGTCAGCGAGGTTGACGAGCTGGATCGCGGTCCGCATCGCGGTGATGTGGTCGTCGTCCGAGACGATCTCACCGCTCTCCCGCCACAGGTCGCTGGCGGTCATCAGGAGCTCCTGGATCCGCTCTGCCTCGTCGAGGTGCCCGTCCCGCTCCCGCGAGGCGTTCACGGCGAGCCCGAGCGCGCCGATGGCGTCGCGCTGGCGGAGCCAGAGGAGCGGCACCGCCATGGAGATGTACTGGTGGATGCGCGCAAACGTGAGCGGCTGGACGAGTGAGGTCGTGCCGCGCGGGCTCGAGAGCGCGAGCGGCTGCTCCCGATCGGCTATGCGACGCGCGTTCTCCCCCAGCATCGCCCGCATCTGCTGGTCGTCGAATCCGGCCAGCTTGGCGGTCCGAACCGCCATGAGCAGGGAGTTCGGCTGGCGTCCGTACGGGTAGTCCGACGCGTACACGATCTGCTCCGGCGAGACCTGGCGGTAGAGGTCGAGGAGGTCGACTCCGCTCCAGACCGAGGTGTCGAAGAACACTCCCGGGATCCCGCCGAGCCGACCCGCGAGTCCAGCCATGTCCGCGATCCCGGCATGCGCGACGATGAGGCGGATGCCCTCGCACCGGCGCACGAGTTGCTCGAGATGCTCCGCGATCGGCGGGAGCCCGCGTCCGCCGTGAATCAGGATGGGCGCGTCGCGCTCCGTTGCGAGCTCGAAGATCGGCCCGAGCCGTGCGTCGTCGAGCGCGAAGCCCTGGGCACGCGGGTGGAGCTTGATCCCGCGGGCTCCGAGGTCGAGACAACGCGTCGCCTCCTCGATCGGGCCCTCGACGAGATCGAGGCGGACGAACGGGACGAGCCGGCCGTCGGAGCGCTCCGCATGCGCCAGCGTGCGGTCGTTCGGGACGGTGAACGCCGGCTCACGGTCGTGCTCGTCCATGCAGAAGAAGAACGCGTGCGAGAACCCGTACCGCTCGAGGACACCGGTCAGCTCGTCGTAGCGGCCGACCATGCCGTCGATGTCGTGGCCGAGGTGCGTGTGCGCGTCGAAGAGCAGCGCGCCCTCCGGGATCTCCGATCGGACCGTCGCGTCGTACGAGTCGACGACTGCTCGCGCTCGGTCGATGCTGGTCACATTCCTCAGTCTAGGCAGACGTCGTGCCCGACCTGAGGGCTGCCCACACGCGGGGAGGTGTCATCGGCAGCTCGTAGAGCCTCGTCCCGATCGCCGCAGCAACGGCATTCGCGACGGCCGCCGGCGCGCCGACGACAGGAGCTTCGCCGATTCCCTTCGCGCCATATGGCCCGTCCGGCGCGGGAACCTCGACGATGAGCGTCTCGATCTCTGGAACCCGCTCGGCCGTGGGGATCGCGTACTCGAGGAAGGAGCCGCTCAGCAGCCGCCCGTCCTCGTCGTGGCGAAGCTCCTCGAAGAGCGCCCAGCCCATGCCCTGCGCGACACCACCCCGCATCTGGCCCTCGACGAGGGCAGGGTTCAGCGCTCGTCCGACGTCCTGGGCGATGACGTGGCGGAGAAGCTCGACCTCGCCGGTGTCCCGGTCCACGCGGACGTGACTCAGATGGGCGGCGACGGAGGGCGCTCCACTCGTCTGCGCCGAGCCACCGTGTCCTTCGATCGGCTCGTAGCGGCCGCCGAAGCGAAGCGCCTTGCCGACGATCTCCTCGACCGTGATCGACCGGTCCGGCGCGCCCACGGCGCGCACGACTCCGTCCACGACCTCGAGGTCGTCGGGCGCGATCTCGAGCTCCTGCGAGGCGGCCGCGAGCACCTTCTCGCGAGCGGACTCGGCCGCGCGTTGCACCGCCAGACCGACCGTGTAGGTGACCTTCGAGCCGCCGCTTGCGCCGGCGTACGGGCCCGACGCCGTGTCCGCGGTGACGACTCGCACCTTGTCGGGAGAGAGGCCGAACGCCTCCGCTGCGATGACCGCGAACCCGGTGCTCACCCCGCTCATGTCTGCCGCCGACGTGACGATCGTCATCGTCCCGTCGGTGTCCACCCGGCAGACCGCAGCCGCGGGCTCGTTGCCGCCGGGCCAGTATCCCGCCGCCATCCCCACTCCCTCGTCGTCGGGCAACGACTTTCGGGCTACCCACAGCGGATGGCCGCGCAGGCGCTCGAGCACGTCGACGGCGCCGATCGTCGGAAACGGGTTGCCGCTGACGCCCACGTCGCCTTCGACGACGGCGTTCTTCAGGCGGAGCTCGATCGGGTCGATGTCGAGCTTCGTCGCGAGCTCGTCCAACAGCGACTCGAGTGCGTAGTGTGCGGTCGGGGCCCCCGGCGCCCGGTAGGCGCCGAACGTGAAGCGGTTCGTCTGGACGCCGTAGCCGTGCAGGTCGTGCGCCTCCCAGCGATACGGCCCGGCGACGAGCAGCGACGTGATGCCCTCGACGCCCCATCCGGCGTTCGAGCCCCGGTCGACGATCATCCGCGCCTCGATCGCGGTGAAGGTTCCGTCTTTCCGCGCGCCGACCCGCAGGTGCGTTATCTGGGCGGATGCTGGGTTCGTCGCCTGGAAGTCCTCGGAGCGTGTGAAGGTGAGTCGCACGGGCCGTTCGAGGGCGAGGGTTGCGCCTGCAGCAAGCGGCTCGACGAGCGCGAACTTCCCGCCGAACGCGCCGCCAAGAGGCTCCGCGATCACACGGATTCGGTCGAGCGGGAGCTCGAATGCTCGCGCGAGCTCGCGTCGGGTCACGAAGGAGCCCTGCGTGCTGGTCGAGACCACGAGCGTCCCGGACGGCTCGATCCATGCCGTCGAGGCCTGCGGCTCGATGTAGGCCTGGTAGACCCACGGTGTTCGGAACGTTCCCGAGACGACGACGTCGCTCACCTCGAAGGCCGCGCCTAGGTCGCCCGAGCTGCGGTGGACGCGATCGAGGACGTTGCCGGAGAGCTGCTCCTCGTCCGTGTCGTTCTGGCCGTGGTCGACCCCTGCGTGGATCGACTCGAGATCGCCGCCGTCCTCCGCCTCCTCGACCAGTCGGGCGAGCGGCGCACCGACCTCCATCGCGCTCTCGACGTCGACCGTCGCTGCGAGCGGCTCGTACTCGACGACGACGAGCTCCGCGCCGTCCTCCGCGGCGGCGTCGGTCTCGGCGACGACGATCGCAACCGGCTGGCCGGCGAAGACGACCTCCTCGCGGGCGAGCGGCTCGGCGGTGCGATCGGTGCCGACGGTCGCTAGCGGAAGATCGGCCGCGACGAGAACGGCGACGACGCCTGGGACGGCGAGCGCGGCGTCGCTCACGACCGAGAGGATCCGGGCGTGCGCCTCGGTCGCGAGGACCGGCCGAGCGTGGAGGAGGCCGTGCACATGCGCGTCGGCCGCGTATCGCGTCGCGCCGGTCACCTTCTCTGGCGCATCGATTCTCGGCCGGGCGACACCGATGTACGTGTCAGTCATCGAGATCCTCCTGTGCGCGTGCTGAGGCGCGGTCGAGTGCGCGGCGCACGACTGTCGCGGCAAGGCTTCGTCGGTACTCGGCCGGCGCGAAGTCGTCTCCGAAGATCTCCATCGCTCCGATCGCCTCGAACGGATCCATCCCGGGCGCGAGGAGCTCGGCTCGCGCACCGACTCCCGTGACGGCGACACTCGTGCTCCCATCCGGGCCAACGAGTGCAGCCGCGCCCGCGAGCGCGAAGCCCGATGCGGGATGCTCGACGGCGACGTACGCCGAGCCGGATCCGCGAGCCGGAACCGGGACGACGACGTCCGTGACGAGCTCCCGCTCGTCGAGGGCAGTCGCGAACGGGCCCGAGACGAAATTCTCGACGGCCACCGTTCGCTCACCCGCGGTTGAGCGAAGCCGGAGCTCCGCGCCGAGCGCAACGAGCACCGCCGGCATGTCCGAGGCCGGATCCGCGTGCGCGAGGCTCCCGCCGATCGTGCCGCGATTGCGCACCTGCAGGTCGCCGATCCGTTCCGCGCACTCGGGCAGGGCGGCGAGAGCCGGTCGCGCGAGCTCGGGTGCTCGCGCGAGCTCGTCCCATGTCGTGAGCGCCCCGATGTGGAGACCGTCGCCACGAGCCTCCACGCCGCGGAGCTCGAGCGCGCCGATGTCCACGAGGAGCGACGGCCGTGCGATCCGGAGCTTCATCACCGGCAGAAGCGACTGTCCTCCCGCGATCGCCTTCGCGTCCGGCTCCGAGAGGAGCTCGAGCGCCTCCTCGAGCGTCGACGCCCGCGCGTAGCCGACCGGGGCGGAGATCACGAGGTCGCCTGTTCCCGTGTTGCGGCGGCTGCGGCGTGAACCGACTCGACGATCGTCTGGTAGCCGGTGCAGCGGCAGAGGTTCCCGCGCAGCGAACGGCGGATCGTCTCGTCCGAGGGGTCGGCTTCCCAGGAGAGGAGGTCTGCCGTGGTCAGGATCACACCGGGCGTGCAGAACCCGCACTGCAGGCCGTGATGTTCGACGAACGCCTGCTGGATCGGGTGCAATCCGTCCGGCGAAGCGAGTCCTTCGATGGTCGTCACCTCGGAGCCCTCGGCCTGGAGCGTGAGGACGGTGCAGCTCTTCACGGCCCGGCCGTCGAGAAGCACAGTGCAGGCGCCGCACTGGCTCGTGTCACAGCCGATGTGAGTACCCGTGAGGCGGAGCTCGTCGCGAAGCGCGTGCACGAGGAGCGTCCGGGGCTCGACCTCGAGCAGGCGAAGCTCACCGTTGACGACGAGCTCGACCCGGGCGGTCTCAGGCACTCGCAGGAAGGACGGCGAGCTTCTCGCGCAGGTACGCGAGGTAGGGCTGGGGGTCGATCGTGGGCGTGCCGGTGAGGCGCTCGATCGTCTCCCTGGGCGTGAACTTCCGGCCGAGCGAGTACAGGTTGTCGCGGAGCCAGGCTGCGAGCTCGAGGAGCTCGCCCGCCTCCATCTGGGCGTCGAGGTCCGGGATCGCTTCTCGGACGGAGGACCAGATCTGGAGCGAGATGACGTTCCCGAGCGCATAGGTCGGGAAGTACCCGATTCCACCCTGGGACCAGTGGATGTCCTGAAGGACGCCGTGGGCGTTGTCGGGGACGTCGACGCCGAGCAACTCTTGCATTCCCGCGTTCCACGTCTCCGGCAGGTCCTTCGGGTCGAGCGAGCCTTCGATCAGCTGCTGCTCGAGCTCGAACCGCAGGATGATGTGGAGGCTGTACGTCGTCTCGTCGGCCTCGACGCGGATCAGGCCCGGCTGGGCCCGGTTGACCGCTGCGAGGAACGCGTCCAGGTCGACGCTGCCGAGCTCCGTTGGGAACGTCTCCTGGAGCGGCTCGTACCAGTACGACCAGAAAGGCCGGCTACGTCCGACGAGGTTCTCCCACGTCCGGCTCTGCGACTCGTTCAGACCGAGTGACGGCGCGGTCGCGAGTGGGGTGCGCTCCAGGGTCGGGGAGATGCCGTGCGCGTAGTGGCCGTGCCCAGCCTCGTGCATCGTCGACCAGAGAGAGTCGAGACCCGTCTCGTTGTAGCGCGTGGTGAGACGCACGTCGCGGGTCGAAAACGAGGTGCAGAACGGGTGCACCGTCGGGTCGAGGCGCCACGCGCCGTCCTCGAAGCCGATCGTCGCGAGCACGCGCTCTCCGAACTCGCGCTGGAGCGCGGCTGGAAACGGCTGGTCGAGAAACTCGGCGTCGACCTGCGGAGCCTCGCGAACGAGCTCCGACAGCACCGGACGAACCGTGCCGAAGACCTCGGCGACCTCGCTCGTCTTCATGAATGGCTCGAAGTCGTCGAGAAGCGGCGTGTATGGCGAGTCGTCCCACTCGAAGCACTCGACGTAGCGCCGCTTGAGGTCGAGGTTGCGCTCGAGCACCGGCAGGAAGGCGTCGAAGTCGTCGTTTGCCCGCGCTTCGATCCAGACCTGGTTGCCGAGCGCAGCCGCGCGCACCATCTCCGTCCGGAGCTCGGTCGGCACGCGGCGTTGCTTCTCCCAGTCGCGCCGAGTGACGCGGATCAGGCTCGCGTCGTCGGAGTCGTAGTCGAGCGACTCCTCCAGCGGTCGCAACCGCTCGAGCAGTCTTCCGACCTCGTCGTCGACGAACCGCTCGTGGGTGATCCGCGCGAGCGTTGCGAGAGACTCGGCGCGCGCGGGGTGGCCCAGGCGCGGCATCGTGACCTTCTGGTCCCACGCCAACACGCCCATTGAGCGGGAGAGATCGGAGATCTCGGCGAGTCGCTCCCTGAGCGTGCGGAGGTCGGCGTCCACCGCGAAGGACTCTAGCGATGCACGGTGGAGCCGGAGCCGGCGAGGGGAGCTCGCCCGCGCTCCTCGACGGTAGGATCGGCGGCCGTGAGCGTTCTGATCCACGGCGACACCGTACGAACGCCGGAGCTGCGTCACGAGGTGCCGCTCGGCATCCCGGATCCCTTCGTCTACGCCGAGCTCGACGGGCGACGCGTCGTCGCGATCAGTGCCATGGAAGCGGCCCGGGTCGAGGGGCTCGCGACGGATCTCGAGGTGCACCCGATCGAGGAGTTCGGTGCCGACGAGCTCAGGCGCAGCGGTCTCGACGTGCACGCGTACGCCAACGAGCTCGCCGTTCGGATCGTGCGCGGGCTCGGTATCGGCGAGGCGACGGTTCCGCGTCGATTCCCGCTCGGCATCGCCGACGCTTTGCGGGCGGCTGGAGTCCGGCTCGAGGTCGATCAGAAGCTGTTCGACGACCGGCGGCGGAGCAAGAGCACGTACGAGCTCGCCGGTATACGGCGGGCCGAGAAGGCGGCCGAGGCGGGGATGGCCGCGGCGCGCGATCTGCTGCGCCGCGCCGAGCCGGCGAACGGTGGGCTCTCTGTCGACGGTGAGGAGCTCACGTGCGAGCTCGTGAAGGAGCGTGTGCAGGCCACCTTCCTCGCGCATGGGGCGGTGACGGACGAGATGATCGTGTCGCACGGCCCGCAGACGGCCATCGGCCACGAGATGGGCTCAGGCCCGATAGGTCGCGACGACGTCGTCCTGCTCGACCTCTTCCCGATCGACGTCGAGTCGGCCTGCTTCGCCGACATCACGCGCACGTTCGTCGTCGGCGACGTGCCGGACGAGTTCCACGAGTGGCACGCTCTCTGCCGGGAGGCGCTCGAGCTCGCGGTCTCTGGAGTGAAGCCCGGAGTGAACGGCGGCGATCTGCACCGGCTCGTGTCCGAGCTTTTCTCGGAACGCGGCTTTCCGACCCTGCTCACGAAGCCCGAGGGCCAGGTGCTCCGTGACGGCTTCTACCACGGCCTCGGACACGGCGTCGGCCTCGAGGTCCACGAGTCGCCGTCGCTCGGGCTGATCGGCGAGGAGCTCGTGCCCGGTGACGTCATCACGATCGAGCCCGGTCTCTATCGCCACGGCTTCGGAGGCGTTCGGGTGGAAGATCTTCTGCTGGTGACCGACGACGGATACGAGCGCCTGACTGACTGCCCGTACGAGCTGGAGCCTGCCGCGTGACGGACCGGGCCATCGAGACGCTGCTCGCAGAGGAGCGGCGCTATCCGCCGCCCGCCGACTTCGCGGCCCAGGCGAACGCCCAGCCGGACATCTATGAGATTCCGTTCGACGAGTTCTGGGAGCGCGAGGGGCGCGAGCGGGTCACCTGGTTCGAGCCGTTCTCATCGCTTCTCGACTGGAATCTCCCGTACGCGAAGTGGTACGTCGGCGGCAAGCTCAACGTCGCCTACAACTGCCTCGATCGCCACGTCGAGGCCGGGCTCGGCGACAAGGTCGCATTCCACTGGGAGGGCGAGCCGGTCGACGAGCGCGAAACGATCACGTACGCGCAGCTCCTCGACGAGGTCGTCCGGGTCGCGAACGGCCTCAAGGCGCACGGCGTCAGGAAGGGGACGCCCGTGGGGATCTACATGGGTATGGGGGTCGGCCTGCCTGTCGCGATGCTCGCGTGCGCCCGCCTCGGTGCGCCACACACGGTCGTCTTCGGGGGCTTCTCCGCCGAGTCGCTCGCCGACCGTCTGAACGACATGCAGTGCGAGGTCTTGATCACTCAGGACGAGGGCTGGCGCCGCGGACAGACGGTACCGCTCAAGGGGAACGCGGACGAGGCTCTCGAGTCGTGCCCGGGCGTGCGCACCGTCGTCGTATGGCAGCGCACGCACGCGGCCGTGCCGATGCAGGGTGGGCGGGACCTCACCTGGAACGAGCTCGTCGACGGCCAGTCGTCAGAGCCTGCGTCCTGCCCGTGCGAGCCGATGGACGCCGAGGACCTCCTCTACCTCCTCTACACGAGCGGGACGACCGCCAAGCCCAAGGGCATTGCGCACACGACCGCCGGGTATCTCGTCGGCGTCTCGACGACGCATCGAACGATCTTCGACCTCAAGGCCGAGACCGACGTCTACTGGTGCGCCGCTGACATCGGCTGGGTGACGGGGCACAGCTACATCGTCTACGGGCCGCTCTGCAACGGCACGACCAGCGTCCTGTACGAGGGGACGCCGGACTTCCCCGACAAGAACCGGTGGTGGGACATCGTCGAGCGATACGGGGTGACCATCCTGTACACGGCGCCCACCGCGATCCGCGCGCACATGAAGTGGGGCCCCGAGTACGCGGCGAAGCATGATCTCTCGACCCTGCGGCTGCTCGGGTCCGTCGGCGAGCCGATCAACCCCGAGGCGTGGATGTGGTACCGGCAGCACATCGGCGCCGACCGGCTTCCCGTCGTGGACACCTGGTGGCAGACCGAGACGGGAATGATCCTGATCACGCCGCTTCCCGGGGTCACGACGCTCAAGCCCGGCTCGGCGACGAAGCCCTTCCCCGGAGTCGAGGCTGCGGTCGTAGACGATCACGGCAACGAGGTCGGTCCCGGCGGCGGCGGGTACCTCGTGCTGAAGAAGCCGTGGCCAGCGATGACGCGCGGCATCTTCGGTGACGACGCGCGCTTCCGCGCCACCTACTGGGAGCGCTTCCCCGGGCTGTACTTCGCCGGGGACGGCGCTCGCATCGACGAGGACGGCGACTTCTGGCTGCTCGGCCGCGTGGACGACGTGATGAACGTGTCCGGCCATCGCATCTCCACCATCGAGGTCGAGTCGGCGCTCGTCGACCATCCGAGCGTCGCAGAGGCCGCGGTGTGCGGGAGGGCCGACCCGCTGACGGGTCAGGCGATCGTCGCGTTCGTGACCTTGAAGGGCGGCGAGGAAGGCTCGGTCGAGCGGCTCGAGGAGCTGCGCAACCACGTCGCGACGAAGATCGGCCCCATCGCGAAGCCGGCGAACATCGTCTTCACGCCGGAGCTTCCGAAGACGCGCTCCGGGAAGATCATGCGCCGGCTCCTGCGCGACGTCGCCGAGGAGCGCCCGCTCGGCGACACGACGACACTTGCCGACCCCACGGTCGTCGCGGAGATCGCCGACCGGGCGACGGCTCAGCCGACGGAGGACTAAGGCCTACTCCGGCCGGTAGGTCCCGAAGCTCCAGAGGTTGCCTTCGGGATCGCGTGCGACGTAGTCGCGCGAGCCGTAGTCGGTGTCGTGGAGCTCCCGCACGATCTCGGCGCCGGCAGCGCGAGCGCCCTCGAAATGCGCGTCGATGCCGTCGTCGACGATGACGTACACACCCTGGTTCACCGCGCCGAGCTCGCGCGCCGTTCTCAGCCCGAGGTCGTTCCGTCCCGCAGACCCGAGCATGATCATCCCGTCCCCGAAGCGCATCTCCGCGTGCGCGATCGTGCCGTCCGGGCCCTCGTGGACTGCCGACGCCTCGAAGCCGAACGCCTGCCCGAGCCACTCGAGTGCGGCCGGTGCGTCCTCGTAGTTCATGAAGGCGATGCAGTTCATCGTGCTCTCCCTCGTCGTTGTCCCGGCCCAGCCTAGGGTGGACTATCACCGAGTGGTCCCGACAGGTGGACCCTCGACAGAGGCTTGAGAGGACGGCACCCGGCCCTTCGTAGCCGGGTGCCGTCCGTTTATCCGCTCACCCTCGCCTTCGACCACCACGTCGGAGGAAAGGAGTGAGCCGCATGTCCGAGGATGACGTCCTCTTCGGCTACCGGCTGCAGCTCGTCGACCTCGCCGGCCGCGTCGGCGTCTCGGAGGCGTGCCGCATCTTCGGTGTCCACCGTTCGACCTACTACGTCTGGAAGCGGCGCATCGAGCGCCACGGGCTCGAGATCCTGCGTCCTCGGGAGCGGCGGCAGCCACGCATGCCGAACCAGCTCTCCCCGCTCGTCGAGGGCCGTATCGTCGCCTTCGCCCTCGGCCATCCTGGCCTCGGCCCAGCCCGCATCGCCGCGGAGCTGCGCCGTGAGCGCTGGGGTGGTCTCGTCGTCAGCCACAACGGCGTCTGGCGCTGCCTTCGCCGGCACGGTCTCAACACGCGCCAGAAGCGCCTGAGTCTCGTCGCTGGCTACGCCGCTCCCTTCGAGCCGCCGCGGGAGCCCGAGCCCGAGCGGCACGTGGAAGCCTCCCGCCCAGGCGAGCTCGTGGGAGTGGACTCGTTCTACGTCGGGCGCCTGAGCGGTACCAAGGGCGCCGTCTGGCAGCTGACCGCGATCGATGTCCACTCCTCCTTTGCCTGGGCCGAGCTCGTCAGCTGCTCCCGTGGCAACCCGAGCGGAGAGCAGACCTCGAAGCTCGCCCGCCGAGTCGCGCACGACCTTCGAGCCGCCGGCTGGCAGCTGGAGCGCGTGCTCAGTGACAACGGCGGCGAGTACCGAGCGCTGGCGTTCCGCGAGACGCTCGACGGGCTCGGCGCTCGCCACAGCTTCATTCACGCCGGCAGGCCGCAGACGAATGGAGCCGTGGAGGCTTTGCACAGGACGATGCTCGAGGAGTGTTGGCGGCCTTCCTTCGCTCGCTACCTGCATGTGCGCTTCACGGGGCTCAAGCGCGACCTCGATCAGTACCTGCGCTACTACAACTTCGACCGCGTACACACCGGTCGTCTCACCCGCGGTCGAATCCCCGCCGAGATCGTCTACGGTGCTCGCAAGGTGAAGGCGAGATGAGCCGAGAGTGTCGGCACATCTCGGTGACTGTCCAGCCTAGGGCGCTGCCGTCCGCGCGTCTTGGACGAATGTGACCGACGAGGCGACGACTCCGCCGTCCGGCACGATGCGACGCGCGAACTCACCGGGTGACGTCCCAGCGAACTCGCGGAAGTCCCGGTTCAGGTGCGCCTGGTCGTAGTACCCGCACTCGAAGGCGACTCCGGCCAACTCGCCGTTCGCTCGGCCCTGGAGCAGTCCGACGGCACGGTTGAAGCGGAGAATGCGCGCGATGGTCTTCGGTGGGAGCCCCACTTGCTCGCGGAACCTGGCTGCGAGTTGCCTGCGGCTCCGGCCGAGCAGGTCGCAGAGCCACCCGATGGGAACACGGCCGTGCGAGGTGGCGAGCGCCTGCCATGCCCAGGCGACGTCCGCCGACGGTTCTCTCGCACGGGCGAACGAGGCGAGCAGGACAGCGTCGAGCTCCGCGAACCGCTCTTCCCAGGTCGAGGCGTCGGCAAGCCGGGCGTCGAGGTTCCGTACGGGCCGCGGGAGCACGTCCTCGAGCGGGACGATCCCGTCGACGAGCTCGTGCATGGGTAGTCCGAGGAACGCGAAGGCGCCGAGAGGCGTGAGGTTCATCTGGAGGCAGCTCGCCGACCCGGATGCCGCCACGTAGGACGAGCGCTGGTGGAGACCGGCGAAGAAGCTGTCGTGCCTCTGACGTGAGCCATCCGGAGAGTCGAACACCTCCCAGGGCGAGCCGAAGTTGACGATGACCGGAAGCCAGGTCGTGGGAACCTGCTGGCGAACCACCGATCCTGTCGTACCGGCTGTCTCCACATAGCCCTCGTACTCGCCGACGAGCGCGCGGAGCCGGGGATCGGGTTGGCGCAGCGTGAGCTCCCAGCTGCCGAGCTCCGACTCATGGCGCACGACGCGTGGCTGCCCGTCCATCGACATGAGCTAGACGGTGGCCAGCGCTGCTTCGTACGCCGCGGCCGCGCGATCGATGTCGGCCTCGCTCGTCCGCCAGTTCGACACCGACAGGCGGATTGCGGCCCGACCGTCCCAGGTCGTCCCGCTCATCCACGCTTCCCCGCTCGCCTGAACAGCCGCGAGCATCCGGGTGGTCGTCTCGTCGTCATCGAAACGGAAGAGCACCTGGTTGAGCACGACCTCCGTCAGCACCTCGCAGCCGGGGAGGGCTGCCACGGCGTCGGCGAACCGCCGGGCGCGGGCGCAGCAACGCTCGACGAGGTCGGCCACTCCGGATCGTCCGAGTGAGCGCAGCGCTGCATAGACGACGAAGCCTCGTGCGCGCCGGGAGAACTCGGGCGTCCAGTCGACCTCGTCGCGAGCTGCGTCCGGATCCTGGACGAGGTACTCCGCCCGAACCGTCATCGCAGCCCGATGTGCTTCCGGGCTGGCGACGAATGCGATGCCGCAGTCATAGGGCACGTTCAGCCACTTGTGAGCATCAGTCGCCCACGAGTCGGCGAGCTCGGCCCCGGCAACGAGTGCACGGAGGCTGGGGGCCGCCGCCGCCCACAGGCCGAATGCACCGTCGACATGAAGCCACGCCTCCCGGTCGTGCGCGAGGTGGGCGATCTCGGCGATCGGATCGAAGGAACCGGTGTTCACCTCACCGAGCTGGGCGCAGACGATCGTCGGTCCCTCGAGCTCGGCGAGTGCGGCGCGGAGGGCACTCAGGTCCATGCGACCCCGACCGTCGGCGCGGACTTCGACGATGGACGCGGTGCCGATCCCGAGCAGCCGCAGAGCACGGTCGATCGTCGCATGCCGCCTCGCTCCTGCGACGACACGAATCGGCGGCGCTCCTGCCAGCCCGTCGCGTTCCACGTCCCAGCCGACCTTGGCGAGGACATCGTTCCGGGCGGCGGCGAGACACGTCGCATGTGCCATCTGGCAGCCGGTGACGAGTGCGAACGACGCAGTCGCGGGGATCGCGAGCAAGTCCTTCAACCACTCTCCGACGACCTCCTCGACGACCGCCGCCGACGGCCCGCAGGCGTAGAGGCCGGCATTCTGATCCCACGTCGACGCGAGCCAGTCCGCAGCGAGCGCTGCTGGGACCGAGCCACCGATGACGAAGCCGAAGTACCGGCCGCTCGGAATGGCGACGACGCCATTCCCGGCAGCCTCGGCGAGATCGTCGATGACCGAGCGCGGGTCACTCGGGCCGTCGGGGAGCGGACCGCCGAGCGCCACGCGCAGCTCATCGACGGAGGCGGACGGCCAGACGGGCCGCTCGTCGAGCGACTCGACGAAGTCGGCCGCGATCTCGGCGGTTCGTCGGAGGAGCTCCCGTTCGTCGCTCACGGCGCGAGTCTAGGCGGCGAGAAGCTTCTCGAAGCGAGTGGGGTCGTCGAACGGCCCGACGACCGCCAGATACAGGCGCTTCCCGTCCAGCAAGTCGCGCGCGACGCGCTCGATGTCCTCGGCGGTTACGGCGTCGAGCTCGCGCAGGACGTCATCCGGTTCCTCGAGCTCGTCTTCGAGAACTTCGCGGCGGAGCCCGAACTGGATCACGGCCTGCGGGCTCTCCAGCCGAAGCACGAACCGGCCCTTCGCGTAGCCGCGAGCCTTCTCGAGCTCGTCGGGCGGCACCGGCTCGGCGGCGATCTTGCTGAGCTCGGCCACGATGGTGGAGATTGCCTCGTCGATGCGGCTGACGTCGACTCCGGCTCCCGTATAGAGCGTCCCCGCATCGGTGTACGCGCCGTTCGCAGCGTGGACGTAGTACGCGAGGCCGCGCCGCTCGCGCACCTCCGTGAACAGGCGGGACGACATTCCGCCGCCGAGCACGACGGAGAGGAGCTGGAGCGCGTACCGGTCCGGATGCCCGATGGGATATGCACGGACTCCGAGGACGAGGTGTGCCTGCTCGGACTGCTTCGTGTGGAGGAGAACGGGCGATCCGTCCGGCGGCAGGTCGACTGCCATGGGCGAGCCCGTCTCTCTCGGCTGCAGGTCACCGAGCAGCTCCTCGAGCCGGTCGCCGAGGCCGTCGCCGATCCTTCCTCCCACCCCGACCACGATCCGCTCCGGGAGGTACCAGGAGTCGAGGTAGCTCGTAAACGTCTCGCGGGTCGCGCCCTCGATGGTCTCGCGCGTGCCGAGAATGTCCCAGCCCAGAGGCTGGTCGGCGAAGAGCAGCCGGTCGTAGACGTTGCCGACGTATCGCTGCGGGGTGTCCAGGTAGACGTTCATCTCCTCGAGGATCACGCCCTTCTCCTTCTCGATCTCCGCCGGGTCGAAACGAGAGTTGCGCAGCATGTCGACGAGCACGTCCAGCGAGATGTCTCGTGTCTCCGCCGAGCTCTTGACGTAGTAGCCGGTGATCTCCTTGCCGGTGAAGGCGTTGAACTCGCCACCGATCGCGTCGATCTCCGTCGAGATCGTGCGCGCCGTCGGGCGGCGCTCCGTCCCCTTGAAGAACATGTGCTCGGCGAAGTGCGCGATGCCCTTCGACGCCTCGGTCTCGTAGCGCGATCCGGCGGCGAGCATCACGAAGCATGCGACCGACGGCACCTGGGGCATCGGTGCGGTCAGGACGCGGATGCCGTTCGCCAGCGTCGTCTTCTCGAAGACTGCCACCGGGTTCGATGGTATAGACAGGCCTCATGCCCGGGCAGTTGACTCGAAAGGCCATCGCGATCCAGCCGGAGTGGCTTCGCCAGGTGCCCGAACGGGTCGGCGATCGGCGGCTTCCCGCCGATGCCCGCGTTCTCTTCACGGGGTGCGGCACGTCGTTCCATGCCGCGCTCGCATCGGGACGCGCCGCGCCGGCGCTCGAGGTCGTGCTCGGGAGCGCGCCGGAGGCGGACGTCCTCGTCGCATTCAGCCACGAGGGCGAGACGCTCCTGACGCGCGAGGCGGTCGAGGGGTTCGCCGGCGAGACGTGGCTGGTCACGGCCGTCGAGAACGGTGCCATCGCGCGTGCGGCAGACAACGTCGTGGTCGCGACTCCCGAGGTCGAGGAGAGCTACTGCCATACGGTCAGCTACGCATGCGCCGTCGCGGTGGTGCGGGCGCTTCTCGGCGAGGACGTGAGCGGCCTCGCGGATGCGGTCGCGGGCGAGTTGGCCGCGGAGCCGCTCGGGGTCTCGGAGCACGACCGTTTCGTCGTGGCCGGTGCCGGACGGGACGGCGCGACCGCGCTCGAGGCCGTTCTGAAGCTCCGCGAGGGCGCGAGGATCGCCGCGGAGGCACACCACACGGAGCAGCTCCTCCACGGCCACCTCGCTGCCATCGACCCGTCGGTGCGGTGCGTCGTCCTCGAGGGGGAGGGTCGTGCCGCTGAGCGTGCTGTCGACGCGATGCGCGCGCTGGTCGAGATCGGCTGTGAGGCGCAACTCGTCCCAACGAGCCACCCCGTGGTCGACATCGTCCGCTTCCAGCGTCTGACCTGCGATCTCGCCGAGTCGCGGGGCATCGACCCCGATCTCATCCGCTGGGACGAGGAGCCCTGGGATCGGGCTCGCAAGGCCTACGGCTAGCGCCTGTCCTCGAGCCGATAGACGAACCGCAGCGCCTGCCAGCGCTCGTCGATCGGGCAGTGCGGTTTCGGGGGTCACGCACGGGCCACCAGGCCGAGGTCGAGCGTGGTTGTGGACGGAGACGCCGGGATACGGGCCGTCGCCGCCCGCGTCCGCCCACTCCTGCCACGCGGCGTTCGCCGCGTTCACCTCGCCCCCGAGGACGATGACGCTCGTGACGCCGTCCGAGAAGTCGAGCTCGGAGCCGTACCGCCAGCGGACATCCTCCGTGTTGCAGTGGGCGGACCACTCCATCTCGCATCCACCGCGGTTGACGTACAACCATGGTCGCCCGAGCGCTGCGAGCGACTCGAGATCGGCTTTCGGCGCGTACGAGCCTTCGAGGTTGTACGCCCAGTAGCCCGGCCATGCGGGAATCTCCTGGTGCAGCTGCCGAAGCGCATGCTCGTCTCCACCGCGGACAGGGCCGGTCATGACGACCAGGAAGTCGCAGTCGCTTGCGGCATCGCCACCGCCGAGCGCGAACGAGCCCATGAGATAGACCCCGACGAGGTTCGTGTCCAGGATCGACTGGACGCGGCCAACGAAGTCGATAGGAGATCGTTCAGCTCGGGTAACGGCGTCGCGCTCCGCGTTCTCAGCGGGCTGTGCCCGTGGTCGCCCACAGGATCAGATTCGCAGACCCGTGGGTTTGCGCGAGTGTGCTCTCGCTTGAGCGGGAGGGGACCACGCTTCTCCCTCGAGCCGTGACCGATCTGCGCAATAGGCGCACCTGTACACCTAACGTTCACTACTTTATGCTCGCCGTGGAACACGATGGAGCCGGTTTCACAGACGCGGTTCGAAGGAGGGAGATAGCCCCACGATCTTGCCGACCGAGCCGCTCTGGCATCGCGTCGGCTGGGCTTGTTCGTCGTTCTCGACAGCTCGCCAAGGAGGACATTTCATGCACCCGCATCTCTTGCATCCGCATCGCACCACCCGGAGTCGCCGCTGGTTCTTGTTGGTGGTCGTCACGGTCAGCGCGCTCGCCGTTGCAGTCGGCGCCGCCCTCGGCTCGCCGACGAAGAGCCACGCCACCACACTGACTGCGCTAATCGGAAGCTCTGGACCCGCCGAGACCTTCGCGGTCAACAGCGCGGTGAAGGCGTTCACGAAGCAGACCGGCATCGAGGTGAACGTGGTCGTCGCCTCCGACCTCGGGCAACAGCTCGCCCAGGGCTTCGCCTCCGGGAATCCGCCCGACATCTTCTATCTCAGCAACGACAGTGTCGCGACGTACGCGAAGGCGGGCAGCCTCGCCCCGCTCGACAAACTCAAGAACGTCAAGGCCTTCTATCCGAGCCTCCGCGCGGCGTACACGTACAAGGGCCACCTGTATGCGGCGCCGAAGGACTTCTCGACGCTCGCCCTCGTGATCAACAGCGCTTCGTGGCAGCGTGCGAAGCTGACGGCCAAGGACTACCCGAAGACGTGGGCGCAGCTCGCGTCCGTCGCGAAGAAGCTCACCCGCTCGGGGCAGGTAGGCATCTGCACGGGTGCCGAGTTCCACCGCCTAGGCGTGTTCATGATTCAGAACGGCGGCTGGCTCGTCTCCAAGGACGGGAAGACCGCCACGGTCAACAGCAAGGAGAACATCCAGGCGTTCAACTACGTCAAGCAGATGATCAATGCCGGCTCGTTCAAGCTCACCAATCAGCTCGGTGTCGGCTGGGGCGGTGAAGGCTTCGGGAAGCAGCAGTGCGCCATGACGATCGAAGGCAACTGGATCGCAGGCGCAATGACCCACGACTACCCGACCGTCAAGTACCGCGTCGTCCAGCTCGCGGCCGGGCGTGCCGGCATGGGGACGCTGCAGTACGACGGCGGGTGGGGCATGGCCGCCGCCTCGAAGAACAAGACCGCCGCGATGTCCCTCATCGTGTACCTGACCCAGCCGAAGGTCCAGATGGGTAACGCCCGGGCGTTCGGCGTGATGCCGTCCGTGAAGGCGAACGCGAAGCTGTGGAGCAAGCTCTACCCGCAGTTCGCTGCGTACCTGGCCGGTGCCAACTACTCGAAGAGCATCCCGAACGTGCCTGGCATCGCGACGGTGCTCGGCGACTTCAACCAGCAGCTCCAGGGACTTCCGAACACGGATGCGAAGACGATCCTCGATCGGATAAACCGCGAGCTGCAGGCGATCCTGAACCAGTAACGCACAGGAGGAAGCCCGCCGGCGGCGCTCGCGCCGCCGGCGGGCGACGGCACGCACGAGGAGGCGCGTTTGCTGAATAGGTTCGCGCGGCGCCGCGACCCGGGGATTCGCGGGCATCAGGCGGCGGCCGGCTGGCTGTTTCTCGCGCCCGCGATCGTCATCCTCGGGCTGTTCCTGGTGCTGCCGATCGCAATGGCGCTCTGGGTCAGCTTCTCCGACTGGAACGGCAATGGCAGCCCGTTCGGCCCGCACGCCCACTTCGTCGGCCTCGAGAACTACCGGCACCTGCTCACGCAGCCGGGGCTCGACCAGAGCAACTTCGGGACGTCGCTGCGCAACAACGTCTACTACGTCCTCCTCGTCGTCCCGATCCAGACGGCCGTCTCGCTGTTCCTCGCGGTGCTCGTCAACCGTGGCATCAAGGCCGTCGGGTCCTTCCGGACGGCCTTCTACTTCCCCTCGGTCACGAGCTCGGTCGCGATCACGATCCTGTTTCTCTTCCTCTTCTCGCCAACCGGCGTTATCAACGAGCTCCTGTCGTACGTCGGTGTGACCGGGCCGTCGTGGCTCTACGACCCACGCGGGCTCTTCCACGTCATCCTCGAGCAGTTCGGTGTCAACCAGCCGCCCGCCTCGCTCGCGAACGGGATGTTCCTCGGCGTCAGCTATTGGGACTGGCTGTCCGGCCCGAGCATCGCAATGTGCGTCTTCATCGTGATGGCCGTGTTCACGACGTCGGGGACATTCATGCTGCTCTTCCTCGCTGCGCTGCAGAGCATCGACGACTCGGTCAACGAGGCGGCCGCCCTGGACGGCGCGACCGAATGGCGGAAGTTCCGGTACATCACTGTGCCGATGATCCGGCCGATGATCTTCACGGTCGTGACGCTCGGCCTGATCGGCACCTGGCAGATCTTCGACCAGATCTATGTCGGGACGAAGGGGAGTCCATCGAACACCACGCTCACGCCGGCGTTCCTGTCGTTCAACACCTCGTTCAACGGCAACGAGTGGGGAGTCGGCGCGGCGATCGCCTTCATCCTCTTCGCGATCATCGTCTTCTTCACAGTCGTGACGCGGCTCGTGACGCGCAATCCCGACCGCGTCCCGCGCCGGCGCCGCTTCGGGCCGACGCAGCCGCTCGGCTCAGCCGACGCATCGCGCATCGCATCGGGCGAGCCAGGGAGCGCACGGTGAACGACGCGAGCGCCGTGCGGCGGCGACGGCTGCGAACCGGGCTCTCGTACGGCGTCCTCGTCGCGATCGCGGTCGTCTTCCTCTTCCCCTTCGTGATCGCGGTGGTGACGTCCTTCAAGACGGAGCCGGACGCGACGGCCAATCCGCTCACCCTCATTCCTTCCCCGTTCACGACGGAGGCGTACAGCCAGCTCTTCAAGGATCAGGACTTCCTGCTCTGGGTGAAGAACTCGGTGATCGTGACGCTCAGCGTCACGTTCTTCCGCGTCTTCCTCGACAGCCTCGCCGGCTATGCGCTTGCGCGCCTGCGCTTCCGTGGGCGCGCCGCCGTGTTCACGACGATCGTCGCCGTCATGGCGGTGCCCGGGGTCGTGCTCCTCATCCCGAAGTTCCTGATGATCCGCCAGCTCGGGATCTACGACACGTACCAAGGCATGATCATCCCGCTGATCTCCACCGCCGCCGGCATCTTCATCATGAAGAACTTCTTCGAGTCGATCCCCGTGAGCGTGGAGGAGTCGGCACGGATCGACGGCGCGAGCCTCTTCCGGATCTACTGGTCGATCGTGCTGCCGATGGCATGGCCTGCGCTCATCACGCTCTTCATCCTGTCCTTCCAGGGCTCGTGGAACGAGCTGGCGCACTTCATCATCTCCACGCAGAGCACCAGCCTGAACACGCTCACGAAGGGCGTCTCACAGCTCGCAGCCGGGCAGCTCGGCTCCGGGAACCGTTACCCACTGAAGCTCGCGGCGTCGGTGTTGATGACGATCCCGGTCGCGATCCTGTTCTTCATCTTCCAGCGGCGGATCATGAACGCGTCCGCCGGTGCCGTGAAGGAGTAGCCGTGGCCGGAGTCACCTTCGACAACGTGACCAAGACCTACGGCGACGGCTTCCTTGCCGTCTCCGACCTCAACCTCGACGTGCACGACGGCGAGTTCGTGGTCCTCGTCGGCCCGTCCGGCTGCGGCAAGTCCACCGCGCTGCGCATGCTTGCGGGGCTCGAGGAGATCTCGGGCGGCACGGTCAAGATCGGCGAGCGCGTCGTCAACAACCTGCCGCCGGGCAAGCGCGACATTGCGATGGTCTTCCAGAACTACGCGCTCTACCCGCACATGACAGTCGCCGAGAACATCGGCTTCGCCCTGCGCATGCGCAAGGTGCCGAAGCAGGAGGCGCGCCGGCGGATCGAGGAGACCGCCCGCATCATCGGCCTCCTCGACCACCTCGACCGCAAGCCGAAGCAGCTCTCCGGCGGCCAGCGGCAGCGCGTCGCGATGGGCCGCGCGATCGTCCGCGAGCCGCAGGTGTTCCTGATGGACGAGCCGCTCTCGAACCTGGACGCGAAGCTGCGCGTTCAGATGCGCGCCGAGATCTTCCGCATCCAGCGCCAACTCCACGTCACCACGGTGTACGTGACGCACGACCAGGTCGAGGCGATGACCATGGGGGACCGCGTCGCGGTGCTTCGGCGTGGCGTGCTACAGCAATTCGAAGTGCCGCAGCACCTCTACGAGCATCCGGCGAATCTCTTCGTCGCGAGCTTCATCGGCAGTCCCGCGATGAACATGCTGGAGGCAACTGTCGAGCGCGATGGTGACGCGTCCGTGCTTCGTCTCGGGTCATCGACGCTGCCGGTTCCACGCGACGCCGCAAACGAGCTCGGCCGGCACGCCGGCAAGCGCATCGCGCTCGGCATCCGCCCGGAGGCGCTCCGGGAAGTGGAGGGTGGCGACGACGACGGACGCGGCCGCCTGCGTGGCATCGTGCGCGCGGTCGAGGCGCTCGGTCCCGAGCAGCTCGCATACGTCGAGCTCGAGGCGTCCTCGGTTCTCGTCGAGGACGTGGTCGAGGGGCTCGTCGACATGGAAGAAGCCACCGACCTCGCGGAGATCAAGCAGGAGGGTGAGGGCGCGCGGGCGCTCGTCGTCGCGCGGCTCGACGCATCGTCGAGGGTGCGCCCGGACGAGCCGCTCGAGCTCTCGGTCGACCTGCGCCGGCTGCACTTCTTCGATCTTGACAGCGGCTCTGCGATCGGCGCGTAGACGGCCGACAGCCCGCAGGCGTGGGCGGCCGGGATGCCGGTCCTGCTGCTGCGCGCGCTGCTGGAGCTCGAGCCCGACCCCGACACGCGCACGCTGCGCGTTACGGACGGGGCGCTGCCCGACTGGGCCGAGGGGCTGGCACTCGACGGCGTGCACGCGTTCGGCCGCCGTTGGAACGTCCGCGTCGAGGGCCGCGTCGCGCGCGCCGAGGAGCTCGAGGCCGATCTGGAGCGAGGCTTGTCAGAGTGAGGAGCTGCCGATCCGGGCGTCGTTGCTCGCCGCCACCTGGAGGCGGAAGCCGTCCGGATCTTCGAAGAACGTGGCGTACTAATCCGGGTGGTAGACGGGCCAGAGGCGCGGCGCGTGAATGGACGACGTGTTCGAGCGAAACGGCAACCCGTGGGTTAGTCACTGCGGCGGGGGCGGCGGCGGGATCTGCTGGTCGACGCTGGGCGACGGGCCAGAGGGCGTCCTGCGGTTCGCCGACGAAGCACCGGAAGGGACAGCGAGGGCGCGGATCCTCTACGAGGGCCACGAGCACCTCGTCCCGGTGCGACACGGACACTTCCTGCTCGCGGCGTGGGGCACCGACTTCATGAAGACCCATCCCTACTGGGCTTCGAGTAATCGGGTGACCATTCCCGAATTGTGAGCGTGCGGGGATCCCGTCTGGGGTTGTTGCAGATCAGCTGGAATACGTCGTCGGTGTCGGACCCGCACCGGCGCAGGCTCCTATGGTGCCGGCCTGACGCGCTTCCTCACCGGCAGTGGCGAGCGGATGCTCGAGGGCGGGCGTCTGTCACGGGATCGCCGCTCAGGCGGTAAGACGGACGCGCTCGACGCTATCCGGCCCGCCCGCGCTGTGCTCGCTCTCACCGACTACCGATCACTCTCGCTTCTCCCGGTTGCACCGTTTGTGTCGCTTCTTTGCCATCTGGCAGGTGATAGACAACCGTCAGCGCTGCTGGGCCGCTAACGTGCGTTATCGTAAGCGCCTGGCGCGTCACCCGGACGGTGAGCACATGGCCGGCGAAGCGAAGATTCTCCAGTTCGGCGAAATCCCACCCTTCGGGCAACTGAGGAGTCAAATTCACCGTATGAAGATGCGCTTCCACTCTTACGCCCATCAAGTCCTCAATCACGCCGTGCACAAACGCACCCGCCGACCAGAGCTGTACGAAACATAACCCCTCCGGGATCAGTTCGTGGTACATACCGATGCTGCCGTGATCAAGTGTGTCGGTGATGTGTTGCAGCATTTCGAAGCCCATCTTGGGGTGGTCATATCGGTACGCGGACTGGCTCAGCATGGCCGTGGGCAGTGTCCACACCCGCGCATCCTCGTTCGCTGTGTGTTTGAGACCCCATGACGTAATGTAGTGCGATTCCAGGGCAGCAAAGGTCGTCGCGGCGTGTTCAGGCGTTGCCAACCCCACTTCTAGGGGCGTGATCACAGCCCAATGGTGCGCTGGAATTTGCTGATTAGTAAACTGCGCCAAAGATGTGACATAGGTTCCATTGGCAGCATCCCACCAGTCCGAGTCGAAACTCGCGGCGATTTGATCGGCGCGAGAGCGTGAGCGCGTTGCGGTATCCGTGTCGCCCATGACATCAGCCATCTGTGCTAAAGCACCCAGCGCAGCCCACGTGTAAACGGCGCTGTCGAGCTTCTTGGGACCCATGTCCTCGCACTCGACAAGGCCCTGACCAGAGGGGTAGCCGTCGCCGTCGAAGTCGTTTCTGCCCAGCGTATAGTCAAACAGGCTCTTGAGTGCGTCGGGATACATCTCTGTTAGAAAAGCGCGATCCCCTGTCCATCGATAGGCATCCCAGAGTCCTAGAATCCATTGTGGCGATTCTTGGACCCTCCCCTTTCCGACCACCTTGCCCGACGGAGATACCTGGTGGGGGATGCGACCCTCCTGGCTGGTCTGCGCCCCGATACGCAAGTGATTGAGCGCAGGTGTGATCAAGCCGGCTGCCAGCAAACCGATCCCGCTGCAGGGTCCATCACAACTAAACCAGAAGGGGAAGCTTTCTAGTCCTGCGAAAAAGTAGTGTCCGAGGGCGGGAGACTCGGCTTCGAGCATCTGGAGATTAGCGCGTGCCAGATCGAAGGCGACACCCATTCCGGGATCGGAGCTGTGAAAGCGCAAACCAGAGACGAGGAGTGTCTCGTAGAGCACGCGTTTCTCGGAGAGCAGCAGCTCTTTTTCGGGCAGCCAGTCGGTTAGGTTTTGGGCAGCCGCCTCGGCTCCCAATTCGCTCTCTACAACAATGCCTATCGTCCACACCAGTTCAGTCCCCGGTTCTAGGCGGGCAGTCAAGTCCAACTGCCCAACCGGACGGCCATCCATGCCGCTCGTCACAGAGGCTATCGCCTCCGGGCGATCCCCGCTCACGATGACAGCCCACTTGGTGGGTGCGCTGTTGGCACGTGCGATCAAGTGATTCTTATTCACAATTACGGCTTCACCCTGGTTGCGCTGCACCGCTAACGACGTAGACCAGGCATCTTCGAGGTCAAAGTAGGCTAAGAAGGTCACTTGTAAATCGGTCGATTGCAGGCCAGTGTTGCGCAGCTTCAGGGTGGTGAACAGCATCGGACGATCTTGAGGGGCGAAATCGCTCCTTGTGGCAGTTAAGTCGCCGCGCCGAAAGTCGAAGTGCGCTTCGACAAAGGTTTGGGTAAACGTTTCAGCGTTGAGCAGGCACCACGTTTCGCCATCTGCTTGAAAAACGAAGGTGTAAGCGTTAAGGGCTTTGACCGGCTGCGCCCAAACACCCTGCAATTTGCAGGCCAGCGGGTCCTGGGGCAGCGGCGCGCCTGTAGCGTGCAAATCGTAAGGATTGGAGCGTGGGCGAAAACCGCCATCCACATCGCCAATCACATACAGCTTGCGCCCGGTGTTGGCGAACATCGTGTCGGCGGGGGCGCGGCGCGAGCTGTGCACATGGCCCCAAGCTAGGGTTTGCGTGACAGTCTGTCCCGCGGGATTGCGATAGGGTCGCGGCACGGCCATCTGGTCTGATTCTCCGATGAATTGAACGCTTGTCAAAGACGATGCCTGCGATCCGGGTGATCCGGACGCGGCCTGCGGGTTTCGGCTAGCCCATGAGGCTCCACGGCGCACTCCTCACGAATCAACCGACTCCCCGCCGCTCATCGTCACCGAGGACGAGCTGGCCGCCATCGTGACCGGCGTCCGCGACGCCCTGACCGACACGGTCTCGCGTCTCTGGCACCCGCACGGGTCTCGCCGCGGGGAGACGGCCTGAGCGCCCGCCCGCGCTCAGGCGCTACGGATGCTCGCCTCGGCCGCGCAATCGTGCGCGAGCCGGCCGCTTTTCTCATGGACGAGCCCCTCTCGAACCTCGATGCAGCCCTACGTGTCCAAACGCGCGCAGAGATCCTGAAGCTCCAGGACCGCCTCGGAACGACGACGATCTACGTGACGCACGATCAGATCGAGGCGATGACCATGGGCGACAGGATCGCCGTGATGAATCTGGGTGTCCTCCAGCAGATCGGCCCGCCGAAGGATCTCTACGTCAGTCCCGCGAACACGTTCGTCGCGACGTTCATCGGATCGCCCGCGATGAACCTCCTGCCCTCCGGTGTCCTTGGCGTCGGAATCGGGGGCTCCCCGGGCAGCTCGTCGGGTTCCGCCCCGAGCATGCGCAGCTCGGAAACGGCAAGCCAAACTGCGCGCACTATGACGCGACAATTGAGGTGGTTCAGTACCTCGGTGACGAGCAGCTCGCGTACCTGCGGCTCCGCGACGCCGAGATTGTTGCCAAGCTCCCGCTCGAGGCAAGGCTCGAGCCCGGCCGCAGTGAGCGGTTCGCCGTGCCGTTTCACAACCCGCTGCTCTTCGACGCGGAGAGTGGCGACGCGGTGGGCTCTGCTGCGTGACCCGATCGAGTTACGGACGTCTCTCGAGGCGTCCGAGAAGCTCGCCAGGCTGGAGCCGATCGAGCCGGTCCAGCACAAGTACGGCGCCGCCTGCCCGCAACTCGTCGGCATCGCTGCCTCGGGCGACTGCGACGCAGGGCATACCGCCGCGACGCGCCGCCTCGACCCCGGAGGGGGAGTCCTCAACCACGAAGCACTCCTTCGTGGAGCATCCCAGGCGACGCGCCGCCTCGATGAAGATCGCCGGATCAGGCTTCCCTGGGCGTCCAGGCCGGAGACATCGGCGTCGAGCACGTCGCGCAGCAAACGCCCGTCTGGCAGCGAGATGGCCGCCAGCAGCCGGGCGGCGTTACGCGAGGCCGAGGCCGTCGCGACAGCGAGTCCGAGATCGCGTAGACCGATCAGCAGCATGACGGCGTCGTCGAACACCGGTGGGGGCTCGCGCTCGATAAGGTCGACGAGTCGACTCTGCTTGGCTGCGGCGTACGCGTGCACGTGCTCGTCGTCGGGGTCAGCGATGCCGACGGCCTCGAGCCCCCCGCGGGCGCCATCGAGGCGGGGTCGTCCGGCGATGGCGCGCCGGTAGCGCTCCGTCGTGAGGGAGCCGGGCTGGTACCCGCTGTCGAGAGCGAGCGGTGCCCACGGGCCGGCCATGAGCCTGTCGAGGGTCTCGCGCCAAGCCTGCTCGTGCGGCGAGTCGACGAGGACGCCGTCCACGTCGAAGATAGCTGCACGAAGAGGGACATGGCCGACCACGCCGAAACGGTAGGCCATCGGCCGCAGCGACCGTGGAAACCAGCCTGATGACAATCCGGTGAGCGCCCAGTCGCCCGATGGTGCGCCGTTGCAGACGCCGAATCCGGGAGCGGCCGAAGACGAGGCGAGGGGATGGGTAGTCGAGATCGAGGGTGTCGACCAGGCCAGCGAGTCGGCACGCGCGGCGATCCTCGCGCTCGGCGATGGGATCGTCGGAACGAGAGCGGAGTCCCCCGGCAGCGCCGAGGGCTCCGGCGTGATTGCCGCAGGCATCTATGAGGGCGCCGGGCCGGAGACGGCACTTGCGCCGCTTCCGGTTTGGAACCGGGCCCCGCTTGAGGAGGCGACTCCCCGGACCCGAGTATTCGACCTGCGGGATGGAACCCTGCGCACGTACCTCGATGCACCCGACGGCGAGGCCTCCACCGTGACCTTCTCGTCGCTCGCTCGCCCGGGCACCGCCGTTCTCGTGGCCGAGGGCACCGCTTTCGAGGATGACCGAGCGGGACCGCTGCGCCTTCCCCTTGGCGCGGAGCACGGCCGTGAGGGTGCCCGCACATGGGCACGCGTTCACGGCAGCGGCGGCGCCGCGGTCGCAGCATCTGAGCGGATCGTGCGAATGACGGCCGCCCGGCTGCGGCTCGAACGACTGGTCTCCTACGCAACCGACCCGCGGCAGGCACCTCGCCCCGAGGCGGCACTCGAGGCACTCGAGGCCGCCGAGCGCGTCGGGGTCGAGACCTTGCTCGCCGAGCAGCGCTCGGCCTGGGCACGCCGTTGGTCCGTTGCAGACATCCGCATCGAGGGCGACCCGGAGCTGCAACGGGCCGTCCGCTTCTGCCTGTTCCACCTCATGGCCTCGGTTGCCGACCGGCCCGAGGCCGCGCTCGGAGCCAGGGGTCTCAGCGGCCTCGGCTACCGCGGACACGTCTTCTGGGACACCGACGTCTTCGTCCTCCCTTTCCTGGCCGCGACGCACCCACCAGCCGCCCGCGCCCTCGTCGGCTACCGCATGCAGCGCCTCGATGCGGCACGCGCGGCTGCGGCGCGCCGCGGATTCGAGGGCGCTCGCTTCCCATGGGAATCGGCCGATTCCGGCGACGACGTCACGCCCGCGTCCTTCACGGACTCGACCGGCCAGCTCATCCGCGTCCTGACCGGCGAGCAGGAAGAGCACATCACCGCCGACGTCGCCTGGGCCGTGGCCCGGTACCAGAGCTGGAGCGGTGACGCGCAGACGATGGGTGCCTGCGGCGAGCTCCTCTGCGAAACGGCGCGCTATTGGGCCTCGCGCATACGTCTCGATTCCGACGGAGCAGCACACCTCGATGGGATCATCGGTCCCGACGAATACCACGAGAACGTCGATGACAACGCGTTCACGAACTCGATGGCGCGCTGGAATCTGCTGCAGGCCGCCGACGTCGGTCGATCGGGCGCCGAGGAGGCAAGCCACTGGCGCAGATGCGCCGCGGCGCTCGTGGACGGGCACGATCCGACAAGCGGCCGCCATGAGCAGTTCGCCGGCTACTTCGGCCTCGAGCCGCTCACCGTCGCCGACCTTCCCCACGGCGTCGATCCCGTTCAGTCGCTCGGCCTGGAGCACCTGCAGCGGACCCAGCTCCTCAAGCAGGCGGATGTTCTCATGCTCCACCTGCTCATCCCGGATCTCGTGAGCGCAGGCTCTCTCGGCCCCGACATCGACTGGTACGAACCCCGCACGACCCACGCTTCATCGCTTTCAGAGCCGGTGCACGCCGCGGTGCTCGCTCGCGCCGGACGGCTCGACGACGCCCTCGCCTACCTTCGCAAGAGCGCAACGATCGATCTCGACGATCGTGACGGGAACACTCGCGACGGTCTACATGTCGCCACAATGGGAGGCGTCTGGCACGCACTCGTCCACGGCGTCGCCGGCCTCGCGCTCCACGGTCGGGACCTGGCGCTGCACCCGCATCTGCCGGCCGGCTGGGAAGCGTTGGAGTTCCAGGTCGTGGTCCACGACGCCGCCTTCCGCTTCCGTGTGCTCCCCGACCGAGTGACCGTGCGCGCGGACACAGCGCGCCGGGTGCGGGTTGGCAACTGCGAAGACTGGGTCGAGGTCGGGGCCGACGGCGTGGTGGTCGAGCACGACGCTCTCGGCTGGCGCTCTGCTCCATAACTAGAGTGCCTGCCTCGCGGGATTCGCGAGCGACCTCCGAGGAGTGTTGTGCCCTCTGCCGGACGCTGTGGACCTGAGCACCTCGGTACTCACCTTCGAACTTCTCTCCTGGATCGACTGTCGCACGCGGAGTTACGAGGAGACGATCGAGGCGTGGAGGACGAGCTGCCCCCGACTCTCGGTCTGGGACGACGCAGTCATCGACGGACTCGTGCGCATCGACCGCCGCTCCGGACAGGGTGCGATCGTCGTTCTGACTGCCGTTGGACGCACTGCTCTGGCGAACCGCTAGAGGTCGACCCAGGTTTGGACTCTGAGTCATGCAGCACTCACGAACCGGCCTGCTCGATCGAGCACGACTTGTTGTCGACCAGGCCGTTCGCGAGACCGATCTCTTGCACGATCTCGAACGTGAGATCGCCCTCGATCTTGGCTGCCTTCTTGGGCCACGCGATCCAGAGTCCGTCGGCCGGGTCGAGCGTCGCCTTCAACGCGTCGAAGCGGCGCTCGAGCTCGAGCCGGCTCGTCGTGAAGTACACGACCACTCCCG
Organism: uncultured Actinomycetes bacterium; assembly: GCA_963716975.1. Lineage (GTDB taxonomy): Bacteria > Actinomycetota > Thermoleophilia > Gaiellales > Gaiellaceae > GMQP-bins7. Next base: position 87,312 of record CAVQVA010000016.1, on the reverse strand, counting down.
CGCCCGGCTTCGCTCCGAGCTTCTGCGAGAGCGGCGTGCCCGAGTAGTCCTTATCCGCGGCCATGCCAGTCCGCGAGCAGCGCGGCCTCGCGCTCGGGGGCGAGCCCGGCCGAGTCCGTAGTCGCGGCCTCGTCGAGCGTGCCGCGAACTGTGTCCTCGAGCGGTCGGAAGCGCAGACCGTTTGCGAGAGCGCGATCGATGATGGCCTCGTCTGCGGCGGCCATTGCTGGATCCGCGAGCCACAGAGGCAGCTCCATCCATTCTCCGACTTCGTGCTCGGTGAGGAACTCATCTGGCACCCACACGGGTCGAGCATCGCTTGAGGCGACGACACGGCATGTCTCGAGCAGCTCTCCCCATGAGACTCCCGCGTTGGTCGCGTTGAACGTGCCCGTGACGCCTCGTTCGCAGAGGCCGATCATCCACTTCGCGAGATCGCGGACGTCGATGAACTGAGTCACCCGCTCGGGTGGCGCTGGAGCGATGACGTCGCCTCCGCGCGCCATGCGGTGCGGCCAATACGTGAATCGTCCCGTCGGATCGTGGGGGCCGACGATCAGGCCAGGACGCACGACGAGCGCTCGTTCGCCGAACACGTCGACTGCGGCCGCCTCACACAGAGCCTTGAGTGCGCCGTAGTTCGAAAAGTCGGCCGTGAGCTCGTCGCTGGGATGGTCACCGAGCGGTGCGAGGGCACTGTCCTCGTCCATCGGGCGGCTGAAGTCGGCGTAGACCGAGACGCTCGAGACGAAGCAGTAGAGGTCGGAGGCGACGAGCGCCTCGGCCGAGGCGCGTACGACGTGCGGGACGTAGCCGCAGGTGTCGATCACCGCATCCCACTGCCGGCCGCTGAGTGCCGCGAGATCGCCGTCGCGGTCCCCGGTCAGCCTTTCGACCTCCGGATACAGATCCGGGTTCGTCCGTCCGCGGTTGAAGAGCGTCAGCTCGTGACCCCCCGCGAGGCTCGCGTCGACGATCGCCCGGCCGAGGAACCGTGGCCCGCCGAGGACGAGCAGCCTCACGCGAGCTCGGCGAGAGCGGCGAGCAGCCGGTCGACTTCCTCTTCGGTGTTGTAGTGGACGATGCCGGCGCGGACAGCGCCGTCCTGGAGCCCGAGATGGCGCATGACCTCGACGGCGTAGTAGTTCCCGTGCCAGACGGCGATGTCCCGCTCGGCGAGCGACGTGGCGACGCTCTCGGGCGAGCGGCCCGGGAGGTTGAAGCAGAACGTCGGAACGCGCCCCTCCATCGTGTGCAGGCCGTAGAGCTCGAGCCCATCAGGAAGGCCCGAGAGGAAGCGCTCACCGAGTGCGCCCTCGTGGGCGCGGATCGCGTCCCAGCCGACGGAATCGATGTAGTCGACGGCGGCGACGAAGCCCGCGAGGAGCTCGTGCGGGAGGGTCCCGAGCTCGAATCGGTGGCCGACGGGCTCGTTCGCCGCTGGACGCACCTTGTACGGGCGCCAAGACTCGAGGAGCTCGCGCCGTCCGTACGCGAGACCGAGGTGCGGCCCGAAATACTTGTACGGCGAGCAGACGAGGACGTCGACGCCCCAGTCCGTGACGTCCGTCTGGCCGTGCGGGCCCCAGTGCACGGCGTCGGCCCACGCGAGTGCACCCGCAGCATGTGCGAGGTCGACGATCCTCCTCACGTCGGGTGCGGTGCCGACCGAGTTGGCGGCGACGGGGAACGCGACGACACGCGTGCGCTCCGTGATCAGGGACGCCAGGTGGTCGTAGTCGACCTCGAGGTCGTCGGTCACTCCGGCGAACCGCACGACGATTCCGAGGTCATGAGCGATCTCGAGCCACGGCGCCACGTTGCCGTCGTGGTCGAGTCTCGTGACGACGACTTCGTCACCCTGTTCGAGGGTTCGCGCGAGCGCTCGCGTGAGGAGGAAGTTGAGCGAGGTCATGCTCGGCCCGAACGCAACCTCCTCCGACGAGCAGCCAAGGAAGTCCGCCGCGCGGTCACGTGCACGGGCGACGAGTGCGTCGGTGCGCCTGCTCGTGTCGTACGGAGCGCCGATGTTCGCATTCGACTCGCGAAGGTAGTCCGCGATCGCATCGATGACCTCGTCGGGGCACTGCGTGCCACCGGGCCCGTCGAAGAACGCGAGCGGTCGCTGCAACGCCGAGAAACGGGCTCGAACGGCTGCCGTGTCGAGTGTCGTGATGCTCATCTCAGCCCTTCCCTCTCCTTGCTCGACGAATGTCGCGGAGCGTACCCTCGCCGTCCGGGCTCTGACCTACTTTGCGCTGGAGATGGAGTCGACGCGCGCCCTGACGGAAGCCGAGTGCTACGCGCGCTGCTACGGCTGGCGACGTACGGACGACTCGGTGAAGGTGCTTCGCCCGCCGGAGCCCGACCCACGCCTCGAGCCGTCCGAGGCCGGCGAGCGCCTCCGCCGGCTGCTGGAGCTTCGTCTCGACGCGCGCGAGCCTGAAGCCGCCTGAGCAGACGGCCGGAGCAAACGGAGAGTGCCGTCCCGGACGTGCTCGGGCCGGGTGTGCGCCTCGTCCTCTGCGGGATCAACCCCGGTCGTGCGAGCGCCGCGGCGGGCGCGCACTTCGCGAATCCGCGCAACGACTTCTGGCGCTTGCTCTACGCCGCGGGGTTCACCGCGCGCCTGTTCGAGCCCGAGGAGCAGCGCGAGCTCCTCACTCTGGGGATCGGCCTGACCAACGCGGCGCCACGGACCACGCGGGGCTCGAGTGACCTTCGTAAGGACGACTTCGCCGGCTCCGCCGAGCGACTCGCCGCGATCGCGCATGCCTATCACCCGAAGGTGATCGCCTTCGTCGGGAAGGCGGCCTACAGCGGGGTCTACGGCGGACGGGCGCAGCACGGACTCCAAGAGCGCCGTCTCGGCGAGACGGCGCTCTTCGTCCTCCCGTCGACGTCACCGGCGAATGCCGCGGTCCCGTGGGAGGAGCGCCTGCGCTGGTTTCGCGCGTTGCACGACCTCGTCGGGTGAGCCGGTCTCAGGCAGCTCCGCCGCGTGCTGCGTAGACGCCGAGAACGTGGTCCCAGCCGGAGTCGTACGAGTTCCGCCGCTCGTTCGCGTCCTCGGTGAGCGCGTCCCATCCGCGATGCTCGAGCTCCACGCGAGTCCCCGCTCCGTCCGGCAGGAAGCGGATCTCGAGCTCGGTGGCGATCGGATCCCGCTCGAGGATGTTCCAGGCGAGGACCAGCCGTCCCGGAGGCTCCCAGGCGACGACGGTCGCCCAGTGTCCCTTCTCGCCCGTGTTCGACACCTCATAGACCTCACCGCCCTCTCGCTCCTCGAACACGATCTCGCGGACGTCTCCTCCATGGATCGAGTGGCTGTCGGTAGGCCACCAGCTCTGCGCATCCGTGGTGAAGACGCGGAACGCCTCTTCGATCGCGCAATCCACGGTAATGGTCTTTCGAACCGCCTCGATGACGAGCGTCTTGCTCATGTCGTATCTCCCTTCTGCTCAGCCGCTGCCTTGAAGCGGGCGAGAGCCTCGGTCCAGAATCCGTCGACCCAGTTCCGGAGCGCTTCCACCCCGGATGTGTCGAGCTCGTACAGGTGCCTCGTCCCCGCGCGCCGGTGAGTGACGAGTCCGGCATCCTCGAGGACTCGCAGGTGCTGCGACACCGCGGGTCTCGAGACGGGAAGTCCGCTCGCGAGCTCGCCGACCGACCGGGGCCCGGCCCGGAGCAACTCGAAGACCTGACGTCGCGTGGGATCACCGAGTGCATCGAGCGGATGTCCGTTAGTAATCACTTACCGTAAGTTACAACTTACGGACTAGGAGGTCAACCCCTCCAGCGATTGGTGATCGGCGTGCGCCTGTCCCGCCCGAACGCCTTCGGCCGCAGCTTCACACCGGGAGGCGCCTGGCGGCGCTTGTACTCGGCTCGGTCCACCAGTGCCAGCACCTGCTCCACGACCTCTCGGTCGAAGGTCTCGAGCAGCTCCTCCCGCGAGCGATCGAGCTCGACGTACGCCTCGAGGACGGGGTCGAGAATCTCGTAGGGCGGGATCGAGTCGGCGTCGCGCTGATCCGCTCGCAGCTCGGCGCTCGGCGCTCGTGCGATCGTCGATGTCGGAACGAGCTCTCGGCCCGCCCGCGCATTCAGGTGCATCGCGAGGCGGAACACGTCGGTCTTGAACACGTCTTTCAGGAGCGAGAAGCCGCCGACCATGTCGCCGTACAGGGTCGAGTACCCGACCGCGAGCTCGGACTTGTTCCCGGTCGAGACGACAAGCCAACCGTACGTGTTCGAGAGCGCCATCAGGAGGATGCCGCGGACGCGGGCCTGGAGATTCTCGGCTGCGAGCCCGTCCGGCCCGCCCCCCGTCGGCTCCATCAGCGTGTCGTGAAGCGTTTCCACGACGCTCTCGATCGGGATCTCGATGAAGGCGCAGCCCAGGTTCTCGGCGAGGGTGCGCGCGTCGGTCTGCGTCTCCGCCGACGAAAAGCGAGACGGCATGGAGACGCAGTGGACGTGCGCCGGCCCGAGCGCCTCGACGCAGAGCGCGCCCGTGACCGCAGAGTCGATGCCTCCGGAGACACCCACGACCACGTCACCGAACCCGTTCTTGCGGACGTAGTCCTCGAGGCCCAGCTCGAGCGCCTGGCACATCTGCTCGAGCTCGGGATCGAACGCGACGATCGATCGTGGAGTCGTGCCCTCGTGCACGGGGAGCGCGGCGAGATCGACGATCTCCACGAGTGGCGTCGACTCACGGGACCGGTCGAGCTCGCGGCGCCGGACGTCGCGAAGGCGCCTTCCGAGCGCGAGCGCCGGGTCGACGTCGACCAGGAGGAGATGCTCCTCGAAGCCGGGCGCCCGGGCGAGGACCTCGCCGGCGTCGTCGAGCACGACCGAGTGACCGTCGAAGACGAGCTCGTCCTGGCCGCCGACGAGGTTGCAGAACGCGAAGAAGGAGCTCGTGTCGCGCGCGCGCGTCACGAGCATCTCCTCGCGCTCCTCTGCCTTGCCCACGTGGAAGGGAGACGCGGACAGGTTGACGAGGAGCTGCGCGCCGGCGAGCGCCAGATCCGTCGCGGGCGGACCCGGCTGCCACACGTCCTCGCAGATCGTCGACCCGACCAGGGTGTCGCCGAAGCGAAGGAGAAGGAGCTCGCGACCCTCTGAGAAGTACCTGTGCTCGTCGAAGACGCCGTAGTTCGGGAGGAACTGCTTTCGGTAGAGGCTGCGGATCTCACCCCTCGTGCAGACGGCGCACGCGTTCGCCAGGTCCCGGTCGAACCACGGCGTGCCGACGAGGGCGACGGTCTCTCGCGTCGCCCTCGCGATCTCCTCGACGATGCCGTGCGCAGCCCGCACGAAGCCGGGCCGGAGGAGGAGGTCCTCGGGCGGGTAGCCCGTGACCGCGAGCTCCGGGAACAACACGAGGTCCGCGCCCTGCGCCTCCGCGTCGGCCAGGAACGAGAGGATCCGGTCCCGGTTCCCCTCGAGGTCGCCGACGACGGCGTTCAGCTGTGCAAGCGCCAGCCTCATGCGGCGAGGGGTTTTCGCCTCATAGTCTGAAACCTAACGCAATCTAGAGTCTCAGCGATGGAGCTCTCCTTCGACTCGCGCTTCCGCGGGCCTCTCACGTCGGCGAACGGAGGCTATGCCGCAGGTCGTCTCGCCGCCTACGTCTCCGGGGACGTCGCCGAGATCACGCTCCGCCTTCCTCCCCCGCTCGAGCGGCCGCTCGACATACGACGAGATGGCGATCTGACGCTGCTCCTCGACGGCGAAGCGGTCGTGGCAGAGGGTCGCGGCGGCACCCTCGATCTCGAGCCGCCGCCGCCGGTCTCCCGCGAGGAGGCCGTGGTCGCGCACGCCCACCATGTTCGCGGCCCGGTCGCCGCGTTCCGCGAGTGCTTCGTCTGTGGCGAGCGGGAAGAGGGCGACGGGCTGCGAGTCCACGTCGGCGCCGTTCACGGACGCGAGCCACTTCACGCCGCCCCCTGGAACGTGGGCGAGTCGAGGCCGGAGATCGTCTGGGCGGCGATCGACTGCCCCGGCGCCTACGCGGTCGGCGCGGAGGGGCGCGGCGACGTCGTCCTAGGCCGCATGACGGCCCGCGTGTCGCGTGTCCCCGACGTCGGCGAACAGTGCGTCGTGGTCGCCTGGCCGGTCGGTCAGAGCGGCCGGAAGCTCTTCGCCGGCACGGCGCTCTTCGATCACGCGGGCGAGCTGCTCGCGCTCGCGCATCAGGTTTGGATCGTGCCGCGCCCTAGCGAGGAGTGAGCGCGACGAGCACGCCGCCGTCCTCGTCGTAGCCCGGGAAGAAGTCCACCATGACCGGCTTCACCCGTCCCGCGCTCGTGCGTATCTCGAGCTCCTGTCCGAGTTTGCGAACTCCCCACTCCTGCACGACGTCGATCGGCGACGAGTCCGAGAGCGAGAGCGCGTCCACGATCTCGCGTCCGAGCAGATCGCCGTCGCGATACCCCGTGAGCTCGAAGACGCCGCGTCCAACGGCGAGCACCCGCCGCTCGTCGTTGCACACGACGAACCCGGTTGCGGGCGCGGGGTAGTAGTCCTCGAGAAGCTCGAACAGGAAGCCGAACCCGCACTCCCGGCACTGAACGGCCTGTGTCGTGAATCCCTCGTACCCGTCGAGGTCGACCGAGCGCCGCTTGCAGTTCGGGCAGATGAAGATCGGCATAGTGAAATCGTACGGGCGCTTTCGCGCCCTGCGCGTTAGGGCGCTGTTCATCCGGCCGGTCGACGACACCGTCAGACCGCTCGCGCGATCTCCTCGAGGGCATCCGGGTTCTCGAGCGTCGACACGTCGCCTGGATCCTGGCCAAGGACCTTCGCCCGGACGGCGCGCCGCACGATCTTCGCGCTGCGGGTCTTCGGGAGCGCCGTGACGAAGAGCACTCGCTCGGGCTTGAACGCCTTGCCGAGCTCGTCCGTGACTGCGGCAGCGACCTCGTCTTCGGTCGCGCCCGCACCGGGGGCGAGCACGCAGAAGAGCCAGACCACCTCGCCCTTGACGTCGTGCGGCACGCCGATTGCGGCGGCCTCGGCCACCGACGAATGGTTGACGGCAGCGGACTCGACCTCGGCCGGCCCGATTCGCTTTCCGGCGATGTTGAGCGTGTCGTCCGAGCGGCCGTGGAGGTACCAGTAGCCGTCCTGGTCGATCGACGCCCAGTCGCCGTGCGTCCAGACTCCCGGAAAGCGTCGCCAGTACGTCTCGAGATAGCGCTCCGGGTCGCCCCAGATCCCGCGGGTCATTCCCGGCCAGGGCCGTTTGCAGACGAGCTCCCCGACCTCCCCACGCAGTGGGCGGCCGTTCTCGTCGAACACGTCCATGTCCAGCCCGAGCGCCGGGAACCCGAGGGAGCAGGGCTTCGTCGGAGCCAGCATGCTCACGGACAGGAAGCATGCCGCGACCTCCGTGCCGCCCGAGATGTTGACGATGGGGATCCGGCCCGAGCCGCAGACCTGCTCGTTCAGCCAGTCGTACGGCCCCCGGTTCCAGGGCTCGCCCGTCGTGGTGACAGCTCGCAGAGACGAGAGGTCAGCCTCGGGCACTCCGTGCGGGATCAACGCGCGGACGAGAGTCGGCGAGATGCCGAGCATCGTGACGCGCTCCTCCTCGACGAGCCGCCAGACGCGGTCGGCAGGCCAGTCCGGGGCTCCTTCCATGAAGACGACCGTCGCGCCCACGGCCCCTCCGCCCACGACGGTCCAAGGGCCCATGATCCAGCCCATGTCGGTGGCGAAGAGGACGCGGTCGCCGGCGCTGACGTCGGCCTGGTAGGCGGCTTCGCGAGCGATCGAGAGCAGGAAGCTGCCCTGGACGTGGAGCGCGCCCTTGGGCTTGCCGGTCGTGCCCGACGTGTAGGCGATGAGATAGGGAGCTTCGCTCGCCACTTCGACCGGAGGTAGTCGACCCGGACACGCCGAGGTCAGTTCCGCCCAGTCGTGGTCGCGACCCGCGGTCATCGGGACCTCCGACCCGAGTCGGCGCCAGACGACGACGTGCTCGACCGCCGGCGCAGCGTTCACCGCTTCGTCGACGATCTGTTTCATCGGGACGACCGATCCCCGTCGCAGTGACCCATCTGCCGTGATCAGTGCCTTCGCGCCCGCGTCTACGAGGCGGGTCGCGATCGCCGGAGCGGCGAACCCTGAGAAGATCGGGACCTGGACGGCGCCGAGGTGGGCGCACGCATGGGAGGCGATGGCGGCCTCGGGCGACATCGGGAGGAAGATCGCCACGGCGTCGCCTTCGCGGATGCCCAGCTGGTGCAGCGCCTCCGCGAGTTTCACGGTCTCCCGAGAGAGCTCCGCCCAGGAGAGGGACGTGCGCGTTCCATCCTCCGCCTCCCAGACTGCGGCCTCCTCGTCACCGCGCTCCCGCGCCCAGCGGTGCACGCATGCATCGGCGAGGTTGAGGCGCGCACCATCGAACCACGTCGTCCACTCGATGCCACGCGAGTCGTCGAGGACGCGGTTCCAGTCACGGCTGAACGGGATGCACAGGTCGTCGCGGACGGCGCGCCAGAAGCGGTCGGGCTCCTCGATGGAGAGCCGGTGGAGAGCCTGGTAGGCGGCACAGTCGAGCCGGCGCGCGAGCCGACCGACGTTCGCCGCTTCGAGCTGCTCCGCGCTCGGCACCCAGGAATAGGCTTCTGTGTTCATCCGTTCGAGTCCTGTGCCGGTTCCCCACGTGACGAGAGGAGTCGTGATCTTCGCAGAGGTAGTGTCGAGCACGTGAGGAAGCCGGACCTCATCACAGGCCCGCGGCGGAAGTGGTGGACGCTCGCCGCCGTCTCGTTCGGGTTGTTCATGATCATGCTGGACAACACGGTCGTGAACGTCGCGCTGCCGTCGATCCAGCAGGATCTGGGCGCCGATCTCTCGGAGCTCGAGTGGGTGGTCGCCGGCTATGCGCTCACCTTCGCGGCCCTGATGCTCATCGGGGGGAAGATCGGAGACGCCTACGGCCGGCGGCTCATCTTCATCATCGGGATCGTCGTCTTCACGTTCGCATCGCTGTGGTGTGGTCTTGCGAGCTCGGGCCATGAACTCATCGCCGCGCGCGTTGTCCAGGGCGCCGGTGCCGCCCTCATGAACCCGGCGTCGCTCTCGATCATCGCCGCAACCTTCCCGCCCCGTCAGCGAGGCACTGCCATCGGCATCTGGGCCGGTGTGTCTGCGCTCGCGCTCGCGATTGGGCCGCTCGCCGGGGGCTTGCTGACCCAGCATCTCGGCTGGAACTGGATCTTCTTCGTGAACATCCCTGTCGGCATCGCCGGGGTGGCCGCCAGCTTGCTGCTTATCGACGAGTCGCGCGACGAGACGCACGAGCGGCTCGACATTCCGGGCCTCGTCACGTCGGCAGTCGGGCTTTTCGCGCTCACGTACGGGCTGATCGAGGCGAACTCGTTCGGCTGGACCTCCAATCGGATCATCGCCGCCTTCGCAATTGCGGTCGTGGCACTCGTCGTCTTCGTGCAGCTCGAGCGCCACCAGCGAGCGCCCATGCTGCCGCTCGAGCTCTTCCGGAACCGGACCTACACCGGCGCGAACGTCGTGATCCTCCTGGTCGCGCTCGCGATGTTCGGCGTGTTCTTCTTCGTCTCGCTCTACATGCAGAACATTCTCGGCTTCTCCGCGGTCCAGACCGGCGCTGCGTTCCTGCCGATGACCATCCTCATCATCCTCATCGCGCCCATCGCCGGTAGGACGACGGACAGGATCGGCTCCCGCTCGTTCATGACCATCGGGATGTGCCTGGTCGCTACCCAGCTCCTGTACTTCTCTCAGCTCGGGGCCGACGCGACGTTCTGGACTCTCCTGCCCGGCCTGCTCGTCGGCGGGGCGGGAATGGCGATGACCATGACTCCGAGCGCCGCGGCGGCAACACGCGCCGTTCCCGTCGACAAGGCGGGCGTCGGTGCCGGCGTGCTCAATGCGTGCCGCCAGGTGGGCGGATCGCTCGGCATCGCGGTGATGGGGGCGATCATGGTCCACGCGGCCGGCGGGGAGCAGACAGTCGAGGCGTTCATGGCCGGATTCCAGCGCTCGTTGCTCGTCGCAGCGGTGATCGCGCTCGCGGGTGCGGTCGTGGCCTTCGTCCTCGTTCGCCCGCACGAGATGGCCGAGGCTCCGGGCCGAGACGCGGTCGATCTCGCTGCCTAGCTCGCTAGTGCGCGCGTTACCTGCCGAAGACCCGCAAGATCCTGTTCCTGAATGCAGGCCCTGAATGCAGAACGCCCCCGGCTGCGGCTCCGGGGGCGTTCTCCGTTCGAGGCTACCCCTTCCCGGGGCGACGAGCCGGAGATCGTGGCTCTGCGGCCCAGCCACGTCCTTCCTGCGCCCGCCTGCCGATCCGGCGGTGGTGCCCTCGCATCCGATCTGGCGTCCGATCGATGCGGTTGTGGGGCTGACTATAGGAGCCGTGTCTGGAAAAGTCAAGTAGCTCGGTCAAGTGATTTCGGCTAATCTCCACTTCACTCCATGGGCAGCCAGCTCCGGCCACTTCCCCCGCGCCAACCCCCCTGTAGGGGGAGCGCGCGCGTACCGATGACGGGTTCACTCCGATGGGCATGAACGAGACCGCCACCGCCGCTTCGCCTTCGGGTGGTAGCGCACGCCTCGGTGAGCGTGTGCGCTCGCTTCGCGTGGCCGCGGGGCTGACTCAGACCGAGCTTGCCGAGGGTCGCGTCTCCAAGGAGTACATCAGCCAGATCGAGCGCGGGAAGACGCGCCCGACCGAGGACACGATCGCGTGGCTCGCCGAACGCCTCGGAGTCGACCCGGACTTCCTGGCCGTCGGTGTCTCGACGGAGGAGCGGACGAAGGTCGAGACGCTGCTCGCCCGTGCCGAGGCGCTGTCGGAGGCGCATCAGGACGCAGAGGCAATCGCTGCGTTTCGGGAGGCACGGGGCGCTGTCGAAGGCACCTGGGCGCCGGTCCTCGAGCTCCGCGCCCTTGCAGGCGAGGCGTGGGCGCTCCAGCAGCACGGCGAGGTCCGGAATGCGCTCGACCTCCTCCAGCATGCTCGCAACCTGGTCGAGGGTCCGGAGTTTTCGGATGTCGACCGCGCCGATGTTCTTTTCCGTCTCGCGGTCTGCCGCTACAAGCTTTCGAGCGTCGGCACGGCGCTCGCGCTCTTCGGCGAGGCACTCGTCCTCGCCGAACGGTCCGGGCTCCCGTGCGACCTGCTCCGCGCTGACATCCTCGGCTGGCGTTCTCGTTGCCACCGGCTCCAGCGCGACTACGTCGCTGCACGCGAAGACGTCGAGCGGGCTCTCGAGCTGGCACAGGATCTCGGCGATCGACGGGCGATCGCGAACACGTACTTCCAGGCTTCGATCATCGCCCAGCGGCAGGGGCACTGGGTCCTGTCGAGGAACTACGCGCAACGGGCGAAGGAGCTGTACCAGGAGCTCAACGACGAGCGGAATGTCGGCCGGCTCCTGTTGAACCTCGGCGGGTTGACGTTGCTCCTCGGTGACGAGGAGCAGGCCGTCGAGCACCTCAAGGCGTCGTTTGCACGAGCGCTGGACACGGATTCGCCCGCCGACGCCGCGCAGGCGCTCGGTGGGCTGGCCGCGGTTCACCTGCGCCGCGGCGAGTACGACGACGCGGACGAGACGGCACGCAAGGCGCTTGATCTGCTGCAGGGTCGGGAGGACTTCCTGCACGAGGTCTGCCCGTCGCAGCTCGTACTGGGGCGAGCGTTGATGGAGCGCGGGCGGTATGAGGAGGCGGAGGAGAGCTTCCGCGCAGCTGACGCCGCTGCAGAGCAGCTGGCGTCACTCAGTCATCGAGCGGAGGCGTGGGTCGCATTGGGAGACCTTGCGGTGCGTCGTGGCGACGACCGCGAGGCCGCGCGCCTGTACCGGAGCGCTGCTGAGGCGCTCCAAGAAATCCGCTTCTAAGAGAGGAGGACGCCATGAAGCCACGCTTGATGCTGCTTCTCGTGAATCTGGCGCTGCTCGCGGCTTGGCTCGGCCTGTACAGCCGCGGCTCGTGGTCCGACGGCCACTACTAGAGGCGCTGTAGTGCGGCGGCCGTCGACCGGGTAGGTCGACGGCACTAGACTGGGCGCGATGCGCCTTCGAACGGCACTGGCCGCGGTGTCGTGCGCGTCCATGTGCCTGACGGTCTCGGCGTGCGGTGGGTCAGGCTCGATCGCCGACGACGGGAGCGCGGCGGGCGCGCAAACGCTCGAGCAGCTCTGGCGTGCGCCCGGCGACGACGTTGCCGTGGTTCCCGGAACGTCCACCTACGAGCCCGGGCGGATTCGCGTCAGCTTCCTCGTGCTCGACTCGGAGGGCCGCTCGGTCATCGAGCCAACGGCGCAGGTGTGGGTCGCGCGCGGGCTCGAGAAGCGGCCGTTCATCGAAACCGAGGCGAAGGTCGAGCGCATCGGTGTGCCTGGGGGTGCGGAGGCGGACAGCACGCACATCTACGTCACGCACCTCGACGTTCGACAGCCTGGAACGTACTGGCTGCTGGCCGAGCCGAAAGGCGGGCGCAACGAGGTGCAGGCCCTCGGCAACGTCGTGGTTCACAAGGCGATCGCACCCCCGGGTGTCGGCGATCCGGCTCCAGCCTCCGACAACCCGACCCTGGCTGCTGACGGCAGCAACGCCGCGGAGTTGACGACCCGGACCCCGCCGGACCTCACCTTGCTTCGGTACTCGGTCGCAGCTTCAGTGCGCGATCGGCGCCCGTTCGTCGTCGTGTTCGCTACCCCGAAGTTCTGCACGAGCCGGATGTGCGGTCCTGCCGTAGACGTCGTCGAGGAGGTCGCACACCGGCACGAGCACTCGCCGATTCGTTTCATCCATGTCGAGGTGTACGAGGGCAACGATCCCGCCAAGGGGTACAACCGGTGGATGCATGAGTGGGGGCTCACGACCGAGCCGTGGACGTTCGTCGTCGGAGCGGACGGAAGGGTTTCGGCCCGGTTCGAAGGCCCGGTATCGGTGGACGAGCTCGACGAGGCGGTGAAGGCGGTGGCGACCGGCTGACGAGCCCGACGGCCCGATGTGTGGCCGGCGCGGCTAGACCTCGTCGCCGACGCGCTCGACCACGATCTCGGGTACACGCGCTCGCGGGCCGAGCCGGAGCAGTGCTCGCGCGAGCTCGACGATGTCCTCCGGCTGGATCATCTCCTCGGCCGGCAGGCCGGTCCAGTCCGTCATCGGCGTCGCGACGAAGGCCGGGCAGAGTGCGGTCGCACGGACGCCGTGCACTTCCTCTTCGCGGTTCAGCGACTTCGTCCAGGAGATCAGCGCGGCTTTCGAGGCGGCGTAGATCGAGAGGCCCGGGACGGGGATCGTGCCGGCGATGGACGCGAGCGTGATGATGAAGCCACGAGACGCGCGCAAGAGCGGCAGCGCCTCGCGAGTCACGATGAGGGTCGCACGTAGGTTCACGTCCAGCTGGAGGTCGATCTTCTTCGTCTCCAGGCTCGCGAAGCTTCCGCCGATGCCGATCCCGGCGCTGTTGACGAGCACGTCCAGCCCTCCGAAACGGTCGGCGTGCGCGGCGACCGCGGCGACGCAGGCGTCCTCGTCCGAGAGGTTTGCGACGAAGCTCTCCGCGCCGATCTCGGCTGCGGCCGCGGCCAGCTTGTCCGGACGTCGGGCGACGAGCGTCAGTCCATACCCCTCGTCGCGAAGCATGCGCGCGAGCGCCAAGCCGATACCGGACGACCCACCTGTGACGAGTGCGGATCTCACGAGTGCGTCGTTCTAACACAGCGGCCGCCGAGGGGGCGGCGGCCGCTGGCTAGCATGGAGAGGGAAGGGGACGGATCTCTCCGGCCAACCGCTTTCGCTGCGCGCCGCCGCTCTCCTCCCTGCTCGGCCTACAGTTCCTGCCATGTCCGAGGTGTCACTGACCTCGCTTGCCAAAGCAGGCGGTTGCGCCGCCAAGTACTCGGCGGCTCGCTTGGAGACCTTGCTCGCCGGCTTTGTCCCGGCCGACGCCGAGGATCTCCTCGTTGGACTCGACCCCGCTGACGACGCGGCCGTCTACCGACTGGACGACGATCGTGCGCTCGTATTCACGGTCGACTTCTTCCCGCCTCTGGTCGACGACCCCCGTGCGTTCGGCGCGATCGCCGCGACCAACGCCCTGAACGACGTGTTCGCCATGGGCGGCACTCCCTTGCTTGCTCTCTCGATCGCGGCCTTTCCCGAAGAGCTCCCGACCGAGGTTCTCGGGGACGTGCTCGCCGGCGCGGACGAGCGCGTTCGCGCCGCGGGCGCGATTCTCGCGGGCGGCCACACCATCCGCGACACCGAGCCGAAGTACGGGCTCGCGGTCGTCGGCACCGTTCATCCCCAGGCAATCTGGTCCAAGGCGGGGGCGCAACCCGGCGACGTCCTCTACCTCACCAAGCCGCTCGGAACCGGGATCGTGCTGCAGGCGCATCGCGAGGGGAGAGCGTCGGACGACGCACTCGCGGCGGCGGTTGCAGCGATGTACGAGCTGAACCGCGCTGCAGCCGACGTGCTTCGTCCGTTCGCCCCGAACGCGGTCACCGACGTGACCGGATTCGGGTTGCTCGGCCACGTGCACGAACTGGCGTCCAGAAGCGGCGTCCGCGCCGTCGTCGAATCGGACGTTGTCCCGGCCCTGCCGGATGCGATGGAGCTGGCTACGGCAGGTATCCGAACGGGCGGCGACCGCCGCAATCGCGAGTTCGCGAGCCCCCACGTCGAGAGCACGGCGGAAGCCGCCGCCGAGGCGCTCGCCTACGACCCTCAGACGGCCGGAGGCCTCCTGATCTCGCTTCCCGCGGATCGCGGAGCCGTGCTCGAGGCGACGTTCGGGGCCGAGGATCTCTTCATCGCACGCATCGGACGCGTCGAGGGCGGCGCCGGAGTCGTGCTCCTCTAGTGGCCACGATCGCGGCTCGCGCTCGGATCGTGTCGGCGACTCGGTTCCTGGGACTCGCCATTGCCTCTGCGTCGTCGCTGTTTCTCGTGGTCACTTCCGGGGCGTTCGTGCGGCTGACCGGCTCGGGGCTTGGGTGCGACAACTGGCCTCGCTGCGGCGACAAGCCCTACCCGGAGCGTGGCTTCCACGCCTTCGTCGAGTTCGGCAACCGCATGGTCGCTCTCGTCGCGCTCGTAATGACCCTCGTCACATGGATCGGCGCGCGCAGGACCGAGGGACTCTCGACGACCGGGCGGCGCACAGCGCTCGCAGCCTTTCTGGTCGTCGCGGCCCAGATTCCGCTCGGCGCGATCACGATCGCCCTGGATCTCCATCCGCTCGCGGTCATGGCGCACTTCCTGCTCGGGCTCACCGCGCTCGCACTGGCGGTCGTCGTCGCGATCGAGGCCTTGCTCCTGACCGAAGGACGCGCTGAGCCCGTCGATCCGTCATGGCTGAGGAAGCTCGTGGTCTGGGCAGGGGTGCCCGCTTGCGCAGCGCTCGTGGTCTCCGGCGCCGTGGCCACCGCTTCCGGCCCGCATCCGGGGGCGGACGACGGAGTCAAGCGGCTCGGGGTCGCGATCACGGACACGGTGTACGTGCACGTTCGAGTTGCCGCTGCGTTCGGGATCGGCGTGCTCGTGGTCGGTTGGTTCCTCGCCCGGGCTCGACACCGTTATCCCGGTGTGTTCGTGCTCTGGGTGGCTCTCGTCGGCGTGCTCGCCTGCCAGGCGATCCTCGGCGAGGTCCAGTATCGGAACGCGCTGCCGTGGGGTCTCGTGCTCCTCCATGTCGCCCTCGCTGCCACGATCTGGGTGCTCACGGTCGGGATCGCATACGCCCTCTGGCGACCACCTCGTCGACTGGCTCGACAGTAAGCTGGGTCCCGTGGCCAAGGAGTTGCGGTTGTACGAGCGGCCCACGCTCGAACGCCCCGTCCTGATCGGCGCGTTCCGTGGCTGGAACGACGGCGGGCAGGCTGCGACGCTCGCAGCCGGCTACCTCGCTCGCCTCTGGGAGGCGCACAAGTTCGCGGACATCGATCCCGAGCTCTTCGTCGACTTTCAGGCGACTCGCCCACAGGTCTCCCTGGACGAAGGTCAGACGAGGCGCATCGAGTGGCCCGAGAACGCCTTCTTCCGAGCGCGTATCCCGGGCACCGATCGCGACGCGGTTCTCATGGTCGGCGTCGAGCCGAACTACCGCTGGCGAACGTTCTCCGAGATCGTGAGCGAGCTCGCAAGCGATCTCGGCGTCGAGCTCGTCGTGACGCTCGGTGCCCTCCTCGCCGACGTCCCGCACACCCGCGCCGCGCCCGTGACGGGGGCCGCCTCGGACCCGAAGCTCGTTGACGAGCTCGGGCTCCAGCTCTCACGCTACGAGGGGCCGACCGGGATCGTCGGCGTGCTCCTCGACTCGTGCCGGAGGAGCGGGATCCCGTCCGTCAGCCTCTGGGCGGCGGTGCCTCACTACGTCTCGCTCGCTCCGAGCCCTCGGGCTGCGCGGGCGCTGTGCGAACGGCTCGCCACGGTTCTCGGGATCGCCATCGACGTCCAGGAGCTCGCGGAGGCCGAGGAGTCGTACGTCGAGCAGGTGTCGCAGGCGGTTGCGAGCGACTCGGAGACGGCCGCGTACGTCGAGGAGCTCGAGCAGCGTGCGGACTCGCTGGACTGGCTCGAGGAGTCCGGCGGAATCCCGTCCGGCGAGGCGCTTGCCGCCGAGATCGCACGCTTTCTTCGGGAACGTGAGCGAAACGGCGGCGGAGGCTCGGGCGCCGGCGACTAGCGGCGGCCTACGCCGCGTCCTCAGCCGGCTCTGCGACCGAGACGTGCGTCGGCTCGTGCACGGGGGAATCGGACGGCCCTTTGCCGTCGATCTCTGGACGCGCGCTCGGATCTTCCCCTGTCGCGTCCAGGCGCGGCTCCTGGGCCGTTTGATCCTGCGTCTGATCCTGGGTCTGATCCTGGCCCGACGGCTGGCCCTTGCGCTTCCTTCGCCTGCGACGTGACTTCCGCGCCGTCAGCTTGGGCGCTGGCAGATTGTCAGCGAGCGCGCTTGCGATCTCGGTGATCGTGCCGATCTCCTCGCGTGCATGGTCGAGGGTGGCGTTGGCACGTGGCGTGTAGCCGTCCGCGGACGCGAGCAGCGCGGATCCGACGGGTAGCGGCATCGCTTGCGCGACCTGGACGAGGCGGTTGACGTTCTCCTCGTGGCGATATCCGCGCGAGTTGGCGACTGCGCCGAGAAGCCGTTTGGCTTCCGGAAACTCGGTGGAGACTCGACGGTCCTGCACCTTTCGCGTTGCCCGTGCCAGGCGCCAGGTCCAGCGGGCGAGGATCTGGTCGGGCGCGACGGCCTTCCCGTCCCCGATCGCTCGCAGTAGGACGCGGACGCCGGCGGACCGGTCCTTCTCCCAGGGCGGAGCCTGCGTCACGAGAGTGACGAGATCGTCGAAGTCGGCACGCTCGACCGGGGTTGCGACCCGGTCCATGAGCGCGGTCATGCGGAGTCGTCGGTTCGGGTTCTCCGCGGCGCACGTGGCGAGGAACTGCTCGAGTGCCACCTTGTTTGCCCGCCCTTCGGTGAACTTGCGCGCGAACTCGGCGCGCTGATCGAACCGGATCTGACGACCGGCGATCGTCGCCCAGAAGCGCTGCTCGTCGTCATCGAGGTACTTCGGGTCGATCCGCTGCCACTCGCGCTGGATCACGCTCAGTCGACGCGCGACGTCGGGTGTGACCGGCACGAGCCACGGGACCGGGGAGAGCTTGCGGCGCGCGCGTCTCTGAGCCCGACGCCGGGGCGCGGGGGTGACTCTCGCTCCTTCGCGGTAGAAGTCCGCGTCCAGGAGCGCGTGGAGCGACACCACTCGTTCGTTGTGCGTCGAGGCCTTGGGAACGAAGTCGACGACGATTCCCGCTTCCTTGCGTGCATGCGTACGCATGATTCGTCCGATGCGCTGCTGGTAGACGCGGCGCGACGCGGTCGGCGCGAGGTGCATGCACACGGTCGCCCTCGGTGAGTTCCAGCCCTCGGCGAGGAGCTGCGCGTTGATGAGGACGTTGATCTCGCCGCGCTCGTAGGCAGCGAGCGTCTCCGCGAGTCGGGTCGGGGGCGTGCGACCGGAGACAGCCTCGGCCTTCAGGCCTGCCGCCCGGAACTCCTGGGCGAGGTTGTATGCATGGTCGACTCCGGCGGCGTAGACGATGCCCGGCGTGACTCCGAAGCGGTCGCGATAGAGGCTCGCGGCTGCCTGGTTCAGAGCCTGGTGGTCGAGTGCGGCGGCGAGCGCGCGCTCCTCGA
The DNA here is from genome assembly GCA_963716975.1 of uncultured Actinomycetes bacterium. GTDB lineage: Bacteria > Actinomycetota > Thermoleophilia > Gaiellales > Gaiellaceae > GMQP-bins7. Next base: position 69,093 of record CAVQVA010000016.1, on the reverse strand, counting down.
AGTCACCGCCGACGATGGGCACCGAGTTGACTGCTGCCGCCGGAGGAACGCGGAGGTTCCGAAGAGGTGCGATGAGGCCGCGGCGCGCAGCGTCTGCGAGCGGGAGGTCGTCGACCGAGGCAGGGAAGACATCCGAGACTTGCTTGGCGATGAGCTGCTCCGTGGCAGTCATGCCGATGAAGAGCGGGTCGTGGAATGCGCGAATCGCAGCGCTCGTCTTCTCTCCGAGCGCCGTGTGCGCCTCGTCGCAGAGCACGAGATGGTAGGTCTCCCGGTCGAGCTCCGAGCCGTGCCGGGCGAACCACGCGTAGGTCTGGATCGTCACCGGGTTCGGGATGCGCGATGACGCGCCCTTCAGGACCGGGTCCGTGAATCGATCCCCGTATCCCTCCGTGGTCAGATCCCGGTTGAACTGCGAGACGAGCAGGCGCCGGTGGGTGAGGATCAGGACGCCCAGGGTGCGCGCGGCGTCGACGAACCCGGCGGCGGCGATCGTCTTCCCGGAAGCCGTCGGATGCCTGAACCTGTAGCGCCGAATCGCCCCCGGATCGTGACCGTGGAACTCCTCCTCCTCGAGCGCGAGGTCGTCGATGAAGCCGGCGTCGAAGTCGTCCTCGGGCTCGTCCTCGAGGTCTGCTTCGACCAGCGCTCCATCGACCAGCGCTCCATCGACCAGCGCTCCATCGACCAGCGCTCCATCGACCAGCGTGCCGTTGCCACTGCCGGTGTCGATCGCATGCCCGTTACCGCCGCCGTTGCCGTTTGCGTCCTCGGCCGCCCTCTGGGTCGCGGCGATGAGCTCGGTCAGCATCCCGGTGAGCGCGTCGACCTGATGGCGCCGCAACTCGGTCCCGGCCGCGGTGCGCACGGGCTCCTGGCTCAGGACTCGCTCCAGGCCGAGCATGAGGCCGTAGCGCACCTTCCAGCGCGCAGACGGCTGCTTGTTTCCGGCCGCCATCTCCTCGAGAGCGTGGTCGAGTGCCGCGCGACGTGCGGTGCCCGGGGCAAGAACCAGGCCGGCATCCTCGCCGTCGTGCAGGAACGGCTCGCCGAACCAGGTCGAGGCGCGACCGGCGGCCTCGATCAGATCAGTTTGGGTCTCCGACGTCAGCGTCGGGCTGGACTCTGCTTCGTGCATGCGCGCAGCACGTAGTGCCGTGCCGCTCCTTCCGAAGGATTGCGCTCGCCTGGTTGACGCGGCGAGCGGTACCGGCAGAGCATACCTCAGAGTTTGTGCCGTGACACCGTCAACGACGCTCTGGCGTGGCGCCGATCGTCGCCAGTGGGCGGCCTACGACACGCTCCGACACCCCGGTCTGATCCAGGTGCTTCGTGATCCCGCCGAGCCAGAACGGGAACCCGGCGCCCAGGATGAGACACGTGTCGATGTCGGCGGCCTCAGCCACGACACCCTCTTCCAGTATGTGCCGCGCCTCGTCTGCGAGAGCGTCGAGCACCGACTCGTGGATCTCCTCCACGCTGCGTGGGGCGTAGTCGACCACGACCGCCTCGCCGCCTTCGGCGAGGCTCTCGAGCGTCGCGGAGAGCGGAAAACGGTCCGGCCAGGTTTCGTGCAGCGTGTGACGTACGTGGTTCGCGACCTTCGGCCCGACGAGCTGGAGGAGCACCGACGGCGCCATCGGCAGACCGAGCCTCAGCACCGCTTCGTCGGTCTCCTCGACCGTATTGCCGCGGTCGAGCGCCTCCGTCAGGACAGCGCCCTGGCGACCGAGCAACCTGTTCACGACGAATGCGGGCGCGTCGCGGACCAGGACGCCCGTCTTGCGCAGCTTCGTCGTGACCGCCCAGGCGGTCGCGAGCGAGACGTCATCGGTGAGCGGTGTTCGCGCGAGCTCCACCAGCGGGAGCACGGCGACCGGGTTGAAGAAGTGCATGCCCACGACGCGCTCCGGGTGCTCGAGCTCCGCGCTCATGGCCGTCACCGAGAGCGACGAGGTATTGGTCGCGAGGAGGCACTGTGGCGACACCACTCGCTCGAGCTCGGCGAGCACGTCCTTCTTGAGGTCGAGGTCCTCGAAGACGGCCTCCAGCACGAGGTCGCATCCGGCGAAGACCTGCCATTCGGTCCCTCCGCTCACGAGAGACGAGAGGAACCGCGCCTTCCCCTCGCCGAATCGTCCCTTCCGTGCGAGCTCGCCCAGTTCGTCCCCGATCCATGAAACTGCATCATCGACCTGCTCCTGCGTCAGGTCTCGCAGGACGATGGGCACCTCGAGCCGCCGGACGGCGAGCAGCGCGAGCTGGCGGGCCATGAGCCCCGCACCGACGACACCGAGTTTCGCCACGCGGCGTGCTTCTGCGTCAGGGAGGCCGACGCCGCGCTTCGACCGATGCTGGACGAGATGGAAGGCGTACACGGATGCCTGCGCCTGCGGGCTCGGAAGAAGCTCGGCGAGCGCATCCTCCTCCGCCCGGTAGCCGTCCTCGAGCGACCAGTTCGCCGCCCCTTCGATCAGGTCGAGTGCGCGGTACGGCGCGGGTGCGGCTCCGTGCACCTGCCCGTCGAGCCTCGAACGAGCTTTGCGGCACACCTCAGCAACCTCCGAGAGATCGGCGCTCGGGCGCTGCTTTCCCGCGCCTTCCTCGATCTTCTCGACCAGGAAGTCCAGCGACTCGTCGAGGAACTCGACAGGCTCGAAGAGGGCGTCTGCGAAGCCAGCGTCGAACGCCTTGCTGCCGTCGAGCATGCGGTTCTGGCGGAGCGGGTTCTCGACGATGAACGTCACTGCCTGCTCGGCGCCGACGAGCTTGGGGATCAGCTGCGTGCCCCCCCAGCCTGGAATCAGGCCGAGAAACACCTCGGGGCAGGCGAAGTGGCGGACCGAGGACGAGATCGTGCGGTAGTCGCAGTGGAGCGCGATCTCGACACCGCCGCCGAGCGCGGCGCCGTTGATCGCGGCGACGGTGACGAAGGGGAGCTCGCGGAGGCGCCCGAAGAGCTCGTGGCCCGCCGCGCCACCTGCTCGTGCCCGCTCCGGCGTGATCTCGCCGAACTCGTCGATGTCGGCGCCGACTGCGAAGACGAACGGCTTCCCGGTCAGCAGAAGGCCGCGCCAGTCCCGTGTGCGAAGTCGGCCGAGGACCTCGTCGAGCGAGCGGAGCGCCGCCTCGCCGAACGTGTTCGGCTTCTGCCAGTCCTCACCGTTGTCCATCGTCACGAGCGCGACGGGGCCTGCGCGCGTGTCGATCCGCTGGAGCTTGAACTCGGTCGGGGGGCTAGCCACCGTTCCTCCTGCTACGGCGCCGGTGAAGCCGCCGCCTCCGCTCTCTTGGTCGGCTCCGTCGAGCCTACGCCGGCAAGGTTCTCCCAGAGGATCGCCGCGCCCATCCCGAGCCCGATGCACAACGCCGTGAGGCCGTACCGCACTTCGGGGCGCTTACCAAAGCCGTACGCGAGCTGCGCCATGAGCCGCACACCCGTGGCCGCGAGCGGATGACCGCATGCGATCGCACCGCCGTACGGGTTGAGACGCGGGTCGTCGGGGGGGACGCCGACACCGTCGCACCACGACAGCACCTGTACCGCGAAGGGCTCGTTCAGCTCGAACAGGCCGATGTCGTCGATTCCCAGACCCGCCTGATCGAGCACCTTCTTCGTCGCCGGCACCGGCCCGAGGCCCATGAGCTCCGGCTCGACACCCGCGTATGCGAACGCCACGAGCCGCATCTTCGGCTCCAGGCCGAGCTCCTCGGCGGCGCGCTCCGAGGTGATGAGCGCAGCGGTCGCACCATCGGTGAGCCCTGCGGAGTTCCCGGCGGTGACCCGTCCCGCGACGCGGAACGGCGTCCGGAGCTCTGCGAGGGCTTCCATCGTCGTGTCGGGTCGCAGGAACTCGTCCCGCGTCGCGAGCGTCCAGCCCTCGTCGCCGAACACGGACATGGGGACGACGATCTCGTCCATGACTCCGTCGTCCCACGCTCGCGCGGCCTTCTGCTGCGAGAAGACCGCGAACTCGTCCGCGGCTTCCTTCGTCAGGTGCGGGAACGCATCGTGGAGGTTCTCCGCCGTCTGTCCCATGACCGCAGCGGACTCGTCCACGATGTGCTCCGCGACGAAGCGCGGGTTGAAGTCGACGTCCGCGCCCATCGGATGGTGGCCCATGTGCTCGACGCCTCCGACGAGCACGACGTCGGCTGTTCCCATCGCGATCTCGCCCGCCCCGGCCGTCGTCGCCGTCAGCGCACCTGCGCACATCCGGTCCACCGCGAAGCCGGGCACGGTCTTGGGCAGTCCGGCGAGCAGCGCGACGTCCCGTCCGAGCGTCAGCCCCTGGTCGCCGACCTGCGCGGTTGCCGCGATCACGACGTCGTCGATCCGCTCGGGCGGAACGGTCGGATTGCGGCGCAGCACCTCGCGCACGACCTTGACCGCCATGTCGTCGGCTCTCGTCCTCCAGAAGTACCCGCCCTCGCCAGCTCGCCCGAAGGCCGTTCGGACACCGTCGACGTAGACGACCTCGCGAAGCTCCCTGCCCATCGCCCGGACGATACTTCGTGTGTGGCGGACGGCTGGAGGGAACGAGCGGCGCTGGCGATCTCACGGTACGAGGACGGCGCGGCACGGCTTCCGGAGGAGCCAGACGAGCGCCAGCGGCAGCTCACGCGGATGGGAAATGCTGCGTGGGCGGCCGGGGTCTCGTACCTCATGAGCGGCGATCGTTCCGAGGCGTCCGCATGGCTCGGCCGAGCGGCGGACCGGTACCGCGAGAGCTGGCCGCTCGCGTCGCCCGGGAGCTGGGGGAGGCCCATCGGTGCGATGAAGTCGCGGCTCATCGCGGGCGACTGGGAGGGTGCGCGCGACGACGCGCACTGGGCCCTCGCTGCGGGAGCGGCTGAATCCGCGAGCTCGATCGGTCGCTACGCAGCGACGCTGGCGCAGCTCGTGCTCGGTGAGGACGCCGATGCTGCGTCGCTCGCGGCCACGCTCACGAGCAAGGACGGTGTCCCGGCCACCGTCGTCGAAGTGCTCCTGGCCCTCGCAACGGCAAGCGGCTCGGCGTACGGGGACGCAATCCGCGCGCTGGTCGACGACTTCGAGTCGCGCGAGCAGTTCCTGGAGGACATCCCGGTGGCCGACACGGTGCTCGCGTTCCAGGTGCTCGCCGCCCGACGTGGGTTGGCCGTACCGCTCCGGTCACGACTCCTTCCCGCTTGAGCGACAATCGCGACATGGAAGGCAAGACCCAGTGGCGACTCTTTGCCGTCGAGAGCGCCGCCGAGTAGAAGTCCTCGTAACCGCTACTGGTCGCCTGCGGCGAGCTCCCGGGAGCGCACCATCGCCGCCTGGATGGCGTTCAGGAACGCGGCACGGACACCGGCCATCTCGAGCACCCGGATCGCGGCGATCGTCGTCCCGCCGGGAGACGTCACCATCTCGCGGAGCTCGACCGGGTGCATCTTCTCGTCCCGGAGCTGCTTCGCGGTTCCTAGCATCGTCTGGACAACGAGCTGCGTCGAGATCTCGCGAGACAGGCCGAGCAGGATGCCGGCCTCGATCATCGCTTCGGCGAGAAGCGCGAAGTACGCCGGCCCGGACCCGGACACGGCCGTGATCGCGTCCATGGCCGCCTCCGGCACGCGGACGACGCCCCCCAGGTGGGAGAGCGCCTCCTCGGCGAGGTCGAGTTGCTCGTCGCTCGCGTGGGCTCCTGCGCACAGACCGGCGATGCCTTCGTGGACGGTTGCAGGTGTGTTCGGCATAGCCCGCACGACGGGAACGTCCGCGCTGAGCCTGCTTTCGATCTGTGCCGTCGGTATCGCCGCTGCGACCGAGAGGACGGTCTGCTCCGGGAGGATGAGACCGCCGATCTCACCGAGCAGTGCGTCGATGTCCTGCGGCTTCACCGCGATCACGACCAGCGCTGCTCCGGCTGCCGCGTCCCGGTTCGAGAGCGTCGCCTCGACGCCGTACCGGTCGCGAAGCTCGGCGACCCGCTCTGCCCGCCGGGCGGTGGCGGCCAGCTCCTCCGGCTTCCTCCAGCCGGAGGAGAGCAGACCGCTGATGAGCGCCTCGCCGATCCTGCCGGCTCCGAGAATCGCGATCCTGCGGGAGTCAACCATGGGTCGGAGTCTAGGAACTCCCGTCAGCCGGCGTGCTCCGGCAGACGTCTCGCGAGTCGAGCGCGATCGGCGTCGGCGCGTGGAACCAGGCCTCGCTTGAATCCGGCGAGCAGGTACACACTGGCAAGCCCCTGCCACTCACCGTACGGGTCGAGTAATTCCTGCGTCTCCGCTGGATCCGGCCAGCGACCCGTCCGCGCGGCGACGAGTTTCATGAGGCCCAGATCGGCGACGAGGCCCGCGTCGTAGCGCCCGAGGCCGTGAAGCGCGATAACGCCGACGCTCCACGGGCCGATTCCGCGTTCGCGCAGCAGGCGTGCCAACGCGTGCGCGGGAGCCGTCTTCAGGCCTTCCAGGTCGAGCGTCCGAACGAGCCGGCCGAGGGTTGTCGCACGACTCTGCGCAAGTCCGCATCCGGCTAGCGCTGCCGGCGAGAGACGCGCCAGCGATTCCCGACTCGGTGGGGACTCCCCGCACGCGCGGATCACCGCCTGCTCGATCTGGCGTGCCCGGCTCGACTGGATGAGCTGGCCGCAGATCGCACGGAGCGTTGCGTGAGCGACAGTCGCCTTCCGCGGCGGCCGCAATCCTCGCAGCCGGCGCGACGTCGGACCGAGAATCGGATCCCGACCGAAGCGACGGTGGAACTCGGTCGTGTCGTCGTCGAGAGCGAGCATGAACCGCGCGCGCTCCACCGCGTGCTCGCACGAGGCGCGGAGGTGGACGACGCCGTCAGGGTGCTGTCGGGCCTCGGCCCAGCGTCCTTCAGGGAGCGCCGCTCGCCACTCGCCGGTCCAGGTCGTCAGCTTCAAGGAGTACGGGCCCCGTGGGCGAACGTGTGCCTCGACCACGACGCCACACTACTGGCCTCGGTGGACCGGATACTTACGCGCGTGAGGATTGCGGACACCGTCTCCCTGCGCTCTCGTGAACGCAAGCTCCGGCTCTTCCTCGACGAGCTCCAACCGACGTCGGAGACGACGGTGCTCGATGTCGGGGCGGACGAGCTCGGCTTCGGCGAAGGCGACGGCTGCGGCACGCTGAACTACTTCGAGGAGCGCTACCCGTGGCCGGAGCGGATCACCGCACTGGGGCTTCACGACGGTGCGGGCTTTCGCGACCGGTATCCAGGGATCGAGTACGTGCGGGCGGACGCGCTCGCGCTTCCCTTCGGCGACGGCGAATTCGACATCGTCCACTCGAACGCCGTCATCGAGCACGTCGGCAACCGCGAGCGGCAGCGACGCTTCGTCTCGGAGGCGCTTCGTGTCGGCCGGCGCGTCTTCGTCACGACTCCGAATCGCCGGTTCCCGCTCGAGGTGCACACCTTGCTTCCGCTCGTGCACTGGCTTCCCGAGCGACCCGCTCACGCGGCGTACAGCGCGCTCGGGAAGGACTGGGCGAAGGAGCTCAATCTGCTCTCGCGCCGGAGCCTCGAGTCGCTGTTTCCCGGACGGGTCCGCATCGTAAGTCTCGGCCTGACGCTGGTCGCCATTGTCGACTGAGCGCTTCATCCGCCTCGCCCTCGTTGTGCTCGTCGTCGGGCTGGCTCTGCACAACGCCGCCATGGCGCAGCTCTGGGACCTCGGCCTGCGCGGAACCGCGCTCGATGCGGTTGCCGCGTGGAAGGACGTGCTCCTCCTCGTCGCCATTCTCGTCGTGGCGTGGAAGGTCCGCGGGCTTCCCAGCGCGCAGGTCGCGGACGCCCTGGCCGTGACGTACGCGGCGGTCATCGTCGTCTATGCGCTTCTGCCCCAGGACTGGCTCGACGGGAACGCAACGACGAGAGGCGAGTTGCTCGCGCTTCGCCACCATCTGTTTCCGGTCGGCGCCTATGCACTCGGTCGGCTCGCGTCGCGCATGTGGCGAGCCGAGCGGCTCGGCGTCGTCGCGGCCGTGACGGCAGCCGGAGTCGCGCTCATCGGCCTCCTGGACCTCGGGTTCATCTCGCTCCAGGCGTGGCGCGACTCCGGCGTGCCGGGCTGGTACCGCGAGCAGCTCGGGCTCGACTACAGGGGTCTCTCCGGCCTCCCCGAGAACTGGGTCTTCAACACGGGTGACGAGGACAACCCGATCCGGCGTCTCGTCTCGACGTTCCTCTCGCCACTCGCGAGCGCCTACGCGATCGTGGTGGCGCTGATCTTCCTGAGCGGACGGCCGTTCCGCTGGTGGTGGGCGGCTCTCGGGGTCCTCCTCTACGTCGGGCTCCTGTACACGCACACGCGGGCAGCCGTCGGCGCACTCGCTGTCGGGCTCGTCGTGCTGGCGATCGCCCAGCGACGGCTCGCACCCGCCGTCCTCGCGATTGCGTCGCTCGCTGTCGCTTCGGTGTTCTTCGTCGCCTATCCGCACATCGGCCCGTCCACGAGCTACACGCCCGAGGAGCTCGAGTTCCTCCGAGAGAACGCCGCGAGCAACCCGGGCGCAAGCACCGATCCGTTCTCGCCGGGCGAGTCGTCGCTCTCGAGCCACTGGCGAAACCTCCGGGACGGGATGGAGGCGGTGTTCCATCACCCGCAGGGCTACGGCCTCGGGAACGCGGGGGTGGTCGCCAAGCGAACGGGAGTCGAGATCAAGGCCGGAGAGTCGACGTTCGTCGAGCTCGGAACTGACGCCGGTGTCGCGGGTCTGGTCGCGTTCGTCCTCTGGAGCCTGGCGGTCCTCATCGGCCTCTTGCGCCGGCGCGAAGCATGGGTGGGTGCGGCTTTCGCGTCGGTTCTCCTGCTCGGTCTGCAGACGGACGTGATCGGCGTGCACTGGCTTGCGGTCGTCGTCTGGGCACTCGCAGGGCTGGCCCTGGGCGCGCCGCGTGAGCCGAAAACTCCGTCCCCCGAGCCCGAAACCCCCTCCTGAAAGCCACGACTGCTACCGTCCCCGGGTCCAGTACCAGAGCGAGTCCGGTTTGCGCGTGCGCTTCCTTACCCGTTCGTGAGTTGGTGAAGGAGGTGTTTTCTATGGCAACCGGAACCGTCAAGTGGTTCAACGACAGCAAGGGCTACGGGTTCATCACCCCCGACGAGGGGTCGAAGGATCTGTTCGTGCATCACAGCAACATTGCCGGCGAGGGCTACAAGAGCCTGGCCGAGGGTGCACGCGTCGAGTACGAGGAGCGCGAAGGGCAGAAGGGCCCAGAGGCGACTGACGTCAGGCTCGCAGGCCAGTAGGCGGGCGAGCGTGGCCGCGACAGCGGCCGCGCTCCCCGAAGCTCGGAGAGCCGCTCTCGCGAGCGGCTCTCCTTGTCCCCCAAGCCTGCGGCTTACGTCAGCTCTTCGGGATGAGCACCCGGTTGATGACGTGGATGATCCCGTTGCTCGCCGGGATGTCGGTCTTCGTGACGAGGCTCGAGCCGTTGAGGTAGACCTTCCCGCCGCGGATCGACACCTTGACGCCCTGACCCTCGAGGGTCTTCACGGACTTCCCGTCGAGCGTCACGACCTTCGCCGCCGGCGCCTTGCCCTTGACGACGTGGTAGGTGAGGACCTTCTTGAGGAGCGCCCGATCTGTGGAAACGGCCTGGAGGGTCGCCTTGGGGAGCTTCGCGAAGGCCGCGTTGGTCGGAGCGAAGACCGTGTAGGTCCCCTGCTTCAGCGCGCCGACGAGGCCGGCCTTCTTGAGTAGGGACACGAGCGTGCTGAACTGCGGAGATGATGCCGCCACCTGGGCGATGTCCTTCTGAGCAGCCGCGGGAGATGCAGCCGAGAGGGGAGCGATGATCGCCGCGGCGGCGACGACCGTGGCTCCGAGTGTGACAAATGCTGTACGCACCTTCGACCTCCTGTAGAGTTTATGTACAGAGAGCGTACAGACTTGGTAAGTAGCTGTCAAGCTGCATCTGCGAAGCCATATATGTCTAGTATCATGTGCTGCGTGATGCGCTGCAGTGGTCAAAGCTGTATAGAGTATGCCTAGAGTTATGAGCAGCACTGGCTATCGAATCGCCGGCCTCGTAGCCGGGCGGCGCACGAAGTTCGTCGTCCTCGGCCTCTGGGTCGTCGCGGCGCTCGCGCTCGCGCCGCTTGCCGGTCGGTTCGAGAGCGTCCAGGAGAACGAAGCCTCGAGCTTCCTTCCGGCCGAAGCCGAGTCCGTGGCCGTGCTCGAGTCGTCGGACGGCTTTGCCTCGGGTGATGTGACGACGGCGATCGTGGTTCTCCGCCAGCCTGGGGGGCTCGACGACGACGTCGTCACCGCCGTGACGGAGGCGATCGACGTGGCGTCGATCGAGGGCGTCGCCGATCTGCCGCCGCCTGTGATCTCCGAGGACGGCACCGCCGCCCTCGTGAACGTTCCGATCGAGGCGGGAGGCGAGGAGGAGGTGCTGATCGACGCGGTCGGCCAGGTGCGCGAGATCCTCGGACGCACCGTGCCCGACGGTGTCGAGGCCAGGGTCACCGGGCCCGCCGGGTTCTCCGCGGACGCGAGCGAGGTGTTCGAGGGCATCAACTCGACGCTCCTCTTCGTCACGGCAGGGCTCGTGTTCGTCCTGTTGGTGCTCATCTACCGGAGCCCGGTCTTCTGGATCTTGCCCCTGTTCTCGGTGCTCGTCGCCGAGTTCGTCGTGCGCGGGCTGGGGACATTCATGGCCGAGGGTGGCCTGATCATCAACGGACAGACAGGCGGGATCCTTCTCATCCTCGTCTTCGGAGCGGGCACGGATTACGCGCTCCTCCTGACTGCCCGCTACCGCGAGGAGCTCCATCGTGTGGAGGACCGCCACGAGGCGATGCGAATCGCCCTCGTCCGCGCCGGTCCGGCGATCCTCGCATCAGCCGGCACGGTCGTGGCGGCGCTGCTCTGCCTGAGCCTCGCGGAGGTCAACTCGATCTCAGGGCTCGGGCCGGTTGGCGCGATCGGCGTCGCCGTCGCGGCGCTGGCGATGCTGACCTTGCTTCCGGTGCTCCTCCTCGTCGGCGGGCGGAGGGTGTTCTGGCCGTTCGTCCCGAGGGTCGGCTCGGACGACAGGTCGGATCCCGGGTTCTGGCGAAGGCTCGGCGAGTGGATCGAGCGCCGCCACCGCGCCGTGTGGATCGCGACGACGCTGGCGCTCGCGGTGATGGCTCTCGGCGCAGTGACGCTGGACGACGACCTCACGACCGCAAACGCCTTCCGTGGCTCGGTCGAGTCGGTCCAGGGACAGCGGCTGCTCGAAGAGGCATTTCCCGCGGGGGCAGGCGCACCGACGGTGGTGCTCGTTCGCGACGAGTCCCAGGTCGACTCCGTCCTCGCCGCCGCCGAGTCCTCTCCGGACGTCGCGTCCGTGGGGGATGTCGAGCGAGGAGAGCCGGGCGCGCGATTCGACGTCGTGCTCGTCGAGGCGCCGTACACGGAGGAGGCGTACTCCGTGGTTCCGCGCCTGCGTAGCACTCTTCGGGAGGCCGGGGACTCTGCGCTCGTCGGGGGGCCTGCAGTGGAATCGAGCGCCGTGGCCGCGACCAGCGGACCAGGGTCCTGGTGCCACTCGTACTGGCCGTCGTCTTCGCGATCCTCGTGCTCCTCCTGCGTGCGCTCGTGGCACCGCTACTGCTGATGGCAACCGTCGTCCTCTCGTACTTCGCCGCGCTCGGAGGGAGTCTCGTCCTCCTCGAGCTCTTCACCGACTTCCCGGGCGAGGATCCGAGCTTTCCGCTCCTTGCCTTCATCTTCCTCGTTGCGCTCGGAGTCGACTACAACATCTTCTTGATGGCTCGCGTTCGCGAGGAGGCGTTCGCGCAGCCGACCCGCGGCGCGATGCTCGAGGGTCTCGCGGCGACCGGCGGAGTCATCACGTCGGCCGGTGTCGTCCTGGCCGGCACGTTCGCCGTGCTGGCCGTCCTGCCGTTGGTCGCGCTGACTCAGATCGGCATCACGGTCGCGTTCGGCGTCCTGCTCGACACGCTCGTCGTGCGGTCGATTCTCGTGCCTGCGCTGACGTTCGACACGGGCTCGCGGATCTGGTGGCCTTCGGCGCTCTCTCGGCTCCGCTGGAACGGCGCGACGGCGAAGGAAGCTGCGCAGGACGTCGACGACGCCCGGGCGGATCAAAGGGCGAGGTCGTGACCGGCTCGTACGCGCTCCTGCTCCTCCTCGGCCTCGCGCTCGCCGCGACCGGCATGGCCGTCCTCTGGGTCGTGCAGGTGCGAACCCAGGACGCGAGCCTCGTCGACGTTGCGTGGGCGATCGGGATCGCGTGCCTCGCGACCATGTACGCGTTGCTCGCGGACGGAGATGCGGCACACCGGCTGCTCGCGCGACGCTCGCCACGCAGCGACTCACCGATCGACACATCGATCTGGGCGGAGAGAACGCAGCACACCCGCTCCGGTGTGTCAACACTCTCTCACTTCTGCCTATCTGCACAGCTCGCGAGCGCTGCGCGCGCAGGCGACGTCGCGCAAAGCACTTCTAGCAACCTCGTGCGTGGCGCTGACGCGCTCGCCGGGCGTATCGCTCAGGGCCACCTCTTCTCCCTGTGTCAGGTGAGTTGCACGATCTCCACTACTGTGTTTCCTCGCGCTGCGTAGAACGTGCGAATCGCGTACTCGCGCCGACACCCCGTAGCCTCGTCGTCAGCCGCGCGTGCTCAGCCCTGACGCGTCGTGTTTCGCACGTCCGCGTCTACACGCATCGCCAGACCTCCGCAGTCGCGTCCATGCCCTCTCTTCTTTCGAGCCGCGCCGACGAGCATCCCGTCGCGCACCACGTTCCTCAACACACGTATCCTCTGCCGAGCCTCCGCTTCGTCGTCCTAAGCGACCCGGTCCATCCGATACCCACGCTGAGCACGGCAGCGCATACCCTCTGCTCAGTCGCGTCGTGATCGGTCCGAACGTTCACTGCCGACGAGACGCGCGTCGACTGGCGCGCTACCTCACAGGTGCGCGCTGCACTCCGCTTACGGCCGAACCCGACAGAGATCGCACTGGTGCTGGCGGGTTGCTGCTTCATTCCTTATCTTGCCTCGTCAGTGTTCATCCCTCTCCCCGATCTCATCCCAGCCTCCTGCACCGAGCTCACTCTTCTACTCCCCCTCAGCGAAGTTCTTCCCACCTCTCGCCGCTCCCCCCCCTATCCTCCTCCTGCCCGCTGTGGGCTCCTCCCGGCTCTCTCCTCGCTCCCTCCGCTCCGCTCCAGCGCCCATCCCGCGCATGTCCGCTCGCCTTCCGTTCCGCCTGAACATCCGCGCGTGGGCGGCTGGCTATACCTCGTCTGTGAGCACGTCGAAGCCCGTCGAGCAACTCGAACGGGTCGTGATCCGTTTCGCCGGTGACTCGGGCGACGGCATGCAGCTCACGGGAGACCGCTTCACGAGCGAGACCGCCATCTTCGGGAACGATCTCGCGACGTTCCCGGACTTCCCGGCGGAGATCCGTGCACCCGCCGGATCGTTGCCGGGCGTCTCCGGCTTCCAGGTCCACTTCGCCGACCACGACATCCTGACCCCGGGCGACCAGCCGAACGTGCTCGTCGCGATGAATCCGGCCGCGCTCAAGGTCAACATCGGCGACCTGGCGAAGGGCGGGACGGTGATCGTCAACACCGACGCGTTCAACGACCGCAACTTCCAGAAGGCCGGGTACGACGGCAACCCGCTCGAAGACGGGTCACTCGGCGACTTCCACGTCCACGAGGTGGCTCTCTCCTCGATGACCGTGGAGGCTCTCAAGGGCATCGAGGGCATCACCTCGCGCGAGGCAGAGCGCTCGAAGAACTTCTTCGCCCTCGGGCTCATGTCCTGGCTCTACCACCGACCCATCGAGGGGACGCTCGCGTTCATCGAGAAGAAGTTCGCGCGACGTCCCGAGATCGCCGAGGCGAACACCAAGGCGCTCAGGGCAGGGTGGAACTACGGCGAGACGTCGGAGGACTTCGCCGTCTCGTACGAGGTCGCGCCGGCAAAGCTTGCTCCCGGCACGTACCGCCAGGTCTCGGGCAATACCGCGCTCTCGTACGGGCTCGTGGCCGCGAGCCGGCTGTCGGGGCTGCCGCTCTTTCTCGGGGCGTATCCGATCACTCCTGCGTCCGACGTCCTCGAGCAGCTCGCGCAGCTGAAGCATTTCGGCGTCAGGACGTTTCAGGCCGAGGACGAGATTGCCGCTTCCGGCGCCGCACTCGGTGCTGCTTTCGGCGGATCGCTCGCCGTCACGACGTCTGCGGGCCCCGGTGTCGTGCTCAAGTCCGAGACGGTCGGGCTCGCCGTCACGCTCGAGCTCCCGTTGCTCGTCGTCGACATCCAGCGGGCCGGGCCGTCGACCGGAATGCCGACGAAGCCGGAGCAGGCCGATCTCCTGATGGTGATGTTCGGGCGGAACTCGGAATCGCCGGTGCCGGTGATCGCCGCGTCGACACCGGCGGGGTGCTTCGACGCGGCCATCGAAGCAGCACGGATTGCGATCAAGTACCGCACGCCCGTGTTCCTGCTGTCCGACGCCTACCTCGCGAACGGCTCGGAGCCATGGCTCATCCCTGACGTCGCCGAACTGCCGGACATCTCGACCGTGTTCGCGACCGAGCCGAACGATGGCGATCAATTCCTGCCCTACAAGCGAGATCTCGAGACTCTCGCTCGGCCTTGGGCGATACCCGGGACTCCGGGCCTCGAGCACCGGATCGGAGGGCTCGAGAAGGAAGACGAGACCGGGAACATCTCCTACGACCCCGACAACCACGACCTCATGGTGCGGCTTCGCGCGGCCAAGGTGGCGGGTATCGCATCGGACATCCCCGAGCTCCAGGTCGACGATCCGGGCGGTGCGGACGCGCTCGTCGTCGGCTGGGGCTCGACGTACGGCGCCATCGGGGCGGCAGTGCGCCGCGTGCGAGCGAGCGGACGTAAGGTCGCGTCAGCACATCTCCGCTACCTCAACCCGTTTCCGCGCAACACGGGGGACGTGCTGGATAGCTACGAGAAGGTGCTCGTCCCGGAGATCAATCTCGGCCAGCTCCGGATGCTGCTCCGGGCGGAGTTTCTCGTGGACGCGGTCGGCTACAACAAGGTGCGCGGGCGGCCGTTCCAGTCGGCCGAGCTCGCTGATGCGATCACGGCGCTGGTGGACGCATGAGCGAAGGCAATGGCGGCGGGCTCGTGCAGCTGACTGCGAAGGACTTCAAGTCCGACCAGGAGGTCCGGTGGTGCCCCGGCTGCGGCGACTACGCGATCCTGAACGTGATCCAGGGCTTCATGCCCGAGCTCGGGCTCGAGCGGGAGCGGATCGTGTTCGTCTCGGGCATCGGCTGCGCCGCGCGCTTCCCGTACTACATGCAGACGTACGGGATGCACTCGATCCACGGCCGCGCGCCGGCGATCGCCACCGGGCTCGCGACGACCCGGCAGGATCTCTCGGTCTGGGTGGTCACGGGCGACGGCGACGCGCTCTCGATCGGCGGCAACCACCTGATCCACGCGTTGCGCCGTAACGTCAACCTCAAGATCCTGCTCTTCAACAACCGGATCTACGGCCTGACGAAGGGTCAGTACTCCCCGACGTCGCAGCTCGGAATGGTGACGAAGTCGACGCCGCTCGGGTCGCTCGACCACCCCTTCAACCCTCTCTCGATCGCGATCGGGGCCGAGGCCTCGTTCGTCGCGCGTGCGATCGACACCGACAAGAAGGGCCTGACCGACGTGCTCGGCGCAGCCGCGCGGCATCGTGGATCCGCGTTCGTCGAGATCCTCCAGAACTGCAACATCTATAACGACGGCGCCTTCGACTATGTCCGCGAGGACAAGGGAAACCGGATCTACCTCGAGCACGGCAAGCCGATCCGCTTCGGGCTCGAGGAGGAGAAGGGCGTGATCCAGAACGCGGACGGCTCCGCGCAGGTCGTACCTGTCGCAGACGTCGGTGAGGACGCGCTCCTCGTCCACGACTCGGGGCACCGGGAGCCGAGCCTCGCGTTCGCGCTTTCGCGCGTCACCTTCGAGACCGACGGAGCAGTACCGCTCGGGGTGTTCAGAAGCGTCGAGAGCGAGGTCTACGACGATCTGATGAGCGAGCAGCTCGCGGCGGCGCGCGAGAGCTCGGGCGAAGGAGATCTCGAGTCGCTCCTCCGCTCCGGCGATACCTGGACGGTCACCGGCTAGCTCGCCTGGAGGAAGCGGACGATGCGCTCCGCGATCTCCTCTCCCTTCTCCTCCTGGAGGAAGTGACTCGCGCCCTCGACGATCTCGGCCGGGCCTGCACCTGGAATCCGTGCCGCCAGCCGTTCCGCGGCCGCCGTCGAGAAGATCGGGTCGGAGGCGGAGAAGAGGACGAGTGCCGGCCTGTCCCAGCGCTCGAGCCCGGCACGCACCTCGAGCATCTTCGGGGTCGACGGATGATCGAGCTCCGTCGGGACGAGCTCGGGGAACGCGAGGATCCCGGCCTTCGACTCGGGTGTGGGGAAGGGTGCGTTGTACGCCTCGACCACCTCGTCCGCCAGCTCGGTGACGCAGGTGATCCGGATGAGCTGGCCCGGTACGAGCTCGGTTCCGACGCGCCGCACGAACTCACGGAAGCGCAGCCACTCCTCTGAGGGAGCCCTTCCCGCGCCGATCCCCGTGTTCAGGATGACAAGTCGCCCGACGCGGTCGGGGCGTTCGATCCCCAGCCGCAGCCCGATCGGCCCTCCCCAGTCCTGGACGACGACCGTCGTCTCCCGCAAGTCGAGCTCGTCGGCCAACCGCTCGATCGAGGCGTAGTGGAAGTCGTACGAGTAGTCCTCGATCCGAGTCGGCTTGTCGGAACGGCCGAAACCGAAGTAGTCGGGCGCGACGACCCGTGCCACGCCGGCGAGCGGCGGAATCATCTTCCGATACAGGTATGCCCACGTCGGCTCCCCGTGGAGCAGGAGCACCGGCGAGCCAGCTCCCTCGTCGACGTAGTGCATCCGCAGCCCGTCTTGCTCGATGTACCGCGGCTCGAACGCGTAGCCAGGAAGTCCTTCGAACCGGTCGTCGGGCGTGCGATAGAAGTCCACCGACCGATCATGACGACGAGGAGGACCAAGGTGGAGGCGACCCCGAACATCTGGAGCGACGAGTGGAAGTTCGAGAGCGAGGAGGAGTGGGCCGCCAGTAGGTCCACGCCGCTGCCGCGAGGAGACAAGATCGGCGCGACCGTCTACGAGATCGCTCCGGGACAGACGGGTGGCTACTACCACTTCCACCACGGCGCCGAGGAGCTGCTCGTCGTTCTCCGCGGACAGCCGACGCTTCGTGAGCCCGCCGGCGAGCGGATCCTCGAGGAGGGAGCCGTCGTCCATTTCCCGGTCGGCCCCGACGGCGCCCATCAACTCGTCAACCGTGGCGAGGCGCCGGTTCGCTACCTCGTGATGAGCAACCGTCCGTCTCCAGAAGCGGTCGAGTACCCGGACTCGCGCCAGCTCTCCGTGATGGCGTTCACCGACTCGCAGCTCGGCGGGAGGCTCTGGGACATCCGCACGCTGGAGCCCGACGAGTCGGAGAGCTAGGCGGGTTCGGCTTCCGGGGCGACGATGCGAGCACGGCGCATGTTCGCGAGTCCGATCGCCACGAGCGAGGTCGCACCTGCCACAGCGAACGCGAGCGTCGTCCCGCCGACGTCCGCGAGCCAACTCGAGAAGAGCCCACCGATCGGCGCGACACCGACGAAGGCGAAGAGATAGATGCTGATCATGCGCCCGCGCAGGTGATCGGGCGCGCCGAGCTGCACGAGGGCGTTCGCGTTGGCGGTGAAGAGGGTGAACGAGATGCCGATCGCGAAGAGGATCACGGCCGCGAGGCCCGTGTTCTGAACCGGGGCGAGAGCGAGGGCGAAGACGCCGAACCCGGCGGCGCCGGCGGAGAAGAGCCGCCAGCTTGCGCCGCGGAACGATGCGGTCGCGAGCGCTCCGACGAGCGCACCCAGACCGAACGACGCGGACAAGAAGCCGAAGCCCTCGGGGCCGACGTGGAGGGTGTTCGAGGCGAGCAGCGGCACGAGCACGTGGAAGTTGAAGCCGACCGTGCTCACGAGGGTTACGACGCCGAGCAGCGCCCGTAGCTGGGGGTCGTGGCGCACGAAGCTCAGCGCCCTGTGCATGCCCTCGACGACTCTCGCCGAAGGATCGTGCGTGACCGCATGCAGCTCGTCCACGCGCAGGCAGGCGAGCGCGGTCAGGACCGCGAGGAAGCTCACCGCATTGAGAACGAAGCAGACACCGGTTCCCGCGACGGCGATGACGAGCCCCGCGATCGCCGGCCCGATGACGCGCGAGGCGTTGAACAGCCCGGCGTTGAGCGCGACCGCGTTCGGAAGCTCGCGTGGCCCGACCATCTGGTAGGTCAGCGACTGGCGACCCGGTGCGTCGAACGCCAGCGTGATGCCGCCGAGGGCGGCGAGCGCGTAGACGAGCGGCAGCGTGGCGGTTCCGGTCAGCGTGATGACTGCGAGCAGGATCGAGACGACGAGCGCGGCGCCCTGCGTCGCCATCACGAGCCGGCGTGTATCGACGCGGTCGGCGACGACACCTGCGATGAGCCCGAAGACGGTGAACGGAAGGAAGCGCCAGAACATCAGGACTCCGACTGCGAGAGGCGAGCCCGAGAGCTGGAGCACGAGCCACGCGATCGCGACGTTCTGCATCCACGTCCCGGCGAGCGAGACGAGCTGGCCGGTGAAGAAGATCCGATAGTTGCGGTGGCGCCGGAGGCTCCGGAAGGTCCGCGTCCGCAGCGCGATCGCGAGCGTCGTCATTCCCCTGGCTCCACGAGCCGAAGAAGTGCGGG
This sequence comes from uncultured Actinomycetes bacterium, assembly GCA_963716975.1. GTDB lineage: Bacteria > Actinomycetota > Thermoleophilia > Gaiellales > Gaiellaceae > GMQP-bins7. The sequence continues at coordinate 50,312 of CAVQVA010000016.1, read as the reverse complement.
GAGGGCGACGGAAATCGCCTCGAGGTCGGCGTCGTCGAGATTCCGCAGGCGACCGGCGAGCCAGGTCGTGCGACGGGCGCGAACGCTTCGCATCAGTCGTTCGCCTTCGTCGGTGAGTCGCAATCCGACTCGGCGGCGATCATCGCTCGAGCGCACTCGCTCGAGCAGGCCAGCGCGCTCGAGCCGGTCGACGTGGCCCGACAGTGCCGGCGGGGAGATGCCCTCCTCGGCTGCGAGCTCGGCGAGCGAGAGCCCAGGGCTGCGCTTGACGAGCCACAGAAGCGTGGCCTGGCGCGCCGTCACCCCGAGCTGCTCGGTCTCCTTGCGCAGCTCCCTCGCGAGCCTCAGCAGCACCGGGCGAAGCTCGGCGGCGACCTGCTCGTGGCTAAGAGTAACGTCGCTAATCATTAACCTGCCTAAGCATAACGGCAAGCGCGCTCTTGTCGACCCCCACATGGTCTAGGTGTGTCCGAGCCTTCGGGCGAGCAGGGACTGTCGAGCAGGACCCACCCCTTCGCAGCGCACGCTTAGGGCTCGAGCGCGGCGGCTTCGCGCAGAGTCTTGCTCTCCACCGATCAGCGTCGGTGGCGAGGACTACTTGGGCTGCGCTTCGAGCTTGTAGCCGACGCCGTACCGGGTGTGGATGAAGTCGTGGCGTGATGCCCGGCGATCGACCTTCTCGCGAAGCTTGCGCACGAAGACGTCCACCGTGCGGTCGCGATGCGTCGCACGGCGCCCCCAGACGCGCTGGAGGAGCTCGTCACGCGTGAGCACGCGGCCTTGGTCGCGGGCGAGCGTGTAGATGAGGCGGAACTCGGTCGGCGTGAGGTCGGCGCTCTCGCCGTCGACGTATGCCTGCACGTTGTCGGGGTCGAGTCGCAGCTCCTCGATGACGATCGCGTCGCCCCGTCGAGGCTCGGTGTGACCTGGCCCTCGTCGCGCGGCGACGCGCACGCGAGCGGCGAGCTCCTTCATCGAGAACGGCTTGACGAGGTAGTCGTCGGCGCCGATCTCGAGCGCGTGGACGCGGTCGTGTTCGGTGCCGCGAGCCGAGACGACGACGATCGGCGTCCCGATTCCCTCCGACCGCGCTTGCTCGATGACGCGCCAGCCGTCGATCCCGGGGAGCATCAGGTCGAGGACGCAGACATCGGGCCGCTCGTAGCGGAGCCGCGCGAGACCCGTCTCGCCGTTCGCGACGCCGACCGCGTCGAAGCCCGCGGCCTCGAGGTGCCTCGCCATCCCGCGGGCGATGACATCGTCGTCCTCGATGATCAGAACCTTCGCCACGGGGCGAATCATTGCGGCCCCCGCGGGTCTCGGGGGCCGCCTAGTGGTTACCGGCCGGTATCCGAATGGTGAAGGAGTCGGCCCTCGAGCCTAACCGTCGGCCTCCGCGTCCGCGTCGGCGTTCTCGCCCTCTGCCTGGTCGGCGGTCAGATCGACGACGACGTAGAGCTTTTCGCAGCCGATGAGCCGCGTTCGCGAGCGCTCTGCTCGAAGGACGTACGCGGCGTCGTCTCCGCGGCCGCAGTCGAGGACGTCGTTCTGGCCGTCGGGAGCGAGCGCGTGCAGCACGTCGTCCCGGTCGCCTCCGGAGACCACGTCCGCGCCCCAGCCTCCAAAGAGCGAGTCGCTCCCGTTCCCGCCGGAGACGTTGTCGTCACCCTGGTTCCCCGCAAGACGGTCGTTCCCGTCCCCGCCCGCCACAGTGTCGTCGTTCGATCCGCCGTACAGCCGGTCTGGACCGTTCCCGCCCGACACCGAGTCCGAGCCCCTTCCGCCGTACGCGAGATCCGTGCCGTCCCCGGCTCGCACCGCGTCGTCACCCGCGCCCGCGCGAACCAGGTCGTCTCCGTCCCGAGCGAAGACCGAGTCGTTCCCGGCGAACGCGTGGATCTCGTCTGCCTGAAACGTGCCACGGAGTACATCGTCTCCCGAGGTGCCGTTGATGATCGCGGCCGTGGCAGCGGTTGCCAGCGCGAGCGTCGAGCCGACAGCCGCCACGAGCGCAATTGCCTTCAGGCCCATCCTGTCGCTCCTTTCGAGTGGACAGGACGGATTCACCGTGATGTGCGTTTGGCGGGAGTGAGCGCGGCGAAAGCGATGCGCAAACCTTCTGTTAGAAAGCTGTGCTGATAGAAGCTGGGTGATGGACTCGGACGCGATCAGGGGCCGGGCGCTCGTCGACGAGAGCCGCGAGGCCGTCGTCGTCCTCGACGACGACGATCGCGTGCTTCTTGCGAGCCGGCGTGCCCGACAGGCGATCGACAGCATCAGAGAGGGAGAGCCACTACCGCCGGAGCTCCTGACCGGCGCGCTGGGAATGATTCCGCTCGTCGTTCCCTACGAGGTCGACGGAAGGCGGGAGCGTCTCGTGTACCTCTCGCGAGAGGGTGACCTGGCGGCATACGAGGAGCTGCGCTCGGGATTCACCGCAGCCGTTTCGCACGAGCTCCGTACTCCGCTGGCGCGTCTTCTGACACTGCTCGAGACGGCCATGCTGCCTGGTGAGGACGTGTCCGATGTGCTCGATCAAGCAGTGGGTGAGGTCAACCAGATCACCGAGCTGATCGACGAGGTGCTCTTCCTCAGCGAGCTCGAGTCGGGAGCGAGAGTCGTCGCCCTCGGAGCCGAGCCGTGTTCGGCCCGTGCTCGATGAGGTCGTCGAAGAGCTCGGGGAGAAGGCGAGCCGGGCGGGCGTGACGCTCGAAGTCGAATGCGACCCCGAGGTCGAGCTGCGGATCAGGCCGCGGATGCTTCGGGTCGTGGTGCACAACCTCGCCGAGAACGCGATCCGCTACGCAGGCCCCGGTGCGACGTTCAGGCTCGAGGTCGAGAGCCAGTCGGACGGGACGATCGGGCTCGTGGCCCGAGACGACGGTATCGGGGTCGATGAGGCGGAGCTATCGCGGCTCTTCGAGCGTTTCTACCGAGCCGACCAGGCTCGTGCCTCTCGCGGGACGGGCCTCGGGCTCGCGATCGTGAAGCACGTGGTGACGCAGGCCGGCGGCACGGTCGAAGCGTTCGGCGGTCGCGGGCGAGGGCTCGAGGTCCGGTGCGAATTCCCGCCACCGCCATAGGCTTCACCCGATCAACACGATATGTTCACCATTCATCGTCACGATGAGTGCCCGAACCCAGAGACACTGATGCAGCGATGATCACCGCCCTGCACAGGTCGCCTTGACGACAGTGGACGAGAGGGCCACGGCGCCAGGCGAGCCGCCGACGCCCGGGATCGACAGCCGTCGCATCGGCGAGTTGGCGGGAGCGGCGGCGACCGACGTTCGCTCGCGCGATGTCGTGTTCGGCATCGACAAGTTGTCGGTCACGTACAGCGGCGCGCTTGCGCTTCGTGAGGCGACGCTGGACATCCACAAGAACGCCGTCACTGCGTTCATCGGCCCGTCGGGATGCGGCAAGAGCACGTTCATCCGCTGCCTGAACCGCATGAACGACGAGGTGGCAGGCGCCAAGGTCGAGGGGCAGATCCTGTACCACGGTCGGGACCTGTATGCGCCCGAGGTCGACAGGGTCGAGGTTCGCCGGCGCATCGGCATGGTCTTCCAGAAACCGAATCCCTTCCCGAAGTCGATCTACGACAACATCGCGTTCGGCCCGCGCATGCTCGGGATGAAGAAGGATCTCGACGAGCGAGTCGAGCGTGTGCTTCGGCACGCTGCGCTGTGGGACGAGGTCAAGGATCGTCTGAAGGAGAACGCCCTGGGGCTCTCGGGGGGTCAGCAACAGCGACTCTGCATCGCACGCGCGCTCGCGGTCGAGCCTGACGTGATCCTCATGGACGAGCCGGCGTCGGCGCTCGACCCCATCTCGACGACGAGGATCGAGGACCTCGTCCACGAGCTCAAGAACGAGTACACGATCGCGATCGTCACGCACAACATGCAGCAGGCGGCCCGCGTCGCCGACATGACCGCGTTCTTCAGCGTCGAGCTCCGCGAGGACGGGAAAGGCCGGCATGGGATCCTCGTCGAGTACGACCTGACGACGAAGATGTTCACGAACCCGTCCGACAAGCGCACAGAGGACTACGTCACCGGGCGTTTCGGATGAGGACCGAGCTACAGGCGGACCTGGACTCGCTGGAGGCCGGCTTCCAGGAGGTGGGCGAGGTTGCTCTCCGGTCCATTCGCGCCGTCGTCGATGCACTTCGCACGCCAGGACGTCGAGCTGTGCGACGAGGTCGTGGCGTTCGACGACGAGGTCGACGACCGGTATCTCGCAATCGAGAAGCAGGTCGAGCTCGTGCTGGCCCGCCAGACCCCGGTCGCGGGCGACCTTCGGCTCGTGCTTGCCGTGCTCCACTCCACGCTCCACATCGAGCGCATCGGCGACCAGTGCGTCACGATCGCGAAGCTGACGAAGCTCTCGAGCCACCTCGGCACGAAGCGCGTCGTCGTCGACGGGCTCGTCGACATGGGCGAGCGCTGTGCCGAGATGGTGCAGGTCGCACTGACGGCGTTCTCGACGCGCGACCCGGAGCTCGCCCGCGGGCTGCACGACCTCGACGAGCTCGTCGATCGTGCGAACCGGCAGGTGTTCGACGACGTCCTGAGCTACGTCCACGACGTCGAGGCGCTCGAGTGGGGCATGCGGCAGCTCACGGTGGCGCGCTGCTTCGAGCGAATTGGAGACAACGCGGTCGACATCGGCGAGCAGACGGCGTTCCTCGTGACCGGCGAGTTCCACGAGTTCACGGACGCGTCTCACTGAGCGCACCGCTCTGAGCGCTACGAGCTGCGATCACCAACGCGTCACCAGACGTTCACATCTCGGAAGCACACACACGCGGGTGCGCCCGAGAGACTTGCCTCGGCATGCAGGCGGAACCTCAGACACGGGAGAGGAAGGACAATGGAGAGAAGAAGAACGGGTAGGACACTGACGCGAGCACTCGTGCTCGGCGTCGCAGTCTTCATCGTGGTCGCCGTTGCCGCTGTGGCCGGCAGAACGCAGTCGGCATCCGCCAAGCCCGCAGCGGGCTCGCTCGTCGGGACGGGAGCGACCTTCCCGTTTCCGCTCATCTCGAAATGGATTCCGGCGGTGTCCACCGCGCTCGGGCTCAACCTCACGTATACAGCGACCGGTTCGGGCGCGGGCATCGCGCAGATCACCGCGCGGACCGTCGACTTCGGCGCATCCGACGCCCCGCTCTCGCCGGATCAGCTCACTGCCTGCAAGGGCTGCGTCGTCATCCCGTGGGCGCTCGCCGGGATGTCGGTGCCGTACAACCTTCCAGGCGTCAACAAGCGACTCATCCTCAACGGGTCGATCCTCGCGAACATCTATCTCGGCAACATCACGAACTGGAACGCGGCTGCGATCAGGGCGCTGAATCCGGGGGTGAACATCCCGGATCAGAAGATCACGGTCGTCTACCGCTCCGACGGATCGGGCTCGACGTACGCCTTCACGAACTACCTGGCGACCATCAGCCCGCAGTGGAAGAGCAAGGTCGGCGTCAACACGAGCGTCAACTTCCCGGTCGGGACGGGCGCACGCGGGAGCGCGGGCGTGGCGGGTCTCGTCAAGTCGACCGAGGGCGCGCTGACCTACGTGGACGCGGCGTACTCGGTCCAGAACAAGTTCCAGTTCGCACTCATCAAGAACAGGGCCGGCGGCAACGCCACACCTGGCATCCGCGGAGTGACGAAGGCGCTGTGCGACCTGCCGAAGAAGGTCACCGCCCTGCCGCAGCTCAAGATCGTCGATCCACCGAAGAAGTGCGGTAAGCAGGCGTATCCGATCTCGACGTTCACGTATGTGATCGTGCCGACGAGCTCGGGGGACAAGGCGCAGACTCTTCGGCAGTTCGTCTACTGGGCGGTCACGGCCGGGCAGAAGTTCGGGCCGCCGCTCTTCTTCGTCCCGCTGCCGGCTGCGGTGAACGGCTTCAACTACCGCGAGATCAAGAAGATCCAGTCGTAGGCGACGAGCTGGCGATTCGCTCGTGAGCACGACGACGTACGAGCCCGTGGCGCCGGAGAGCGATCTCCGGCGCCACGGCATCAGGATCGGCGATCTCCTGTTCAAGGGGATCGCGATCCTCGCGGCTCTCGCTGCGACGGTTCTCCTCGGCCTGATCGCGTGGAAGGTCCTCGATCTCGCCTGGCCGGCGATCCAGAACTTCGGGCTCAGCTTCATCTGGACCGAGGCCTGGGATCCCGTCACGCAGGAGTTCGGCGCGCTCATCTTCATCTACGGAACGGTCGTCACCTCGCTCATCGCACTCGCGATCGCGACGCCGCTCTCGATCGCAATCGCGCTTTTCCTCACCGAGATCGCGCCTCGGCGCCTCGCTGCTCCGATCGCGACGATAGTGGAGCTGCTCGCCGCGATCCCGAGCGTCGTGCTCGGCCTGTGGGGCATCCTCGTATTCGGACCCTGGGTACGGGACCACCTCGAGCCGTGGATCCAGGCGACGCCGCTCGGAGCGTTGCCCGTCTTCTCGGGAGCGCCGTCGCAGGCGGGGATCCTCCCGGCCGCGCTCGTCCTCACCATCATGATCATCCCGATCACGTCGGCGATCTGCCGGGAGCTCTTCATCCGCGTCCCCCAGGACCTGAAGGACGGGGCGCTTGCGCTCGGCTCGACGCGGTGGGAGGCGATCCGGGGAGTCGTCTTCACGTACACGGCCCCGGGGATCTCTGCTGCCGTTCTCCTCGGGCTCGGACGGGCCTTCGGGGAGGCAATCGCAGTCAACCAGACCATCGGAAACCACAACACGATCCCGACGTCGTGGTTCGAGCCCGGCGACTCGCTCGGAAGCAAGGTGGCCTCCGAGTACGTCGGCGCGACCAGCCTGCAGCAGGCATCGTCGATCCTGTATCTGGCCGCCATCCTCATGGTCATCTCGCTCGGCACGAACGTCATCGCCCAGTTCATCGTCGTTCGCTTCGAGCGGGCGAGGAGGGCGGTGTGAGCCAGCTTGCGACGGTCGATCCGTACGACATCACGGTGAAGTCGAACGGGCTGCGGAGACGACGCATCGTCGAGAAGGTCTTCGGGCTCCTTGCAATCGCGGCGGCCATCTTCGCCTGCTTCATTCTCATCGCCGTCCTCACGACGCTCGTGTTCAAGGGCGCGAGCTCACTCAACCTCGACTTCTTCACGAAGCCGCGACCGCTCTTCGGAGAAAAGGGTGGGATAGCGGACGCGCTGGTCGGAAGCGCACTCATCGTGGGGATGGCGATGATCATGGCGATCCCGGTGGCCGTGCTCGTGGCGATCTACATGTCCGAGTACGCGGGTCCGAAGGTGGCGCGCTCTCTGAAAGTCGTGCTCGACGTCCTGAACGGCGTCCCGGCGATCGTGGTGGGCATCTTCGTGTTCGGCGTCCTCGTCGTCGGCCACGGCCAGAGCGCCGTCTACGGAGCTTTCGCGCTTGCGATCCTCATGCTTCCGATGGTCTCCCGGGCGACTCAGGAGATCCTCGAGGTCGTGCCGCGCAGCCTCCGGGACGCGAGCTACGCGCTCGGCGTCACGAAGTGGCGCACGACCTGGAACGTCGTGCTTCCTGCGGCCATCGGCGGCATCCTCACGGGGGTCGTGATCGCCGTGGCACGTGTCGCGGGCGAGACGGCTCCACTCCTCTTCACGACGTCGATCGCCGCGAGCAAGATCTCGACCGACGTCTCGCACGCGCTGCCGACGTTGCCGGTGACGATCTTCACCTTCTCCGAGTCGGCGGATCCGGGCGAACAGGCAGCGGCCTGGGCGGCCGGGCTCGTGCTGATCGCTTTCGTGCTCCTGATGAACATCCTCGCGAAGGTGTTCGCCGGCCGGAAGCGCCGACGGCTTGAAGGCTCATGAGAGCTCGGTTAGGGCTCGGGCCAAACTGGTCTTCTCCACCCATCCGAGTGCCTGTCCGATCGCGAAGGGGCGGCGCGCGCGCAGTCGCTCCTTCGTAGATCGCAGGATTGCGCTTATCCGGTCGGTAACCGGATGGATACCATCGCTCAGCTCGGGGTGACTACCCTGAGACGCCGTGCGAAAGACAGTCGAACGCGAGGTCAAGCTGATTCCCGACGAGAGCTTCAGGCTCGCGGACTTCGGCGAGCCGTCGGCGCCGCGCCTGTTCACGTCCACGTACCACGACACAGCTGACCTCCGACTCGCACGATGCGGGATAACGCTTCGCAACCGTCTCGAGGACGGCACGCGGCTGTGGCAGCTCAAGATCCCTTCGGGTGCCTCCCGGATCGAGCTCGAGATTCCCGGACCGCCTGCGAAGCCGCCGGCCGAGCTGACAGAGCTCCTGGTCGTACATCTCCGAGACGGCGAGCCCCTTGTCAAGGTCGCGCGCCTCCGGACTCGGCGTCAGACGGTCGTCCGGGACGGTGCCGAGATCGTCGAGGACTCGGTCTCGGTCTACGAAGCCCGGCGGATCGTTCGTCGTTTCCGCGAGGTCGAGGTGGAGCTCGTCGGTGGTGACGAACGCACTCTCAGGAAGCTCGAGCGTGCCCTCGGCCGTGCAGGAGCGCGTCCGGACGCGTTCACTCCCAAGCTGTTTCGAGCTCTCGATCTCCCGCTCGAGGCCACGTCGCCGGCGCTGGCGTCGGATACGCCACCGGGTCTGGCGCTCGGACATGCCCTCCTCGAGCAGCAGCGAAGCATGGTCGACCACGACCCGGGCACGCGCCTGGGCGTTGACCCCGAGGATCTCCATCAGATGCGCGTCGCCACGCGGCGAGCGCGAGCTTTCCTGCGTGCCGCGCACGTCCTTCTCGACCCCGTCTGGGCGGACCCGCTGAGGAGCGAGCTCGGATGGCTCGGCTCTGCTCTCGGCCCCGCGCGCGACGCCGATGTCTTGCTCGAGCACATCCGCCGAGAAGTTGACGGGTTGGGAACGCGCTCGAAGCAGGCACGCGGTCTCGTACGTGCTCTCGAGAAGGAACGGGACCGGGCGCGTGAAGCCGCGCGCGCGGCCATGACCGAACCTCGGTACTTCGCGCTACTCGATGCACTCGAGGGCGCCGAGAATCCGGTACTCGCAGAGGGGAGCACCGCCACCCTGACGGATCTCTGGTGGAAGGAGTTCGGTCGGACGCGACGCGCGTTCGCCGCGCTCGACCGGAACTCGCCGGACGCCGCGCTGCATGACGCGCGAATTCACGTCAAGCGTTCGCGCTATGCAGCCGAGCTCGCGTCGCACGAGCTCGGCAAGCCGGGACGGCGTTTCGTCGACGCCGCGAAGCGACTCCAGGACATCCTCGGCGAGCATCAGGACTCGACCGTGGCCAAGAGTCGGATTCTCGTCTGGGCGGAGCAGAACCCGGGCGGGGAGGCCGCCGCCGACGATCTCCTCGAGCGTGAGCTGCGTCGGCGCAGGAAGACGCGGCGGGACTGGCCCGACGCCTGGGACGCGTTCAGACGGAGAGCGCGTGCCGCACACCCGTGATCATGTCGTCCGTGCGGCGGGAGGGGTCGTGACTCGAGACGGGAGCGCTTGCGAGGTGCTCGTCGTGCATCGCCCCCAGTACGACGACTGGTCGTTTCCCAAGGGCAAGGCGGAGCCGGGCGAGAGCGACGAGGCGTGCGCCGTTCGCGAGGTGGAAGAGGAGACGGGACTCGTCTGCTCGCTCGGTGAGGAGCTTCCTGCGACCGAGTACACGGACTCGAGGGGCCGTGCGAAGAGAGTGCGGTACTGGCGCATGGACCCCGTCGGCGGCGAGCTCGCGTTTCGGCACGAGGTCGACGACGCGCGCTGGGTCACGCTCGACACAGCACGGTCGCTCCTCTCGTATCGTCGCGACAGCGAGCTGCTCGCGGCGCTCGCTGGTTGCGCCGACGGCCCCCCCTTGACCTGAGCACTCGGACTGTCGAGAATCGCGCCTCGGGGCTAGGAGGCGCGAGTGTTGCTGCTCAGACATGCGAGTGCGGGCGAGAGGTTGCCGTCCCCTGCGGAGGATCGCCTTCGCGCGCTCGACCGCGCTGGGCGTGCCGAGGCGCGACGAATACGCGATCTGCTCGCACGCTTCGAGATCGACAGGATCGTCACGAGCCCTCACGTTCGCTGCGTTCAGACAGTCGGCCCGATCGCCGGAGCGCGGCGTCTCGAAATCGAGCAGCGCATGGAGCTCGAGCCCGAGGCCGCGCTTGCCGACATTCTCGCGCTCCTTGCCGAGCTCCCCGAGACGACGCTGGTATGCACGCATCGCGAGGTCATCGAGCGGCTCTTCTCAAGTGAGATCAACTGCGAGAAAGGCGGCTGCCTGCGTCTCGAGCGCCGCCGTGGACGCATCGTGCCGGTCGACTACATGCCGCCTCCGCCGAGCGTTCGGCGCACTCGTAAACGAGCTGCCCTCGTCTAGCCACCCGTCGGCGCTAGCATCGTCCATGGTGGACGTCGTCCTCGTACGCCATGCGATTGCCGAGCCTCGCGACCGCGCGCGCTGGCCCGACGACTGCCTGCGGCCGCTCTCCGAGAACGGGGCAGAGCTCTTCCGTCAGGCGGCACGGGGCGTCGAGGCGCTCGGGATCCAGGTCGACGCCGTCCTTACGAGCTCGTGCGTCCGCGCCGCACAGACGGCCAACGTCCTGACCGAGGAGGCGGGCTGGCCGGAGGCGGCTCCGTGCGATGCGCTCGAGCCGCTTGCTCCCACCTCTGCAGCGGGTCGCGTGGTCGAGTCGCGAGCCGAGGAATCGCTCGGACTCGTCGGGCATCAGCCGGAGCTGGCCGCACTCGCCTCCCTCTTGCTCACGGGCTCGGAGCGGGCGGTAGCGCTCGAGTTGAAGAAGGGGAGTGTGACGTGCATCCGCTTCCGGGGTCGCCCGGCCGGAGACGCCGGCGTCCTCCTCTGGAGCCTCAGCCCGAAGATCCTCCGGCGGCTCGGCCGGTGAGCTAGGCGGCTGCGAGCGAAGGGCGGGCGAGCGCGAGGGCTGCGCCCTCTCGGAGCCCGCCGCGACCGACCTCGAGCTCGCAGTCGAGTCGCTCGGCGACGGCCGCGAGCACGAGTGTCCCCCCGAGGAGCGTCTCGGTGCGTTCGTTCGTGATGCCGTGTGGCTTCGTGACGCGAGCCGCGGGAGCGTTCGAAAGCAACTCGGCGAGATCGCCGAGCTCTTCGGGTCCGAATCGCCGGCCGACGATCCGCCCGACGGCGCGTGCGGTACCTCCGACCGCGAGTGCGGCCTCCGGCGACGGAGGATCGAGCTGGCCGAGAAGGGCCGGAATCGCCTGCCGTGCACGCTCGAGTCGCTTCCGTGACGGCGGGTCTCCATCGAGAAAAGCGCGGGTGACCCGTAGCGCTCCGGCATCCACCGACCGCACCCAGGTCGGCCCTCGGTCCGGCGCCCCCACAGCGACTTCGCACGACCCTCCACCCAGGTCGACGACGGCAACCGTCCCGGGCGGATCGTCCATGCGAGCGACCGCACCCTCCCATGCGAGCCGACCTTCGTCGTCGGCGCCGAGGACCACGACGGACGCCTGGGTCGCGTCCGAGAGGACGTCGATCAGCTCGGCGGAGTTGGAGGACTGCCGTCCCGGCGCGGTGACGATCGTCTCCAGCCGGTCTGCGCCCTTCTTTCGCGCAATCCGAGCGAACCGTGCCGCGACTTCACGGGTCTCCTCGAGCTTGGAACGGCTGATACGCCCAAGTGCGTAAGCGTCGTCTCCGAGTCTCACGTAGACCCGATCGCGATGAAGTTGTTTCAGGCCTCGCTTCCCCACCGACGCCACCAGGAGGCGAACCGAGTTCGAGCCGACGTCGACGATCGCGACCTTCACGGGCTCCATTGTCTCCGGGCCGTCGGCTGGGCTAGCTCCCACGGTGCTCGCGAGCCCTACGGCGAGCCCGTGCGAGGGCGCGTCGCATCATCGTCTCCTGGTGCGAGTGCGGCTTTGCGCCGTTGGGACTGAGCCGGGTCCACGTCCCCTCGGCGTCGAGCTCCCATGCGTTCGTGTTATCTCGCAGTGCGCTGTCGAGGATCGCGTTGACTTCCTGGCGGACTCGAGCGTTCTCGATGGGCGCCAGTACCTCGATTCGGTGGTCGAGGTTCCGCTGCATCAGGTCCGGGCTCCCGACGTAGATCGTCGTCCGATCGCCGGCCTCGAATGCGTAGAACCTGCTGTGCTCGAGGAAGCGACCGACGATGGACCGCACGCGGATGTTGTCCGAGAGCCCCTCGACGCCGGGGCGGAGGGCGCAGGTGGTCCTCGCAACGATGTCGATGCTCGCACCCGCCTGCGAGGCGGCGTAGAGCTCCTCGACGATCGAGGGGTCGACCAGGTGGTTCATCTTGAGCCGGATGCGGGCGGTCTCACCCGCAGTCGCGGCAGCCGCAACGGCGCGGATCTCGTCGACGAGGCCGGAGCGCAGCGTGAACGGCGCGACGAGCAGCTTGCGGAACTTCTGAGGTCGGCCGAAGCCGGTGATGTAGTTGAAGAGGTCCGCGACGTCGGCCGTGACGTCCTCGTCCGCGGTGAAGACCCCGAAGTCCTCGTACATTCGCGCGGTCGCTGAGTGGTAGTTGCCCGTTGCGATGTGCGCATACCGCTTGAGGCCGCTGCGTTCGCGGCGAACGACCAGCGTCATCTTCGCGTGGATCTTGAGATCCGGGAAGCCGTAGACGACGTGCACGCCGGCCTGTTCGAGTGCCCGCGACCACTCGATGTTGCGGCGCTCGTCGAAGCGCGCTTTCAGCTCGACGAGGCATACGGACTGCTTGCCGTCCTCGGCGCACTGGATGAGCGAGCCAACCAGAACGCTGTCGTCGCTCGTTCGGTAGACGGCGGTCTTCATTGCGATGACCTTCGGGTCACGAACCGCGGCCTGTGCGAACACCTCGAAACTTCCGTGGAACGACTCGTACGGTTGGTGGATGGCGATGTCTCCGCGCCGGACGTCGTCGAAGATCCGTGGCAATTCGCTCTGTGCCGCAGCGAGGCGGGGCGGAACTACCGGCAGCCAGGGCTCGTACTTGAGATCGGGACGTTCGAGCGCGGAAAGCTCCATGAGATCGGCGAGGTCGAGAGGGCTCTCGATCCGGTAGATCTGCGTCTCGTCCGCGCCCAGCTCGCGGGTGAGCCGGTCGACCATCTCGGCGGAGGCGGACGAGCCGATCTCGATCCGGACGACATCGCCGAACCGCCGGCTCCGCAGCTGTCGTTCGACGGCCTCGAGCAGGTCGTCGGCATCATCCGACACCTCGAAGTCGGCATCCCTCGTCACCCGGAAGATCGCGCGCTCGAGGATCGTCGCTCCGGGGAACAGTGTCGGCAGGAAGTGGGCGATCACCTGCTCCAGCGGCACGTAGAGCCCGCGGCCGCCGATCTCGAGGAACCGCGGCAGGCCCTCCGGGATCTTGACGCGTGCGAATCGCTCCTCGCCCGTCTCCGGGTCGGCGACGAACACTGCGAGTGACAACGAGAGCCCCGAGATGTACGGGAACGGCTGTCCGGGCCCGACCGCGAGTGGTGTCAGCACGGGGAAGATCTCGCGCTGGAAGTGCCGGCCGAGGTGCTTCAGCTCTCGCTCGTCGCAGTCCTCGATCCCGCCGACCACGATGCCCTCGGCCGCGAGTGTCGTCCGCAGGTCCCGCTTCCACAACCGCGACTGCTGCTTCGTGAGCTCGAGGACACGGTGCCGGATTCGAGCGAGTGCCTGCTGCGGCGTGAGGCCGTCGGCAGAGCGAACCGCGAGGCCCGCCTCCGCCTGGCCCAACAACCCCGCGACCCGAACCTGGAAGAACTCGTCGAGGTTCGACGAGAAGATCGCGCAGAACTTCACGCGCTCGAGCAACGGGAGCGATTCGTCCGCGGCCAGCTCGAGCACGCGCGCGTGGAAGTCGAGGAGCGAGACCTCTCGATTGAGAAGTCGCTCGACGTGCTCGTCGGTTACGCGTGTCGCCATTGGCACATCTTCTATCGGTTGGGGAGCGGGCGCGAGTATTTTTCCGGTGAAGCTGAGCTGCTGAGCGGGGCCGGCCTGGACGGGCCCCGCTCAACACTTCCCCTGTGCCCGATCGCTTGCTCCCGAGCCCGTACCCACGACTCACGAGTCTCGAGAGTGCGTCCACCAGAGTGATCGCACGTGCAAGCAGGCGCGTGGGTTTCGGCGCGGTGGCCCGGTGATTGGGAGGTGGTGAATGTGGCGCCGCTAGTCGGACAGCGCGTCGAGCACGAGCGACTGGAAATGCGCGACCAGCTGCTCCGACTGCGGCATGAGCCGGCCTTCGTCGAGAAGCCCTGAACGGACGCCTGCCTGCACGCGCTCGACGAGGACCCGGTCCTCCGCGCCGACCTGCGCGTCGAAGGCGAGCATCTCCTCGACCCACTGGTCGTCTGCGTCCGGAGCGACGAAGTAGTCGAGGAAGCGGTACGTGCGCTCGGGTGCCAGTGGGATGATCGGACCGATCGAGAAGTTGGGTCGACCGGGCATGACGTTCACGACCGTGCTCGGGAAGAGAAGGTGGAACTGGCCCCGCTCCACCTCGCCTGCCGGGTCGTATGCGCCCCGCGGCTCCGCTCTCGGCGGCCCGTGCTGCGTCATGCGCAGGTTTCCGGTCTCGAGGAGGTACGAGTCGGGCGACACGTCCATCACCGCGGAGAAGCCAGGATGGGCGCTGGGGCAGTGGTAGCACTCGAGGAAGTTCTCCGCGCAGATCTTCCAGTTCGCCTCGTACTCGGACTCGGCGCGGGAGAGGAAGCGGAGCGTGTCGACGTCGATGCCGGCGGCCGCGATGCGCTCGGGGACGTCCTCGAGCGTCTCCGCGAGCGGCGCCGCGTCGTGGTCCGGATTGACGAACACGAAGGGCCCCCACGTGTCGAGCTGCAGGGGGACGAGCCCGAGCTCGTCGGCGTCGAACCCGCCCTCGCGCTCGGATCTCGGCGCTTTCAGGAGCCGCCCGTCGAGGCCGTACGTCCACGCGTGGTAGGGACACTGGATCGTCTCCCGCCGGCCGGAGCCCTTGCACACGATCGACCCGCGGTGGCGGCATACGTTGAGGAAGGCTCGAAGCTCCCCCTCCCGGTCGCGGATGATTAGGACGGGTATGTCCCCGGCGCGAGACGTGTGGTACGAGCCGGGCTCGGCGATCTCGTCGATCCTCGCGACGTACTGCCAGTAGCGGCGGAAGATGCGTTCGTGCTCGAGCCGCAGCGCCGCCTCATCGACGTACCAGCGCCACGGGAGCGTCCGGGTCTCCGTCGTGCTCACGGGGTAGAACGCTACCGCGCCGGTCAGGCGGCCGCGCGCGAGGTCTCGGCGTCGAGTCGTGCGAGGTAGACCGGCCTGGACGATCTCAGGTACTCGACCACCGCCGACTCGTCGTGGCGCGTCGGGAGTAGCGTCTTCCAGCCCGTGACGTGATCGGCGTGATGGACGTCTCCGGTCGCGACGGCCGGAAGCCCTGCCTCCGCGACCCAACCGAACAGCTGCGAGCGATTGAACAGCTCGAAGCGGTGCGCGAGCTCGCGGAGGCCCGCGTCGCGTGAGAAGCGCTTGGTGAGACGTCCTCGCACGACCGCAGGCTCGTCGGCACTCGGGTGCGCTGCGATGATCGCGGCGCCCGCCTCCGCGGCCGTTCTCATGGCTTCGGCGATCCCGTCGTCGACGGAGACGAGCTGGCGGAGCCCGACGGCGACGGCGTGCGCGGCGTACACGGGCTCCGGGTCGTTGAAGGTCAGCTCGAGACCGGGAATCAC
Source organism: uncultured Actinomycetes bacterium (assembly GCA_963716975.1). GTDB lineage: Bacteria > Actinomycetota > Thermoleophilia > Gaiellales > Gaiellaceae > GMQP-bins7. The sequence continues at coordinate 34,642 of CAVQVA010000016.1, read as the reverse complement.
GAGCAGCCCGTACGTCCTCCAGGCGCGTGCTGCCTCTCGCTGGATCTCGGCGAGGTAGAGGGGAAAGGTCGCGCCGTCCACGGAGCTGAAGTGAAGCCCTTCCTCGAAACGCCAGGGGTCGTTCGCGCGGATGACGTGATCGGTGACGCAGAGGACGTCGAAGCCGCAGCGTCCGTGAAGATCGACGAGCTCGGCGACCGTCAGCTCGCCGTCGCTCCAGCGGGTGTGCGCGTGAAGCTCGCAGAGCAGGGGGCCGGCTCTCCTTCGCATTGCGCCTAATGGTGAGCCGACACTACGAGCAAGTGGGAAGAAAAGTGGTTGATTTGCAGCCAAAATCATGAGAGCGTCTCCCGCCGAACCCCCGGGTAGGATCGCGCCCATGCCCGGGAGCGCGTTCGGCCGGTTCCATACGGTCGAACTGCTGGAGACGAAGGCCACCTGATGGTCGGCCCGGTCGGGAACCTCTTCCGGATCCCCGACCGGTTACCGAAGGACGAGACGAGCGAGCTCCTTGCCGGCGGAGACGACGTCATCGTCGAGCGAATCGTCTCCAGCGGCCAGGCGACGCCTTCGGGCGAGTGGCTCGTTGGAGATCGTGACGAGTGGGTCGTGCTCCTCCAGGGCGAGGCCGAGCTCCGTGACGAGGCCGGCGCTCGTCTCGTGCTCGGCCCCGGCGACTACGTCCTGATCCGCGCCGGCGAGCGACACCGCGTTGAATGGACGCGCGAGGATCCGCCGTGCGTCTGGCTTGCAGTGCACGCCGCGAGCCTCGGCCGGCGGAGCGAGGAGGCTCGATGAGCGACATCGCGGAGCTGGTGGGCAAGCCGACGGAGGAGGAAGAGGAGCGCAAGACGAGCTACCTCGAGCTCTTCTTCGACCTCGTCTTCGTCTTTGCGTTCACCCAGGTGACGGCCCTGATCCTCGAGGACACCTCGATCGCCGGGTTCGCGCGTGCCGCCCTTCTGCTGGCGATGGTCTGGTGGGCGTGGTCGGCATACACGTGGATGACCAACGCGATCGACGTCGAGAGCCCGGTCACCCGGTCGATCGTGTTCGCAGCCATGGTCGCCGGGTTCTTCATGGCGCTTGCCGTGCCCGACGCCTACCGTGACGAGGGCGCCTGGTTCGCGGTCGCGTACTTCGTCGTTCGCGTCCTGAACTCGACGCTCTTCAGCTGGGGAGTCCGCCACGATCCGGGACAGCTCAGGGCGACGTTCAGGCTCGGCCCGTGGTTTCTCGTGGCCGCCCTGGTGGCGCTCGCGGGCGGCTTCGTCAGTAGCGACGTGCGCCCCTGGGTCTGGCTCCTCTCGCTCGCGATCGACGTCGTGGGCACGCTGACGGTCGCGCGGGCGGACTGGCGAGTCTCGCCGTCGCACTTCGCCGAGCGGTTCGCGCTCATCGTGATCATCGCCCTCGGCGAGTCGATCGTCGCGATCGGAGTCGCGACCTCGCACCTCGAGCGTGATGCGACCTTCGCTCTCTCGGTCGTCGTTGCGTTCGCCGGGGTCGCAGCGCTCTGGTGGTCGTACTTCGACTTCACCGCGCTCGCGGCCGAGCGCTCGCTCAGGCGCGCATCCGCCGGTGCTCGCACCTCGATTGCCCGCGACGTCTTCACGTACTTCCACTACCCGATCGTGCTCGGGATCATCCTCTACGCGGTCGCGGCGAAGACGACCCTCGAGGAGCCGCTCGACCCGCTCTCCCGCGCGGGCCGCTGGGCGCTCGGTCTCGGGGTGGCGCTGTTCCTCCTCGGCTTCGCGCTTGCTCGGTTCCGCGTGATCCGCCGCGTCGCGTGGGAGCGGGTGCTGGCCGCGGGCGCGGCGATTCTCGCGGGAGTCGTCCTGCGGGGGGTGGATGCGATCGTCGTCCTCGCGGTCGTGATCGCGATCCTCGTGGTGGCAGTCGCGGTCGAGACTGCCCGCTTACGCGAGGTACGGGCGGAGGTCAAGGCCGTTAGCGAGGAGCGAGCGACTCGTCTCGCTCGAGCGTCGCTGAGCGCCATGCCTCGCTCACTCGTCTGCGGAACACCGTGGCCCAGTCGTCCTTCATGCTGACGATCGTCCAGTTCTCGGCTCTCGCGCGCTCGAGCGACTGCTCCGCTCCCGTGACGTAGTCGAACTCGCGCTCGGCGTCGTCGTGCAGCACGAGGAGGCGTAGGCCGCGTCGTCCCTTCCCACCCGTGAAGCGGAGCATGGGAACGTCGCCGTTCGAGTTTCCGGCGCCCACGACCGGGCGGCGGCCGATCCTGCTCCAGATCCGAACCGGCTTCGCCGGCCCGTCGTCGAAGACGTCGGGCTGGGCGAGATAGACGAGCGAGCCGCCGTGCTCGTCGTCCGTGTACTGCAAGCCGTTCGAGCTTCCGACGACGCGCTCGGGCGGGATCCCGTAGATCTCGTGGGTGATCACCCGCATGAAGTCGCGACTGCCGCCCGAGGCGATGAAGCAGACGAACCCGTGCGTCTCGAGGTAGCGCAGTAGGTCGACCATCGGCACGTACCAGCAGTCGCGGAGCCGCCGGCCGAGCGTGGGGTGGGATGCGTCCCTGCAGGAACGACGTCGCTGCGTCCGCGTACTCGTCCACCGATTGATCAGCGAACGCTCGCAGGACCCCGCCCAGGAGCACCTTCACGTCGCTGTCGTCCCCGGCGTAGTGCTTGTCGAGCGCCCCGCCGAGCCAGGCGTAGTCCTTGTCGTACGCCGCCCGCCACGGTTGTTTCTCGCGCAGTGACGCGTCCGTTTCCGCCATGGCAGCCATCCGCTGCAGGATGAACCCGAGCTCGATCGGCATCGGCTTCTCCGACCAGAGCGTGCCGTCGTTGTCGAAGACCGCGACCCGTTCCTCGGGTGGGATCTCGCGGGTCGCGGTCTCGACGAATCCGACGATCGCTTGAGTCGTTCTGGTGTCGTTCCAGGAGCGCAGCTCCGTCAACCGCGTGCTCCGCTCATCGACTTCCGACATCTTCTCGAGCGCCTGGTCGATCGTGAAGCTCGCCGCCTTCTGGCGCGGCGGGAAGTCCTTGAACGTCGCGAGGAACTGACCCACGATCGCCTGCGCAGCCATGATCATGTAGGCCTTCGATCGAGGTACCAGTCCCAGTACGTATTCGAGGTCGTATCCGCCCGCTCGAACGGGTCGGTCCGGAGGTTGAAGAGTTTCGGGACACGGAGCGCGACGAACGGCTCGGCCCATAGCTCCGAGCGTCCCCCGCGCCCGCTGCTCCATGAAGACCAGCTTCCAGTTGTCGAAGCGCAGGGCGACGAGGTCGCCGTCGTCGGAGAAGTAGATGAACCCCTGGCGCGGGCTCTTCTCCTCCTCGCCCGTGAGGTAGGGCAGGAGGTTGTAGCCGTCGATGTGCACCTTGAACGTCTTTCCCTCGCCGCCTCGTGGCCCTGCTTCAGCTTCTCGACGACGTCGGGCTCGCCCGCGGCGGCCAGGAAGGTCGGCAACCAGTCGTGGTGCTGCACGATCTCGTTGGAGACGACGCCGGCCACGGATCTTGCCGGGCCAGCGCACGATGAGCGGCACGCGGAAGGCGCCTTCCCAGTTCGTGTTCTTCTCGCTGCGGAACGGAGTCATCGCGCCGTCGGGCCACGTGTTCATGTGCGGGCCGTTGTCGGTCCCGTACATGACGATCGTGTCGTCGGCGATCTCGAGCTCGTCGAGCAGAGTCGAGGAGCTGCGCCGACGTTGGCGTCGTGATCGAGCATCGTGTCGTGGTAGTTCGACTGCCAGCGGCCGGCCTTGCCGAGGCTTCTGCGCTTGGTGTGCGTTCGCGACATGCATGTGGGTCGTGTTCACCCAGCAGAAGAACGGCTTGCGCCGCTTGTGCTGGCGCTTCATGAAGTCACCGCAGCATCGACGAACTCGTCGTCGCACGTCTCCATTCGCTTCCGCGTCAGCGGGCCCGTGTCCTTGATTCGTCTGCTTGCCGACGCGACCCCAGCGGGGATCTTCCTTCGGGTTGTCCTTCGTTCGTCGCCTGGCAGTGCAGCACACCCCGCGGGCCGAAGCGTGCGTGGAAGTTCTCGAAGCCGTGCTTGCTCGGATAGTCCGGGTCCTCGGGATCCTCCTCCGCGTTCAGGTGGTAGAGGTTTCCGAAGAACTCGTCGAACCCGTGCACCGTCGGGAGGAACTCGTTGTTGTCACCGAGGTGGTTCTTCCCGAACTGGCCCGTCGAGTAGCCGTGGTTCTTCAGCAGCTCGGCGATGGTGGGATCCTCGGCCTGAAGCCCGGTCGCCGCTCCGGGCAGCCCGACCTTGCTGAGCCCGGTGCGGAAGACGCTTTGCCCGGTGATGAACGAGGAGCGTCCGGCGGTGCAGCTCTGCTCGCCGTAGGCATCTGTGAAGCGCATCCCCTCGTCCGCGATGCGGTCGATGTTCGTCGTGCGATACCCCATGAGGCCGTCGCTGTAGCAGCTCAGATTCGTGATCCCGATGTCGTCGCCCCAGATCACGAGGATGTTCGGCTTGTCCTGCGGCATGGTCGCCCCTCTCTCTCCTGGGTTCTCGGCTAGGCGCGCACGAGGCAGCGAAAGCCGAGGTGGTTGGTCGACGTGTCGATGGGTTGTGCCATACGCGCTGCGGGTCGGTAGCGCCGGCAGTAGTTCGGCGCGCACAGGTGTGATCCACCCTTCATGACCCTGCGCGGGATCGCGGAGGTGTCGTTCGGGTCGACACTCGCGGCTCGCAGGTCTCCAGCGCAGCACGGCGAGACGACCACGGCGCTCGTCGCTGTACCAGTCGGTGGTCCACTCCCACACGTTTCCGGTCATGTCGTAGAGCCCGTACCCGTTGGCCGGGAACCTGCCCACCGGGGACGTCCCCTCGTAGCCGTCCTCGAGCGTGTTCTCGTATGGGAACTCGCCCTGCCACGTGTTTGCCATTGGCTTCCCCTTCGGCATGAACTCGTCGCCCCAGGCGTATTCGGCCCCGTCCAGGCCGCCACGAGCGGCGAACTCCCATTCGGCTTCTGTCGGGAGCTCCTTGCCTGCCCAGGCCGCGTACGCCTCGGCGTCGCGATAGGTGATGTGCACCACGGGGTGCCGCTCACGTCCGTGCAGCGAGCTTTCAGGCCCCTCGGGGTGCCGCCAGTCGGCCCCCCGGGTCCATGTCCACCAGTTGAAGTGGTTGCTCAGGTCCACCGGCCCCTCCGACTTCGTGAAGACCACGGATCCCGCGAAGAGCATGTCCGGATCGGCGTCGGGGTAGTCCGCTGCGTCCGGGAGCTTCTCGGCGAACGTCACGTGACCTGTCGCCTTCACGAACCGCGTGAACTCGAGGTTCGTGACCGGATGGTCGTCCAGCCAGAAACCGTCCACGGTGACGTCGCGGACCGGTGCCTCCTCCGGGTAATGGCGGTCGGATCCCATGGCGAACGTGCCGCCGGGCACCCACAGCATCCCCTTCTTCGGGGCTCCCATCTCCACACGCGCCTGCACTCGGCCCCCCGGCACTCGCGGATCGTCGAGCCCCGACCATATCTGTGCGCCGCGCTCGCCCGCCGGGAGAAACGCCGGCAGCATTGACCCGGTCGCGCATGCCGGCCTCTGTTCCTGACCGTGCAGACTGCCGTCGACCCAGCTGACGAAAGGAACGGGTGGGCGAGGCGATCGGTGACATGCTCCCGGCAGCGGTCGGCGTGGCTATCAGCCCGATTCCGATCATCGCGGTCGTACTGATGCTCGTCTCTCCCCGTGGGCGGGTGAACGGGCCTGCGTATCTCTTGGGCCAGATAGTCGGCGTGGCGACCGCCGGTGCGATCGTGCTGTTGATCGCCGGCGCCGTCGGCACGAGCGACGAGGGTCAGCAGGCCGGCTGGGTTAGTTGGCTGAAGCTCGTGCTCGGCGCCGGTCTGCTGTTCCTCGCCGTGAAGCAGTGGGGTGGACGGCCTCGTGAAGGTGAGACGGCCGAGACTCCCAGCTGGATGGACGCGATCGACGACTTCACGCCGGCAAAGGCGGTCGGAGCCGGGTTCGTGCTCTCGGCGCTCAATCCGAAGAACCTGATCCTGACCATCGCGGGCATGGCCGCCATCGCGTCGGCCGGGATTCCGGCTGACGAGGAGGCCGTCGCGCTCGTCGTCTTCACGGTGATCGGTGCGCTCGGCGTGGCCATCCCGGTGGTCATCTACTTCGCGCTCGGCGACCGGTCCGGTCCGTTGCTCGGGCGCCTGAAGGACTGGATGGCACAGAACAACGCGGTGATCATGGCCGTGATCTTGCTGCTCATCGGCGTGAAGCTGATCGGCGACGCGATCTCCGGGTTCTCGAGCTAGGGGTATCGCCTGGGCGCGGGACCGTCGGGAACGAACCGCCCGAGACGCTCACGGTTCCGGGCGAGGACGTGGTAGAGGGCGTCCGGCAGCCGGCCCCTGACGCCCCCGTAGCCGACGAGCGAACCGTCGCGGCGGACGAGGCGCCAGCTGTCGAAGCGCTCGGCTTCGGGCAGACCCGCGAGCAGCGGACCCGCCTCAGCGTCGTCGAGCGGCAGCATCGCCAGTCGTTCGCCGAGGTCGAGCCGGGCGACGCAACGCGCCGCGAAGCGGCAGAAGCGTCAGCCGGCGTCGTAAAGGAGCACGGGACGCAGTGGACGCGTCGCGGTCACAGGCGCTCCCCTGCGTACCAGAAGCCCGTCGCCTCGATAGCACCCTCCTCGATCAGGCGTCGCTCGAGGAGCTCCAGGGCGTCGTCGAGTCGCCAGCTGTAGAGGTACGGCGTCCGTTCGAAGAAGCGCTCTGCAAAGCGTGTTTCCAGCTCGGCTCGTATCGCCTCGGCCGGATGGATCTCGGCATGAGCGCTGTTCGACTCTCGTGCCCACGACTCGAAGTCTCCGGACACGGCCGAGTCGACTCGGCCGGCTGCCGCCAGCGCGCCTCGCTGCTGGTAGTACCAGCGCGCCGTCGCACCCGTGAGACGCTCCTTTGCGAACTCCTCGAGCACGAGGACACCGGAGGGCCGGAGGAGCGAAACGACCTTGTCGAGCGCGCCGGCGAGGTCTTCGATGTGATGGAGAGACACGCTGGCCACGACGGCGTCGAACGGCCGCTCGTCCCGGAACTCCTCGAGCCGAACTCGCTCGAAGATCCGTCCTTGGGGTGCGTTCGGGTCGATCGCCGTGACGTCGAAGCCGCCCGCGGCCAGGGAACGTGCGAGCTCGCCGTCGCCGCAGCCGATCTCGAGCACACGAGCGGGCGGTGCCGGAACGTGGGCGGTCGCGAACTCGCGGAACGCAGCGACGCGCCTCGTCATCGCCGCCTACCCGGCGAACCGGTACTCGGCCGCGACGTCCGGCGTGAGATAGGCGGCGGAGGGGCTGCCGGCCGGGGTGAAGATGCCGAGGATCGCCATCTCGCGGTCGGTGCTCTCGTTTTCCACGATGTGCACCTCACGGGGGCGTAGGCGGAATGCCGAGCCAGGCCCGAGCTCGTCGGTCCCCTCGCCGAGATGGAGTCGGCCGGGGCCTTCCGGCACCCAGACGATCTCGTCGTACAGGTGGTAGTGCCACGGCGCCTTCCCGGGCGGGATGAAGCCGACGAAGAGCGTCGCCCGCGTCGAGCCGTTGTCCGGGCCGAAGAGGATCTGGAACGAGCGCGAGCCGGTTGCCTTGCTCGCTTCGGCGTCCGCCAGGCGGACGACGTGCTCCCGGGCGCCGAGGGGAGCGTGCCGGTCGGCGCCGGGGCCAACCGTGGCCATGACGGCCCGGAGCTCTCCCTCCGCCGAGAGCTCCACTTCCTCTCCCGCCAGCACGAGCGCGGAGGCTCCCGGAGCCAGCGGGTGCGGAGTGTCGAACCGCACCATGCCCTCGCCTTCGTACACGTAGAGAAGCGAGTCACGTGCGCCGTCGGACACGGTCAACGGATTGCCCGGCCCGATGTCGACGTGAGACAGCGCGAGCGGCGAGTCGTCCACCGCGGGGATGAGCGCGACCGTCATGCCACCCAGATTCCTCGCGAGAACGCGATTCCCGCGATTGCGCTCAGCCCGCCCAGCGCGACGAGCACCCCGGTGCGAAGACTGGGCCGCCCCTGGAGCACGGACGCGAGCGCGATCAGAACCGGGAAGTCGGTCATGACGAAACGCGGCAGGCTGATCAGCGGAAAGCCCTGGGACGGGAAGCTCAGGATCAACACGAGTGTGGAGAGAGCGTAGAGGCCGAGCGCCGGGCCGAGCCGCTTCCATGCGACCCACGTCAGCCAGACGACGGGCACGAGGACGAGGAGATGCACGGCGTTCCAGGACGCGACCTGCAACGCGTGCTGGTCGCCCGCGCCGCCGGGGCCCGTGCGGGGGAGGTCGCGAGCCACGTCGAGCGAGCCATGGACACCTGCCTGGATCGCCATCCACAGGCCGCTGAGCGGGCCGAGCGGGTGGAGCTGGCGGTCCCAACCGCTCGCCTGTGCGTCCGTGAAAGCGAAGGCGTCGCCGAGTTCGTGCCGGAGGTAGAGGGCGTACGCCCCGAGCGCAACCGGGAGGAGAAGCAGCGGTATCAGCTGCCAGGACTCTCTTCGGTTTCGTGGCCACAGCAGGTAGACGAGCGCGGGAAGGAGCGCGAGCCCCATGGACCTCGTCGCAACCGCGAGCCCCCCGGCGATTCCTGCGAGCCACGGTCGCCGGCGTTGCGCGGCGAGGAACGAGGCGGCGGAGAGCGCGAGGAACAACCCGTCCGAGTAGAGCGCAGTGAAGACAAACGCGGTCGGGAAGAGCGCGAGGACGAGAACGGTGTCGTGCGCGCCTTGCACGCCCAGCTTCTCCCTCGCGATCGCCGAGACGCACCACGTGCCGAGCCCGGCGGCGACGAGCGAGAGCAGCGTGCCCCAGACGAGCGAGGAGCCAAGGAGGGAGAGGAGCGCGGGATACAGCGGGAAGAAGGCGGCAGACGTCTGGTCGTAGCCGTGCCTCGCGATATGCAGGAACCAGCGCGCGTCCCACTGGTCGAATGCTCCGAACACGAGGTCGGTGAACGGATCCCATGCCCGATCGGGGATACGGGCGAACCCGACGCGTGGGGTCCAGAGCAGCGCGACCGCGGTTCCGAACAGGAACGCGACTCGAATCCAGACGAACGTCCAGAACGGGTGCCTCACATCGCGATCCTAGGTGGGTGGACTCGAGCAGTTACGGATCTCACATGCAACGTTCAACGTCCTTTCAGCTCTCTATTAGGACCGACCGCTAGCGTGCGCCACCATGAACGAGAACATGGACATCGAAGACGGCATCACCCGTCGCAAAGCGCTCGTGCGGATCGGCGGTTTCGCCGCGACCGCGCTCGGCGCTGGTGCGCTCGGGACGAAGGAGCTCCTGGACGCGGATGCCGCCGACGCGGCCGGCACGGGGCCGGCGGCTGTTGCCTCCGGGCTCGTCAGTTGCGTGCTCGCCCCGGAGATGACGGAGGGGCCCTACTACGTCGAGGGCGACAAGGTTCGACGCAACATCACCGAGGGGAAGCCGGGAGTGCCACTGGCGCTCCGTCTCGGGGTCGTCGACGTCTCGACGTGCAAGCCGATCAGGGGTGCTGCCGTCGACATCTGGCACTGCGACGCAGGCGGCGTCTACTCGGCGACGTCACCGCAGAGCACTGAAGGGCTCACGTTCCTTCGCGGGATCCAGCGAACGGACAAGAACGGGATCGCGATCTTCAAGACGATCTACCCGGGCTGGTACCAGGGTCGGACGGTGCACGTCCATCTCAAGGTCTACCTCGGCGGAAACACCGTTCACACGGGACAGCTGTTCTTCCCGGACACGCTGACGGACGCCGTGTACCGGCGGTCGCCATACAACCTTCGCCCGAACCGAGATCCGCGAAACGCAGCGGACTCGATCTTCCGGAACGGTGGGCGGCGCTCGATGCTGAGGCTTGCGAAGAGCGGCTCGGGCTACGTCGGGCGGATCACGATGGGGGTCAGCCGGTCCTAGTGCCGAGTGCCGACTTCGTACAGGGCACTTGAGTTCGAGACATTCAGCGTTATAGCGTTCCCCTCTCTGGGGTAGGAAGGGGTTCGAGGGGAAGATGGGTACGTCTGGGCAGGAGGCCTGGAGCGTGGTGTCGCCGTGATCTTCGGTGCGGTCACGCTCGCCTGCCTCGTCGCTGCGCTCGCGCTCTCGATGTACGGCCATCACCCCGTGCTCATGGCCCCGATCGCGGTCGCCTGCGCCGTCGTCTTCATCCGCAACGGCGACGGCCGAAGCCACTCGTGGGTGCCGGCGGCGAACGAGGACACCAAGTCGCGTCCGGACGCGACGGATCGCGGCGCAGGCTTGTAAGAGCCTTGTCGCCTCTCGTGGAGGCGGGTTAGGGTAGGCGGCGATGAGCCGAGCAGTCCCCGGGGTCGCCGTCGCCTCGCTGATGCCGCAGCTCAAGGAGGATCTCGCGCGGCTCGTCTCGATTCCGTCCATCTCCGCGCTCGGGTTCCCGGCGGAGACGAGACCCGCGCTGCTCGAGACACGCGACGCGGTCGTGGAGCTCCTGCGTGAGGCGGGTGTGCAAGAGCTCGACATGCTCGAGCTCCCCGATACCGCCCCGGTCATCATGGGCGAGATCCCGGCGCCGGCCGGGGCACCGACCGTCCTGCTCTACGGGCACTACGACGTCGTGCCCATCGGAGACGAGGCGAAGTGGGAGTCGCCGCCGTTCGAGGCGACAGAACGGGACGGCGCGATCTACGGCCGGGGCTCGGCCGACTCCAAGTCGAACATCCTCATGCACGTCGGTGCTCTCCGCGCCTGGGGAGGCGAGCCGCCGGTAGGGATCAAGGTCGTCATCGAGGGCCAGGAGGAGACGGGGAGCGCGTTCACCACGTACCCGCCGACCCGACCCGAGCTCTTCGCAGCCGATGCGATGGTGATCGGCGACATGGGAAGCATCCGCCCCGGCGTGCCCACGCTCACGATCGGGCTCCGGGGAATGGCGGTCGTCGGCGTCGAGGTCAGAACGCTGGCCGGGCCGAAGCACTCGGGCCAGTTCGGCGGCGCCGCGCCGGATGCCCTGCTCGCCCTCATCCGCGCCCTCGCCTCGTTCCACGACACGAACGGGGACGTCGTCGTGCCGGGCCTACGTCGAGAGGAGTGGACGGGCGCATCGTTCAGCGACGAGGAGTTCCGCGAGCTGGCCGAGATCGAGCCGGGAATGCCGTTCATCGGCACCGGCGGGCTCGGCGAGCGGCTGTGGTCCGGACCGGCGATCACCGTCACCGGCATCGACGTCCTTCCGGTCGACAAGGCGGTGAACGCGGTCGTACCCACCGCCCGCGCGAAGATCAGTATGCGGATCCATCCGGAACAGGAGCCGGCGGACGCGCAGGCGGCTCTCGTGAAGCACCTCGAGTCGGTCCGACCGTTCGGAATCGACCTCGAGGTCAAGACAGCGGAGACCGGCAAGGGCTTCTTCGCGGACACATCCGGCCCGGCCTACGAGGCCGCCCGCTCGGCGCTCGCGCATGCCTGGGGCGCCGAGTCGGTCTACGTCGCGACCGGTGGCTCGATCCCACTGGTAAGCGCGCTCAGCGAGGCAGCGCCGGACGCCGAGATCCTGCTCTTCGGGACGACTGACGGTTTCGCGAACATCCACGCTCCGAACGAGCGAGTCCTGCTCGACGAGTTCGAGAAGGCTGTGCTCGCCGAGGCGGAGCTCTTCGGGCTCTACGCCGACTCCTTCTCCGGTAGCTCGACCTCGAACGCGTCATGAGCGACACGGCTGCACAGCCTGCTGCCGAGCCGTCGACGGGGCTGATGGAGCGCATCCTCGGCGCCATCGAGCGCGGCGGCAACAAGATGCCGAACCCGGCGATCCTGTTCGTCTACCTGTGCGTCATCGTGATCATCCTGTCCGCGCTGCTCGCATGGGCGGACATCAGCGTCACGTACCAGGTCGCCAAGCCGCCGCCGATTCCTGTCGACGAGGTCGTTCAGGGCGGCTCCACACAGCCTTCGGGCGGCCTCCCGAACGCGTCCGTTCAGGAGGGTGACTACACGATCGTCGACCAGACGGCGGCCGTGCAGAGCCTCCTGTCCGCCGATGGGGTTCGCTTCATGTTCACGTCGTTCGTCGCCAACTTCCGCAACTTCGCGGCGGTCGCGATCATCCTCGTGGTGATGATCGGCGTCGGTCTCGCCGAGGCCGCTGGCCTGATCGGGGCGCTGATCCGGAAGCTCGTGAGCGTCTCGTCGGCAGCCATGTTGACGCCGATCATCATCTTCATCGGCGTCCTGTCCAGCGTCGCCTCGGATGCCGGGTACCTCGTGTTAATACCGCTGGGAGCGGCAGCCTTCAAGAGCGTCGGTCGCAACCCACTGGCCGGTGTAGCGGCCGCGTTCGCAGGCGTCGCCGCTGGGTTCGGAGTCAACTTCCTGATCACCCCGCTCGACGGTGTCCTGACAGAGATCACGAACGATGCGAGCGGGCTCGTCGACCCCGAGAGCTCGATCGACCTGGCGGCGAACCTGTACTTCGGCATCGCCTCGACGATCCTCGTCACCCTCGTCATGACGTTCGTCTCGGTGCGCATCGTCGAGCGGAGTCTCGGCGCGCACGACCCGGCCCACGAGAGCGACGACGAGTCGCTCGACGCCGACAAGGGCCCCGAGGTGTCGGCGGACGCCGAGGCGAGAGGGCTTCGCTTCGCCTCCTTCGCGACGCTGGGCGTGCTCGTCGCGATCGGTCTCCTCACCTTCCTGCCCGACGCACCTCTCCGCGACCCGGTGACGGGCGACATCATCGGCGACTCGCCGTTTATGGACAGCCTGATCGTGATCATCACGATCATCTTCTTCGCGGCAGGACTGGCCTACGGTCGCGGAGCCGGGACGATGCGGACGACCGACGAGGTGCTGGCTTCGATCACGAAGTCGTGGGCCGGCCTGGCGAGCCTGCTGTTCCTGTTCCTGCTGATCGCGCAGTTCATCGCGTACTTCAACTACTCGAACATGGCGCAGGTTGCCGCCGTGAAGCTCGGCGACTGGCTCGAGGAGGCGAACATCGGGGTGGTGTGGCTCCTGATCGGCTTCGTCTTCGTGACGATGCTCGTCGACTTCATCATGCCGGCGGCGATCGCCAAGTGGGCGATCCTTGCCCCGATCTTCATCCCGCTCTTCATGCGGCTCGACGTCGCGCCGCAGACGGTGCTCGCCGCCTACCGTGTCGGCGACTCGCCGGCGAACGTGATCACGCCGCTGATGGCCTACTTCCCGCTGATCGTCATCTTCACGCAGCGGTACAAAAAGGATGCCGGCATCGGCACGGTCGTCGCGATGATGCTGCCGTACGTCCTCATCCTGACGGTCGCGTGGACGCTGTTCTTCGTCGCCTGGTACCTCATCGGGATCCCGCTCGGCCCCGGGTCCCCCGTGCACACGGACTAGCTGCTGTGATCCGCAAGAGTTGCCTGGGACTCGACCTGTTCGCGTCGAAACCCGAAGCATGAGACGCGTCGCGTCCATCGCCACGTTCGTCGTACTGGTTGCGCTCGCCTTTCCGGCGATCGGGAGCGCCGACGTCGCGGACGAGCAGGCGCTCGCGAAGAAGTTCGCGCCGATCGTCCGGATCGTTCAGCTGCAGGACGAGTGCGGGCACGGGGAGCCTTACATTCCGACCGACGTCGACCTGCTCTTCGGCGATCAGACCGTGGCGCTGCGTGGCCCATGGAACCGCACGGATCTGGTGAAGATCGGGCCGGCCGCGAAGGACCTCCTCGACCGCTTCGAGTACCACCTCGACTTCCCGGGAGATCCACTTGATCCCGGATGCGACTACCGTCGTTGGGCCAAGCGACTCACTGCGGGGAGCGACCCGACCGTGTATGCCCACGTCGTCTCCGAGCCCGAGTACCCGGGAAAGGTCTCGCTCCAGTACTGGTTCTTCTACCCGTTCAACGACTTCAACAACACGCACGAAGGCGACTGGGAGATGATCCAGCTCGTCTTCGACGCGCGCGATGCCTCGGAGGCGCTTGGTCGGAAGCCGGTCGAGGTCGGATACAGCGTGCACGAGGGCGCCGAGCGCGCGGCGTGGGGCGACGACAAGCTGGACATCGTCGGCGGGACGCACCCGGTGACGTACCCCGCTGCGGGCTCGCACGCCAACAAGTACAGCGCCGCACTCTGGCTCGGAAGCTCGGCGGAAGCAGGCGTGGGCTGTGACGACACGCGCGGTCCTCACACCGAGCTGACGCCGAAGGTGGTGACGATCCCCGGTGACCAGAAGGCGGCCGAGTCGGCATTCCCGTGGATCGCGTTCGAGGGGCGCTGGGGTGAGCTGCAGTCGGCGTTCTTCAACGGGCCGACGGGTCCGAACATGAAGACCCAGTGGACGAAGCCGATCACCTGGTCCGAGGGGTGGAGCGACAACAGCTACGCCGTCCCGGCCGCGGGGCTCTTCGGAACGAGCTCGACCGACTTCTTCTGCTCGGCCGTGTCGAAGGGATCCAAGGCGCTCAGCCAGCTCCTCCGGAGCCCGGCCGCGACGCTGCTCGTGCTGGGAGCACTTCTTGCGCTCGTCGTCTTCGCGATCGTCCGCGCGACCTGGACGCCCGTCGCGCCGCTTCGGATCGCACGCAGGCGGTCGTGGGGTCAGGTCGTTTCCAGCTCCGCGCGCATGTACGTGAAACGGCCAGGGCTCATGCTCGGGCTCGGTCTGCTCCTGATCCCCATGTCGTTCGCGATCACGTTCCTGCAATGGATCCTGCTCGGAGGACTCGACCTGATCGGTTCAGCCTCCGGTGAGGCAGCCAGTGTGTTCGCCTTTATCGCGGTGGTCGTGGGCGCTTCCCTCACGCTTCTCGGGCTCGGCCTCGTCCAGGCCGCCACCGCGTGCGCGCTCGTCGAGATCGACGCCGGCCGGCCGATAGGAGCGGCAGGGGCCTACCGGCTCGCGCTTCGCCGCATCCGGCCGCTCCTTCGTGCAATCGCGATCTACGTCGTGTTCTGGGTCGTCTTGACGGCAACGGTGTTCCTCATCCCGGTCGCGATCTGGCTCGCGATTCGGTGGTGCCTCGCTGCGCCGGTCGTCGAGCTCGAGGATCACCGGCCGTGGGGTTCGCTCCGGCGCAGCGGCGAGCTTGTGCGCCACCGCTGGATCCGCGTCGGCTCGCTCGTCGGCGTCAGCGGGGCGCTTGCCATCGTGGCCGGGCCGCTCCTCGGTGCGATTCTCATCTTCCTCACCGAGACCCCGCTCGCATTCATCAACGTCATCGCAGGCGTGGTCTACGCGCTCGCGATGCCGTTCGTCGCGCTCGTCACCGCGTACGTGTACTTCGATGCACGCACTCGCGTGGAGCTCGAGGCCGTCGAGCGGCCCGACGTGTTGCCGGCCGAGATCCAGCTCGCCGGCTGATTGACGGACGGCGGTGACCCGAGAGACTCGAGCACCGCAACGCACGGGCGACCACCGAGCGGCGCCCGAGCACCCGCTCGACGACGTACTCCCTGGAGAAGCGCGCGTTCTCGAGGCCGCCCAGGAGTCGCTGGCCGGTCGTCGCCGTGGTGTTCGCGGAGCGTGGCCGTTCCTCGGCCCGGCCTTCATCGCCGCCGTCGCGTACATCGATCCGGGCAACTTCGCGACGAACATGGCGGCCGGCGCCACATTCGGCTACCTGCTGCTCTGGGTCGTCCTCGCCGCGAACCTCATCGCAATGCTCGTCCAGTCGATGAGCGCGAAGCTCGGTGTGGCGACGCGCATGAACTTGGCCGAGGTCTGTAGGGCTCGATTCTCCCGGAGAGTGAGCCGCGGGCTGTGGGTTCAGGCGGAGCTGATCGCGATGGCCACCGATGTTGCCGAGTTCATCGGAGCGGCCCTCGGGCTCAACCTCCTCTTCGGAATCCCGCTCTTCCCGGCCGCACTCCTCACGGGCGTCGCGGCGTTCGGCATCCTCGGGATGCAGTCCAGGGGATTCAGGCGGCTCGAGGCCGTCATCGTGGCGTTCATCGGTGTCATCGTCGCCGCGTTCGCATTCCAGGTCGTGCTCGCGAAGCCGTCACCGTCGGGGCTCGCGGGA
Source organism: uncultured Actinomycetes bacterium (assembly GCA_963716975.1). Taxonomy (GTDB): domain Bacteria; phylum Actinomycetota; class Thermoleophilia; order Gaiellales; family Gaiellaceae; genus GMQP-bins7. The sequence continues at coordinate 18,654 of CAVQVA010000016.1, read as the reverse complement.
GGGCTCGTCCCCGGATTCGACGGGACGGAGAGCCTGCTCCTCGCCGTCGGCATCCTCGGCGCGACCGTGATGCCGCACGTCATCTACCTGCACTCCGCCCTCACCCAGCACCGTGTCGTGGGCGTCAGCGACGAGGAGAAGAGGCGCATCTTCCACTTCGAGCTCGTCGACGTCGTCGTCGCCATGAGCATCGCGGGCCTGATCAACATGAGCATGCTCGCGATAGCCGCGTCGGTCTTCTACGGGCAGGGTCTCGTGGACGTCGGCGACAACCTGACGGAGGTCTACGACGCGCTCGGCACATACCTCGGCGCGCATGCGAACGTGCTCTTCGGCGTCGCGCTCCTCGCCTCCGGCCTCTCCTCCTCGAGCGTGGGGACGCTCTCCGGCCAGGTCGTCATGCAGGGGTTCATCGGCCGCCAGATCCCGCTCTTCGTCCGGCGCGCGATCACGATGCTCCCGGCGCTCGTCATCGTCGCCGTCGGCCTCGATCCGTCACGAGCGCTCGTCCTCAGCCAGGTCGTGCTCTCGTTCGGGATTCCGTTTGCCCTGATTCCCCTCGTGATGTTCTGCCGCGATGCGCGGCTCATGGGCTCGCTCGTCAACCGTCGTGCGACCACGCGAGCGGCCGTTGTCGTGAGCGCGCTGATCGTCGCGCTCAACGCGTTCCTGCTCGTCGCGACGTTCACGAGCCTGTAGGTCTTGCTCGTTCGACGCCGCCGCAGCCGAGAGCCGCGTGGAACACTTCGGGGACGATGCCGGAGTTGAAGGGGACGCAGGCGAGCCGAGGACAGACGATCGAGACGGGTCAGGCCGAGATCTCGCCGCTGACGACGGTCGGCGCGGTGCACCTGACGGTCTCGGACCTGGCTCGCTCGCTCGGGTACTACCGCGAGGCGATCGGGCTCGACGTGATCGCCAATAGCGAGGGGCGTGCTTCGCTAGGAGCCGGCGAGCGAGAGTTGCTCGTGCTCGTCGAAGAAGCAGGTGCGCGCCCTGGACTGGGCTACACGGGGCTCTTCCACTTCGCGTTGCTCGTACCGGAACGGGTCGACCTCGCACGCTGGCTCGCGCATGCGGGAAGAGATCGAGTGCCGCTCGTCGGCCTCTCCGACCACTACGTCAGTGAGGCGCTGTATCTCTCGGATCCGGACGGGCACGGAATCGAGGTCTACCGGGATCGACCCCGCGACGTCTGGGAGGGGCAGGTGGACGCGCGTTTGACGACTCAGCCGCTGGACGTCGCCGACCTCCTCGGCGCGCTCGAAGGCCCCCCGGCGTCCGAGCCGTTCGAGGGGCTCCCCGAAGGAACCGTGATGGGGCACGTGCACCTGAGGGTCGCGTCCATCCCGGAGACGGTCGAGTTCTACCGCGACGTCCTCGGGTTCGAGCTCATGGCGCAGCTCGGGCCGCAGGCGGCGTTCCTCTCGGCAGGCGGGTACCACCACCGTGTCGGCGCCAACACCTGGGAGAGCTTCGGCGCGGCGCCGCCTCCACCCGGAACTGCCGCACTTCGGCACGCCACGATCGTGCTGCCGGACTCCACGGAGCGCGATCGGGTGCTGGGTCGGCTCGATGAGGCGGGTCATGCTGTCGAGGAAAGCGGCGACGGCCCGCTCGTCCGGGATCCCTCCGGCAACGCGCTCGTGCTCGCCGCGGCGTAGGAAGCGGCAGATGGATGGGCTCGAGAGGATCGACGAGCAGTCGATCACCGATGCCGTCACGAGGAGGCTCGAAGGAGCGACGTCACCTCGCGTGCGCGAGGTCAGCGAGGCGCTCGTGCGTCATCTACACGCATTCGTGCGCGAGGTCGAGCCCACGATGGAGGAGTGGTGGGAGGGGGTCGACTTCCTCACTCGCACCGGGCACATGTGTTCCGCCACGCGTCAGGAATTCGTCCTCCTGTCAGACACGCTCGGCGTCTCGATGCTCGTCGACGCGATCAACAACCGTGGGGACGGCGCGACGGAGTCGACGGTGCTCGGGCCCTTCTACGTCGAGGATCCGCCCCGAGCCGAGCTGGGAGCGGACATCTCGGGCGGACAGACAGGTGAGCGCCTGTTGGTGGAGGGAACGGTGCGAGCGCTCGACGGTCTCGCGATCGCCGGTGCGACGGTCGACACCTGGCATTCGGACACCGAGGGCTACTACGACATCCAGCACGACGGCGACACCTACATGCGCGCCCGCTTCACGACCGATGACGAGGGCCGCTTCCGGTTCTGGTCGATCGTCCCCTCGAGCTACGCGATTCCCGCCGACGGTCCGATCGGGGAAATGCTCGAGGCGCAGGGGCGCCATCCGTACCGGCCGGCGCACGTCCACTTCATGATCACCGCGCGTGGTTGCCGCCCGCTCGTCACGCATCTCTTCGTATCCGGAGACGAGTACCTGGGCTCGGACGCCGTCTTCGCGGTCAAGGAGTCGCTGATCTGCGAGCTCGAGCGCCATCCGGCCGGGATCGCCATGGATGGAACCACGGTCGCAGAGCCGTACGCGCGGCTGGCATACGACTTCGTGCTGGTCGACGAGTGAGCTTGGAAGCGGACAGGCTCGCGATCCGCGAGCTGGTCGAGAACTGGGTCGTCTGGCGTGATGCCGGTGACTGGGAGCGATTCCGCACGGTCTGGCACGACGACGGCTACATGATGGCGACCTGGTTCCAGGGCCCGGCGGAGGACTTCATCCACGTGAGCCGCGAAGGGTTCGAGCGCGGTGCCCGGATCCTGCACTTCCTCGGCGGCACATCGGTCGACCTCGCCGGGGATCGTGCGATCTCGCAGACGAAGATGACGATCACTCAGCGGGCGCTGGTCCACGACGTCCTCTGCGACGCCGTCTGCACCGGGCGCTTCTACGACTTCCTCAAGCGGCGCGACGGGCGCTGGGGCATCGTGCTGCGCCAACCCATCTACGAGCAGGATCGCCTGAACCCGGTCGACCCGGGTGCGTCGCTCGCTCTCGACCCGGCGCTGCTCGAGCGATTCCCGGTCGGCTACCGGCACCTCGCCTACCTGCAGACTCAGCTCGGCTTCGACGTGAAGCCCGACATGCCGGGTCTCGTCGGGCCGGAGGTCGAGGCGTTGTACGCGCGCGGATCGGCCTGGCTCTCAGGGCACGACGCAAGCTGACCCGCTCCGCGTAGTCCGCGCCTCTCACCCGCTCCACGACCCCGTCTGGGGGATTGACCCTGACCGGGCACGGGGAAAGGGTCAGGCGAGAGGGGCTTCGTCTAGCCGTCAAGACTTATCGAGCGGGGTTTGCGTGCGGCCCGCCCTCCTCGCCAGGAAGGAGGCGCGTCATGCGCGTGTTGGTACTCGTGAGCGCGGTCTTCGTGCTCGCGGTCGTCGCCACGGGAGCCGCTGCTCCGGCACTTCCCGTCCGGAGCCTCGACGGGAGTGGGAACAACGCCCAGCACCCGGACTGGGGCAAGGCGGGCACGCAGTACTCGCGTGTGGCCGCTCCCACGTTCGCCGACGGGGTCGCAGCCATGACCGCAGGGCCGCCGTCGCGGTATGTGAGCAACAGGATCTTCAACGACGTCGGCCAGAACCTGTTCTCGGAAAACCGTGTCTCGCAATGGGGATGGGCCTGGGGCCAGTTCCTCGACCACGACTTCGGCTTGCGGGATGAGACACCCGCGAGTCGGCGTCGATCGCGTTCACTGCGGGCGATCCGCTCGAGGCATTCAGGAACGACTTCGGTGTGATCCCGTTCAGTCGCACTCCTGCCGCGCCGGGAACGGGTGTCGGCTCTCCTCGCCAGCAGATCAACACGATCTCGAGCTTCATCGATGCGTCGAACGTCTACGGCACGACCGCGGCCCGCCTGGACTGGTTGCGGGAAGGGCCGTTGGACGGGAACCCGTCCAACAACGGTGCCCGGCTGTTCCTCACGACGACCGGCTACCTCCCCCGTGCCGACTCGCGCGGGAATCCGGTGGCCGCGCCGGCCGTGGATCTGATGGGGCAACTCGTCATGACTCCTTCACGGGCGGCGATCGCAGGCGACGTGCGCGCGAACGAGAACATCGCGCTCACCGGCCTGCACACGCTGTTCGCGCGTGAGCACAACCGGATCGTCGCGGCTCTCCCGCGGGCTCTCTCGGACGAGGCGAGGTTCCAGATCGCACGCCGGGTGGTCGGTGCGGAGATCCAGTGGATCACCTACAACGAGTTCCTGCCCGCGCTCGGCGTCGGGCTCGGCCGCTACCGCGGCTACAACCCGCGGGTCAACCCGAGCCTGTCGAACGAGTTCGCCGTGGTCGGATACCGGGCGCACAGCATGATCCACGGCGAGTTCGAGCCCGTCGTCAAGGCCGGAACGTTCTCGCAGGCCCAGCTGGCCGGCTTCGAAGCGGCCGGGGTCGAAGTCGAGGAAGAGGGCGACGAAGTGACGCTCGGCATCCCGCTGAACCTCGCGTTCGGCAATCCTGATCTTCTCGAGAAGGTCGGGCTCGGAACGTTGCTCGCGAGTCTCGGAGCCGAGTCGCAGTACAAGAACGACGAGCAGATCGACAACTCGCTCCGCAGCGTTCTCTTCCAGGTGCCGAAGCCGGGCTCGCCGGATCCGGCGGCCTGCATGTTGCCCGCGCCGGTGCCGAGCTGCTTCACGGGCACCGTCGATCTCGGTGCGATCGACATCGAACGTGGCCGCGACCACGGCATGCCGTCGTACAACGCGCTTCGCCGGGCCTACGGCCTGCCTACCAAGCGGTCGTTCACGGACATCACCGGCGAAGCGACCGAGAGGTTCGCATCGGATCCTCAGATCTCGGGAACCCCGATCGACGATCCGAGCATCCTCGACTTCGTCCAGCTTCGCGACGGCGCGGGCAACGTGCTCGCCGCCGACAGCGAGGAGGCAGTCGTCGGAACGCGACGTTCCACGCTCGCTGCTCGCCTCAGGGCGATCTACGGGAGCGTCGATCGTGTGGACGCGTTCGTCGGCATGGTCTCCGAGCCCCACGTGCGGGGGTCCGAGCTGGGGGCGCTGCAGCTCGCAATCTGGAAGAGGCAGTTCGAAGCGTTGCGCGACGGTGACCGGTTCTTCTATGCGAACGACCCGGCACTGTCCTTCATCGCCCGCTACTACCGCATCGACTTCCGCAGGCGACTGTCCGAGATCATCGAGCGGAACACCGGCGTCGACGTGGCTCGCGACGTCTTCAAGGCACCGGCATAGCCGGCTGCCGCTGCCCGGCCTGGCCGTCAACGCCGGGCCGGGCGGCGTCCACGCGAGTCAGTCACGTGGTCGCCGGTATCGAGGCTGCGGACGAGACTAGACGTCGATGCCGAGCCGACGCAGCTCGACGGTTGCGGACCGACGCCACCGGGTCGTGTCGGGGGAGAACGGGAGCATGAACGGCATGCCGTTTGCCTTTCGAAGCGGCTTCCCGTCCTTGAGAACTCGGTAGTGGCCGGGGGTCGGCTCGACCGTGAGGCCGACTGCCTCGAGCTTGCGGATGAACTCGCGGACGTCCTTCCTCATACCAGCCAGTGTGACCGAGTCGCCCCCATGAGCTACAGGGTGGCGGAGACTCGGCACGTTTCTCGCTCCGGGCCTACGGCTCTGACCGCGATGGTGTCCGAGCCCGGCCAGTCCGGGACGGTCCTCCTGAGCTCCAGCGAGCCTCCGGTACGGGCTCGCAGAGTCCCCCGAAAGGCGATCCGTCGCTCGTGCAGGAGGATCACGGCCCATCGTGACCTGGGCCGTTGACCGTCGATCTCGAGCTCAACCCTGATCGTGCCGTCGTGAGTACGCAGGCGAAGGGTCGTCTCGCTTCCGCGCGTGCACGTCCCCGTCTGGCGAACGTCGTCGCGATCGTCCCCTGCACCGCCCGACGCCGGGAGTGGCAACGCCAGCGCGGCGCTGAGAACGACGAGTGGGAGAAGCGCGAGACAGCGTGAACGAGGCGGCATCATGCACCGATCGTGCCCGGTACCGCCTGGTCGGCGCAATCGGACATCGGTCCTAGGACTCGTGCAGCGTGACCCCATGGCGCTGGGCCCAGAGAGCCGCCTGCGTCCGATCCGTCACGCCGATCTGCCTGTAGACGCTCGTCAAGTGAGCCTTCACGGTCTTCTCGCTGATCGCGAGCCGCTGTGCAATCACCTTGTTCGGAAGTCCTTCCGCGACCATGGCGAGGACTTCGCGTTCCCGCTCGGAGAGCGCTTCGGCCGGCGTCGAAGCCCGGCGCGCGCTCAGGAGCGCGCGCGCGGCCTTCGGGTCGAGTGGGGACTCACCCCGCGCGGCCGCCTCGATCGCCCTCGCGAGCTCGTCCGGCTCGGCATCCTTGAGCAGGTATCCAACGGCCCCCGCGTCCAGGGCGCGCAGGATCCGCTCGCGGTCGGAAAAGGACGTCAGGACGACGACGGCGATCTCCGGCTGCGCGGCCTTGATCCGTCTCGTCGACTCGATTCCGTCGAGCACTGGCATCTCGAGATCCATGAGGACGACATTGGGCCCGCGCTCGGCGCAGAGCGAGACGGCCTCCTCGCCCTCCTCGGCGGCCCCTACGAGCTCGACGCCGGCGAACGTCGCAATGAGCTGTGCGAGCCCTGCGCGGACGACCGCGTGGTCATCGGCGATGACGACCCGGATCATGCGTCTGGAACCTCGAGGACGAACGACGTGCCTGCGCCAGGTGTGGAGCGCACGTTGAGCGTTCCTTCCATGCGTGCAGCGAGCTCCTCCAGGAGCGAGAGGCCAACGTGCCCGTCCGCGCGGCTCTGCTCCCGCTGGGCAGGAGTGAAGCCAGCGCCGTCGTCCGTGACCTCCAGCCATGCGAGACCGTCTCGGCGTCCGACGTTCACCGAGACTCGTGTCGCACCCGCGTGGCGCTCGACGTTGCGGATCGCCTCGCCGGCCGCGCGATAGAAGAGAAGCTCGGTCTCGTCGTTCAACTCGAGCTCGTCTGCGACCTCGAGCGAGACCTCGATCCCGCGAGAAGGAAGCGGGGACACGAGGTCGCGGAGCGCGGCGTCGAGCCCGGATGCCCGGAGGTTCGGCGGATGGATCTCGACGAGGATGGACCTGATGCGCCGCATGCTGTCGCGAGTGCCGATCGCTGCCTCCCGCAGCGTCGAGCGGACGGCCGGCGACGTCTGCGAGTCGGAGCTGTCGGCTGCAGCGCTGAGCGAGTAGGAGATGCCGGCGAGGTCCTGGACGACGCCGTCGTGCAGCTCGGCGGCGATGCGCCTTCGCTCGTCCGCAGAAGCCTCGACGGCCCGGACGAGGAGTGCCTCGCGATCCTGCTGGCTGCGGCGAAGCCGGTTGGCGAGGCGCCAGGCGAGCGGCACCTGTACGAGCCAGAGGAGGACGAGGCTGGCGAGCAGCAGCGCGGCGAACGGGAGCCAGATCCGACGCCCGGTCGACGCAACCGCGCTGCTGCGCTGATAGGTCTCGAACAACAGCGGCGTCCCGTCCGGGGCGCGGATCGGAAGGTAGACCTCGTACAGGCTGCCTTCCCCTCGCTCGTACCTGTTCTCCGGGCCTGCCAGGCTGCTCAGCTCGGCGCGGGTCGCGCCGGTGGCGAGGGCTTCGAGCTTGGAGCTGTCGAGCGCGTAGCTCGACCCGATCAGCCTCGGCTCGTCCGAGTAGAGGATGCGCCCCTCGCCGTTCCAGATCTTCACGCGGACGACGCGCTCGCCGAGCACACGTTCCTGCACGATCTGGTCGAGCCTCCGAAGCGCCGTTGGATTTGCTCGCAGCACCCCGTCGCGCAGTGCGGGCTCGACGATTCCCTGGCCGCTGAGGACCGCGAACTGGCGCGCGTCCCGCAGCGCCTCGGTCTTCCCCAGGTTCCGGAAGACGAGCAGCGATCCGGCGAGGAAGAGCATGAGTACGAGGAAGCCGGTCAGTGCGAATTGCGCGACGGCGCCGGTGACAGAGGGTGCGGTGGTCGTGGCCGACTCGCGACCGGGGCTCCGGCTCGCGTGCTGCACACGCACTCCTGCTTCCTGGCTCACGGCTGTTGAGTATCACGGCGTCGGCCCGCAGGCCATAGGCGTACGACCAATGTCCAATTGTGGCCAGGACCCGCTCGTTGACAGGCTCAACCCGTGAACACCACGAGTCGAGAGGAGTCGAAGATGACGAAGTTGAGCGTTGGGATCGTTGCCGCCGTGCTGGGGCTCGCGATTGCGCTCGTTGCCGCACCGGCGGGCGTAGCGAAGAACCCTGAGGTCCGCGTCCCCGGAACGTGCACCGCTGCCAGCACCTCGAAGCTGAAGCTAAAGGGGGAAGACGGGCGGATCGAGGTCGAGTTCGAGGTCGACCAGAACCGGAACGGTGTGCGCTGGAACGTCGTCCTCTTTCAGAATGGTCGACGGATCGCCCGGATGGCACGGGTGACGCGGGCCCCGAGCGGCTCCTTCACGGCCCGCAAGCTTGCGGCGGACACGTCCGCCAAGGACAGCTTCAGGGCCAAGGCGACGAGCCCGTCGCACGAGGTCTGCACCGCGCGGGCGTCGTTCTAGAACGAACGCCTCCTGCGTCAACCACCGCGGCGGGAGCCTCCTGCGAGGCTCTCGCCGCGAACCGCTGGTCGCCCTTCACCTTGTCAGCAGCCGGATCAGCGCTTTCCCGGATGCGACCAGCCTTGCGCGGAGCGATCCTGGCCGGGAAGCCGCGTTGCGGCTGAATGCCTGACGGAAGGAGCAAAGTCATGGCAACCATCGAGAAGGTCGCGACCTTCGCACCTCCGGGACATGTCGACAGTCCCGTCGAGTTGAAGTCGCGATACGACAACTTTATCGGCGGCCACTGGGTCGCACCGGTGAAGGGCGCGTACTCCGAGAACCTCACGCCGGCGACCGGCGAGCCGTTCACGGAGGTCCCGCGCTCGACCTTCGAGGACGTCGACCTCGCGCTCGACGCGGCGCACGCCGCGAAGGATGCGTGGGGCGAGACCTCGACGACCGAGCGCTCACGCGTCCTGAACAGGGTCGCGGACACGATCGAGGAGAACCTCGAGCTGCTGGCCGTGGCCGAGAGCTGGGAGAACGGAAAGCCCGTTCGGGAGACGCTGGCCGCGGACATCCCGCTCGCGGTCGACCACTTCCGCTACTTCGCCTCGGTCATCCGTGGCGAGGAGGGCGCGATTTCCGAGATCGACAGGAACACGGTCGCGTACCACTTCAAGGAGCCGCTCGGGGTGGTCGGCCAGATCATCCCGTTCAACTTCCCGCTGCTGATGGCGGCGTGGAAGCTGGCGCCCGCGCTGGCGGCCGGGAACGCCGTGGTGTTGAAGCCGGCGAGCCCGACGCCGTGGTCGATCCTCAAGCTCATGGAGCTGCTCGAGGAGGTCGTTCCCGACGGTGTGATCAACGTGGTCAACGGTCCCGGCGCCGAGATCGGCAAGGCGCTCGCGACCAGCAAGCGCATCGCGAAGATCGCCTTCACCGGTGAGACGGTGACGGGGCGGCTGATCATGCAGTACGCGGCCGAGAACATCATCCCGTCGACGACGGAGCTCGGCGGCAAGTCGCCGAACGTCTTCTTCGCCGACGTCATGGCCGCCGACGACGACTTCCTCGACAAGGCGATCGAGGGGCTCGTGCTCTACGCCTTCAACAAGGGCGAGGTGTGCACCTGCCCGTCGCGGGCACTGATCGAGGAGTCGATCTACGACGAGTTCATGGGCCGGGCCCTGGAGCGGATCGCCGTGATCCGGCAGGGGCACCCGCTCGATCCCGACACGCAGCTCGGGGCTCAGGTCTCGACCGCGCAGCTCGAGAAGATCGCCAGCTACGTCGAGATCGGGAAGCAGGAAGGCGCAGAGCTCCTGATCGGCGGCGAGCGCGCGCATCTCGGCGGCGAGCTGGAGGGTGGCTACTACTTCCAGCCGACCGTCTTCAAGGGCCGCAACGACATGAGGATCTTCCAGGAGGAGATCTTCGGCCCGGTGCTCGCGGTGACCACGTTCAAGACCGAAGAGGAGGCGTTGCGCATTGCGAACGACACCCTCTACGGCCTCGGCGCCGGTGTCTGGACGCGCGACACGAGCAGGGCGTTCCGCATGGGCCGCGGGATCAAGGCGGGCCGCGTGTGGACGAACTGCTACCACCTCTATCCGGCACACGCCGCCTTCGGCGGCTACAAGGTGTCCGGGGTCGGGCGCGAGAACCACAAGATGATGCTCGACCACTACAGCCAGACGAAGTGCATGCTCGTGTCCTACGACCCGAAGCCGCTTGGTTTCTTCTAGGACACGATGGGAGCGGAGCCGCCATCAGGGGTCGTCGCCACCGAAGCCGCGATCGCGGAGATCGGGCGCCTCGAGGCGGAGCACGGTCCGCTCGTCTTCTTCCAGTCGGGGGGCTGCTGCGACGGCAGCTCCCCGATGTGCTTCCCCGAAGGTGAGCTTCGGATCGGCTCGAACGACCTCCTCGTCGGTGAGGTGGAGGGCTGCCCCTTCTACATCGATGCCGAGCAGTACGAGCGCTGGGGAAGGCCCTCCTTCGTGCTCGACGTCGCACCGGGAGCCGGCTCGGGCATGTCGCTCGAAGGCCTTCACGATCTCCACTTCCGACTTGCTACCCCGCTGATCGCGGCTGTCTCCGCGGCGCCCGCTCTCGACGGATCGAAACGCAGGCGAGAGCTGGCGAGGCGCACGACGCTCGAGGATCCCGCGAGGCAAGCACGAGCGAGGCCGAGCAGCATGGAGCCGAGCGATGGTAGCGGTCGGCCGTGGCGACTCCCGCCGTAGTCGGCACGGCGGTCGCGGCCCTCCACAGTGATTTTGGCCTTCAGGTTCAATCGGAACTGCGAAACCAGTCGCCTAGCTCTTCGGCGTCAGCGAGCCAATCGCAAAGTCGTCGACCGTCGACTTCACCACGGCTCAGGCGTTGGCCGACCCGGCCGGACTCATCACCGTGGCCAAGGGCCTCAAGGTGAATGTCGTATCCGCTGGCGCGGCAGACAACGCTGCGCCCAACATCGACCAGATGGTGCTGTGGCCACAGGCGAATCCGACGCACGTCATCGCCTGCAACGAGGAGGGTGTAGCCCAGCCCGCCCTCCAGAAGATCAGCCTGGCCACCGGTGCGGCCACCACGATCGCAACCGGCCTCAACTCGTGTGACCCGGTCCGGGTCACTCCCTGGGGGACTGTCCTCTTCGGCGAGGAGAACGGGACGAACGGTGCGATGTACGAGCTGATCGACCCGCTCAGCGTCGTCGGGGCCACGATCAACAACGTTACCGGGGTCACCTCGACACCGAAGATCCGCCGCGTCAACGCGCTCGGCTTCCTCTCTTTGAGGGCCTCGGGATCCTTCCGAACGGCGTGACCTACTACGGGGACGAGCTGTCAGCGAGCAACGGAGCGCCCGGCGGCGCGGTACTACAAGTTCGTGCCCAGCAGGCGGTGCCGGCGTCGGCGCTAACGACCCCAGTGACGAGCCTCGAGGGATTCGTCCTCTCCGTGTCGCACTTCGTCAGGGGTCATGGCCTCGTCGTGATCATCGACGCCGGGCGAATCGTCCGTCGCCATCGGCGCCGCTGCCGCCGGGCTCCCGCTTGATGGAGGACTGGTCCTCGTTGCGATTCTCTCGCTCAGCCGCAGCGCCGCTCTCTGGTGGGTGTACTTCAGCGACGAGGGCGCGGTCGAGCAGGCATTCCACGACGCGAGCCCGGCGCGGCAACCGCAGCTCGCCCTGAACGGCTTCGGCTACTGGCACTACGGGATCCTCCTCGGCATCGTCGCTCTCGCCGCGGGCATCAAGAAGTCGATCGGCGAGCCGTACGACCCGCTCGCCGGTTGTGCCGCATCGGGCTGGCAGACGGGGTCGCGCTCTGTCATCGCCGGCGAGGTCGGCTTCAGGCGGACGTTCGGGATCTCCCGGAACAAGCTCAGGCTCGTCGCCGCCGGACTGTCCTCATGACGATTCCGATCGGAACCGAGCTCGGAGCCGCAGCCCAGATCGGAGGAGTCGCCGCGACTCGTCACGGCTGCGCTCGTTGCGGAGGAACGTGTGAGAAAAGACGTTGCGTGTCCGTCCTCCCTGACGTACCTGGGGGATGCGACGCGTACCATTTGACCCTTGTCTCGCCGTAACGTCGTGTGGCTGCTCACGCTCGCGCTCGGCGGTGGTCGGATCACAGCTGGCGCACGAGCTTGCGTACCGGCTGGTCACTCCCGGACGGAGCCCAGCGAGCCCACGAGTTGGCGCGGACCGGTCATGCGTACCTGGTCTATGCGCCGGCGGCCCTCGCGGTCTGCAGCGTGCTCGTCCTGATCGCGCTCGTCGGAGAGCTCCGCCATCTCCTGAGCGGCCGCGGAACCGCATCATCTCGACCGTCCGCTCTGACGTTCGCGGTGCTGGCGCCGGCGATCTTCGTCCTGCAGGAGCACTTCGAGCGGCTGTTCCACGACGGTGCGTTTCCCTGGGATGCATGTCTGCAGCCGACATTTGTCGTGGGGTTGCTGCTTCAGCTGCCGCTTGGCGGTCGCCGCGTATCTCCTCGCTCGGCTGCTCTTGCGGGCTGTCCGCTCGCTCGGGCGCCTGCTCGTCGGGCCGGTTCGTCGTCGGGTCCCCGGTTGACGGGCTCGTTCGACCCGCGACTCTCCTGCTTCGTTCCGCGTGTTCCCGTGCTCGCACTCGGGTACGGCTCGCGCGGGCCCCCGGTCTCCTTCCGCTGATCCGTGGCGGCGGCGCAGTCGCGTCGCCCGTCGAACGCGAAGGAGGTGTGCATGACCCGGCCGATTCGGATGGCAGGACGGGCGTGCTCCGCGTTGGTCGCGACCGTGGCAGTGGCGCTGGTCGTGGCCCCCGCGGCGCTCGCCCACGCAACGCTCGTCTCGTCGACGCCGTCTGACGGCGTCGTGCTCGCGCGTGCTCCGAAGCAGGTCGTGCTCGCCTTCAACGAGCCGGTCGAGAGCGCTCTCGGCTCCGTCCGCGTCTACGACGGCGGCCTCGACGGGTCGACGACGGCGCGACCACGAAGCCGGAGCCGAACGAGGTCGCCGTCGGCGTTCGTTCGGGGCTTCCACGCGGCACGTACACGGTCGCCTGGCGCGTCATCTCCGCCGACTCGCACCCGGTGCACGGAGCGTTCGTCTTCTCCGTCGGGCAGCCGAGTGCGGGCGGTGCCGGAGTGGTCGAGCAGGTGCTGGCCGGGCAGGCGGGATCGAAGGACGTCGACCTCGTGTTCGGCGTGATCCGGTTCCTGAACCTCGCGCTCATCCTGCTCTGTGCCGGTGGCGCGATCGTCCTCGCCTGGGTGCTGAAAGCGGAGCACGCGTCGGTGGGCCGCCCGCTCTGGCCCGTGCTGTCCGTGGCCGGGCTGCTGCTCGCGGCTCGTGTCGGTCGCAGGCATCGGCCTCGAGGGGGCGCAGGCGAGCGGCCTCGGTCTCGGCTCGGCTCTCCGGCCGTCCCTCTTCGGGGACGTGGTCGACACGCGGTTCGGCAGGGTCTGGCTCGTTCGAGCCGGGCTGGCGTTGGCGTTCGCGCTGCTCGCGGCGCTCGCGCTGCGGCGAGAGCGCCAGAGGCGTGCCTTCGCCTGGTACGCGGTTGCGCTCGGCGCGGCGCTGGCTCTCACGCCCGCGCTCTCGGGTCATGCGCGTGTCGAAGGCACCCTCGGGGTCGTGAGCGACTGGGTGCACGTCCTCGCGGCCTCCGCCTGGACCGGCGGACTCGCGTTCGTCCTCCTCGCGCTCCTGCTCGCGAGCGGTGATCGCTGGGAGCTCGCCCGTCGGATCGTGCCGCGGTTCTCGGCGCTCGCCGTGATCTCCGTCGCGCTCCTGCTCATCGCGGGCGTGGTGAGCGGCTTCCTCGAGGTGCGAACGTGGAGCGGCCTCTGGAGCACCACCTACGGCCAGCTCCTGCTGGTCAAGGTGGCTCTCGTCGTTCCGCTTCTCTGCCTCGGCCTGTTCAACAACCGCATCTCGGTTCCGCGGCTTCGGTCGGGAGCCGCCTCTGCCGTCGAGCAGAGGCACTTCCTGACGACCGTCGGAGTCGAGCTCGCAGTCATGGTCGTCATCGTCGGCGTCACCGCGGCTCTCGTCGCCGAGACTCCGGCGAAAGCGCAGCAATCGGTCGTCGGCGGGACCGGTCTCGCGTGACGTCTCGGTCGGTCCGTTCGACCTCGACGTTCTCGTGGACCCGGCTCGTACCGGGCCGAACGCAATCCACATCACCGTGCTCCAACGTGCGACCGGGCAGCTGGCGGACGTGGACGAGATCCGCGTCGCGGCATCTCTCCCGGCCGCAGGCCTCGGCCCGCTCCGCTTCAAGACGACACCAGCCGGACCCGGGCACGTGATCGTGTCCGGGGCGACCTTCCCGGTCGCCGGCGACTGGAAGCTCGAGGTGGACGTCCGCCGGGGCGAGTTCGACCAGTGGAGCACGACGCTCGACATCCCAATCGGAAAGGACTGAATCCATGAAGGCACGTCTCATCGTTCTTGCCACCGTCGTCCTGACGGGGCTTGCCGCGGCAGGTGCCGCGCAGGCCCACGTGACGGTGCATCCGAACGCGCTTCCGTCCGACGGCTTCACCGTGATCGGCATCAACGTGCCGAGCGAGGAGCCGAAGGCCGCCACCGTCAAGGTGGACGTGAAGTTCCCGAACGGCGTCTACTCCGCCTCGCCCGCAGTGATCCCCGGCTGGAAGGCGCTCGTCATCACGAAGAAGCTCTCGAAGCCGGTGGAGGTCGAGCCGGGAGAGAGCGTCAGCAGCCGCGTCGACCGCATCGTCTTCTCGGGTGGGCGCATCGGCCCGGAACGGTTCCTCTCGTTCCCGGTGTCGATCAAGGTCCCGGACGCGAGCACCCGGGTCGGTCTTGACGTTCAAGGCCGTGCAGACGTACTCGAACGGCCACGTCGTCCGCTGGATCGGAAGCCCGAGCTCCGAGGAGCCTGCACCGCAGGTGGTCATCCGGCCCGCGTCCTCGCCGGTGCTCGACTATCCGGCGGGCACGACCGCCGCGAGGCAGGGAATGACGAAGACGCTCAAGGGTGTCGTCTTCGGGCTCCCGCTCGGTGCGTTCGGCGCGTATCTCGCGCTTCGCAGGCGCAGGAAGGCCGTGTGACCCGAGCGCTTCTCGCTGCGGTCCTAGCCGCACTCGTTGTCTGCTCCGCCGCCGCCGCACACGGCGGCGGCGGAGCGCTCGGGTTTCGCTCCAAGGTCACCGGGATCAAGCCGGAGCGTCTCCGGCGTCTCGATCACCGTCCTCGACTACGACGACCGGTTGGAGCTTCGCAACGAGACGGGAGAGCCGCTCGTCATCCTCGGCTACGAGGGCGAGCCCTACCTGGCGTTCCGTGACGGTCGCGTCTACCGCAACGACCGCTCACCTGCCACGTATTTGAACGACGACCGCTACGGACAGGTGCAGCTGCCGGCGAAGGCGGACGCGAAGGCGACTCCGGAGTGGAAGGAAGTGTCGCCGCGCGAGGACTTCGACTGGCACGACCACCGCATCCACTGGATGAGCACGACCTTGCCGCCGATGGTCCAGGCGGCCAAGGACAAGCCGCACCATGTCTTCGACTGGACCGTCCCGGCTCGCCTGGACGGGAAGCCGCTCGCCATCGCCGGCTCGCTCGACTACCAGCCTCCTCCGAACAAGATTCCGAAGCCGCTGATCGCCATCCTCGGCCTCGTTGTCGTCGGGGGTGGCGCTGCCGTCTGGCTGCGCCGTCGCCGCGAACGCGTCGGCTGAGGTCGACGGCGCTCACTCGGTGCCGGCTCAGCGCGAGCGCCGAGCCGGCACCGATTTCCCGTTGCTACTGCTGCCGGAGTCGTGCGCCGGCGTAGGCGGCGAGGCCGTAGATGATCAGGATGTCGATCGCGAAGATCGCCATCGACCACCACGGGTAGGCATCCAGGAAGAACAGCTGCCCGACTGCGTTCACGCCTGCGACGGCGATCCCGAACCAGCGGGCAAGCTCGCTCCCGCGTCATCAGGGAGAAGGCGGCGAGCAGGCACAGGACTCCGAGGCCCGTCACGATCCAGCCCCAGGTGTTGAGGCTGCTGAAGACGAACGTCGCGTTCGCCGTGAAGACCTTCGACGACGAGATCGCGAGGATGCCCTCGATGATGCCCCAGACGCCGACGAAGGCGAGCATGATCGCCGAGAACAGGACCCAGCCCAAGCCCTGGGGCTCGTTGTACACGTCCACCGCCGGTGTGCTCGAAACGACGGCGACGCCATTTCCCTCGACCGTCCTTGGCTTCTCGATGGTCGACACGTTCAACCTCCTTCGAACCCGACTGACCGCGGGTGCACGGTCGCAGCACTAGGTTCCGCCTTCTCCATCGCCGATGCATCGGCCGCGCTACGGATCCCACTCCGTAGTTAGCCGTGTGGTCGGAAACGCGATCGTGGAGCGTCCGGGTACTGTCCAGCGGCCGCGTTGTCGTCGAGGAGGGGCTCATGAGCGTCCAACGTGAGGGTGGCTGCGCCTGCGGAGAGGTTCGTTACCGGCTGAAGTCCGATCCGCTCTTCACGCATTGCTGTCATTGCCTGAACTGCCAGCGGCAGACCGGAAGCGCCTTCGTCATCAACCTGCTGATCGAGGCCGACCGCGTGGAGCTACTTGCCGGCGACCCGCAGCCGGTCGCCGTACCTCGCAGCGGCGGCAAGAAGCAGAAGATCTGGCGCTGCACGACCTGCCAGGTCGCGGTCTTCAGCCAGTACACGAGTCCGCGCGATGCGGTTCGTTCGCGGCGGCACGCTCGACGACCCGTCGAGCGTCGCGCCCGACGTTCACATCTTCACGCGGTCCAAGCTCCCCTGGGTCACGCTTCCGGACTCGGTGCCGGCATTCGACGTCTACTACGACACGAAGAAGCTGTGGCCGGCCGCGAGCCTCGAGCGCCTCGAGGCGATCATGGCGCCGGCGGACACCGGCGCCTGAGCGAGTGCCGCTGCTGGGCAAGCGCATACATTCCTCACGACTCGTACCGGAGGCAAGCCACCGCAGCGATAGCGAGTCAGCAGTGAGTATCTCCCGTCGTGAGAACGTCGCGAGGATGCCCACGAGCTTCGGGGGAGGATCTGATGTCAGAGCGTGATTCCGCAGTCCCGATCGAGGAGACCACCGTTCCGCACGCGGGGGTGCGAACGTGGAGACACGCTCTGACCCCGCGTGAGTGGGCGAGACTGGGTGGCTTTGCCGGTTGCGTGCTCTTTCTGACCGTGCTGGGGTGGGGTCTCTTTCTCTACTACGCGCGCCATAACCCTGCGCTTGCCGGTCTTGGAACGCTTGCCTACACGTTCGGGTTGCGGCACGCCTTCGACGCCGACCACATCGCGGCGATCGACAACACGACGCGCAAGCTCCTGCAGGACGGGAAGCGGTCGCTCGGCGTGGGCTTCTTCTTCTCACTCGGTCACTCGACGATCGTCTTCTCGCTCGCTGCTGGACTCGCGATTGCTGCCAAGACCGTGAACTCGCGGATCCCGACGTTCCAGGACTACGGCGGCTACATCGGAGCGTCGGTCTCAGGGATGTTCCTTCTCCTGATCGGCGTCCTGAACCTGGTCGTCCTGCTCGACATCCTCGGCGTCTACAAGCGGATGAAGCGCGGCCACTACGACGAGGAGAAGCTCGAACAAGCCCTCCTCAACCAGGGTTTCATGAGCCGGTTCTTCCTTCGCCGTGTCGGCGAAAGGATCGACAAGAGCTGGAAGATGTACCCGCTCGGAATCCTCTTCGGACTCGGCTTCGACACAGCGACCGAGATCGGCCTGCTGGCGATCGCCGCTGGGGTCGCGACGCACAACGTCCCGTTCCTGGCGATCATCTCGCTGCCGATCATCTTCGCTGCCGGAATGAGCCTGATGGACACCGCCGACGGAGCCTTCATGAGCCAGGCCTACGGGTGGGCGTTCTCGAACCCGATCAGGAAGGTCTACTACAACATCACCGTCACGAGCCTCTCGGTTGCCGTTGCGCTCATCATCGGGACGATCGAGTTGCTCCAGGTCATGGCGGCGAAGTTCTCGCTCGAAGGTCCATTCTGGTCGTTCCTCGACAACCTCGACTTCGGTCGCATCGGCTACGTCGTCGTCGGGCTTTTCATCGCGACGTGGGCGTTCTCCGTCATCGTCTGGAAGGCCAGGCGGATCGAAGAGCGCTGGGGCGGCATGGTCGAACCGTGAGGTTCAATCGAGGATCCGACCGTCACGTCAGCGTGACAAGCCTGGCCGGGCCGTCGAAAGTGCCTGAGCCCGCATGGCCACTTGGGCGCGACTTCCGACGTCCTGGGCATGACTGGGGCACGAGCAGGCGGCCGGGAGCTGCGCCGGATCGGAAACCGAACCGCGCTTTCATGACCAGCCCAAGCGCATGAGCTTCTTCACGGCAAGTAGTTCCGCGCAGGCAGGAGAGACGGCCGCCTTGGCCTGGGCGGGCGGGCGTGGTACGAAGTGCGCGTGCAGGACGAGATCGCCTTCCGCTTCCTCGACGAGGGGGTCGCTGCGTCGGCGCGGCTACTCCGTGAGCAGGCACCGGAGACGTGCAGCGCCGTCTTGGGCGCGCTGCCCGCCGTCGGCTCGGCGCGTCACGGGATCTATTCGGGGAGCGAGGTGTACCTCGTCCTTCCGACCCTGCTCGCGCCACCGCGTGAGCACGCGACGACGATCGTCGGGCCCGGCGATGTCGGCTTTCTCACCGTCGAGAAGGGCTCGGGGTACGGCA
>CAVQVA010000015.1:0-212888 GCA_963716975.1 uncultured Actinomycetes bacterium | reverse complement strand
CCGGAGGCCGCGGGTAGCCTCCCGCGCATGAGGCGCTACTGGCCGCTGATCCTGCTGCTCGCGGCGATGTGGGGCGCGTCGTACCTCTTCATCAAGCTCGCCGTGGACGACGTCCCCGGCCGCGATGACGAGCTCCGCGTCCTCGTCGCCGGCTTGCTCCTGCGATCTACCTCGCCTGTACGGATGGGTGCGACGCGGGCCGTCGCCGAGCTCCGCGCGGCGGTGGCGCCGTGCCTCGTCCTCGGTTGATCAACGCCGCGGTCCGGATGGGCCTCGTCGCGTAGGGAGAGACGGGCGTCGACTCGAGTGTCGCCGGCGATCGCACAGTCGACGGTGCCGATCTTCACGTTCCTGCTCGCGGCGCGCTTCCTCCCGCACGAGCCCGTCGGGCCCACTCCGAGTCGCCGGCGTCGCCCTCGGCTTCCTCGGAGTCGCGGTCCTCGCGGGCTTCGACCCGGAGACGGGATCGTGGGCGGTCGCCGGCACCCTCGCCGTCGTCCTCTCGTCACTCTCGTACGCGAGCGGAGGCGTCTACGGCCAGCTGCAGGTTAGCGACACGCCGGGGCCGGTCCTCGCCGCCGGCAACATGCTCGCCGCCGCGATCGTCCTGCGCCGCTGGCGATCGTCGACCCGCCGACACCGTCGCCCGGGACCGCGCTCGCCGGCCTCGTCGGGCTCATCCTCATCCCGACGTTTGCGGGCCAGCTACTCCTCTTCCGAGTCCTCCATCTGTACGGAAGCCGGAAGCTCTCGATCGTCACGTACCTCATGCCCGCGTTCGCCGTCGTCTACGGAGCCGTCCTGCTCGACGAGCCCGTGACCATCGCGATCGTCGCCGGCTTCGCCCTCATCCTCGTCGGTGCCTCGCTCGCGTCCGGTGAGCGGATTCTCGCCGTCCGCGGCCAGGAGGAGCCCGCATGACGGTGACGATTCGACGCGCTCGGGCAAACGACATCGACTTCCTCGTCGAGCTCTTCACGCACGACGAGGTGGAGCCGTACCTCGCGGTCATACGACCCAAGGACTCCGAGTCCGTCCGTGCCGAGGTCGAGCGCTCCATCGCCGAGCCCGAGGCGTTCGGCGTGTTCGTCGTCGAGGTCGACGGTGCGCGGGCCGGAACGATGCGCTTCGAGAGGACCAACCAGCGCAGCCGGATCGCGAGCCTCGGTGCGCTCGCCGTTCACCCCGACTTCCGTGGCGCCCGCGTCGCGGACGACGCCGCCCGCCAGTTCCAGGGTCACCTCATGGACAAGCTCGGCTTCCATCGCCTCCAGCTCGAGATCTACGGCTTCAACGAGCGGGCGATGAACCACGCCGAGCGGGTCGGCTTCGTCCGTGAAGGGGTTCGCAGGAAGGCGTACTGGCGCGACGGCGAGTGGGTCGACGGCGTCATGTACGGGCTCGTGGTCGAGGATCTCGAGCGCCAGTAATTCCGACTCTGGTATGTTGTGTCCGATGTTCATCGGACATACCCAAGACCTCCCGGTCGAGACCGCGATCGCGTCGGGGACCGCATTCGCGCTTCTCGTCGCGCTGAGTGCCGCGTCTCGACAGCCGCGCGACGACTCCCGGGTGAGCTTGCGACCACGCTCGAGGCCGTCGGCGACACGGAGGGCGGGCTCTGGCTCAACCTCTTTGGCGTCGCGCTCGACGCGGGTCCGCCCGTACGACACCGACCATCTCCTGGAAGCGCTGAGCTCGCTCGACCCCGTAGAGCTCCGCCGCCACGTCCTCGGCCGCTACGCGTGGTCGTGGTGCACGCTCGCCGGAGTCGACGATCTCGAGTCAGCCGCTGCGGGGGATCGAACCGCGGCGAGCCGGCTGCTCGGTCACCCGCGCTACTACGGCGGCCACGCAGCCGCTTCGCTGAGTGTGCTCCTGACACTCGATCCGGCGGAAACGAAGACTCGCCTGGTGGGCGCGGTCGACGAGGATCCGGCGCACTCCTCGGTCCGGACGCTGCGAGCGAAGCGAGAGCGCAGCGCAGATCGCCTCGGAGGCGATCGGCTCCGGCTCGTCCCTGGCTGCGATCGAGCGCCTCACCATGGGGTACCGGTACGTCCCGGAGCCCGAGGCCGAGCGCGTCGTGCTCGTGCCTCACCTCGAGACGGAGGCGCCGCTCGTCCTGGCTCAGCACAGGTCGTCGCGGCTGATCGTGTACCGGATCACACGCGCCCGCGGTGCCGAGGACCGCCTGCTCGCCCTCGGTCGCGCGCTGGCGGATCCGAAGCGGGTAGAGATCCTCGGTCTCGTGGGCCGAGGCGTCGGTCAGGCGTGCAAGCCGTCGAGAAGACCGGCCTCTCCCGTTCGACCGTTCACCATCATCTCGCGCAGCTTGGGGAGGACGGGCCTCGTCGCGCTCGAGGGCAATGCGCGCGCGTACACGTACTGTCCCGCGCCCGGACGCTGCGGTCGGCGCCGCAGATCTGTTCGCGGAAGTGATCGGAACGGAGGGAAGACGATGATGCGATACAAGCTGCTCGGACGAAGCGGGCTCCGCGTCTCCAAGCGCTTCGCTCTCGGGACGATGACGTTCGGAGACGCCTGGGGCTGGGGCGCGCCAAAGGACGAGGCTCGCGGGATCTTCGACGCCTACGTCGAGGCCGGCGGAACTTCGTCGACACGGCATGCAACTACACGGACGGCGAGAGCGAGGAGATCGTGGGCGAGTTCGTCCATGCCGACCGCGACCGATTCGTGGTCGCCACGAAGTACACGCTCACGGGTCGCCGCGACGACCCGAACGCGGGCGGCAACCATCGGAAGAACATGGTGCAGACACTCAAACGAGCCTCCGGCGTCTCCGCACCGACTACGTCGATCTCTTCTGGCTGCACATGTGGGACGGGACGACCCCGATCGAGGAGGTCGTACGGGCGCTGGACAACCTCGTCTCGTCCGGGAAGGTGCTCTACGTCGGAATCTCCGACACCCCCGCGTGGGTCGTGTCGCAGGCCGTGGCGCTCGCAGACCTCCGCGGATGGGCGCGGTTCATCGCCGTTCAGGCGCCGTACTCGCTCGCGGACCACGATGTGGAGCGCGAGCCTGCCGATGGCACACTCCCTCGACCTCGCGTTCACCCCTGGGGAATGCTCGAAGGCGGGGCGCTGACGGGGAAGTACCTCGAGGAGACGAGCGACGCCCGCCGCTACGACGGTGCAGGCCCGCGGACGAACTCACTCGCGCGCGAGGTCGTCGCCGTGGCCGACGAGATCGGGGCGACCCCGGCCCGCGTCAGCAATAGCGTCGGGGTGCGGGCGCAGCCCGGCACATCGTCCCGATCGTCGGCGCCCGCACGGAGGCGCAACTTCGCGACAACATCGGCGCCCTCGAGATCGATCTCTCCCCCGACCATCTCGGGAGGCTGAGTGACGCGAGCGGATTCAACCTCGGCTTCCCGCGGGACTTCCTCGAGTCCGAGGACGTCCGCGGACTGATCTTCGGCGACACGTTCGACAGGATCGACGACCACCGCGCGCCTGGGCAACCACGGAGGATCACCGCGGTCGTCTGATCGACCCTGCTCGTCTACAGCCCGCGGAGGGCGCGAGCGAGAACGGGGTCCTGCCCGGCGAAGTACTCGGTCGAGGTCAGATCGACCCGAAGGTCCAGCGCGACGGCAAGGCGCCGGTCCTCGGGTTGCGGCGGCGCTCGTGGTAGCGCGTGGCGACGTTCACGTTCCAGCCGGTCGTCGGAAGCACAACCGCGGTGACGTCACCGTAGGCCTCGACGCCCCCACCTGTCGGCTCGCCGACGATCGTCGCGCGTGTCGCGGTCGATCTCCGCGGCGAAGTTGGCGGCCGCGGAGAACGTCGCGCGCCCGACGAGCAGGTAGAGACGGCCGGATCCACCCGCGGCGTCTCGAACAGGGTCATCAGGGCGCCGTACGTCGTGTTGTCGCCGCCGCCGTTCCGGCGCACGTCGACGATCACCCGGCGGACGGACGGACGCGACACCAGACGCGTGATCTTCCGGAGAAAGGTGTCCGGGGGTGAGACGACCACGTTGTACCCCATGTACACCGCGCGCCCCCCGGCGAGCGTCCGCGCCCACATCAGCTTCGCGCTCGACGCGAGGTAGAGAGGTCGAGGGGCCGCAGGGAGGATCGAGGGATAGTGGCCGTAGTGCGGATCGGCAAACGCTGCCCCGTACTCCCGCGCCGAGATCGGGTCGAGATCGATCGTCACGCGCTCTCCACCCGGCCGCTCGAACGTGAACTCGACCGGATCCGCGCCGTCGGTCACGTGCAGCCCGTCGAGCACCTCGGAGACGAGCGCGAAGTGAGGCGCAAGCCCTGGCAGGGTGGACGCATTGTCGTGAGGCACGAGCGGACGGACAGCTCCAGGACACGCCCGAGAGGCGTGCCCTCGATCGCGACCAGACGACTGCCGACGACGCCGAGATCGCCCGCCTCGTCGACGACGAAGACCCCGTCTGCGAAGTCGTACAGCCTCAGCGGATAGAGGTGAAGCGCTGCGATGCCCGGGGTCGAGCGGGAAGAGCCCTGTATGCCCGTTCCGCGGGCCGAGCAGCGCGATGACCCGCAGAGCTCGACGAGCAGCTCGCTCCGCGAGAGCGTCGGCGCACGTCGCGCCAGGTCGTTCGCCGCCGACTCGAACTTCTGGCGGGAGACGGCGCGGAACAGGGTCCGGGTGATTCGACTCGATCGTCTCGACGACGAGGCGAACGTCACCCGAGGCATCGGAGGGCGCGGATGGTCGGGCGTGCGCCCCGGATGCAAGCACCACCATGGCGAGTGAGACGAGGAGCAGGCCCGCCATCCGCATGCTGCGGCATGATGTCCTATCTACTTTGACATGTCAAGACTGACATATTAGATGTCGCTTCGCCACGCCCTCCTCGGAGCGCCTCGCCGATCAACCGCGGACGCGGCTACGCGCTCCTCAAGCACTTCGAGCAGTCGCTCGCGTACGCGTGGCCGGCAAGCCACAGCCAGATCTATCCCGAGCTGGCACGGCTACGCGACGACGGCCTGATGAAAGTTCACACAGGCCCTCGACGCTCGCGGACGTACGCGATCACGACGAACGGCCTCGAGGAGATCCGACGTTGGCTCCGCGAGACGGAGCCGGATCGCCGCGTTCGAAGCGACGCCGCGCTCCGGATGTTCTTCCTCTGGGTACTCGAGCCTGACGAAGCCGCAAGCCACCTCGAGGACGAGCGCGCGTACTGGCAGGGAGTCCTCGACGAGTTCGAGCGCATCCAGGCGGAGCCCACCGGGACGAACCGGAAGGCGCGAACGTTCCGGATAGCGCTCGAAGGAGGCATCCGTACCGTCACCGCGCGGCTCGAGTGGCTCGACTGGGCGATCGCAGAGGTGCAGTCGAAGGCATGGCAGGCGGCTGACGTCGACTGAACGCTTCGACGGCGCCGCGCCCCAGAACACACGCTAGGCTCGGGCGCATGGCCACCTTCCTGCACACCATGGTTCGCATCACGGATCCCGCGCGCAGCCGCGGGTTCTACGAAGCACTCGGGTTCAACTTCAGCCGCGACATGGACATCGTCCGGAACGGCGAGACCGAAGCGACGAACTACTTCTTCTCGATCGGCGACGCCGAGAACGTCCTCGAGCTGACGTTCAACCACGACGGCCGAACGTACGACATCGGCACGGGCTACGGACACATCGCGATCAGCGTCGACGACCTCGACGGCGCCGCTCTCGGCTCTGAAGGACGAACACGGGATCAAGCCCGAGCGCGCGCCGTACCAGGTGCGCGAAGAGGCCCGCGGATCTGCTTCGTCGCGACCCGGACGACACCGGATCAGAGCTCATCGAGCGCTAGGCCGAATTCGCCCAAGCAGGCTCCTTCGGGCGACCCAGATGGACTTGCGACAAGCCGTGGCGAGCCCGGATCGAGCGGGCTGCGATCGTCACGATCTCAGCACGAATGCGTTCCCCACGCGTGATCATCGCGTCCATAGGCTCGGAGCGTGGTGAGTGCGGCAGATGCGAACACGAGCAAGGCGCGTGGCAAGGGTGCCCGGTCGCCGGTTGCGGCCACTCCGTGGGGATCGGCAACAGTGGTCGAGGAAGCGTCCGTTCCCAGCGTGCCGGGGACGAACGATTCGCAGTCGTCGTGCAACTCCTGGAGACGCGCGATGGCGAGCGACTGGTGAGGTTCGCATACACGACATCGGGCTCCGCCCGGCGTGGGCCCGTCACGATGCGGGCGCGCGACCTCGAGCGGCTGCGGGCGGCGCTCGAGCGTGCGCCCGTTCTCGAAGAGGTGCTCGGTCTAGGAAGCGCATGACCCCCGGCCGGTGAGTTCGGAGGGAGCGAGAGCCCGAAGGGCTCGGAGCGGAGGCGCTACGCGAGCGCCAACGCGTGCGCCGCCGCCGCATCGACGAGCGCAGCAGTAGAAGCCCGCCGTCGGCGGATCCGAGAAGCGGATCGACCGCGTGCTCCGGATGCGGCATCAGCCCCATGACGTTGCCGGCACCGTTGACGATCCCGGCGACGTTCCCGAGCGAGCCGTTCACGTCATCGCGATAACGAAGGACGATCTGGCCCTGCTCCGCGAGCTCGGCGACCGTGTCCGCGTCCGCGAACCACGCACCATCGCCGTGCTTCACGGGGAGGACGAGCTCCTGATCGCGCTCACAGCGGCTCATGAAGAGCGAGCCGGTGTCCTCCACCCGGGACCCGGACATCCGCGCAGACGAACTCGAGCTGGCGGTTCGGTCGCAGCGTGCCCGGCAACAGTCGCGCCTCGCAGAGGATCTGGAACCCGTTGCAGATCCCGAGAACCGGGCCGCCCGAGGCTGCAAAGGAGCGGACAGCGTCCATCGCCGGGGCGAGGCTCGCAATCGCGCCGCAGCGGAGGTAGTCACCGTAGGAGAACCCCCCGGGCAGCACGACCGCACCGGTTCCCGCGGGAAGCTCCGACTCCTCGTGCCAGACGAGAGCGGGCGCAGCACCGAGCGCGCCGAGCGCCCATACCGCGTCCCGGTCGTCGTTCGAGCCCGGGAACTGCACCACTGCGATGATCGGAGGCTCCGTCACGGTTCCTCGAGACTGCAGCTCGACGCTCTCGATCAGCGGATTCGCGAGAAGCTCGGAGCACATGCGCTCGACCTCCGCGCGAGCGTCCCCGCCCTCGGTCGCCGAGAACTCGACATCGATCACGCGCCCGACGCGGACGCGAGCGACGTCGAAGCCGAGCTTCCGCAGCGACCCCTCGACCGCCTCGCCCTGCGGATCGAGGATGCCCTCCTTGGGTCGCACGAGCACCGTCGCCTTCACAGCACGACCGACGGGTCCTCGAGGTACCGCTCGAATGAGATCGACGTGAGCCTCTCGAAGGCCTCGACGTACCGCTCTCGCGTCCCCGCCACCAGGTCTTCCGGAAGCTCGGGGCCGGGCGGCGTCTTGTCCCATCCGGCGGCATCGCACCAATCCCGCACGAACTGCTTGTCGAACGAGGACTGGGGCCTTCCCGGCTCGTACTCGTCGGCCGGCCAGAACCGCGACGAGTCGGGCGTCAACGCCTCGTCACCGAGAACGAGCATCCCCTCGGTCGAAAGGCCGAACTCGAACTTCGTGTCGGCGAGGATGATCCCGCGGCTCTCTGCATGCTCCGTCGCGAACCGGTACAGCGCGAGCGACGCGTCCTTGGCGCGGGTGTAGACGTCCGCGCCACAGAGCGCTGCGGCTCGCTCCTCGTCGATGTTCTCGTCGTGCCCCTCCGCGGCCTTCGTCGCCGGTGTGAAGATCGGCTCGGGCAGGCGCTCAGACTCGCGCATCCCATCCGGGAGCCGGTGACCGCAGACGATTCCGCTCTCCCGGTAGTCCCGCCAGCCGGAGCCTGCGAGGTACCCGCGGACGACGCACTCGATCGGGAGCATCTCGAGCCTCCGGCAGACCATCGACCGCCCGTCCGCGCGGAGCTCGAGGAGATGGTTGTCGACGATGTCGCGGGTACGCGCAAACCAGAACGCCGACAGGCCGGTGAGCACGCGCCCCTTGTCCGGAATCGGTGTCCCGAGCACCACGTCGAACGTCGAGATGCGGTCGCTCGCGACCAACAGCAGCTGCCCGTCGTCAAGCGCATAGATCTCGCGGACCTCCCGCTCGCGAGGTGGACGGCCTCAGGCATTGATCACCTCCCGGTCGGATAGGCGCGCCTCGAGGCGCGTGAAGACGATCTCTGCGTTCCTCGTAAACGCCCGCTCGTCGAAGATCTCGGCCAGGTCCACACGTCCTGCGATCTCGGCATCGCCGCGAACGAGATCTCGGAAGTCGAGACCTTCGTCCCACCCTCGCATTGCGTGCCTCTGGACCATCCGGTACGCATCGTCGCGTGCGAGGCCGGAGGCGACGAGTGCCAGGAGCAGCCGCTGGCTGAAATAGAGCCCCCCGGTTGCATCGAGGTTCTCGCGCATGCGTTCGGTGCGGACCACGAGGCCCTTCACCAGCCAGGTGAACCTTTCGACCATGTAGTCCACGGCCAAGAAGGCGTCAGGAAGCACGATTCGCTCGGCCGAGGAGTGCGAGATGTCGCGCTCGTGCCACAGAGCAACGTCTTCGAGACCGACCAGCGAGTAGCTCCGTACCACTCGAGCGAGGCCGCAGATCCGCTCCGAGACGATCGGGTTTCGTTTGTGCGGCATCGCGGACGACCCCTTCTGGCCCGCTCCGAACGGCTCCTCCACCTCGCGTACTTCGGTCCTCGCGAGGTGCCGGACCTCGAGCGCGAAACACTCGAGCGACGACGCGATCGATGCAAGCACGGAGAGGAGCCGCGTGGCGATCTCGTTGGATGATCTGCGTCGAGCTCGGCGCAGGCTCCAACCCGAGTGCTTCACATGTGAGCCGCTCGACCTCGGGAGGCGCCGACGCGTAGGTTCCGACCGCCCCCGAGAGCTTGCCGACCCGCATCCCGTCGATCGCCCGCGCGAGTCGGACTCGATCGCGGTCGAGCTGAAACGCCCAGCCCGCGAGCTTCAGACCGAAGGTCGTCGGTTCGGCGTGCACTCCATGGGTGCGTCCGATCGTCAGCGCATCCCTGTACTCGAAGGCACGCTCGGCAACCGCGGTGAAGGCTTCGTCGAGCTGCGCGAGAAGCAGCTGACCGGCATCCCACACGGTGAGCGCAAGCGCCGTGTCGAGCACGTCCGAGGAGGTGAGGCCGTAGTGAATCCACCGTCCGTCCGCTCCGGCCTGCTCCGCAAGCGCATCCACAAAGGCGGCGACATCGTGATTCGTCGCCCTCTCGAGCTCGGCGACGCGGTCGACTGTCGGGACGTGGACCTGCGCCCGGATTGCCTCCACTGCGCTCGCAGGTACGGCACCGAGCTCACTCCACGCATCGAGCGCAGCGAGCTCGACTTGGAGCCAGCGCTCGAGCTTCGCCTCCTCCGACCAGACGCGCGTCATTTCCGGTCGGGAGTAGCGGGCGATCACTGCTGCGATTCTAGAGGGCGCGCACGGACACGCCGGCGCACTCTCGGCACGATGCGTTCACCACTCGTGCGCGTTTTCTCGTTAGGCTCGAAGTGGGAGGAGGCCCGGGGTGGCCCCTCAAATCGACCGCCGGATCCTTGTCATCCGTGGAGCGTGAAGACGCGATCCTCGGCGGCGGAGAGCGCGATGTCACTCCTCGTCCATCCGCCGTCGAACTCGATCCGACCGACTCCTTTGTATGCCGCCTCGCGCGCTTCGGCGAGCGTGGCACCGAGGCCCGTGACGGCCAGCACGCGACCGCCGTTGGTGACCAGCCGCTCTCCCCGAAGCGCGGTGCCCGCGTGGAAGAGGAGCGCGCCTGTCGCCTCCGCCTCGTCGCAGCCTGCGATCGTAAGCCCACGACCGCTCGAGTCCGGATATCCGCTCGATGCCATGACGACCGAGACCGCGGCGCCGGTTCGCCAGTCGACCCCGACGCCCTGGAGCTCACCTTCGGCGGCCGCGGCGAGGAGCTCGGCGAGATCGCCGTTGAGCAACGGAAGCACCGACTGCGTCTCCGGATCCCCGAAGCGGCAGTTGAACTCGAGCACACGCGGGCCCTCCGAGGTCAGCATCAGACCCGCGTAGAGGAGACCCACGAACGGTGTTGCGCGACGCTGGAGCTCGTCGAGAACCGGACGGTGCACGCTGTCGAGCAGGTCGTCCAACTCGGTCTGCCCCAGCCCGGGAACGGGTGCGTACGAACCCATCCCGCCGGTGTTCGGGCCTTCGTCGCCGTCGAATGCCCGCTTGAAGTCCTGAGCAGCCACGAGCGGAATCGCGTTGGCCCCGTCGCAGATCGCGAAGACAGAGACCTCCGGCCCCTCGAGGAGCTCCTCGACCAGGAGCGACCCGCCGAGCGCATTCACAGCCCGCAGCGCCGCGTCCAACTCGGACTGCGTCCTGCACACGAAGACGCCCTTTCCCGCCGCCAGACCGTCGGCCTTTACGACGCAGGGCGGGCGCGCGACCGCGAGGCGTGCGGCAGTCTCGACGCCCGCGGCCCCCATGACCTCCTTGGCGAACGACTTGGAGCCTTCGATGCGAGCCGCAGCAGCTCCGGGGCCGAAGACGCGAACCCCCGCATGGCGCAGTACGTCGGCGACACCGAGGACGAGCGGCGTCTCCGGCCCGATGACCACGAGGTCGACACCGAGAGAGCCGGCGAGGGCAAGAAGGCCCTCTCCGTCCTCTGCCCGGATCGGATGGCATTCGCCGAGCTTCGCGATTCCAGGATTCCCGGGTGCGGCGTGCAGGTCGCCCAGCGAAGGCGACTGCGCGAGCTTCCAGGCGAGCGCGTGCTCCCGCCCGCCGGATCCGACCACGAGGACGCGCACCGGCCGAGTCTATGTCGTCGCCGCGACGACGAGGCCGCGACCGGAACCGGACCGATGCTCAGCGAAGAGCGAGCACGCTCTCGCGTCCTGCCCCGGTCCCCACGAGGGCCACGGGGACGCCGAGCGCGTCCTCGACGAACGCGACGTACTCGCGTGCCGCGCTCGGTAGTCCGTCCGATCCGATCTCCGCCTGCCAGCCGGGGAGCGTCTCGAAGACGGGGCGGCAGTGATGAAAGTCGCTCTGGTGCGCGGGGAAGTCGGCCGTCTCGCCGCCGTCGGGCAGCGCGTAGCGCACGCACACGGGAAGCTCGCCGAACTCCGAAAGGACGTCGATCTTCGTCAGCGCCAGCGACGTGATCCCGTTCACGCGCACCGCGAAGCGGAGCGCGACGAGATCGAGCCAGCCGCACCGCCGCTCTCGGCCCGTCACTGTTCCGAACTCCTGCCCAAGGTCGCGCACTCGATCATGCGCAGGGCCGTCGATCTCACTGGGAAACGGCCCTTCGCCGACGCGGGTCACGTATGCCTTCGCGACTCCGATGACCTCGTCGATCCGGTTCGGCCCGATCCCGAAGCTGACGGCCGCCTCGGCCGCGATCGGATTCGACGACGTGACGAAGGGGTACGTGCCGTGATCGAGATCGAGAAGCGTGCCCTGAGCGCCTTCGAACAGCACGCGCTCACCGCTCGCGAGCGCCCGGTCCACGAGAAGTGACGTGTCGGCCACGTACGGGGCTAGCCGATCGGCGAGGGCCAGGTGCGTCGAAACCGTCTCCTCGACATCAAACGGCTCGAGCTCGTACACCCGCTCCAACCAGACGTTCTTCTCCGCCACGGCGAGCTCGAGCTTCTGGCGCAGGATCTTCGGATCGAGCAGGTCCTGGACACGAATTCCGATGCGCGTCGCCTTGTCCGCGTAGGCCGGCCCGATGCCGCGGCGGGTCGTGCCGATCTGGAGCCGCCCGAGGCGGCGCTCGCGGGCGCCGTCGAGAGCAACGTGCCACGGCATGATCAAGTGCGCGTTCCCCGAGACGAACAACACTCCGGCGGTCTCGTGTCCCCGGGCTTCGAGGTCGTCCAGCTCGGCGACGAGCACACTCGGATCGACGACGCAACCTGCTCCGATCGCGCTTCGCTTGCCCGCGATGATCCCGCTCGGGATCTGCCTGATCTTGTACGTCTCGGGGCCGACGACGATCGTGTGCCCCGCGTTCGGGCCGCCCTGGTAGCGGCACACGAGGTCGGAGTCCTGGGCGAGCAGGTCGACGATCTTCCCCTTGCCCTCATCGCCCCACTGCGCACCGACGATCACGGTCGCGGGCACGTGCGGGAGTGTTGCACGA
Organism: uncultured Actinomycetes bacterium; assembly: GCA_963716975.1. Taxonomy (GTDB): domain Bacteria; phylum Actinomycetota; class Thermoleophilia; order Gaiellales; family Gaiellaceae; genus GMQP-bins7. Next base: position 200,739 of record CAVQVA010000015.1, on the reverse strand, counting down.
CCGGACGCGTTCCCACGTTCCGTCAAGCGTGGTCGGCGACGAGCGACGGCTCCAGGTCCTCGATCGCCGTCGCCTCGACCATCGCCACGGCCGGCAACCCCTTTGCCGCCGAGCCGCACTCCGCGCCTGCGCTCTCGCCCGCGAACCGGTCCGCCGGCCCGCCGAGCCTCCGCACCGCGCCGAAGAGCGGTAGCGCAGCCGCAGTCGCCATGCCGCCGACGACGAAGGCGGTACCGACCGCCCGCGCTTCTCCGAGCGCACCGAGCCCCACCTGACCGGCGACGCCGCCGGCGCCCGACACCATCGAGTCGAAGGAGATCACGGTTGCGCGCTGCTCCGACGGGATGAGCTGATGGAGGTATGCCTGCCGAACCGGGCCGATGACACCGAGACTCGCCGTCATCACGAACAAGGCGGCGAGCGCGACCCAGAAGGAACCCGCCAGCCCGAGTACGACAGCCGCGGTCGTCTGCACGGCTCCGGCGGCGAGCAGGAGCGTCGTTCGGCGGCCGCAGTAGCGCGACGCGACCTCGACGACCTGGTTGCCCGCAATCGTCGAGAGCGCGATGCCCGCGGTCACGGCGCCTGCGATCCAGACGGCGTTCGAGTCAAGGAGCCCCAGGAGATACGGCTGTGACGCATAGAACGCCCACATGAAGAAGCCGGTCTCGACCAGCGCTGCGAGCATGAGCAGGCGGATCGGCCGCTGGGACCAGCCGAACTCGACCCCGGCCCGCGCATTGCGCGCGACCTCGGCAGGAAGCTGCTGGCGCGTAACGCGGCGTGGCTCGAAGCCGATGTCGTGCATCACGAGGTAGGCAACGACGAAGACCGCCGCTAGGAGCACCGAGCGGACGATGTACGGAAGGCTGAGGTTGATCTGCCCGAGAAGGCCGCCGCCGATCGTCCCGACGAGCATGGCCGTGCCGGTCACCTGTTGCCCGCGCGCGAACACGCGGTCGAGCAGGCCGCGATAGCCCGTCGCGTTCAAGGCATCGACGACCCAGGCCTCCATCGCCCCCGAGTAGAACGTGAACCCGAGCGCCATCACGACGGAGGCAAGGGCGAACGCGACGACTCCCGCATCGACCTGGGCGAGACCGACGTAGAGCAGCGTCGAGACCGCCAGCACCGAGACGCTCAGGAGAAACGACACGCGCCGACCGAGCGTGTCCGCGACGACGCCGGTCGGGATCTCGAAGATCACGGTGCCGAGCGAGTACGCGGCATTCGCGAGGAACACCTGGAAGAAGCTGAGGCCGGCGCCGAGGAGGAAGAGCGTGTTGACGCCCCAGATCGCTGCGGCCGAGAGCGTGTAGAGGCCGGAGAGGACGTAGAAGCCGAAGATCGTCCTTCGGCTCGCGTCACCGGGAGCCGCGATTGCACTCACGCAAGCAGCCTACGGGCGGGCTGCCACCTAGCCGCGGCTTCCGAGCGAGCCGGCTACGGCTACGTCGCTGCGAGGTCGGCGAACTTCGCGTAACGGCGCAGGAACGACAGCTTCGCAGTCCCGGTCGGGCCGTTTCGATGCTTCGCCAGGATGATCTCGGCGAGCCCCTGCTGGTCGGATTCCTCGCCCGCGTAGTACTCGTCCCGGTAGACGAAGAACACAAGGTCCGAGTCCTGTTCGAGGCTGCCCGACTCGCGGAGGTCTGAAAGGAGCGGTCGCTTGTCCTGACGCTGCTCGACGGCACGGGACAGCTGGGACATGGCGAGGATCGGGACGTCGAGGTCGCGCGCGAGCACCTTGAGCGCTCGTGAGATCTGCGAGACCTCCTGCACGCGGTTCTCGGCCGTCGTGCCGGAGGTCATGAGCTGGAGATAGTCGATGATGATCAGGCCGAGCGCGGGCTCCCGCGACTTGAGTCGGCGAGCCTTCGAGCGGACCTCCATGATCGTCGTCGAGCCCGTGTCGTCGACGTAGATCGGCGCCTTCATCAGGCGATCACACGCGGCCGTGAGCCGGGGCCAGTCCTCCGGTGCCAGTCGGCCGCTGCGCAGCCGCTGCGACTCGACCTTTGCCTCGCTGCACATCATCCTCTGCGTCACCTCGGACTTCGACATCTCGAGCGTGAACAACGCGACGGGAATCTCGGACCGGACGGCGAGGTTCGCCGCCATGCAGAGCCCGAGCGCCGACTTCCCCATCGACGGGCGGGCCGCGAGGATCACGAGGTTGCCGGGCTGGAATCCCGAGGTGAGGTGGTCGAGCTCCCGGAAGCCGCTGGGAACGCCGGTGACGTCCACGCCGGCTTCGTAGAGCTGCGTGATCCGCTCGAAGCTCTCTTTCAGCAACACCTCGATGTGCGAGAAGTCGCTCGTCACTCGTTGCTGCGCGAGCTCGAACACGATCTGCTCTGCGCGGTCGACGAGGTCGATCACCTCGCCGGGTCGGTCATGGCCCAGTCGCGTGATCTCCTGGCCGGCGCGAACGAGCCCCCGGAGAGTGGCCATCTCCTTGACGATCCGGGCGTAGTGCTCGACGTTCGACGTGCTCGGGACGAGAGCTGCGAGCTCGACGATGCGGCCCTGGCCGCCGATGTCCTCGAGCTCCCCGCGTTCGTCTAGCTCGTTGGCGAGCGTGATCGCATCGACGGGCTCCCCCTTCGCCCACAGGCCGAGAGCCGCGCGGAACACCTTCGCATGGCTCTCGCGGTAGAAGTCGGAGGCATCGAGGATCTCGCTCACCGTGCCGACAGCGGTGGGCGAGAGCATCATCGCGCCGAGGATGGACTCCTCGGCCTCGAGGTTCTGGGGCGGGACGATCGCGGACCCAGCCAGTCCAGCCCCAGCCAATCCAGTCCCAGCCATTCCGGTCCTGCTCTCCTGGGCGACGGCCATGGTCGACCAGTCAACTCTCGCGGCGGCGCCGCGTCCAGGGACGACGACGCGCACCATCGGTGCAGGGAGAACGGAACATATGTTCGCAGGTTATCCACGGGTTCGGACGGCCTGTCGACAACCGGAGGCGAGTTGTCAAGCCGGAAACACGCGCTCCAAGCGGGAAGTTCCTCCGCTCGCCAACAGGCCTGTGGAGAACGTGTGGAGACTCAGGCGGCCGGCGTGTCGCCAGGCTCGGCCTGCGAGTCGGCCAGCGAATCGGCCAGCGACTCGGCCAGCGACTCGCGTTGTGCGTCGGCTGGTGTCTCGTCGGTCTCGGCGGGCGTTTCGTCTGCCAGGTCCGAGAGCTCAGCCTCGGTAGCCGCAGCTCCTTCGGTCTCGAGAGCTGCCTCGCCCTCGTCGAGCTCCTCGGCCGCGATCACCTCCGCGATCGCGGACTCGGCCGCGAGGTGTGCCGCTTCCGCCTCGGCGTCCGCAGCAGCCTCGGCGTCCTCGAGCGCATGGAGCTCTTCTTCGGGTGGGAGCTCGCCCCCTTCGAGCACGACGAGCGTCTTCACTTCCACCTGGACGTCTTCGAAGAGGTCGATCGGGACCGAGTAGCGGCCGATCCGCTTGATCGGATCGATCGCGACCTTGCGGCGATCGACCCGCACCTTGCGTGTGCGCCAGATCTCGTCGGCGACGTCGGAGGGCGTCACCGAGCCGAAGAGGGCTCCCGTCGGACCGGCTTTGACCTCGAAGGTGAGGACCGTCTTGGCGAGCACCGCCGCGATCTCCTGCGCCTGATCGGCGCTTCGAGCCTCGTGCCGGGCGCGCTGCGCCTCGACGCGCTGGAGCTCGGCGACGCGCGCCGGCGTGGCGGTCTCGGCCAGGCGGCGCGGCAGGAGGTAGTTGCGCGCGTATCCGCGGGCGACGTCGACGACGTCGCCGCGCAGGCCGAGCTTCTCCACGTCCTGAAGGAGGATGACGTCCATAGGGATCAGGGTGCGACGTACGGAAGCAGCGCCATCTCCCGCGCGCGCTTGACGGCCGCCGCGACCTGCAGCTGGTGCCGCCGGCACGCGCCCGTGATGCGACGGGAGCGGATCTTGCCCTTCTCGGAGATGTAGCGCCGGAGCTGGGCCGTGTTCTTGTAGTCGATCTCGGTGACCTTGTCCCGGCAGAAGTGGCAGCTCTTGCGCTTGCCGGGCGCGCTCGCCGGACCGAGTCGCCGCCTCGAGGGTGTCGCTGTCTTCTTGCTCGCCATTCGAAGCTCCTACCCGCGGCCGCGCAGCGGCCGCATTCTGACTTCGCGCGATCGAAATCCGCGCGAGTGGATTTCGATCCTGCGCACTAGAACGGAATGTCGTCGTCTGTCGGAGAGGACGGGAAATCGTCGCCCGCAGCCGCGGCGGTGGCGGAGACGAACTGGCCGCCGCCCTCTTCGGCTCCGCGGCTGTCGAGGAACTGGACGCTCTGGGCGACGACGTCGACCTTCGAGCGCTTCGACCCGTCCTGTGCCTCCCACGAACGCCAGTCGAGGCGGCCGTCGATGCCGATGCGGCGTCCCTTGACCAGGTGCTGCGCCAGGACCTCGGCCTGGTTGCCGTAGACCTTGACGTCGAAGAAGTTCGGCTTGTCGACCCAGTTCCCGGAGTCGTCCTGCTGTCTCCCGTTCACCGCGACTCCCATCTCGAGCACCGGCGCCCCGGAGGGCAGGTGACGAAGCTCGGGATCGCGGGTCAGGCGCCCGACGAGAATCACGCGGTTGATGTCGCCAGCCATGCTCTACTCCTCCTCTTCCTCGACCTCGGTCGAGATCGCAACCTCGACGGGTTGCTCGTCGGCTTCTCCATCCTCGACTTCCACGTCCTCGGCGTCCGCGTCCTCGGCCGCCGCTTCTTGCGCCGGTTCATCCGCTACCGGTTCAGGTTCTGCCGGCTCATGCTGTGCTGACTCATGCGCTGCTGACTCATGCGCTGCTGACTCATCCTGGCGCGCGGGCGCGGCCAGCGCTACTGGCCGCGCGGGGCTCCCCTCGAGACGACGTGTCGCCATGTGGCGCATCACCGCGTCGTCGATCCGGAGCACGCGCGAGATCTCATCGAGGGTCGCGGCGTCCGAGGTGAAGTGCAGGAGGTGGTAAGTCCCGTCGGTCTTGTGGCCGATCTCGTAGGCAAGGCGGCGTCGGCCCCAGGCATCGTGCAGATCCCAGGAACCGCCTCCGGCCTCGACCTGCTCGCGCACGCGACCGACGATCTCGGCCTGCCGGCCGTCGTCGATCTCCGGGTCGAGCAGCAGCAAGATTTCGTACTTCGTCACGAGTTCCCGTTATCTCCTTCCTTCGGTCTGAATCGGCCTCGCCGGAACGGCCTCGCCGGGAACAGGCGGGCCGGTGCGAGGCAGGAAGCCGCGGGATTCTACCAGTAGCCCGAGGCTCCGCCCGATCTCGGCGTCGATCGAAAGGCGGTACCATCGGCGCATGCGCAAGCTCCTCATGTGGATCGTGGTGACGATCGGGATCGCCGCGCTCGTGCGAAAGCTCAGGGGCCGCGGCACCGGCGATGTCTCGACTGGCGAGGTCTCGGAGTTCGAGTCGCCGGTCGAGCCACCGGCAATGCCCGCGTCCGACGACCCGGCCGACGACCTCCGGCGCAAGTTGTCGGAGACGCGGACGGAAGCAGCTGCCGCGACGGGTACGCCGCTCGAGCCCGAAGCGACCATCGACGAGCGCCGGGCCGAGGTGCACGACGAGGGTCGCGCCGCAATCGACGAGATGCAGCGGTCGGCCGAGGACTAGGCCGCGGGAAGCGTGGCGGACCCGTCGGAGACGACACAGGTCGGTAGCGGGCCGGTCCTGGGCGAGAACGCTCCCGACACGCAGGAGGTCCTCGAGGCGATCCAAGAGCTCTCGAGCCAGGTCGGCAGCCTGCAGTCCGAGGTTCGAACACTGCGGGCGCAAACGAGGGCACTGCCCGGAAGCGGCAGTGAAGCCGCGGGATGGGACGACTCGCACAGGGGCCCGGACACGCTCTCCTGGATCAACGCGCTGGATGCGCCAACGCAACGGGCACCCTCCGTGCCGCGGCTCCTTCTCGAGGTCGTATTCCTCGTGTCCGTCGCCGTCGCCGCGACAATCGCGGACCTCGACATCGGCGAGATAGTCGCCGTCATGGCGGGCGCGTGGGTGCTCGTCGCCCTCGCCGAGTTCGCTGCCGCTCGCTCTGCTCGACGACGCGCAGAGGCGGTCTATGCACCACTCCCGGGACTCGCCGCGGGATATCCGACCGATCCGTCGTGGTTTGCGCCTCCGGTCGAGCGAACCGCGCTGGACGTCGCCGGTGCACCGGACGACAGTCAGGCTCGGCTGCCGCCCCCGAGCGACGACTGACCGGCTTCCAGCCGAGGTGCCGGCCCTCTCCGAGCGTCGCGCTACCCTCTCGCGCGTGCGGCTCGCTGCCGTCTTGCTTGCTTCGGCGCTGACGGTCGCCTCCACCCCTCTTGCGTCACATGCGCATGCGACACCACAGGCAGATGCGTCACATCCCCGGGTCCTCGACCTGGGCGACTCGCTCAGCGTCGGCACTGCGCCGTATCTACGCGCACGGCTTCGTGGCTACCGCATCGACGGCGTCCACGACGTCGGCCTCCACGCCTACGACGCCGCAGCGATCGTCGAGCGCTCCCGAGGAACGCTTCCGCCCATACTCGTCCTGAGTGCGGGGACGAACGACGATCCGCGCATCGTCTCGACGTTCATGCGCGCCGTGACGCAGGTCATCGCCGTGGCAGGGGCCGAGCGTTGCGTCGTGTGGTCGACGATCGTGCGGCCGCCCGCCAACGGGACGAGCTACAGCGGGTTCAACCGTGCACTCGGGCGCGCGGCGGCTCGCCATCCGAACCTCGTGCTCGTGGACTGGGTCGGGATGGTGCGGCGCCACCCGCGGTGGCTGGCGTCCGACGGCGTGCACGCAGGCACGGCCGGATACCGCGCTCGCGCCACCGCGATCGCCGCTGCAGTTGCAACGAGGTGCGCACACGTGATCGGCTGAGCAGCCTCCGTGCTCTTCCCGACCGCAACCTTCGCGATCTTCTTCGTGGTCGTGCTGCCGCTCTCGTGGCTCCTGATGCCGCACGGCGAGCGCTGGCGCCCGTTCATCATCGCCGCGAGCTTCGTCTTCTACAGCGCGTGGGACTGGCGATTCGTCCTCCTGCTCGCAGGCTCGATCGTCTGGAACTACGTCTTCGCACGCGCGATCCACCGGCAGGACGACAGGCGGAGGAGGCAGTGGCTGCTGACGGCGGCGATCATCGGCGACGTCGCTCTGCTCGGGTACTTCAAGTACTACGACTTCTTCGTCACGTCCACGAGCAACGTGTTCGCACTTGCGGGCGTCGACGTGCCGCTCGAGACGCGCTCGATCGTCCTCCCGGTCGGCATCTCCTTCTTCACCTTCATGGGAATCAGCTACGTCGTCGACGTCCATCGCGGCGACTTCGCCCCGACGTCGTTCGCGAAGTTCGCCGCTTACCTCTCGTTCTTCCCGCACCTCGTGGCCGGACCGATCGTGAGGCCCGGCGAGCTCGTTCCGCAGCTCGACTCGCCGCGAGACCCGCGCTACGTGGACACCGCGCGAGCGTTCTTCCTGATCGCGACCGGACTCTTCATGAAGGTCGTGATCGCCAACTACCTCGCGTCCAACATCGTCGACGAGGTCTTCGGCGCTCCAAACCAGCACTCGTCGCTCGAGGTGCTGGTCGGCATCTACGCGTACGCAGTCCAGATCTACGCGGACTTCTTCGGGTACACGAACATGGCGATCGGACTCGCGCTCCTGCTTGGGTTCCGCTTCCCGCAGAACTTCGACTCCCCGTACGCCGCCGTGTCGGTTCAGGACTTCTGGAGGCGCTGGCACATGACGCTCTCGCGCTGGCTCCGGGACTACGTCTACATCCCGCTCGGAGGAAACCGCGGCGGGCGGCTGCTCACGTACCGGAACCTGATGCTGACGATGCTGATCGGCGGGCTCTGGCACGGGGCGGGCTGGACGTTCGTGGCCTGGGGCGCGATCCACGGGACCGCCCTCGCGTCCGAACGCTGGTGGCGGGAGCGGCCAGGGTTCGTGGAGCACCCCTCGACGTCGCTCCGGCGCTCCTGGCACCGCTTCGCGACCTTCCAGGTCGTGTGCTTCGCATGGATCTTCTTCCGCTCCGACTCCTTCGCGGATGCGTGGGATCTCATCGTCCGGCTCTTCACGGCCTGGGGAGAGCCCTCACCGCTCGTGACCGCTGGAGTGCTCGCGGCGATCGCGGTCGGCATCGGCTCCCAGTACCTCCCAACGCGCTTCCCGCAGCGCGTGATGGCATGGTTCTCGCGGCTTCCGATTCCCGCCCAGGTAGGCGTCCTCGGGCTCGCCCTCCTCGTGACGCACGCAATGGGGCCTGAGGGCGTGGCACCGTTCATCTACTTCCGGTTCTGAGATGGCAGACGACACTTATCCGACTCGACGGCGACCTCCCGAGCGGCTCGGGGAGGGAGGGCGACGGCTCAACTCGGCGGGATCGGCCATCGTGGTGTCGCTCGCGGCGCTCCTCTTCGGCATGCTCCTGAACGCTCCGGGAATCCGCAAGTCGGCGCACATCCAGCCCGAGGGCTGGAAGCGCGACGTCGCCCTCTCGGTGGCAGACCCGCTCGACGACGTCAGCCATGCGCTGCTCCTCGATCGACCGCGACAGGGTCTGAAAGCCGTGCTCGGCCGCTCCGGCGACGATCGGATCGACACGGCGGTCGCGCTCCCCGCGGAGCCTCCGGCCGCGAGCGAGCCTCCGCCACCACCTCCGCGCCAGCGGTTCAGCCCCTCACACCCGCTGCGACTCTGGATCGCAGGCGACTCCCTCGTCGTCGTCCCCGGCGAGTCGCTCCTCCGCGCGACGGCAGCGAACCGGGCGATCGAGCGCACGGGCGACGTCGACGGAAGGATCGCCAGCGGACTCGAACGGCCGGACGTCTTCAACTGGTTCACCCACCTGCGGACGGTGATGGAGAAGGAGCGCCCGCGTGCTGTCGTGCTCATGTTCGGCGGAAACGACGACCACGGGTTCATGACCGGGCTGCCCGAGGGAATCCAGATCACGACGTTCGACAGCTCGAGCTGGAGCAGGGAATACCGGCGGAGAGTCGCCGGCGTCATGGACACCGTGACGCGCGGCGGTGCGTACCTCGTCTGGATCGGCCTGCCGATCTCAGGAGACTCGGCGCAGACACAGCGCTTCGACACCATCAACGCGATCGTCGAGTCGGAGGCGGCGAAACGCCCCGGCCGTGTGGCCTATCTCGACACGTACAACTTCTTCGCCGGAGACGACGGCGGCTTCGCGCAGTACGTGGCGGACAAGTCGGGGAAGCTCGTCAAGATGCGCGCCGACGACGGCGTGCACTTCGAGCGCCCTGCGGGCGACCTGATCGCGGACAAGGTGCTCGGCCTGCTCGAGCAGCGCTTCGATCTCACGAGCTGGCGGCAGGATGAGTCCGGCGGGCGGGGCGGATAGCGACCTCCCTCGCGACGGACCCGAGCGCAGCTCCCGCGACGGCGTCGAGCACATAGTGGTTCCCGGTGCCCGCGACCACGAGCGAGACGAGAGGCGGGTAGGCGTAGGCGACAGCTTTTCCGAGTCCGGAGCTCGCCCGGTCTGCGATCGAGCCGGCCGTCACGACGGCGAACGCGACGTGGAGGCTCGGCATCGCCGCCACCGGGTTGTAGAACCGGACGAGAAGCGGATGCTCGAGGTCGAAGCCGCTGACCTCTGCGATCGTGTCCACGAACCCGTCGAGGACGCGAGGCGGAGCGGTCGGAAAGAGCAAGAAGGCAGGCTGGGCACCGAGGTGGGTGATGAGGCACGCGCGCTTGAGCTCCTCGTAGCCGGCGTCGCGGCGCCGGTACAGGAACACGGCCCAGCCAACCGTGAGGCCGACATTGAAGACCGCGTACCCGAGATTGAGGCCGTGCATCACCCTCGGCAAACAGAGGAGCGCCCGCTGTACCGCGGGTTCGACGTGGATACCGACGCGATCCTCGAGCGCGACCACACGCTCGGCATTCCGCCGCGCCCGCGCGCGGCCGTCGTGGCCGAGGACGACGGTCCGCACCAGCAGGTAGACGGCGTACACGAAGAAGCCGAGCGCGAACTCTCGTCTCACGGAAGACCCCACGGTCGTGAGCCTAATTTCGCCGGTTGCCACCCGGTAGTGGGTTGAGACGGGAAGGCCGGAGAAATGCCGCCTAGGTTGGACAATTGGGAGTACCTCGTGTGTAGGGTGAAACTGGATGTTGCGTCTGCTCTTCCTCTTCGTCGCCGTGGCCTTGTTGGCGGTGCTCGCGGCCGGCTGTGGCTCGAGCGGAGGCGGCTCCACCACCACCACGACGACGACTGCCTCGGCCACGGAAACTTGGGCGAGTGGCGTCTGCACGTCGATCACGACCTGGCAGGCCGCGATCAAGTCGGCCGCCGACTCCCTGAAGAACGATCCCACGAAGAGCGGGCTGCAGGCGGCTGCCGACGACACGAAGTCCGCCACGCAAACCCTCGATTCCGACCTGAAGGGGCTGGGTAAGCCCGACACCGAGGCGGGTCACCAGGCGAAGGATTCGGTCGACCAGCTTTCGACCAACCTGCAGAAGGGTGCCGACACGATCGAGAGCTCCGTCAAAGGAGCCTCCGGCGTGAGCGGAGTGCTGGGTGCGGTCACAACGGTTACGGCCACGCTCGCGACGATGGGGACGCAGGTCAAGACGACGTTCACGGACTTGCAGGGGCTCGACGCGACCGGCGAGCTGAAGAACGCGTTCGCGAGTTCGAGCGCCTGCGACTCCCTCACGAGCGGTTCCTGACCCAGACTCGGGCGGCGGCCAGGCTTCCGCGAGGGTCAGAGGCGACGGTCTTGGCCGCGCTCGCCGAACTCAAATCCGAGATCGTCGCACGGTCAGCGTCGTCTGCAGCTGGATCCCCCGGGAAGCCTAGACTCCGGTTTCTGCGGTGATCTTCCCGGCGCTGACTGCGTCGGTGAGCGTCTTGTAGTCGCGTTCGTTCTGGTCAGCGTAGGCCTCGGCGAACAGGGCCAGTGAGCGGTCGAAGGTGTCGGCTCCTCCGAGGTAGCTCGCGATGGCGATGCCGTCGCCCGAGCGCACATGGGCACGGGCGAGCTCGGTGGCACAGAGCCTCGCGTAGGTGGCCATCAGGTCGGGCTCCATCAGCTCGATCTGCGCGGATCCCTTCGCGTCCCACAACTGTCGTACGTAGAAGTCGCGCGTGATCTTGTCGAGCGGGTTCTCGGCGCGGATCCAGCCGAGCATGATGTCGCTCGCGGCCTGGGTCAGCCGCTGACCCTCGACGACGCGCTGACCGTGGTTGGCGAACGCGCTCTTGCCGAGGAACGGCTCCAGCACCGACGCCTCCGCCTCCTTGAACTGCAGGAAGAGCGGGTCGTCGCCGTCGCGGCCGAGCAGGAGCATGATGAAGGCGCGGGTGCCGACGCTCCCGACACCGACGACCTTGCGAGCGGCGTGCACGTAGCGGTAGCGCTCGAGCAACTTGCGCCGGTCGCCCGGCAGCGTCCTGCGGTAGGAGCGGATCGTTCTTCTGAGGAAGTCGTCGAACTCGTCCGCGCGGTCGGCCCAGGCGAGGTCCTCGATCGGCACGACCACGGGTGGATCGCCGATGATGCGCGGCTCGCCATCCACGATCTCGGTCAGCTTCGCGAGCGCCTTCAGGCTGTCCTTCGAGCGCGTCTTGGCGACGCCCGCGTCGTAGCGCTTTACCTGCTTGGCAGTCGCCTGCTTGAGCCATTCTTGCGCGACCTCATCGACGTCGACGCGGGCATACCAGAGCGCCAAGTTGCCCATCGCGGCGAACCGTCTGATCCCCTCGCGGTACACCCGCCCCACTGTGCGGTTGATCGTCTCGCGCGTCTTCTGGTCGAAGCCGCGGTCTCGGCCGGCGACGGCGAAGCTCGCCACGAGCCGTTTGACGTCCCACTCGAACGGTCCCGGCAGCGTCTCGTCGAAGTCGTTGATGCTGAACACGAGCCGGCGGTCAGGCGCAGCGAATACGCCGAAGTTCGACAAATGCGCGTCGCCGCAGAGCTGTGTGTGCAGACCAGTGCGCTCCATCCCGGCCAGATCCGACGCCATCAGATAGGCGGCGCCTCGGTAGAACGTGAACGGGGACACGAGCATGCGGCCGTAGCGAATCGGGACGAGCTCCGGCACCCGCGTCTGCGCCTGTTCCTCCAGCAGCTCGACCGGGCTTGGTCGGTGCGGCGGGGGGTCCCAGGCTGCATGCGACGAGCGCGGAACCTCGGCCCGTGCCGCCTTCCCCCGCGCCTCACGCTCCGCCACGCTGAAGTGCTCGACCTTGACGGCCGGCGGCTGCTGTGCTGAACCGACCTCTCCGTCATCGACGCTAGTCATCTCCGTCCTCCTCTGCCGCTTGTGTGTAGGTAAGGCTTCGATACAGGTGTTTCGGTTCCGGACCTAGGCGGGCGCGTCCGCGGTGTTCGGCGTGTGTTTGGGGCGCTTGCCTTCGTTGTCTTCGGTGGGGTTTGCGTGCTCGGGTAATCGTCTGACCCATGCCAGCGCGACAAGCGCGAACAGGGCGAGGAACCCGAGCGCGGCCCGCAGTGCCGTGAGCTGCGAGCCGGAGTAGACGGCCACGAGCTCCTCCCTCTGCCTTGGGGGCACGCCGGCGTCCTTGGCTGCCTGGTCGACCTGCTCGACAGACACGAAGTTGGCGCTCGACTGCGCGGCCGCCGACGCCTGTTGCTTGACTCGATCGGGCAGCTTCGAGCTCGCCATCACCTCGGTCGAGAAGTTCGTCGCCAGCGCGGCAATCAGGATCGAGCCGACGAGCGCAACCCCGAGCGAGGCGCCGAGGTTGAGCGAAGTGCCCTGGAGCCCGCCCGCCTCGCCGCCGCGGGAGGGATCGACCGACGACATGATCACGTTTCCGACCTGCGAGGCAAGGAGTCCGAGGCCTGCTCCGAGCAGTGCCAGCCCGATGCCGAAGCCCCATCCGTTCAGTTCGGGCCCGATGAAGTAGAGCAGCACCGCCTCTCCGACGAGCATCGCCGCGACGCCGCGCTGGACGATCAGCTTCGGCGAGTAACGCCCCGTGATCGCGGAGCCGCCAAGCGCGAACACGAACATTGCGACCGACATCGGTAGGATCGTCTTGCCGGTCTTCAGCGCGTCGAAGCCGAGCACCGTTTGCAGGTACAGCGGTATCACGAAGAACGTGCCCTGGATGATGAAGGCCTGGCACCATTGCACCACCAGTCCGGCGCGCATCTTCGGGATCTTCGGAAGTGCGAGGTCGAGCAGCGGCTCCTTCCCGCTCTCCTTGACCCGTTCCTCCTGCCGGACGAACAGCCACAGCAAAACGGAGCCGATCGCGATCAGCCACAAGCTCGGCGACAGGCCTAGCGGGGCAACGGGCGCCGCAGCCTTCGCCGTCACCCATCCCCACTGGCTCGTCTTCAAGACCCCAAACACAGCCGCGCCAAGGCCGGCGGCCGACAGCACCGCGCCACCGATGTCGAGCTTGCTCTTGCGGCCGACCGTCGCCGGGATCACCTTCAGGAAAAGCATCAAGATCAGCACCACGACCGTCTCGCCGGCGAACACGTAGCGCCAGGAGAGATTTGCCGTCACCCAGCCCCCGATCAGCGGCCCGGCGGCCATCGATGCTCCGCTCACACCGCCGAGGATCCCGTAGGCAATCGCACGCTGCTTGCCCTGATAGGTCGCTGCCGTCAACGCAGCGATCGCGGGGATCACGAGCACCGCACCAAGGCCCTCCACCAGCGACCAGCCCACAAGCAGCACGGCCAAATTGGGCGACAGCGCCGTTGTCAGCGACCCCGCACCGTAGACGAGCCCCCCGATCCAGAACGCCCGCTTCGCCCCCCAGCGATCGCCGATCTTGCCGCCGATCAGCATGAACGCGGCCATCACCAGCGTGTACATCGTGATCGCGGTCTGGAGACCTACCACTGTCGTATCGAGGTCAGCCACGACCTGCGTGATCGACACGTTCATCACGGTCGTGTCCAACACCATGATGAACTGGGCCGTCGCCAGAATCGCGGCCACACCCCAGCCGACCTTCACCCCTGCGGGCGCCGACGTGACGCCACTGCTGCCCGCACCCTCACTCACGACAGTCGACACCGTATACCTGTCTCAGTCGATGAATGGAGCGCCGAAGAACGAGCGGCCGACCTCGGGCAGCCGCCGCGCCGATCATCCCCCGCCGGCTGTGCCATGCCGCCCATCGGGTCAGCTCAGGCCATGCCGGCCGAAGTCCGGTCGCTCACCATGTACGCGACGATCAGCGCGGCTGGGAAGAAGATGAGGCTGAACAGGAAATAGCCGAAGAAGCTGTGCCCTTTGCGGGCAGCGACTCGTGCCGGCCAGAACGCGATCGCGATCCAGGCGATGACCGCCAGGGTTGTCCAGATCCAGTAACCGTTCGCAGCGAGGACCATGTCAGCCTCCTTGATCGTTGGCAGCACCGAGGGCACTTGCTATTGCATCCAGTCCCCCGGGGCCAACGGTTTGTGTGCCCGTGGAGCCGGGTTATGCGTCTGTGGGTGCGGGGAGGGGGCGACGCGCGGCGCCACCCCCTTCTCGCCTCGGTCGGCTAGGAGTTCGCAGCCTTCGTGACCTCGTCGGACGATTGTGCGATGGCTTTCTGGAGCTCGTCGTAGTCGCCCTTGTCGATCGCCTTGTTGATCCGCTTGTCCGAGTTGACGAGCGCGGCCTCGACCCTGTCGGCATACGTGTCGTCGACGACCGCGACCACTGCCGAGGATCCCGGCGGCAGGTACTCGTCGACATCGACGCCCAGCTGCTTCTCCTCGTGCTTCTTGTTGAACTTCCCGATGACGGCCCCGATCCCCGCTCCGACCGCGGTTGCGGCGAGCAGCGGCGGCGCGAACAGCCCAAGCACCAAGCCGGCACCCCCACCGAGAACGGCGCCGCTCGCGACGTGCGCGTCGCCGTGCTCCTGCACATCGACCTTGCCGCTGGCGTCGCGGTTCAGCACGACCGCGCCGACGACCTGGTAGTCGCCGGCGTCCTCGCCGGCCTTGAGCGCCTTGAAGTCGTCGGCTGCCGCCCCGGTAATCGAGTAGGTGCCGACCACGAGCACGAGATTGTCACCATCCATGAGTCCTCCTTCTTTCGGTTGGACGTCTCCTTGTTGGCGGTCGGAAATGGCGCAAGCCCGGCCCCTCCGGCCTCCTCTGGCTCATGCTTCTGCGTCGACCGCCGCCGCGATCTCCGCGGCCTCGAGCTCGAGATCGAGCGCGCTAGCGATGTTGCTGAGCGCCGAGACGATGCGTGCCGTCCCGACGATCGGAGCGACTGCGGCAAGCACGCCGCGAACCTGATCCGGGTCGATCTCGAGGTCGCTCGCGACCTC
Source organism: uncultured Actinomycetes bacterium (assembly GCA_963716975.1). Taxonomy (GTDB): domain Bacteria; phylum Actinomycetota; class Thermoleophilia; order Gaiellales; family Gaiellaceae; genus GMQP-bins7. The sequence continues at coordinate 185,439 of CAVQVA010000015.1, read as the reverse complement.
GAGGTTGGCGACGTACGACATCGGTGCCGCGTCAACCGCCACGAGCGCTGCGATGCGGACGAGCATCAACGTATCCGGATCGAGGCTCGACGCCTCGATCGAATCGGCAGTCATGCTCGCGAGAAGATCGAGCACTGGTGTATCTGCCATGGGACTCTCCTTTCAGGAGTGTTTGGGCCACGGCGGATGCCGCACCCGGTCATTTCGGGCCGGTGGGAAGAAGCCCAGCACTCTCAGCCAGGTCAACGGCCTCGGCTCGGTTCGCGGCCCCAAGCTTCTTGTAGATGTGCTGGACGTGGGTCTTCACCGTCGGACGACTGATCCCAAGGTGGTCGCACCGATCGCGGCGAGGGTTAGATGCGTCGGGAGGAGCGTGAGGACAGCCGTCTCGGTCGGCGTCAGATGAACCACCGTGCGCGATGCTCTCCTGCGGGGCGCTCTTACCTGGCCTGCCACGCGCCAAACGCTACGCCTGCGGCGGCCGATTTCTCATCGGCCAAAGTGGCTGATATTCTCGCCCGGAATCCGAGTCGAGCGCGGTCGTCGCCGAGAGCGCCCGCCAGTGAAAGGTGGCTGACCTGTGGCCGCGATCGATGACTGGCATCTAGAACGTCAGAGCATCCGCGGGCTTGCCCTGTGCTCGGGCCGCGCTGCTTGCCTGCAGCGCCAGGCGTATCTCAGGATCGCGCTGGCTCGCGGTGCTGCTGAGGCGTAGGTCGGCGCCATCGCTACGTCTTCTCCTCCTCGCGAGCGTCGGCGTCTGCTGAAAGCCTCGGCGGTGCTGGTTCCGCCTGTGCGGTCCGATGCGGTACCGCGAGCCCGCCTCGCTCCGTTGCAGGAGGTCGTGCAGCGGAGCCGTGTAGTGCTGGTTTCTGCTCCGGCGGGTTACGGAAAATCGACTCTTGTCGCACAATGGAGCGACCTGGATCCGAGGGTCAGCGGCTGGGTGCAGCTCGGATATGGCGACAACGACCCCGTAGCGCTGCTCGCCCACGTCGCGGCGGCGCTCGAGCGCACTAGCCCGGTCCGCGGTGACCTTCTCGAGGAGTTGTCACGAAGCACGCCGAGGATCGTCGAGGTCGCCCTTCCGCTCCTGGCTGCCGACCTCGGCGAGCGTGACCCGTTCGTGTTGGTGCTGGACGACGTTGACCTCATCACGGCCAAGAGGAGCCGTTCGATTCTCGGGTTCCTCGTCGAACAGGTGCCATCCGGCTCTCAGCTGATGCTGGTCACCCGTGGCGATCCGGGACTGCGGCTCGCTCGCCTCCGTGCACGCGGCGATCTGGTCGAGGTCGGGGTCGCGCATCTCGCCCTGGACGAGGAGGAGACACGAGCCGTTGCCGGCCTCGGTGGTCTGGAGCTGTCGGTGGAGGCGGCCCGGGTGTTGCGCGAGCGGACGGAGGGATGGGCTGCCGCGATCGCACTGGCAGCGCTCTCGTCGCGAGACCGCGATGATGCTGCCGTGAGCGCGGCCGGTCTGACCGGCACTCAACCGCAGATCGCCGACTACCTCCTGGAAGAGGTGATCGAGCGCCAGCCGGACAATCTCAAGACGTTCCTGCTCGGTACGTCGATTCTCGACCGGATGACGCAACCCTTGTGCGATGCGGTGCTCGGCACGAATGACGCGACCGATTCGCTCGAGGCCCTCGCACGCTCGAATGCGTTCGTCGTCCCGCTCGACGATCGCGGCGAGTGGTACCGCTACCACCACCTCTTCAGTGACTTCCTCCGAGCGGAGCTCAAACGTCGCGATCCTGAGTTGCTCCCTGCATACCTGAAGCGGGCAGCAGATTGGTGCGAGCTCCACGGAAGCCCTGACGAGGCGTTCGCCTACGCGCACGAGAGCGGCGATCTCGCGCAGGCCGGCAGGATCGCGCACGGGCACTGGGACGAGCTCGCAGGTCGAGGACGGATCGAGACGTTGAGGCTCTGGCTCGACCGCTGCACCGACGAGGAGATCGAATCGGACGCCCAGTTGTCGATCGCGGCAGCCTGGGTGTCCGTGCTCCTCGGCGATCCTGTCCGAGCGCAGCGGTTCGTCGCTGCCGCCGAGCGGGGGCCGCTCGATGTGGCATCCGCCGACGGGGCGACCTCGCTTCGTTCGGCACTCGCGAATGTCCGTAGTGCCGTCGCTCCCGCCGGAATCCACGGGATGCTGCGTGACGCCGAGTTCGTCTACGCCGCGGAGAAGACCGATGGCACCCGCCGGCTTCTTAGCGCCTGCCGCGCCCTGGGGACGGCGAACGCTCTCCTGGGCCGACCGCAAGAAGCGATCGATGTGTTCGGCGAGGCACTCGCTCTGTCGGGCCACCGGCCAGAGCTCGCGCATGTGCGGCTCTACTGTCTCAGCTACATGGCCTTCGCGGCCACAGAGATCGGCGATCGGCGTAACGCGCAGAGATGGGCGGTCGAAGCGCTAGTGGTGATCGAAGAAGCGCGTCTCGAGGACGCAGCCCAGAGCGCCATCGCCTACGCGGCAGGAGCGCTGGCGTACCAGCGGCGCGGTGACCACACGGAGGCCGCGCGCCTGCTCGAGAACGTCCGGCGACTCGGCCCATTGCTCCACGGAGTCCCGTGGCTCGAAGCCGATTGCGCGCTGCGCTGCGCCGATATCAGCCTGAGCCTCGGCGACTTCGCCGGCGCCATCGAGTTCGAGCGGGTTGCGAGCGCCGCCCTTCATGGCTATCCCGACGCCGGAACGCTTCCTGCCCGACTGCAGCGTCTCGAAGAGCGGATCAGGCGAGGGAAGGACTACGAGCTCACTCCAGCCGAGCTCCGGCTCATCTCCTTCCTGCCGACGCATCTCTCGCTCCAGGAGATCGCTGATCACCTTCACGTCTCACGCCCGACCGTCAAGACTCAGGTCGCTTCGATCTACCACAAGCTCGGTGTCAAGACTAGGTCCGAAGCAGTCGAGATCGTCGAGCAGTTGGGCCTCGGAGCGATCGACGGCCGGTTCACGATTCCGAGTCCGGCTTCCGACTAAGCGCGCGGCCACGCTCAAGAACGTCGTTCGGCCGCTCGTCGCATTCGGTCGTCATGCGCGATGGGATCGCACTTCTCGCGGTCGTGAGTGCCGCGATCACGTCGACCTTCGTCGCCCGCGCTGCACGTGAATCTGACGTCGGCCAGGCGAACAACGAACGCAGCGACACGGAGCGAATCGAAGCTCGCCTCGACATCCTGGAGTAGAAGTCGACAGCCTCGCCTCGACGCTTCGGGGCTCCAGTTCGACCTGACCGGCCGCGCGCGGCCGCATAGGAGTCGGGCGTCCGACGACGAAGCGAAGCCAGCAAATGAACGACTACGAAGCCAGCAAATGAACGACTAGCAAATGAACGACTACTGGGGCACCGGTCGAATGGAGGCGTTCAGTGACGGCGTCTTCGCGATTGCGATCACGCTCCTCATCCTCGAGATCAGCGTTCCCGAGTCGGCGTTCAACGACCTTTGGAGCGGCATCGCCCATCAGTGGCCGTCGTATCTCGCGTATGTGACGAGCTTCATCACGATCGGGGGGATCTGGGGTGCACACCACGGGATCTTCCGGCGCTTGCAGTTCGCGAACAGACAGCTGATGCTGATCAACCTCTTGCTGCTGATGGCGGTGTCGTTTCTGCCCTTCCCGACGAAGCTGATGGCCGAGGCGATCCATGACAATGACGCAGAGCGAGCAGCAGTGATCTTCTACGGTGGGACGCTGCTCGTGATCTCAATCCTCCTCGGGGTCATGTGGGGCTCGATTCTCCGCGACCGCCACGTCCTGAGGCCCGAGGTGACCGAGGAGGAGATCACTGCGATCACCCTCGCGACCACGCCCAACATCGGCTTCTACGTCGGCGTGATCGTCCTCGCATTCATCGCTCCCAAGGCCGCGGCCTTCGGTTACCTCGTGATCGCCATCGTCGCCGTGCTACGAACGCGCGGCGACAGCCTGCCAGCACGCACAACAGCGGAGTAGCGGCGAACGCCCGAGCTGGCGACCGCCCGCGGTAGGGGCAGGCAGCGCCTGTCCCGTCGCCAACGTGAGCAACACCAAACCCGGAGCCTTGGCAGCAGCAGAAGCAGTCGGCGCGGCCGTCATGACGACGATCCTGAACAGCACCCGGACGAGCGGCGCCGGACGATTGTGGGCTGCTGATTCGGGTTCATGGAGGGCCTGGGAGAGTGAGGATCAGGACGACGCCGAACGGCTCCAGGGCCGCTCAGCCGTTGTAGACGATCAGCACACAGACCAATGCGATCGTCGCGGTGACGATGCGGCCGATGACTGGGGGTCTCGACTTCAGGTCGAACGGATCGTTCCGCATTCAGGCGAGCCTACTGCCCTTGCACCGCTTTCCGACGCGCACGCATCGGGCCATGGCCGGCGGTGTCACCGGCTGGGTCAATCGAGCGTGTGCAGCAGGAATGCGGTCGCGAAGCCGAGTGTCGTGACCACCCCGACGAGCTTGCCACCATGTTCGTACGCCTCGGGCATCATCGTGTCCGAGAGCATCGTGAGGATCGCACCCGCTGCGAATGCAAGAACGAACGCGACCGTATTCGGCGACGAGTGCTGGAAGAAGCTGTAGCCCGCGAGCGAGGCGAGCCCTGAGACCAGAGTGATCCCGATCCACATCCAGAGGATCCGAGCCTTCTTCCAGCCCCCTGAGACCAGACCGGTCGTCGAGGAGATCGACTCGGGCAGGTTGGAGATGAAGACGGCGCTCAGGTAGGCGGCGCCGACCTTTCCCCCCTCGTAGATCGTGAGACCGATGACCATCGACTCCGGAATCCCGTCGAGCACGGATCCGAGCACGATGGCAAGCGCGGAACCGTCCTTTTGGGCGCCTGCCGGGTCCTTACGCTGACCCCCGCCCGAGCGGTCGATGAGCCAGTCGCCGCCGAAGAACACCCCGCACCCGGCGAAGATGCCCAGATAGACAGATCGGTTCGCGGTTGCCGTGTTGGCCGCCTCCTCGACGAGATCGAACGCGACCGCGCTGATCAGCACGCCTACGCCGAAGGCCGTGATCAGCCCGATCCAGCGGACGCTGATACGAAAGACGATCGCAAGGACCGCGCCGATCACGAGCGTGGACGCCGCGAGCGTTCCCCAGCCGAACGACGCCCACATCAGCAGCTCACATGGCTTTCACCGCTGGGCGGGCCGCCGTCCGCGTCCTCGCGGTCCGCGGCTGCGAACACGGTCGCGAAGTCGTTTTTCATGCTCACCACCGTCCAGCCGCTCGTATCGGCCTTCTTCAGCGCTCTCTCGGCGCCGCTCGTGTAGGCGAAGTCGCGCTCCGCACGTCCTCGGCGACTGTGGCGATCGCCGTGTTCATCACCGTCATATCCAGAGCCATCACGAACTGCCCCGTCGCCAACGTCAGTAGCACCAAGCCCGTAAGCCTTGGCGGCAAGAGAGGACGCAGTCGGCCCAGTGTCACGTCGTCGATCCTATTCCGGTCTCAGCCCGTGCGTTCGCCCGGGTACGCTGGCCGCGGAGCGGCATGGGCCCGGTGGCCCAGCGGGTCTTCAAAACTCGTGCGGTCGTGCAACCCACGGCTCGGTCGGTTCGACTCCGGCGCCGCTCCGTGTAGGTCAGAGCTCGAAGCGGATCACGTGCTCGCCATCGTGGATCTCACCGGTTTCGACGAAGCCGTAGCGGATGTAGAACTCGCGCGGCCCCGCCTCGCCGGGCACGAAGCTGGACACGAGCTCTCGTGCACCGGGCAAGCCGCGAACCCGCTCGACGACGAGATCGAGTGCACGCCTCCCGTAACCGCATCGTTGGTGCTCGGCCGCGATCATGAAACGCCAGAGGTAGTAGTCCGCCTTCGCGGGATCCTCCGAGAGCATCACGAAGCCGACCGGTGTCTCGCCGGCGTACACCGCGCGGAACCAGGCCTTGGGCTCGAAATGCGCCTGAGCGATCGAGATGGCGTTCGGCGCGACGAACTCGCGCTGCTCGGGCGAGACCGAGAGTGCGCAGATCGCCCGGACGCTCTCAGAGGCGACCTCGCGCAGGCTGACTTCCTGATCGCTCACCGCCGACACGCTACTGCGGACTAGGCTGCCCGATCGTGCTGACGTCGATCGCGATCACGCCGGACGAGCACCGAGCCCGGTGCCGCGCACTGCTCGAGCGACTTGCCGAAGAGGGGCTGTCGGGCGTCGTTCTCTTCGACCCGCACTACGTCCTTTACTACTCGGGCTTTGCCTTCGTGCCGACGGAGCGGCCGATCGCCTTCGTCCTCAACGCGGACGGAAAGCGCGCGCTCGTCGTCCCGCGCCTCGAAGTCGAGCACGCGCAGGGCAACGCGACGCTCGACCGCGTGGAGCACTACCTCGAATTTCCGGGCGACCCCAGGGCGGAAGTGGCGATCTCGGCAACGCTCGAGTCGATGGGTGTACAAGGGAAGGTCGGCGCCGACCAGGACGGGTATCCGTGGATCCTCGGCTATCGCGGCCCGACTCTCAGCGAGCTGTCGGGAGCGACCGTCGTACGCGTCGTCGAGCAGATCGAGGAGCAGATGGCGATCAAGTCGGAGGCCGAGATCGGGCTGATCCGCGAGAGCGTGCGCTGGAGCAATCTCGCGCACACGCTGCTGCAGCGCCACACACGACCCGGTGTCACCGAGACCGAGGTCTCGACGCGCGCTTCGGACGAGGCGACGTTCGCCATGCTCGACGCGATCGGGCCGATCTACCGGGGACAGAGCGTCTTCTCGACCGGTGCGCACGCGGGCTACCGCGGGCAGATCGGCCGCAACTCCGCTATCCCGCACGCGCTCGCGGGCAACATCGTGTTCCAGCAAGGAGACGTCCTCGTCACCGGAGCGAGCGCACCCGTCTGGGGCTACCTCTCCGAGCTCGAGCGGACCATGGTGATCGGCGAGCCCTCCGTCGATCAGACGCGCATGTTCGGCCACATGAAGGCGGCTCAGGATGTTGCGTTCGATGCCATCCGGCCCGGCGCCCTCTGCTCGGACGTGGACAAGGCGGTCCGGAGCTACTTCGCGCACCACGACCTCTTCGCGTACTGGCGCCACCACACGGGTCACGCGATCGGCCTCCGCTACCACGAGGGCCCATTCCTCGACTCGGGCGACGACACGGAGATCCGGCCGGGAATGGTCTTCACCGTCGAGCCGGGGCTCTACTCACCGGATCTGGGCGGATTCCGGCATTCCGACACCGTCCTCGTGACGGACGACGGCATCGAGATCCTCACGTACTACCCGCGCGACCTCGCGAGCCTCACGATAGCGGCCTGAGCCGGCGGTCAATCCGAAGACGGATCAGGGTCGTCGCGGATAGCACGGAGCCGATGGTCCGGCAGCCTCAAGAGAGGAGTCGACAAGAAGGAGGCACCCATGAGGACCGTGCAAGGAAAATCGGCTCGTATCGGCGACGAGATCGTGATCACCGGCCACGCGGTCGGCGAGGCCCCGCGCACGGCAGTGATCCTCGAGGTCCTCGGCGACCCCGCGAGCGCGCACTTCCGTGTCCGCTGGGAAGACGGCCACGAGTCGATCTACTTCCCGGGAGGGGACGCGGTCGTCCACCGCGCGCAAACGCGCACCAAGAAGTAGATCGCGACGGGACCGGACCAGTACGGCGGCGCGGCTACGCCGCGTCGCGCCCGAACTGGGCAGTCAAGCGGTCGATCAACTCGTGAAGCTCGCGCCGCTGCTGCGAGATCTCCTTCTCCTGGCGCTCGAGGTCCTCGAGAAGGTCAGCGTCCTGGCCCGGAAGGCCGCCGCCGCCCGCGCGGAGGAAGTCGATCCGGTTGTGCAGCCGCGTCCTCTTGGCGGAGAGCGAGCGCTCTTCCTTTCGCAGCTGCGAGAGCTGAACGTCCGAATCCGGCGTCTGTTCGTCCATGAGGACGTCTATCGGGTGCGAGACGTCACTTCCTTAGCCTCAGGGCCGGGTGATCGAACGCTTCCCGGGCGATACGCTTGGACGAGAAACGGCAGTGGCGCCAGCAAGGATGTACAGGGAAGACGTAGAGGGAGGTTGTGCACATGAATGCAGCGGTGACGACGGAGTTGAAGCTGATCAGCCACTGGATCGGCGGTGAGACCGTCAACGGCGGCTCCGGCCGGAGGGGGCCTGTGTACAACCCGGCAACGGGCGAACAGACCGGCGAGGTCGACTTCGCGAGCCCGGAGGACATCGATCGCGCCGTTTCCACGGCCAAGGCGGCGTTCGCGGACTGGCGGACCTGGTCCCTCTCGAAGCGCGCAGACCTCTTCTTCCGGATCTACGACCTCTTCGACGAGCACCGCGAAGATCTCGCACGCCTGCTTACCGCGGAGCACGGCAAGGTGCTCTCCGACGCACTCGGCGAGGTGCAGCGCGGGCTCGAGGTCATCGAGTACGTCTGCGGCATCCCGACCCTGCTCAAGGGCAGCTTCTCCGAGCAGGCCGCGACGGGCATCGACGTGTACTCCATCCGGCAACCGCTCGGAGTCGTCGCAGGCATCACGCCGTTCAACTTCCCCGCGATGGTGCCCATGTGGATGTGGGCACCCGCCATCGCCTGCGGGAACACGTTCGTGCTGAAGCCCTCGGAGAAGGACCCATCGGCGTCCGTCCTCACAGCGGAGCTCCTGAAGGAGGCCGGCCTTCCCGACGGCGTCTTCAACGTCATCCAGGGCGACAAGGTCGCCGTCGACGGGATCCTCGGACACCCGGACATCGCCGCAGTCAGCTTCGTTGGATCGACACCGATTGCCCGCTACGTGTACGAGACCGGGACGAAGGCCGGAAAGCGTGTGCAGGCGCTCGGCGGCGCGAAGAACCACATGGTCGTCCTGCCCGACGCCGACATCGACATGGCCGCAGACGCCGCCGTGAGCGCGGGGTACGGCTCCGCCGGGGAGCGCTGCATGGCGATCTCGGTCCTCGTGGCTGTCGGCGACGCGGCCGACCCGCTGGTGGAGGCGATCAAGGAACGACTTCCGAAGGTGAAGGTCGGAGACGGCCTCGACCCGACCTCGGAGATGGGCCCGCTCGTGACCCGCGAGCACCGCGACAAGGTGGCGTCGTATCTCGACTCCGGCCCGGCTCAGGGCGCAACGATCGTGGCCGACGGCCGCGAGACCGCCCCGGACGGCGACGGGTTCTTCCTCGGCGTCTCGCTGCTCGACAACGTCACGCCGGCGATGGACGCGTATCGCGACGAGATCTTCGGGCCCGTGCTCTCGGTCGTCCGCGTCGGGAGCTACGACGAAGCACTGCGCCTCGTGAACGAGAACCCATACGGCAACGGCGTCGCCCTGTTCACCCGTGACGGCGGCGTCGCCCGGCGGTTCCAGTTCGACGTCAGCGTCGGAATGGTGGGAATCAACGTGCCGATACCGGTGCCGGTGGCCTACTACTCGTTCGGCGGGTGGAAGAACTCGCTGTTCGGTGACCGGCACATCTACGGACCGGAGGGAATCGACTTCTACACCCGGACGAAAGCGGTCACGAGCCGCTGGCCGGATCCGAAGACGAGCAAGGTCGATCTCGGCTTCCCGCAGACGCGCTAGCCGTGGCGCACATACGGCTGATCGAGGAACGAGGCCGACGGCCTGCTGAAGGAGGAGTACGACGCCGCAGTCGAGCGCGCGGGCAAGGTCTTCAACATCCTCAAGGCGATGAGCCTCAACCCGCGGGTGCTCCGCGCGTCGATGGGCCTCTACAAGGAGATCATGTTCGGCGAGTCGGGGCTGTCGCGACAGGAGCGCGAGCTCCTCGCTACCGTCGCGTCGGCCGAGCAGGGCTGCCACTACTGAGCCGAGGCACACGCACACGACCTCCGTGCCGAGGGCGCAGACGAAGAGACAGCACGACACGCCGCGCACGACTTCCGCCAGGCCGACCTCTCGCCACGTGCACGTGCACTCTGCGAGTTCGCGGTCAAGCTGACGCACCTCGCCGCCGAGGTGGACGCAGCCGACGTCGACGCGCTCCGTGCGCATGATCTCGACGACGCTGCGATCTCGGACGCGATCCAGGTCGTCGGCTACTTCAACTACGTCACGCGGGTCGCAGACGGGGTCGGCATCGACGACGAGCCGGAGTGGGCCGGCGCGTGGGCTACCGATTCACCCAAACTGGGGTAGTCACTCACCCACGTGCCGCCGATAGTGCGCTCGTGGCCAGGCGCGAGGACGGCTTCACCATGATCGAGCTGCTGGTCGTCATGATCATCATGGCGATCCTCGTCTCGGTCGGTCTCGCGTTCCATTTCGGCGCCCGCGATCGTGCATCGGACGCGACGGCGCGCTCGAACATCCGGACCGCGGTCGCGGCGATCGAGGCCTATCGCGGCGACAACTCGGGCTACAACGGCATGACACTCGTGGCCCTGAAGAGCAGCTACAGCCCCGGAATCGGGAACATCGTCATCGAATGGACCGCCACGGACGACTACTGCGTCTCGAGCACGATGGGCGACAGGACGTGGTGGAAACAGGGTCCGGCCGGCCAGATCTCGATGACCGCCTGCTGATCGGCGGGTAGCTACACGCGGGCAGCTCGGCGCAGCACGCGTGCGTCACCCACCCTGCGCGTCAGACCGTCGGCGTCGAAGCGCTCGAGGAGCAACTGCGCATCGCGTCGCCCGGTCCCCACGAGGTCACGAAAGCGTGCGAGCGTGATCTCGCCGCTCTGGCGGCACTCGGCACGCATCGCGTCGCGCGCCACCCCGTAGGCGTCGGCGCCGATCGCGTACCCGTCTCCGAGGCGAACCAGGCGACCGCTCGCCTCCAGGTAACGCGCCAGCTCAGCGTCTTCGACCTTGGTGGCGCGGATGCCGGCCGAAGCGAGCTCCTGCTCGAGTGCGTCAGCATCTGCCCGTCGGGAGCCGATCGAAGGAGCCGCGCCCGGAAGGTAGAGCTTCGCGCCCCGCCGCTCGAATGGCAGGAGCGGCACGACGTCGGTCGCCCACGGCTCGGACGGCACCGGAACTCCAGGGTCGATCGGATCCGCCGCGTCGATGCGCCTCCGGAGATCGAGCTCGAGCTCCGCGAGCCAGCCGGGCGAGAACATCCACGAGCCCGCGCGGTCGAGGCCCGCGGGTTCGGTGTCGAGGGTGTGACGAAGCGAGTCCGCCGGCACCGGCTCGTAGACGATCGCCGCGACGTCACCGCGCTCGACGAGCGCCATGCGCTCGGGGTCTCGATGACGCGGGGGCGCCGGGTCGATGACCGTTCCGCCTCCGAGCGTCGTCTCACCGCGGATGACGACCCGGTCGCCGCGGGCGGCGGTCACCGGCGCCGCGAGGCGCAGCTGCGCCCAGCGCTCCGACGCGCGTACGACACGAGCCGGGACGTCGGCGGTTCCCAGATGCACGTGGACACGGGCACCGTCGGCGATGGGCTCGAGCTCGTCGAGCGTGACGTCGAGGCGAAACGACCTCGGATACCCACCCGGTGCCACGAGAGCGTCTCCACGGCGCACCTCGCGTCGCTCCACTCCGGGAAGGCTGGCCGCAACGCGTTGTCCGGCTTCGGCCCGCTCCACATCCCGGTCGTGCACCTGGACGCTACGGGCCCGTACCGTCCGTCCACTCGGCTCGAGCCGGAGCTCGTCGCCGTCTCCGATCGTCCCCGACCAGAGCGTGCCGGTCACGACGGTGCCGATTCCCCGCAGCGTGAACGCACGGTCGATCCAGAGACGCGTCGGGCGGTCGCTACGCGCTCGCTCCACCCGGTCCGCGGCGCGGGCGAGTGCGGCCCGGAGCTCGTCGAGGCCCGCCCCCGTCTTCGCACTAACGGCGACGACCTCCGCTTCGGGAACGAGCTCGCCGGCCTCCTCGAGTGCAAGGGCGAGGGTCTCGGCGTCGACGGCATCGGCCTTCGTCACGGCAACGACGCCGTTCTCGATGCCGAGCAGCCGCAGGATCGCGAGATGCTCCTGAGTCTGCGGGCGAGCGCCCTCGCCGGCGTCGACCACGAGGAGGAAGAGGTCGATACCCGTCGCCCCCGCAACCATGGTGCGCACGAAGCGCTCGTGCCCTGGCACGTCGACGACCGACAGCCACCTGCCGTCGGGGAGCTCGAGCGGTGCGTAGCCGAGGTCGATCGAGATCCCGCGCCGCTGCTCCTCGGGCACGCGGTCGGTGTCCTTCCCCGTGAGCGCGCGGACGAGCCACGTCTTGCCGTGGTCGATATGGCCCGCGGTCCCGACCGTCAGCGGCATCGCGCCTGGATCAGTCCATCGTCGATTCGGACGGGCGTGAGTCCAGCCCCGACGAGAAGCGTCCGCCACTGTCCCTCGTCACGTTCGCGACCGCCCGCGAGGACGAGCATCAACAGATCGAGCCATTTCCCGCCGTGCGGCTCGTTCCCGGAAGGCACGACCGACTCGGTGATCAGCACCCGCGCGTCCGGTGAAGCCGAGGCACGGATCGTGCGCAGGATTGCAGTCGCAGGCTCGTCGTCCCAGTCGTGCAGGATCCCCGAGAGCAGAAATGCGTCGCCTTCCGGCACGTGCTCGAAGTTTCCCGCGACGAACTCGAGCCCGTCACCGAAGAGGCAGTCGTCGCGGTCAGTCTCGGGCAGGTCGAACACGATGCCGCGAAGGCCGGGTCGGCGCCGGAAGAGCTCGAGAAGCAGTGCGCCGTTGCCCCCACCGACGTCGACGACGGTCTCGCCGTCGCGCCACTCCAACGCGGCGAGGCGATCGGCGCTCCGGTCTTTCCCGCCGGCCATGGCCCGATCGAACACCGATCGCACCTCGGCGTGCGAGCCGAGCCACGGCCAGAAGCCGTCGCCGAAGGTCTCCGGAAACGTCGCCACCCCAGTGTGCGTGGCGCGATCGAGATCGGCCAGAGCCTGGTAGAAGACGCCCCCGAAGAGATGTCCGAACGCTGCCCAGCCGGGCTGCAGCAGCAGCCTGGAGGCATCGGTGTTGCACATCATTCCCGGCTCGTCCTCGGCGAAGACACCGTCGCTCGCGAGAGCCCGAAGCACCCGGTGTAGCGCGTCCGGGTCGGCTCCGACCTCGCGTGCGAGCTCTTCGACCGGCCGAGTGCCACCCTCGAGCGCCTCTGCGACGCGAAGGTCGGCGGCGACGGCAAGCGCCCTCGTGGCGATCGCCCCGCGCAGGAGGTCCCAGACGACCGTTTCCGGTACGCGCTCGCTCATCCGCGGGCGGTCGCGACCGCCGCTGCCACTTCCTCCACCTCGCCGTCGCGGAGCGTCCGGCAGTCGAGGAGCGTACGGCCGTCGCGGACGACCGCAATCACGGGCGGCTCTCCCAGCCGGAGCAGCTCGGCGAGCTCCTCCTCGACCGCACACGCTGCACTCGGCAACTCGGTGAGCGGAAGCGCCCCGCCGCCGACGCGGGCGACGGTGTCCTCGACCTCGCCGCCCACGAGCGCTGCGAGCCGCTCGGCTCGCTCGCGCACGCGTTCGACCGGCTCGTGGAGCATGCGCAGGACGGGAATCTCGTCCGTCGCTCCGTCGAGCGTTGGCGCGATCGTCCCCTCGAGTGCGGCCAGCGACAGCTTGTCCGCGCGTAGCGCGCGCTGGAGGGGATGGCGGCGCAGTCGCTCGACGAGGTCGCCGCGTCCCACGATCACGCCCGCCTGGGGCCCGCCAAGCAGCTTGTCGCCGGAGAAGGTCACGAGGTCGGCGCCCGCGCGGAGGCTCTCCGCCGGTGTCGGCTCATCACCGACCGGTGCCACGGCGCCCGAGCCGAGATCGTCGACGAGCGGAAGCTCACGAGCATGGGCAACCTCGGCGATCTCGGCGAGCGTCGGTCGCTCGGAGAACCCGACGACACGGAAGTTCGACTGGTGCACACGGAGCAGGAGCGCGGTCTCCGGCCCGATTGCACGCTCGTAGTCCGCGGAACGCGTCCGGTTCGTCGTCCCGACCTCGACCAGCCGGGCGCCGGACCTGGCGAGGATGTCCGGAATACGGAAGCCGTCCCCGATCTCGATCAGCTCCCCGCGCGAGACGATGACCTCGCGGCCCTCCGCGAGCGCCGCGAGCGCGAGCAGAACCGCAGCGGCGTTGTTGTTGACGACGAGCGCCGCCTCGGCGCCGGTCAGCCGGCAGAGCAGCGGCGCGAGATGGTCCTGCCTCGATCCGCGTTCCCCCAGCTCGAGGTCGTACTCGAGATTCGAGTAGCCGGAACCGACCTCCGCGATGCGCGCGAGCGCAGCGTCCGAGAGCGGAGCGCGGCCGAGGTTCGTGTGCACGATGACGCCGGTCGCATTGAGGACGCGCCGCAGCATCGGCTTGCGATCCCGCTCGAGCCTCGCGAGCGTCGCCTCCACCAGGTCGCCCGGATCGCGACCTGCTCTGACCTCCTCGCGGGCCTGCTCCAGCGCCGAACGGGCCGCGGCGACGGCAGGCGCATGCGGCTCGCGGGCAACTCGCTCGTCGCGCAGAAGCTCGTCGACCGAGGGTAGATCCCGAAGCGAGCGCACGCTCAGGAGTCTAGGCCGAGTCAGGCAGAGCCTTCGGCAAGCCGCTGGTCGTAGTGCGAGGCAATGAGCTCGACTGCTTCGCTCGGATCGTTCGTGACCATGAGCAACTCGATGTCCTCGGGCGAGATGAGGCCGTCGTCGAGCATCTCTTCTCGCATCCAGTCGAGCAGCTCTTCCCAGTAGTCGGAGTCGAAGAGGACGACGGGGAAGTGGCCGATCTTGCCGGTCTGCATGAGCGTGAGCGCTTCCCAGAGCTCGTCTTGCGTGCCGAATCCACCGGGGAAGATGACGAAACCCTCCGCCGCTTTCACGAACATGACCTTCCGGGCGTAGAAGTGGTCGAAGGTGATCCCGAGGTCGCAATACTCGTTCAGGCCCTGCTCGTGCGGCAGCAGGATGTTGAAGCCGACCGAGAGGCCGCCGGCTTCCTGGCAGCCGCGATTCGCTCCCTCCATCGCGCCAGGGCCGCCGCCCGTCACCACGGCGAACCCTCGCTCGGCGCAGACGCGGCCCACGGATCGAGCACCCTCGTAGGTCTTCGATCCCCCCGGGACGCGCGCCGAACCAAAGATGGAGATCGCAGGCCGGTCGATCTGCTCGATCAGCTGAAAGCCGGCGAGGAACTCCGAGGCGATGAGCGAGACGTCGCTCGCAAGCGTCTCTGCCGTGCGCTTCAGCAGGCGGCGATCGAGCGCGTGGCCGTCGGGCATCAGAAGGTGCGCTCGACGTGCGTGGCGGACACGGCGATTGCGAGGACCGCGATCAGGCCGAGGTAGACGACCGCGACGGTCGCGCGCTGCCATACCTCGAGCCGGTAGTACTCCGCCATCTCGCCGCGCTCCCGCCAGCGCCGCCAGAGCTCGAGCGCGCCGAGGAGAACGATGATGATGAGGATCGGGTTCGGGCTCACGACCGCCAACCCGACCATCATCAGCAGGCCGAGCAGCCAGATCGCAGGATGCAGCGCGCCGACCGCTCGACCGCCGTCGAGTGGCACGACCGGAATCAGGTTGAACAGGTTGATGAAGAAGCCGACGAACGCGAGCGCCATGAGCAGCTCCGACCCGGTCCCCTCGGCGGCGATCCAGACCACCGCCGCTCCGACCGACCCAAGGATCGGGCCGGCGAGCGCGACCTGAGCCTCTTTCCAGGCGTCGTCAGGCAGCTGCTTCATCCCGACGACGGCCCCGAGGAACGGGATGAAGAGCGGCGCGCTCGCCGGTACGCCCTGCCGTCGCAGCTCGAGCACGTGCCCGAGCTCGTGGACGAAGAGCAGGATCACGAAGCCGATTGCGAACGGAAGCCCCCAGATCCACGTGTAGGCCGCGATCGAGACGAGCATCGACGCGGCCGTCGTGAAGACCTTGAGCTTGAAGAGGAGCGCCCCGTACTTGACGATGAGGAACCCGAACGCGAGGACGGGCGCGAACAGCTTGCGCAGGAGGTCGCGAACGCCCGAGCTCGGCTGCACGGGCTGGTAGCCGCGGTCGCCCTCGACCGAGACGGGATCGGGCAGCGATGCCGGCTCCGGCGCCTCGACCGGCCGATACGCGTGCTCCGGCTCCTCGCTCAACTCCCTCGGCCTATCCACTCCTCACCACCTTCGTACACCTCTTTCTTCCAGAGAGGCACCGACACCTTCAGCTCGTCGATCGCCTCGCGGCAAGCAGCCAGCGCGTCGGCGCGGTGCGGTGCGGAAACGGCGATGACCACGCTCGTGTCGCCGATGTCCACGCGCCCGATGCGGTGGTGGATTGCTACATCGGACAGGTCGTGGCGCCGCTTGAGCTCGCCGGCGAGCTGCTCCATGACCTCTTCGGCCATGCCCTCGTATGCCTCGTACTCGAGGTAGAGGACGTCGCGGTCGCGCGAACGCCTGCGCGTGGTCCCGACGAAGGTCGCGATCGCTCCCGCCTCGTCGCTGCGTACTTCGTCGACGGCGGCCTCGAGCGAGAGTGGACCCTCGGAGAGCGTGAAGCTCCCGCCGGAGACGGGCGGAATGAGCGCGACTTCGTCACCGTCCTCGAGCGACCGCCCCCGGTCCGTGAACGCCCTGTTCACCGCGAAGAGGATCCCGGGCGGCTCGTCACCGAGCGGAAGCGCATCCCACACGTCCGACACGACGGCACCGTCGGGGAGATCGAGATCGACGCTGCCCGATCCCGCTCGCTCGCGAAGCGCAGCGAAGAGTCTCACGCGCACGTTCACGAACGGAGGGTATCCGCCGGTTGCCTCGGCGCCCGTGACATGTTAGGACTCGCTCCGGGATGATCGCCCGTCGCGAGGTGGATGATGGGCGGCGCGAGGCAAGGACGCAGGGAGCGTCCATATCGGAGAGATATGGGCGCGACTGAGGACGTAGCGTCGCGCCGCACAGCTCCGCATCGCGACATGGCCGCTCATGCCGGAGCGAGTCCCGAGATACGTCACATGGCAACCGCGCTCCATGGCGCGAACCTGAACGAGCAGGTCTACGACGAGCTCAGGGTGCGCGTGCTCACTCGTCAGCATCCGGCCGGTGCGAAGCTCAGTCTCCACGCCCTCGCATCCGAGCTCGGCGTCTCCCGGAGCCCGGTCCACCACGCGCTCACGCGGCTCGTGTCGGAAGGGCTGCTCACCGTCAAGCCGAGACGCGGCTACTACGTGACCGCAGTCACCGCGGTCGCGCTGGCGGAGGGCTACGACGTCCGGCTCGCGCTCGAGCTGCACGCCGCCGAGCGGACGGTCGGCGGTCTCGGCCCCGGTGAGCTCGCGACGCTCCGCTCCCTCCTCGACGCGACCGCGGACGCGATCTCGCATACCGAATGGGACACCGCGAATGCGGCGTTCCACGAGTACCAGATCGATCTCGCCGGCAACGCCCAGCTCTCGCGCTTCTATCGGGAGCTGTCCGTGAACCTGATGATGCAGGTGATTCGCGGCGGCCGGCTCGAAGGCCACGAGCACCTCGTCACCGAGCACCGGTGCATCGTCGAAGCCTTCGAGGCCGGTGACGCCGACGGCGCGCGCCGAGCGATCCGCGCACACATCGAGACGGGCCGGCGGATCGCCATGGAAGCGCTCGAGCGCGCGGGCGGCGTGCTCTAGCGGCCGCGTACCATCACGCGCATGGCAACGGCCGAGCCTGACTCTGCGCAAGAGCGGAATCCGCTAGCGGGGAATTCCGCTCGCGCGGAGGCGACGGGCCGGCTGAACGACTCCGGAATCGAGGTCAAGCCGGTCTACACGGCCGGCGACCTGCCTGGGGAGCCGCTCGAGCTCCCCGGGGAGCACCCGTTCACGCGCGGCCCCTACCCGACGATGTACCGCGGGAAGCCGTGGACGATCCGCCAGTACGCGGGATACGGCTCGGCCGAGGAGACGAACGCGCGCTTCCGCTACCTCCTCGAGCGAGGACAGACAGGGCTCTCGGTCGCATTCGATCTCCCGACACAGCTCGGCTACGACTCCGACGACCCTCTCGCCGAAGGCGAGGTCGGGAGGACGGGAGTCGCGATCGACTCGATCGCGGACATGGAGGTGCTCCTCGACGGCATCCCGCTCGGGGAGGTCTCGACGTCGATGACCATCAACGCGCCGGCCGCGCTTTTGCTCCTTTTGTACGAGCTCGTGGCAGAGGGTCAGGGCGTTCCCAGCGAGAAGCTGCGCGGCACGGTGCAGAACGACGTGCTGAAGGAGTACGTCGCGCGCGGGAACTACATCTTTCCGCCTCGCCCGTCGATGCGGCTCGCGACCGATCTCTTCGCCTACTGCGCGGAGCGGCTGCCGAGCTTCAACACGATCTCGATCTCCGGGTACCACATCCGCGAAGCGGGGTCGAGCGCCGCAGAAGAGCTGGCTTTCACGCTCGCCAACGGCATCGCCTACTGCGAAGCGGCGATCGCCGCGGGGCTGTCACCGGACGACTTCGGCGAGCGTCTCTCCTTCTTCTTCAACGCCCACAACGACTTCTTCCAGGAGGTCGCCAAGTTCCGGGCCGCCCGCCGCCTGTGGTCCGGGATCATGCGCGACCGCTTCGGCGCCGCCAATCCGCGCGCCCAGGCGCTTCGCTTCCACGCTCAGACCGGCGGCTCGACGCTCACCGCGCAGCAGCCTGAAAACAACATCGTGCGGGTCGCGGTCCAGGCGCTGTCGGCCGTCTGCGGCGGCGCCCAGTCCGTGCACACGAACTCGTTCGACGAGGCGCTCGCGCTTCCGTCCGAGGAGGCGGCTCGGATCGCTCTCCGGACGCAGCAGATCCTCGCGCACGAGGCCGGGACGACGGACACGGCCGACCCACTCGGCGGCTCCTTCTACATCGAGGCGCTTACGACGGAGCTCGAACGGCGCGCACAGGAGCTGATCGCGCGCGTGGACGAGCTCGGAGGGGCAGTCGCGGCCATCGAGCAGGGATTCGTCCAGGCCGAGATCGAGGCGTCCGCATTCCGGTACCAGTCCGAGGTCGAGGCCGGAGAACGCGTCGTCGTCGGCGTCAACGAGTTCACGGAGGACGAGGACGAGCGCGTCGAGCTCCTCCATGTCGACCCGGAGAGCGAGCGACGCCAGCGTCGACGCACGGCGTCCGTTCGCGAGGAACGGGACCCGGCCGCCGTCGCCGCCGCGGTTGCTCAGGTCCGCAGTACCGCCGAAGGCGAAGCGAACCTCCTTCCGCCCATGAGGGAGGCGCTGCGGGCACGCGCAACGATCGGAGAGGTCTGCGGCACCCTCCGCGAGCTCTGGGGTACGTATGACGCCCAGCATGCGTAGTCCGTCGCGCCGAGCGGCTCGCAACGCGCCAGCGGGTGCTGTCGCTTTCGGCCTCGCGCTCCCGCTCGTCGCGCTCGCCGCGTCACACGGTGCGGCGACTCCGGCGAAAGCGCCGAGCTTCACGCGCGACGTCGCTCCCGTGATCCAGGAGAAGTGCGCGGGCTGTCATCGGATGGGCGGAGTTGCGCCCTTCCCGCTGGACACGGCACGAGGGATCTCGTCACGCGCATCTCTCATCGGCGCTGTTGTCGAGGCACGGCTCATGCCACCGTGGCCTCCAGGGCCGAGATCACCGGCCTTCGTCGGCGAGTCGCACAGAACGCTCACTACGAGCGGGCGGGCGACGATGCTCTCCTGGATTGCGAGTGGAGCACACGTCGACGGCCCGGCGCGCAAGCCGTTGCCGCTGCCTCACCTCGACGTGCGCAGGGGCGAGCGCGTGCTCGAGGTCGCGATGCCGGCGACCTACCATCCCAAGGCACGGGGTGGAGCGACGGACGACTACCGCTGCTTTCTCCTCGACCCGAAGCTCGCCAAAGGCGTCTCGGTGACGTCGGCACGCATCGCGCCGGGCGCTTCGAAGATCGTCCACCACGTGATCCTGTTCCGCATCTCGCGCTCACAGGTCGCCGAAGCGAAGCGGCTGGACTCCGGGACGCGCGGCCCGGGCTGGACGTGCTTCGGGGGTACCGGCGTCAGTCCGGACGGAGGCGGCAGCTCGGCCGCGGACTCGCTCGCAGACGCGAACTGGATCGGCGCCTGGGCCCCGGGCGGCACCGGCGGTCGCCTGCCGGACGGCACCGGCATCCCGCTTCCGGCGGGTAGCCAGATCGTGATGCAGGTCCACTACAACCTGCTGAACGGGAATGCGCCGGACCGCTCGCGGGCGGTCCTGACGGTCGCTCCGGCGAGCGCCAAACTGACCCGGGTACAGTCCACGCTCCTTCCCGCGCCGGTCGAGCTCGCGTGCGCGAAGGACGAGCGCGGGCGGTTGTGCGACCGGAGTCAGGCACTCCGCGAGCTCGCCCGCAAGTACGGATCTCTGGCGGCGTTCTACCCGGCCGGGCTCCTGCTCCTCTGCGGCAGGAGTCCGGAGAACGTGACTCCGAGCGCGATCAGCCAGTGCGATCGCCACATCGACACGCGGACGACGATCCTGGGCGCCGCCGGCCACATGCACCTGCTCGGTGCCTCGATCCGTCTGGAGCTCAACCCGGGAACGCCGCGCGCGCGGGTCCTCCTGGACATTCCGCGCTGGGACTTCCACTGGCAGAGCATGTACACGCTCCGAACGCCGATCGCGGCACGACCCGGTGATGTCGTCCGTGTGACGTGCCGGTACGACGTCTCGCACCGGCGGCACGGGATACACGGTGTCCCGACGACACCGCGCTACATCCTCTGGGGGGAGGGGACGACGGACGAGATGTGCCTCGGGCTCCTCCTGGTCACGCGCGGGTGAGGGAGCTCGGACACCTGCGGATCCTCCTCGTCTACAGCAACCTCGCTCGCTTCGTCGAGATCGATCGCGCCCTTCTTCGCGAACGCTGGGACGTTCGAGAGTGGGCGCAGCCGGGTCGGATCGCGAACCCGATCCAGGTCTTTCGCGAGGTCCGGCGCGCGGACGTGGTCGTCGGATGGTTTGCGTCCTGGCACACGTTCTGGCCGATCACTCTTGCGTGGGCGCTCCGGAAGCCGTCGCTGCTGGTAGTCGGCGGGTTCGATACTGCGAACGTGCCGGAGATCGGCTACGGCTACCAGCAGGGTGGTGCGAGCCGCTACCTCAGCCGCTGGGTCATGTCGCGTGCGACGAAGCTTCTCACCCCCTCGCAGTCCAGCCTGCAGGAGATCCTCGACATCGGCGTACCCATCGACCGCGTCGCGGTCTCGTACCTCGGCGTCCCGGATCCGTTCGGAGAGTTGCCGAACGGACCACGAGAGCGCGTCGCCCTCACCGTCGGGAACGTCGCGCACCTCAGCCTGGAGCGTAAGGGCCTTGTGCCGTTCGTGCGCGCGGCAAGCATGCTTCCCGACGTCCGATTCGTCGTGGCAGGCCGCTGGCTCGACGACGCAGTGGACGACCTCAGAGCACTCGCCGGGACCAACGTGACGTTCACCGGTGAGCTGTCTCGGGACGAGCTCGACGCGCTCTTCGCCAGCACAGCCGTGTACGTCCAGGCGTCGCGCCACGAGGCCTTCGGGCTCTCTTTGGCGGAAGCGATGCTCGCTGGTTGCATACCGGTGGTCACGACCGCGGGCTCACTCCCGGAGGTAGCCGGTGACGTCGGCGTGCGCGCGAGGGACTCGAGTCCCCCAGAGCTCAGCGGCGCAATTGCTCGCGCATTCGAGCTCAGCGCCGGCGAGCGGACTCGGGCTAGGCAGCGGATACTCGAACGGTTCCCGATGGAGGCGCGCCGGAGGACACTCCAGACGGCGGTCGAGAGCCTCGTACCTACCCAGCGCCCAGCCGCTCGAGACCCTCGAGCCTGACTTCGACGAGCGGTCTCACCGTCTCCTCGAGACCGGCTTGCGTCGCGACGGCGAGAGCCTCCTCGTAGCTCTCGCGCACCTTCGCCAGGTCGACCCCCTGCTTGAGCCGGTTGTCTCCCGTGACGAGCAGCTTCTGGACGCGCTCACGTGCTTCGTCCGTTCCCATTCCCGGAGGCTATCGCTATCCTGGCGCGGCGAATGTTCGGCGTCCTCGCAGTCTGGGTCCAGTTCTCGGCGGTGTGCCAGGTTCTCCTGGCGGCGTTCCTCGTCACGCTCGTGCTCATGCATTCGGGCCGGGAGGCAGGCATGGGTGGCCTCGGATTCACGCCGCACTCCCAGGGCGGGACGCACATCGTCGAGCGGAACCTGACACGGCTGACAATCGGTGTCGCCTGCGTCTTCGCTCTCAACACGGTCATCCTCTTCCGCCTCCTCCTCTAGGCGCAACCCGCCGATGCGGCCGGGCTAGACTTTCCCGACCACGCGCTGGTGGCGGAATTGGTAGACGCGCTAGGTTGAGGGCCTAGTGGCCATTGCGGCCGTGGAGGTTCAAGTCCTCTCCAGCGCATGAGTGAAGGCGGCCGTCCAGGCCGCCTTCATGCATTCTCGGGGCATGTGCATGTACTCGGACCTCGCTCCGTGGTTCCATCTGCTCACGCACCCCTCGGACTACGCGGACGAGGCGCAGTTCGTCACGAGCCTGGTCGAGGAGGTCGCGGACGGCCCGGCGCGGACGTTGCTCGAACTCGGCTCCGGCGGAGGGAACAACGCGTCCCATCTCAAGCACCGCTTCGAGTGCACGCTCACCGACCTCTCGCCGGAGATGCTGGCGCTGAGCCAGACGCTGAACCCCGAGTGCGAGCACATCGAAGGAGACATGCGAACGCTGCGCCTCGATCGCACCTTCGACGTCGTGTTCGTGCACGACGCGGTGTCGTACCTCACCACGGAGCACGACCTCGGCGCCGCCATCGAAACCGCAGCAGCGCACGTGCGCCCCGGCGGCGTCGTGGTCCTCCAGCCCGATGCGACACGCGAGATCTTCACGCCGGGCACCGACCACGGCGGTCACGACGGCGACGACGGGCGCAGCCTGCGCTACCTCGCGTGGACGCATCCACCAGATCCGCCCGACGCGACGAGCTACCTCGTGGACCACGTCATCGTCCTCCGCGCACCGGGCGAACCGCTGCGCATCGTCCACGACCAGCACGCACTCGGGCTCTTCCCGGCGGAATCGTGGCACCGCCACATCGCAGGCGTGGGACTCGAGTCCATGGAGGTCGACGTGCCGGACCCACATCCCGGCGAGCGCGCCGTCTTCGTGGCGCGACTCCGCTCTGCTTGACGGCGTCCGGAAGGATCTCTACCCTCGGTAGCGAACATACGTTCGTCACCAACCCGGGAGAGACCGATGCTTACCGAACGTCAGCAGGAGATCTGGCAGTACCTCGTCGAGTACGTGGACGGCCACGGCTACCCGCCGACGGTTCGTGAGATCGGCGACGCCGTCGGGCTCGCGTCACCCTCGACCGTCCACGCACACCTCGCCAACCTCGAGCGCGCAGGGCTCTTGCGCCGCGATCCGACCAAGCCACGGGCGATCGAGCTCGTCGGTCGTCGCCGCACGGAGGCCATAACGGACACGGCAACTCCTGTTCTCCCGCTACTGGGGCGAATCGCCGCAGGCGGGCCGCTGCTCGCGGCGGAGGCGGTGGAGGACGAGATCGCCGTCCCCGAGCCTCTCGGCCGCAATGCGGACTTCCTCTTGCGCGTCACGGGCGACTCGATGATCGAGGCCGGGATCCTCGACGGCGACCTCGTCGTCGTGCGCAAGCAGCAGGACGCTCACGACGGAGATGTCGTCGTCGCGCTCGTCGGCGACGGCGAGACGGCAGACGAGGCGACCGTCAAGACGTTCCACCGTGAGGCTGGCGGACGAATCCGCCTCCAGCCGGAGAACAGCGCCCTTGCTCCCCTCTACCCCGAGCACGTCGAGATCCTGGGCCGGGTCACCGGCGTGTTCCGAATGCTGTGAGCGTCGCGCCTCTCAACCGCACGCTCGACCAGGAATTGACAGCGCTCGCACGCGGAGCAAGCCTCGAATGCCTCGTTTGCGGGGAGTTCGTCCTCCACGTGCGTGGGGCGATCGCATGTCCGGAGTGTCGCGCGATCGTCGTCGAAGGGCGGGAGTTGCTTGCAGATGCGTTCTCTGCTGGCGAGCTACCATCCGCCGTGCAGGCCGGGTGACCGCGGGCCGATTCTTGACTGTCGGGGAGCGGCTCGAGGAAAGTCCGGACACCGCAGGGCAGGACGCTGGGACTCTTCCTTCGGGAGTTGGCCCAGGCGGCGAAAGCCGACGGAAAGTGGAACAGAAAGGAGACCGCCGGCCGAGGGAAACCGAAGCCGGTAAGGGTGAAACGGTGGGGTAAGAGCCCACCAGCGGTCGTGGCGACACGGCCGGCTAGCCAAACCCCGTCCGGTGCAAGGTGAAGCAGGCTCCGATGACGCGGCCCGCCGAGGAGCCGGGTACACCGCCAAGAGAGATGGTCATCCACGACAGAATCCGGCTTACAGGCCTGCTACCGCGAAGCCCCGCCCTGGCGGGGCTTCGTCATGAACGGGCGATCGACGTTCTCTCTCTCGTGCCGGCTTCCCCGGCGTCGAACGCGGCGTCGATCCAGCTGCTGCCCCCTCGGAGCCGGACGTAGGGTGAAGGGCGGCCACGGCGGTACGATCGGGCGATGAAGCAAGCGGTGCACGACCGCGGCGGCTGGCACGACGAGGACGCGATCGATCGCAGCGAGCACGAGCTGGCCGACTGGGAGCTCCTCATGGATGCAATGGTCGGCGTCCTCGGCCAGCACGGCGTGATGAACGTCGACGAGCTACGCCGCGGCATCGAGAGCATGGCGCCGGCGGAGTACGAGCACGCGTCGTACTACGAGCGGTGGCTCTACTCGGTGGAGGCGATCCTGACCGAGAAGGGCGTGCTCGCTGCCGGCGAGCTCGATGCGAGAGTGCGCCCATGACGTTCGTCGCCGGCGCACGTGTTCACGTCGATGCTCGGCAGCATGTGGGGCACCACCGCACCCCTGGCTACTTGAAAGGCAAGACGGGCACTGTCGAACGCCTGCACGCGTCGTTCACGAACCCCGAGACGCGCGCGTACGGTCACGACGGGCTTCCCCTGCAACCGCTCTACCTCGTCAGCTTCGCCGAGCACGACGTCTGGCCCAGCCAGGCGGAGACCAAGGATCGAATCTACGCCGACGTCTTCGAGCACTGGCTGGAGGCTGCCGAATGAGCGACCACGACCATCCGCACGACCATCCGCACGAGCCGATTACGAACGGTGGGGAGCCTGCCGTCGCGGCACGAGTCCGCGCGCTCGAGGAGTTGCTCGTCGAGAAGGGAGTCATCACCCGGGAAGACGTGCGCATACGAGTCGACTGGCTCGTCTCCCGAACCCCCGCCGACGGAGCACGTCTCGTCGCACGCGCCTGGGTCGACCAGACGTTCAAGGCACGGCTACTCGAGGATGCTCGGACCGCGGCCCTCGAGGTCGGCCTCGACCCGGGGCCGTCGCCCGTCGTCGTTGCGCTCGAGAACAACCCGGACGTGCACCACATGGTCGTCTGCACGCTTTGCTCGTGCTACCCGAAGGCGTTGCTCGGGCCGCCTCCCGACTGGTACAAGAGCCTGCCGTACAGGTCACGAGCCGTATCCGAGCCGCGCGGGGTGCTTCGCGAGTTCGGGCTCGAGCTCGGCGACGAGGTCGAGGTGCGCGTGGTCGACTCGACTGCAGACATCCGCTACCTCGTGATTCCGGCACGGCCCCCGGGGACGGAGTCCCTTTCGGAGGACGAGCTCGCCGCGCTCGTCACACGCGATTCGATGATCGGCGTCGCACGGCCATCGGCGCCTTCCGCTGCCCCCACCTAAACGGGCCGGAGCACGACTTCGATCGCGGTGCCGCGGCCCGGCGCGGACCGCAGGCTCATCTGACCCTCGATCGCTTCGGCGCGAAGCCTCATGTTCGCCAGGCCCTGCCCGGCTTCCGAGCCATCGGTCTCGAAGCCGACTCCGTCATCGCTGACGGCGACTATCCGCCTGCCGTTTCGCTGGCCGATGAACACCTCGACGTGACGTGCCCCCGCGTGCCGGCGAGCGTTGCCGAGCCCTTCCTGAACGATCCGGAAGACCTCGATCTGTTCGTCCGGCGCCAACCTCACCTGGGGATCGACCTCGAGCTCGACGTCGAGCGCACCGTCAGCGGTGAGGACGTCCACGTATCGACGAAGCGCCGCGTCGAACGGCGCAGAGCCGCCTGCCGAGGAGAGAGCGAGCACCGCGAACCGCGCTTCCTGCTGCGCCGCGGTGGACGCACGCTTGAGACGTGGAAGGACCTGCTCGAGTGGAGCGCCCGTCTCGAGCATGCTCACCTGGGTCGTGATGGCAAACAGGTACTGCGCCAGACCGTCGTGGATCTCGCGCGCGACGCGCCCTCGCTCGTCTGCGACCGCTCGTCCGAACTCCGCCTGGGCAATCGCTCGCCACACGCCGACCAGCAGGATGCCGTAGGCCACGAAGCGGAGGAAGTCTCCGATGAGCACGTTGTTGCTCGTGACGACGGGCGTGAGGATCAGGTGCATGTCGGCGAAGAGCGCCAGCGTGGCGGCGAGGCAGACCCAGCTGTCGAGGTCGCGCCCGTACCTGCGGTACCGCAACGCGAAACCGATGAGCGCGACGAGCCACAGCCCGGCAAGGATGGCTCCCGCAATCACGACCGCGCCGCCCTCTGCGACCGCGGGCATGCCCGAGCCCGCCGACCGCCACGGCAGGTTCCCGAGGACGAGCGCCGCGGCGCCGAGCGCCATCGCGATACCGGTGCCGACATAGAGAAGCGCCCGTCTCCGGTCGCCCAGGCGGCGATCGGTGTACGGGGCGACGGCGATGGCGGCTGCCCCGAGGAGCCGGGAGCCGATCAACGACCAGGCCGCCTCCTGCCCGAGCGAGCCTCCTCCGAACACGGGAACGAGTCCAAACGCCACTGTCCCCAGCGCGATGCTCCAGAACCCCGCAGCGAGGAGCAAGTCCAGAACGCGTCCTTCGACGACGAAGCGAACGCTCGCAAGAACCGCCACGAGCGCAGCAACGACCGCGATCGCAGTGTCGAAGGCAAGCCGGGCCTCCGGAAGCGCATATGTGGATGGGAACGTGTCGCGCACTGCGAACAGTGCGGTGGCGGACGCGAGCAGGGAGACGAGCATGAGCTCACCTATGAGCCACGAGCGATAGCTCTGCGAACGGGCGTGATTCATCACTACCCCTTTTCGGCAACGCGAGTCCTGCCGATAAGGGGTCTATGTCCGAACGCATCCTCATCGTCGACGACCACCCGTTGACCCGTGACGCACTCGCAGCGCTGCTTGCGCAGCAAGGTTTCGACGTCGTCGGTGAAGCATCCGACGGCGCAGAAGCCGTCACCGCCGTACGTGGCCTCCAGCCCGATCTCGTCCTGCTCGACCTCACGATGCCCGGGATGGACGGGCTCACGGCGCTTCCGAGGATTCGCGAGGAAGCCCCGACGTGCGAAGTGGTCGTCTTGACCGCTTCGGACGCCGAGGAGAATCTCCTTGGAGCTATCCGCGCAGGGGCGTCCGGCTACCTCCTGAAGACCGAGTCCCCTGAGCAGATCGCGGCCTTCCTCCGCGGCGTCGCTCGCGGGGACGCGGCTCTCTCGGGCGGCGTCGCACGACGACTACTCGATCGCGTCCGAGAAGGCGGCCGGCTCGACGGCATCCCCGACTCGATCACGCAGGTGCTCTCCGCGCGTGAGGTCGAGGTTCTTCTCCTGCTCGACGAGCACCTCGGCACCGACGAGATCGCGCAGCGACTCTTCATCTCCGAGCACACCGTTCGCTCTCACGTGAAGAGCCTGCTCAAGAAGCTCGGGGTCTCGTCGCGACGGGAAGCTCTCGAACGCCTCGAGACCGCCCGCGCCTAGCCGATCGTCTCGAACCCCTCCAGCGCCGCCTCGACGAGTGTCGGAAGCGTGTCGAGGTTGTAACCACCCTCCAACACCGCCGCCGTCCGCGGTGCGAGGGCTGCGCACCTTCGTGACAGCTCACCGATTCCTGACACGCTGAGCTCCATCTGCCCGAGCGGGTCCTCCTCGTGCGCATCGAACCCCGCGGAGACGATCAGGACATCGGGTTCGAACCCTTGCACCGCCGGCTCGACGAGCTTCTCGAACGCGCTCAGGTACTCGTCGTCTCCCGAACCCGCCGAGAGCGGCACGTTGAGAACGTGCTGGTCGCTCGTTCCGGGCCCGCCCGAGCCAGGGTAGAACGGCCACTGGTGGAGGGAGGCGAAGAGAACCGAGGAGTCGCCCCTGAAGATCGCCTCGGTGCCGTTCCCGTGGTGGACGTCGTAGTCGACGATCGCCACGCGTGCCTCCCCCAGCTCCAGCTGCGCGTAGCGGGCGGCGATGGCGACGTTCGCGAAAACGCAGAAGCCCATGGCGGTCGCGGGGAGCGCATGGTGGCCGGGAGGTCTGACCAGCGCGAATCCCCCGCGCTCGACGGCTTCGATGGCGCAACCCGCCGCCAGAAGCGCGGCGCTCCACGTGGTTTCGTCCGCATAGGTGTCCGGATCGAGCCACACCGCGTCCGCGATGCAGCTCACCGACTCGACGTACCGGCTCGTGTGCACACGCTCGACCTGCTCGCGCGTCGCCGGCCGTCCGTACAGGTACTCGGGGAAGCGCTCGAGGAGGGCCTGGAGCCGCTCCGAGCGCTCCGCGTGCGGGTGCTCCCCCGATCGATGCAGCTCGACCATCGCCGGGTGGCTGATCACGTCCACGTCGCCGCCTCCTCGAAGTTGCGCACGAGCCCCGCGAGACCCAGCTCCCTCGCCCGCTCCGCGCCGGCCTCCCAGTCAGGTGTCCGATCCGGGAGCGCTGGCAGCGGCGCGCTTCGGTCGAGCGTCGCGAGCTTTCTGTACAGACGGAGCGCATCCGCCTCTGCGGCAAATCTGCCGTCGGCCAGGATCGCTTCGAGCGATCCGTACTGGGCAAGAAGCTCGGCGGCCCGTTTCTCGCCGATGCCGCGCGCGCCCGGGATCTTGTCCGAGGGATCGCCGCGGAGCGCGATGAAGTCCACGACCTGGTCCGGATCGACGCCGTACCGCTCTCGCACCTCGACTGGACCGATCCGAGCCGGCGGATTCCCGCGTACCGGCTGGAGGATCGTCGTCTGCTCACCCGCCAGCTGGAAGGCATCGCGATCTGACGTGGCAACGAGCGCGGTCCCCCCGGCTGCTTCCTCCCCCGCTGCCGCGGCGGCGAGGAAGTCGTCTGCTTCGTACCCGGGGGCCTTCGCGTGGGCAAGCCCCCAGGAGGCGACGAACTCCGGAAAGAGGTCAAGCTGCTCGAGCAGCTCGGCGTCGAACTCGCGACCCGACTGGTACGAGGCGAACTCGACGTGGCGGTAGGTGGGAACCGTCAGCGTGTCCCACGCAACGAGAACGGCCCGCGGTCGCTCGGCGCGCCAGAGCCTGAGGAGCATTCCGGTGAAGCCGATCAACGCGTTCGCCGGGCCGCCATCCGCACGGCGGAACGTCTTCGGGAGAGCGTGGTAGGCGCGATGGGCGAATGAGTCGCCGTCGACTGCGAGAAGCGGTGGTCTCATGTCACTCGAGTGATCGTTCCAGAGCGAGGACCGCGTCACGAAGACGGTCGGTGACGGCGGCAGCCGCGTCCCCCGGCGGCGAGTCGGCAACGTCGTCGAGCGCGATCGGGTGCCCGTAGGCGACCCGCAGAGGAGCGAGTCGCGCCAGACGATCGGTCCCCGCAATTCCCGCGGGCACGAGCGGAACGCCGGCTTCGAGCGCGATCCGAGCAGCCCCGTTGTGCCACCGCGGCTCGTGCTTCTTGCGCAGGCCCTTCTGCCGTCTCGTGCCCTCCGGGAACATCACCACGACGTGGCCTTCGCGACACAGCCCTACGGCTGTCACGACCGCTTCCTCGTCCCTCTCCCCCCGACGCACGGGAAACGCGCCTCCTGAGCTGACGATCGCGCCGAGCGGAAACCAGAAGAGCTCCGCCTTTGCCATGAACCGCAGGAAACGTTGCGGGAAGAGCGGGAGGCCGAGAGGCCACGGATCGAGATTCGAGTAGTGGTTCGCAGCGAGCACGTACCCGCCCTCGCGGGGAAGGTTCTCCGTTCCAACCGCACGAAAGCGGAACACGAGCTTGAGCACCGGCCAGCTCGCGATTGCAACCAGCGAATAGAGCCAACTTGGGCGTGGAGGCCGCACCACACCGTCAGTATCGCGAGGACGGCGGGCTTGTGGCCCGAGCCAGCGCCGCTAAGGTGTCCCGCCGTGGGACGGAGCCTCGTCATCGTCGAGTCACCTGCGAAGGCGCGCACGATCGCCGGCTACCTCGGCAGCGACTACGCCGTCGAGTCGAGCATCGGTCACATCCGCGATCTGCCAGACCGAGCGTCCGAGATCCCGAAGGAGCAGCGAAAGCGCTTCGGCTCCCTCGGAGTGGACGTCGAGCACTCATTCGAGCCGTACTACGTCGTCGACGCGGACAAGAAGAAAGTCGTCACCGAACTGCGCAAGAAACTGGCAGGCGCGGACGAGCTGCTGCTCGCGACGGACGAAGACCGTGAGGGCGAAGCAATCGCCTGGCACCTCGTGGAGGTTCTGAAGCCGAAGGTCCCCGTCCGGCGCATGGTCTTCCACGAGATAACGCGCGACGCGATCGAGCGGGCGCTGGGTGAGACCCGCGTGATTGACGAACGCCTCGTCGATGCCCAGGAGACGCGGCGGATCCTCGACCGCCTCTACGGGTACGAGGTCTCGCCGGTCCTCTGGAAGAAGGTGACCCGTGGGCTGTCCGCCGGCCGCGTACAGTCCGTGGCCACGCGCCTCGTCGTGCAGCGCGAGCGTGAGCGCATCGCGTTCGTGTCGTCCGAATACTGGGACCTCGTCGCCACGCTCGATCCCGGTGGGTTCGACGCGCGCCTGGTGGCCATCGACGGGAGCCGCGTGGCGCAGGGGCGCGACTTCGCTCCGGACGGGACGATTCGCGACGAGGCTCTTGTCCGCCTCGACGAGCAGGCGGCACGAGGGCTGGCCGAACGGCTCGAGGGTGTGCCGTTCGTCGTCCGCTCCGCGGACGAGAAGCCCTACCGCCGCCGACCGTCTGCACCGTTTATGACCTCCACGCTCCAGCAGGAGGCGAGCCGGAAGCTTCGCTTCTCCGCACAGACGACGATGCGTCTGGCCCAGCGCCTCTACGAGGCCGGTCACATCACGTACATGAGGACCGACTCGACGACGCTCTCGGAGTCCGCACTCGAAGCCTCCCGCGCGGACGTGCGCAGCTTGTTCGGCGCGGAGTACCTGCCCGACAAGCCCCGCCGCTACGAGCGGAAGGTGAAGAACGCCCAGGAGGCGCACGAGGCCATCCGCCCCGCAGGTGACTCGTTTCGCACACCCGATGCGATCGCGGGCGAGGTGTCACGAGACGAGCTCGCCCTCTACGACCTCATCTGGCGCCGCACCCTTGCGTCGCAGATGGAGGATGCCGTCGGTAGGACGGTCTCCCTCCGCATCGGCGCTACGACGATGAACGAGGACGTCGAGTTCGGCGCGTCCGGCACCGTCGTCACCTTCCGGGGATTCCTTGCCGCGTACGAAGAAGGACGTGACGAGCCGTCGGACGATGCCGAGGAGCGGCGCCTTCCGGACGTCTCACCGGACGACAAGCTCGAGGCACGAGCGCTCGAGGTCGAAGGACACGCGACGACGCCACCTGCGCGATTCACGGAGGCAACCCTCGTCCGTGCGCTCGAGGAACGTGGCATCGGCCGGCCGTCGACCTATGCGGCGATCCTCTCGACGATCGTCGACCGCGGCTACGTGTTCAAGAAAGGATCGGCGCTCGTGCCGACCTTCGTCGCCTTCGCGGTCGTCACGCTGCTCGAACAGCACTTCCGGCAGCTCGTCGACTTCGACTTCACGGCGCGGATGGAAGACGATCTCGACGAGATCGCCGAGGGTCGGGAAGAGCGAGCTGCCTGGCTCCAGCGGTTCTACTTCGGCTCAGGCGACGACCCCGGTCTGCATCACCTCGTGACCGAGAACCTGGACGAGATCGACGCGCGGGCCGTGAACTCGATCGCGATCCCGGGCACGGATGCGGTCGTCCGAGTCGGCCGCTACGGGCCCTATCTCGAGCGCGGCGAACAGCGCGCAAGCCTGCCGGCCGACGTCGCCCCCGACGAGATGACAGCAGCACGCGCCGAGGAACTCCTTGCGCAACCCGATAGTCGCTCACTCGGAGCGGATCCGGACACCGGTCGCGAGATCGTCGTGAAGTCGGGTCGCTACGGGCCCTACGTCACGGACGTGCTGCCCGACGGTACCGACGAGAAGCCGCGCACGGCCTCGCTCTTCGCATCGATGTCTCCGGAGACGATGTCGCTGGACGACGCGCTTCGCGTGCTCTCCCTCCCGCGCGTGCTCGGCGCCCTGGACGGGGAAGACGTGACGGCGCAGAACGGCCGCTACGGGCCGTACATCAAGAGAGGTTCCGAGTCGAGATCCCTCGAGCGTGAGGAGCAGCTCTTCACGGTCACGCTCGAGGAGGCGAAGGCCCTTTTCGCCCAACCGCCGCAGCGCCGAGGCCGTCGCGGCGCGACCCGCGCGCCGCTGCGCGAGCTCGGCGACGACCCGACGACTGGGCGTGCGATCGTGCTCCGTGAAGGGCGATTCGGCCCTTACGTCACGGACGGCGAGAGCAACGCGAGCCTGCGGCGAGGCGACACAGCGGAGGGAATGACGGCCGAGCGAGCCGTGGAGCTGTTAGCCGAAAAGCGCGCAAAGAGCGCGTAAGCAACAGGTTAACGCGCGCTTCACGCGGTTCCACGACGTCCGTCGGATGAGGGAGAATCTAACTTGCCTGGGGCCCGACCGTCTCAGGCGATACGGGCTCGTAGGCCCGTGTGATCCTCCACCAGAAGCAGTCCCTGGTTTGGTATTGAGCCCTCGCCGTGAACCGCCGACGTGTCTTGAACGGAATAAACCAACACGACCTGCGCGTTTGGAGCTTTGTGACACCTTCGGGGGTGGACGTTCCCTGGAAAGAGAAGGAAAGCCGCCATACACTCCGTAAGTTTGTTGCTTCCGCCGACGTAGCACCCGAAAGGATTGAGACCGCACCTTGACCCAGAACCAGCTCATTGACTTGCTCGAATCCGAGCATTTGAAGGCCCTGATCGAGCGCGCCGAGGAGCGCGGAGGGCATCTCGAGGCTGCCGAGCTCGAGACCTTCGCGGTCGAGCACGACCTGAGTGAGGACGAGGCCGAGCTTCTACAGCGCGAGCTCGAGGCACACTCGATCGAGATCGTCCAGCCCGACGCCGAGTCCGAGAAGGAGATCGCCGAGCAGGCGCAATACGCCGCCGAAGCCGTCTCGGGCGCCGCCGACAGCCTCCAGCTCTTCCTCGCCGACGTCGGTCGCCACAAGCTGCTCACGGCAGCCGAAGAGGTGGCGCTCGCGAAGCGCATCGAGCGCGGCGACACGGTCGCCAAGCGCGTGATGATCGAGTCGAACCTCCGCCTCGTCGTATCGATCGCCAAGGGGTACCGCGGCCTCGGCGTACCGTTCCTCGACCTGATTCAGGAGGGGACCCTCGGGCTCAACCGTGCAGTCGAGAAGTTCGACTGGAGACGCGGCTTCAAGTTCTCGACCTATGCCACCTGGTGGATTCGCCAGTCCGTACAGCGTGCGGTGGCCAATCACGCGCGAACCATTCGCGTGCCGGTGCATGTCGTCGAGCGCCAGCAGAAGCTTTCCCGGGCCGCGCGCCGGCTCGAGGTGGAGCTCGGACGCGAGGCGACCAAGGAAGAGCTCGCAGAGGCGACCGGGCTTCCGATCCAGCATGTGGACGAAGCTCTCGGCGCCGCCCACGCGTCGGTCTCGCTGAACCAGACCGTCGGCGCGGACGACGAGGGCGAGCTCGGCGATCTGTTCGCCGATCGTGAGGCGGCAGATCCGTTCGACGAGGCTGAGGAGTCCCTCCGTCGCCAGAGCATCCGCCGGGCTCTCGATGCCCTCCCGGAGCGGGAGCGACGCATCCTCGAGCTCCGATTCGGATTCGAAGGCGAGCCTTGGACGCTCGAGGCGATCGGCCACGAGCTCGACTTGACGCGCGAGCGCGTGCGTCAGCTCGAGGGGCAGGCGCTCAAGCGCCTCGAGGCCCTGCGCGACTTGGCAGGCCTCGCGGCCTGACGCGATCTCGCAGGCCGCGCAGCCTGACCGCAGCCACCTGCGGCTAGATATGAGGCCCGGGGCCGCTCCTCTCGCCAGGGGCGGCCTCGGACAGCTGCTCTCGAGTGGCCCGACGAGCTTCCGCCTCAGCAAGCGCTGACTCGTCGTAGAGGTGACATTCGACCTTTACGTCGCCCACGTCGAGCGGCCGCGGGTTGATGGGTTCGAACCATTCGAGCTCGACGCGCTCGTCGACGGCATCCATGTGACGTACGCCACGCCAGAACGGCTCGTCGGGGTCATCTTCTCGCGCCGATCTGAGGAGCCGCAGAACGTCGTCGCCCCGGCTAGATCCGCCGGCGTCGAGGTGAGCCGCCACGCGCGGCTCGTCGAGCGTCGTGATGTTCTCGATCGATGCGCGCTCGGCTTCGTACTGCTCTTCGTCCTGGAGCGCCCAGCGCGCCTCCAGGAGATCTCGAAGATCGCGCGTCTCCCAGCCACAGACCTCGAACGCCTGCAGGCAGCGCGGATGGAACGAGCAACCCAGCGGCGGCTTCGCCGCGTCGGGCACCTCGCCCCGGGGCAGGTCGCGAGGCACGGTCCGGCGCGGATCGGGCTCGGGGATCGCCCGCAGCAGCGCCTTGGTGTACGGGTGCTTGGGGTCCTCGTAGATCGCCTCCGATGGCCCTATCTCGACGACTCGCCCCAGATAGAGGATCGCTATCCGATCGCAGAAGAACTTCGCGGTCGCGAGATCGTGCGTGATGTACAGGTAGGTGAGGCCGAACTCACGCTTGAGCTCGAGCATGAGCTCGAGGATCTTCGCCCTAACGCTCATGTCCAGCATCGACACGGGCTCGTCGGCCACGAGGAGGACGGGGTTGAGGATGATCGCGCGCGCGATGGCAGCGCGCTGCTTCTGACCACCCGAGAGGTCAGAGGGGTACTTGTCCATGAACTGCTCCGCGGGAGCGAGGCCGACCGTCTCCAGAGCCGCGGCAACCCGCTGCCGGTACATCGTTCCCTTGGCGATCTTGTGGATCTTGAGCGGGTGTCCGACCGACTGCTCGATGGTCATCGCCGGGTTCAGCGACGCATGGGGGTCCTGAAAGACGATCTGCATCCGACGCCGAAGCGGTCTCAGCTGGCGCTCCGACATGGCAGTGATCTCGTGACCCTCGAAGACAACGGTCCCGGCCGTCGCCTGAGCGAGTCCGAGAATGGTCCGTCCGAGCGTCGTCTTCCCGCTTCCCGATTCGCCGACAAGACCCAGCACCTCGCCCTTGCGGAGCTCGAGCGAGACATCGTCGACGGCTCTGACGTACCCGGCCTCCCGCCCGAGAAGCCGCTGCGCGAAGCCGCCCCTGATCGAGTAGTACGTCCTCAGGTCGCGAACGGAGACGAGGACATCGTCGTCCGTCGCTTCAGGCCTCATCAGCGACCCCGATCTCCTCACGTTCGAGCGGTGTCGAACCCCCGTCTGGCACGTCCGCGTGCGGACCATGCAGCCAGCACGAGACGCGTCGCCCGTCGTCCGTTCGCTGCTCGATCGGGTCTTGTGCCACGCATACCCGCATCGCACTCGGACAACGTGGGTAGAAGCGACAGCCGTCAGGAGGATCGATGAGGTTCGGCGGCGATCCGGGGATCGAGTGCAGCACTTTCGTCTCGAGCGAGATGATCGAGCGCAGAAGCTCTCCCGTATACGGATGCGCGGGTTCGCTGAACACCTCTCGAGCCGACCCCTCCTCGACGATCTTTCCCGCGTACATCACGGCAACGCGATCGCATGCCTCCGCGACGATGCCGAGGTTGTGGGTGATCAGCAGCAGCGCGGTACCGAAGTTCTCCCGAAGGTCGGCGAGAATGCTCAGGATCTGCGCTTCGACGATCACGTCCAGCGACGTCGTCGGCTCGTCAGCGATGAGGAGCTTCGGGCGCAGAACGAGCGCGAGCGCGATCATGATCCGCTGGCGCATTCCGCCCGAGAACTCATGGGGGTACTGACGGAAGCGCGTCGGCGGGATACCCATCCTTCCGAGCGTCTCGAGCGATCGTCGCCGGATCATCTGGTTGTCGAGGCCCGGCTCGTGCTGCTTGATCGTCTCGGAGAAGTGTTCGTCGATCCGCATCAGCGGGTTCAGCCGGGTCATCGGCTCCTGGAAGATGAGACCGAGGTCAGGCCCGCGAAAGCGGCGAAGTTCCTTGTCGGACATGCCGACGAGGTTCATCCCGCCGTACTGCACGACGCCGT
The DNA here is from genome assembly GCA_963716975.1 of uncultured Actinomycetes bacterium. Classification (GTDB taxonomy): domain Bacteria; phylum Actinomycetota; class Thermoleophilia; order Gaiellales; family Gaiellaceae; genus GMQP-bins7. The sequence goes on along the minus strand of CAVQVA010000015.1, from coordinate 149,235 downwards.
CCGAGACGGCGCCCTCGGGAAGGAGTCCGAGGATGCCACGCCCGAGCGTCGACTTCCCACAGCCCGACTCGCCGACGAGGCCGACGACCTCGCCCGCTGCAATGTCGAGCGACACACCGTCGACGGCCCGGACGGAACCGCGTGTCGTTCCGTAGTACACGCGGAGGTTGCGCACCGAGAGGACCGGTTGTCCTGTCAAGGAGTCTCGGCGTCAGCTGTGGACGGTGGGAGGACGACCTTTACCTTCGGGCGTTTGCGGATCACGGGGTTGATCGTCTCGTTGAGCCCTTCCCCGAGGAGGGTGAGACCGGTGACGAGCAGAACGATCGCGAGCCCGGGATACAGGCCCGTCCACCAGATGCCGGATGCCGTGTCCGAGACGGCGCGCTGGATGTCGTAGCCCCACTCCGCCGCCTCGGTTGGTTGGATCCCGTACCCGAGAAAGCCCAGAGCAGCGAGCAGGAGTATGGCGTCGGCCGCGTTCAACGTCGCGAGCGGTGGCACGTTCTGGATGACGTTGAAGAACACATACTTCCGGATGACTGTGAACGGACGCGCGCCCATCGCGCGGGCCGCTTCGACATACGACTCCTCACGGATGCTGATCACGTGGTTCCGGATGACGCGAAAGTAGAGCGGTATGTATGCAACCGTGATCGCAACGGCCGCGGTGAAGATCCCACGCCCGATGCTGTCGGAGAGAAGGAACGCAATGACAATGGCGAGTAGAAGAAATGGAATGGCGAGCATTGCGTCCATGACGAGAACGAGCGCGCGGTCGAGAGGCCCTGCGAAGTAACCCGAGATGAGGCCGAGAGGCACGCCGATCGACAACGACAAGAGCAAAGAGACCAGGACGACCTTGAGCTCGGTACGAGTTCCCCAGATCACACGGGCCATCACGTCGGTCGACTGAACGGTCGTACCCATCGGGTGGTCCACCGAGGGGGCTTCCAGCTGGGCGAACCTCCGTCCGTCGGATCTGAACTGGTCGAAGTCATAGGGTGAGATCACCGGAGCGAGCAAAGCGACGAGGACGAAGAAGAGCGTGAGGGCGGCTCCGACCCAGAGCAGGACTCGCGTCATGCCCCGGGCGTCGAGGATGGGGCCGATGGCCCGCCGGACGCCCGGACGAACGACGCGCGCCCTACCCGTAGCGCTCGTATCGAGCTCGACGGGCGCTGCCATCAGTATCGAATCCTCGGATCGATAAACGCGTTCACCAGATCGATGACGAGGCTTACGACGACAACGACGAGTGCGAACACGATGATGATCCCCTGTACGGCCGCGTAGTCGCGATTGCCGAGACGCGTGACGAGCTCCCGGCCGATCCCGGGCCAGTTGAACGTCGTCTCGGTGAGCACTGCACCACCCAGAAGCAGAGCTGCCGTCAAACCGACGATGGTGATGACCGGAACGAGGGCGTTCCTGAACGCGTGGTGGTACACAACCGAGCGCTCGTCGATCCCACGGGCGCGTGCCGCCTCGATGTAGTCGTCCTTCATCGTTCGCATCACGTTCACGCGAATCAGGCGGATGAACACTCCAGCGGTGACCAGGCCGAGAGTGACGGCGGGGAGGATCAGATGCCTGAGGACGTCCCTGAGCGCCTCCCAGTTTCGGTCGATGATGGTGTCGATCGTGAAGATGTTCGTGTGGGTGTCGAGCGTCGCCTGCGTGATGGGGCTCGCGCGATCAGAGACGGGAAGCCACCCCAGATACGAGCCGAAGAACAGCTGGGCCATCAGACCCAGGAAGAAGACCGGAGTCGCATAGATCACGATTCCGAACAACCTCCCTCCCGTGTCCATCGGCGAGTCCCGGAAGCGGCCGGCGAGGAGGCCGACGACCACGCCGACGACGATCGCGACGATCATCGCGAAGAACGCGAGCTCGAGCGTCGCTGCGCCGTTGACGCGGACGATGTCTGTCACCGCTCGGCTGTCGGTTATCGACGTACCAAGATCACCTCGCACGATCTGCCCCATGTAGGTGCCGTATTGCTCGTAGATCGGCTTGTCGTACCCCAGCTCGTGCTTGATCCTCGCAACCTCGCTCGGTGGCGCATGTCCCCCCAACGCGGTCGAAATCGGATCGCCTGGCGCGACCCTCATGAGCAGGAAGACGAGCGTCAGGACGATGAAGACCATGGGAATCACGAGAGCAATACGCGTCAGCGCATACCGTCTGAGTGAGGTTCCTTGCCCGGTCATGGCCGTTCGGCGCTCCTCGATCTTCGTTGCCGTGCGTCGGGGTGAACGGTAACCCGACGCTCAGGTCGCCCGCAGCCTTCGGACCGCTGTCTGAACGCGAACGGAATAAAGCCGGAGGGGGGCGCCACGAGGACGCCCCCTCCGAGCTACTACGACTTCGACAGCTTCCAGAAGCGCATGATGACGGTCGGACCGAGCGTGCCCGGAATCCCGCGCACGTTGTTCCGTCCGACTGCGAGCATCGCCTGCTGCCAGTACGGGACGATCGGCACGTCCCGGGCAGCCAGCAACTGGATCTGCTTGAGCACTCCGATGCGCTGGGCCAGTGTTTTCGCTCCCAGCTCCTTCTTGATGAGCGCTTCCATCTTCGGGTTCTTGTACCCGTCTGCCGTGAACGTGTCCGAGCGGTAGAAAGGCACGACGTAGTTCTCGGCGTCCGGGTAGTCGGGGAACCAGCCGAGCTGGTAGATGTTGTACTGCGTTCCCAGCACGCTGCTGTACTGGGCCCACTCGGTCGACTTCAGCGTCACGTCGAACACGCCGTTTCGCTCGAGCCCTCGCTTGATCTCCGCGTACTCGTCCGCAGACGCGTCCCCGTAGTGCGTCGGTGTCCACCAGATCTCGACCGGGTACGGAGTATCGAGCCCCGCCTGCTGCAAGACCTGCTTCGCCTTGGCAGGGTTCGGATTCTTCCCGTACACGGCCGCGAACGCGTCGATGTGGCCCGGGTACCCAGCGGGCACCATGGAGTAGAGAGGCTGCACCTGGCCGTGGTAGACCCGTGTTGCGATCGTCTTTCGGGGCATCAGGTAGGCAACGGCACGCCGGACAGCGAGATTGTTTGCCGGTTCCCGCGTCACGTTCATGGTGAGGTAGCGAATGCGACCGCCCGCACCCGAGTAGACCCTCAGGCCCTTCTGCTTCTGAAGCGACGTGATCTCGGTGGGCGTGAACGACTGGTACGACATGTCGATCTCGCCGCGCTGGATCGCGAGCTTCATCGTCGACGACTTCGCGTAGTAGCGAATGATCAGGTTCGCCGTCTTCGCCCTGGGGCCCCAGTAGTCGTCGTATCGGGTGAACACCGCCTGCTGTCCCGCCGTGTACTTCGTCAGCATGTACGGCCCCGTCCCGATCTGCGACTCGCTCGTTCGAACGGAGGCTGTCCGGGGCGTACGTGTCGGACGGCACGATTTGGCCGACCTGAGTCGCAAGGATCGAGGGCCACGTCGACTGGGGCGAAATGAGGTGGAACGTGACGGCGTACTTCCCGTTCGTCGTCACGCTCTTCAGGTTTCCGAGGAGCGACGACGGCGAGTTCGCGGCAGCCTGTTTCTCGATCTTCTTGTTCGTCACCCGGTCGAACGAGAACTTCACGTCCGTCGAGTCGAACGCCGAGCCATCGTGGAAGGTCACGCCCTTGCGGAGCGTGCAGCGCCACGTCGTCACGCTCCCGGACGGAGACGCACTTCGTCGCAAGCGACGGCTCGAGCTTCGATCCGTTCCTGAAGTCGAGGAGATGCTCGAAGACGTTGGCCTGGAGCGTGAACGTCCCGTAGTCGTATGAGCCTGCTGGATCGATGTTCGTGATCGAGTCCGTTGTACCGTCGACGAGCGTGTCGCTCTGGGACGCTCTGTCGAGCGCGGACTGTCCGGCGCTGGCGCCGACGACGACAGTGACGAGCAGTGCGAGCGTGGCCAGGGCACCGAGCCTCCAGCTCATCCCTCGCTTCATTGGATCCCCTTTCTTGGAGTACGGCGGAAAAACGCCCCGAAACGGTACCTCCACCACGTGGAGAAGTCGAATTCGCGCGAGAGCTCTCGAAAGTCCCCCGTTTGAGCCAAACAGGGGCCCTACGCCTAAAGGGGCACAGGGGGATCACCGATACCAGACTCGTGGACGCCGCAGAGCGTAAGGAGATCCTGAACCGATATCGCGACCACAGCCGGCGCTTCGAGGCCGCGGCTGCGCGCCGCAGCACGCGCCGGCACGGGTCAGTGATCCCCTTTGCGCCGCAGATCACGCGGGAGCTAGGCCAGGATCCGACCGCGCGCGAGATAGAGGTTCTCCAACTCGTGGCGGACGGCCTCGTGAATCGCGAGATCGGCGAGCGTCTCTTCCTTTCGGAGGAGACCGTCAAATCACACGTTCGGCACCTGCTCGCGAAGCTTCAGGCGCGAAGCAGAGCCCACGCCGTAGCTGTTGGCTTCCGGCGTGGGCTCATTGCGTAACAACCGCCGTCAGCATCCTCTGCTCCGCTTGATCCTTCCCCCCGGGGCTGCAACCCAAAAGAGGGATGCTCACCCCCGGCGGAGAACCCAGGATGAGACGGCTCTCACCAAATCTTCGAGCCTCGACGCATACGCATGACTCCTCGATTGGGAACTGACGGCAGCCGCATCGTATACCCCACACGAGGGATAGTTCAAGGCATCCGCCGAGTCCGCGCCTACTCGCAATGGCGCACGCTCGCGTACGTCGTTTCTCTGGTCGTCATGGCACTCCTGACGGCCGTATCGCTGATTAGGTCCGGCTACACCGTCGAAGCTCCCTGGACGCTCTTCGCGCTCGCATCAGCCGGCGCACTGGCCGAACGTGGTGGCGTTCGAATGACCAAGGTCTGGGAGTACTCAAGCCATCTCTTGCCCACCCTGATCGCTGCGGTGGCTTTCGGACCTCTTGAAGCCGCACTTGTTGCCGGCGCAACAATGCTGGGGGATCCCGAACTCGTTTCGCGGGATCCTGAGCGTGCTCCGCGCCTGAAGTGGGCGACGTATACGAGCACGCGCTTCATCGGCGGCGCAGCGATGGGGTTGGCCGCCCAGGCGACGATCGAGTTGGTCGGATCGGAGTTCGGCGGCCTAATCGCGGCAACTCTTGTCGGCGCCTTGGTGGGCGAAACTCTCGACGTCCTCTTCGCCGTCCTGACGGCCAAAGTCCGCGGTCGACCGATGGGCGATGCGCTCCAAACGGTGACACCGATCGTCTTCCTATCCGCGCCTGTATACGCACCGGTGATCGCAGTGTTGGTGCTCGCCTACATCGAAGTCTCGCCTTGGACGCTGGCGCTCTTTCTCGTTCCCGCAATGGCCGCACAGACGGCTCTACGCTCTCTATCAGGAGCAGCGCCGACTAGCGGATGATCTGTCGCTGGCCAACGAGACCCTCGAACGCGCAAATCTCCAGTTCGCCGGGGCGCTCATCGCGACACTGGATGCACGCGATCGGTACACCGCTGGTCACTCTGCAGCTGTCGCGATCTACTCACGAGACATTTCGAGGCGCATGGGACTGAGTGAGGAGATCCAGGACCTCGCGTACCTTTGCGGGCTCGTCCACGACATCGGGAAGATCGGCCTCCCGCCCGGCCTCCTCGAAAAGCCAGGTGCACTAACCCTCGACGAGCGCCGACAAATGCAGGAACACTCCGCTATCGGCGAGCGCATCCTGGCCCACGTCGACGAGTACTCGGAGATCGCAAGAATCGTCCGTCATCATCACGAGAGAGTCGACGGCCAGGGGTACCCGGACGGCTTGTCAGAAGCGGATATCCCACTCGTATCTCGGATCATCGCCGTCGCTGACGCCTACAACGCGATGACCTCGGATCGACCATATCGTGATGCTATGCCGAGTCGTGTCGCTCGACTTCGACTTGCCCAGGCAGTCGATAGCCAGTTTGACACCACCGCGGTCGCGTCCTTCGAAGCAATTCTCGCGAGCGCGGATGAGGATTATCGGCTGGCGCAGCGCATTGACTTCAGGGCCTTCGCCCAGAGCACTCAGGACGATTCGCCGTCCTTGGAGCCTGAGGTCGCCGTCGCCTGATCCGCTCGACGAAGCGCCGCTTGAACAACTAGCGATGTACGTGATCGAACACCAAGCTTGTCATAGATGTGATGGACATGGACCTTTACGGTCGCCTCGCTTATGAACAGCAGCTGAGCGATCTGCTTGTTGGGCAAGCCTTCGCACAAGAGCCCGTAGACGTCTCGCTCACGTTGCGAAAGTCGGTCCGCTGGATCATCCGCGATGCCAACTGGCTGACCGATCAGCCGAGCTAGATCGTCGTCGCGAACTCTTCTCAGCAAGTCAACGACGCGCTCAGGCTGCTGAGATGCCCGAAGGAGAACACCGAGGAGCTCGGGTGTTGCTCTGTACGTCGTGACGAGAAGATCAACTGCTCCGGTGCTAAATGCTACCTCCTCTAGTTCGCGGACGCGCTCAACGAGAGACGCGTCGCCACGCTTGAGAGCTGACGTCGCAACGACAGCAGGCTGCAACACGGTGATCTCTACAGCACGACTAATTCCCACAGCTTGACTCAGAGCTTCCTCCGCCTCCACGGTTCGGCCGGCGGATGCCAAAGCAAGAGCTCGAGAACCAAGTACCTCGCCTCGGATCGCCGGAAGCGCACCACGAAGGTCTGGTACGACCACAGAAAGCGCAACGTCATGCCTCCCTTGTGCGACACATGCGCGCACGTAGACAGCGAATGCAAGCTGCTGTGCATAGTTGTTCCGGCCAATCTGAGCCGAAGACACGGCGCGTTTAAGGCAGTCGGTGGCTTCTCTGAACCGACGCAAGCCGGCATGAGCCATCGCCGCAGCTATGCACGCGTACGGCACTGCAAAATCGAGTCTGTACTCTTCGGCGCATCTAACCATCGCGTTGGCAGCGGCCAACGCCTCCTCGTATCGAGCAGATAGCGCGAGCGTGCTCGAATAGACACTTTGAAATGCAGACTCTGTTAGGGGGTCTTTGACTCCGTTAACGAGCTCCGCCGCGATGTCAGCATTGCCGAGGTCGATGGTGGCCATGCGAATTTGGTACATCAGCGTATGCGTCGCGGCCCGCACCCGATCCGGCGCGTCACTGATTTGGACTCCAGCGTTCAGCTGCGCAAGCGTGACAGCTGCCTCGGGACGCTCGAGTTCGATTTCGCACATGACCTGACCCCACAGCGCATCGCGGCGCTCGGGTTCGGAGGTTGCGGCGGCTTCCGCACGCCTGAAGAGCTGAAGGCCGTCTTCCTCACGCGAGGCAAGGTGTGCCGCGCGTCCCGCGACCGCAAGGCCGCGGAACGTCAGCCTAGGCTCGCCGGCCACTGCCGCGGCTTCGGCGAACGACTGCGCCTCGGCATGCCGCCCGTGGCGTAGCGCAACCTCGGCCCGCGCGATCGAGAACATGGGCTCGTCGAGATCCGCATCCGCTGCGAGGCCGCACCAGTTCTCGATCGTGGAGAGCCGCGCCGTTTCGAGGAGCTCGTCGAGAGCCTCCTCGAGAAGGGGCGCCAGATCGCTGATCGGCCCTCGCCGTGAGATGACGTCGTAAGCAGCGTCCCAGTCGCGCCTCGCCTTGAAGCGGCGAAGGCAGATCTCTGCTGCGCTCTGCGTTCGACTCGGCTCACCAGGGCGGTGCGAGGCCCACTCCTCGAGAAACGAGCGTGCCAGCGGGTGCAGCTCCAGTAGCTCTTCACGCTCTTCGAGGATCCCGACGTCAAGAGCGGCGCTGCAGACTTCTGCGGACTCGTCTCCGAGCAGCTCGTCGGCGAGCTCGCGATCGAGCAATGGCGCGACGGCGAGCAGCGCGAGGCCCTGTCGAACGTCGTCGCCGAGCGAGTCGAAGATCTCCTCGGCAAAGAACCGGTACAGCGACTCGGGCACCTCGATCTCTGCCTCGAGCTCCGCCGAGGACACGGCGGCGAGAGCGATGACCGCGGGCCAACCGTTTGCGAGCGCGACGAGTCCGGACGCCGATTGCGAACTCCGGTTCGACAAGACCTCAGCCGCCTCCCGGCTGTCCATCGCGAGCACTGTCTGGCTGAGCTCGAGAATCTCCCCGTAGAGAATGCTCCGGCTCGAGATCCACGAGGGTCGCTGGCGACTTGCGATGAGGATCTGGAGTGGACACGTGTCGACGAGCTCCGCGACGAAGCGCTCGGCGTCAGCGGCGGCGGCAAGCTCGTGGTAGTCGTCGATGACAAGCCAGTGGCTGTGACCCCAACCCATGAGCTCCTCACCCAGGATCTCGGCGAGTACGTCGACACGCTCGCCGGGATTCGGCACGGCGCGAAGGTGCTCACGCAGACGCAAGTCGCAGCCCGGGAAGATGCCGGTCGCAGCCCGAGCGACACCGAGCGCGAGGGCCGCTACGTCGGTCGACGAGCGCCTGGCCGTGAACCAGGCACCTCGTCGGCCTTCGCGATGAACCCATTGATGCGCGAGCGTCGTCTTCCCGTAGCCCGCCGCTGCGACGAGCGTGCGAACCCTGGCGGACGACTCATCGAGTAGTGAAAACAGTCGCGGGCGCTCGATGATCCGGCGCCGCTTGAGTGCGCGGGACTGCCGGACTCTCGACGTTGTAGCCATCGCAACTGGATGTCGATCCGGGAGTCTCGACCCTACCACTCCATTGCCGGGAGGTGAGTGGCCGGCACGCGTTCTCTCGCGCGCCGCGCAGGCGGCGCGTCAACGAGGCGCGCGCGTGAGTGTGATACCCCACGGCGCTCCGACGGCGAGTGGGTCCTCGCCCGTCAGCAACCGGAACGCGACCGGGATCTGACGCCTGCGCCGGACGCCGAGCTTCTGCCGGAGAACGTCGCAATGCGCCTTCGCGGTCCTCGGGGAGATCCCGAGGCGCGCTCCGACCTCGTTGTTCGAGCATCCGGCGGCGATCAGGGCGACGACCTCTCTCTGGCGCGCGGTGATGGTCGCCGGCTTCTTCTCAGTGACCACATCGATCATGGCCACGAGGCTACTCCCTCGTTCGGGGGACGACTATTGGCCCCGGGGTGTAAGTCCGGGTGTATCCGCCACGCCTCTACAGGAGGATTGCCTGAAACACCATCATCGCCGCGAACGATGCCGCCGCGGTCGCAATGACAGCCCTCCGCGATGCCTGTCCGAGCGCTTCGGGCAGCAGCTCGCGAGCCACCATCCAGATCATCGCTCCACCGGCGAACCCGAGCGCCGCGGGAAGGATTCCCTGAAACGCGTCGACGAAGAGGAATGCGGGCACGGCGAGCAGCGGCTGCGGAAGGCTCGACACGATGCTCCAGCCCGCTGCTGAAGGGATCGAGGTCCCCCGCGGGACGAGCACAAGGCTGATCGCGAGCCCCTCGGGGATGTTGTGTACGGCGATCGCCACGGCGATGAGGATTCCGAGCGTCTCGCTTCCGCCGAAAGCGGCCCCGACTCCGACTCCTTCGGCGACCGAGTGGACGGTCATCACGCCGACGATCAAGAGCCCCTTGACGGCGTCGTCTCCGCGCAGTGCGCCCAGCGCATGGTCATGAGGGTGGGCATGCAGGTACCGAGACGCAGCGACGATGAAGACAACGCCGACTAGCATCCCGGCAGCAGTCCTCCACGTGCTGCGATCGATGCCTTGGAGTGCCAGGCTGGCACTCGCACCCAGCATTACGCCGGACGCCGCGGCGTTCGAAACGCCGAGAGCTCGTCGTCCACTATCGCGAATGGCGAGGACTGGAAGAGCGCCGAGGCCCGTCGCGAGAGCGGTGATGAGCGCAGCGAGAAAGACCGTAGTGACGCTGACGTCCGACATGCTCTGACCCTAACGCGGCGACTCGCGCACGACGGTTAGACCGAAACGGACTCGGGGAAAGCACGGATGCCCGCGCCGTGAGTCGCGGCGACGATCGGCGTGACAAGGAGGAGACATGAAGATTCGGGATCTCATGACGACCGAGGTCGTCACCGTTACACCAAGTACGTCGTTGAAGGACGTGGCGACACTGCTCGTCGAGCATCGGATCTCGGGGCTCCCGGTCGTCGACGACGAGCAGTGCGTACTCGGGATCGTCTCCGAGGCGGACATTCTCGTGAGAGAGGGGGGTCGAGAATCAGCGCGAAGGATTGCTCGGCTGGCTCTTCGATCCGGATCTCGGCGTCGAGCGCAAGCTCACTGCGAAGACGGCGGGCGACGCGATGTCCGCGCCCCCGATCACGGTCGGGCCCGGGGTGCCGATCCACACGGCCGCGAGCAGGATGGTCAACGCCGGAATCAATCGCCTTCCCGTGGTCGAGGATGACCGGCTGATCGGAATCGTCACACGAGCGGATCTCGTTCGCGCGTTCGCCAGAGGCGACGCCGAGATCGCCGAAGAGATCTCGTCCGAGGTACTCCGGCGCACGCTCTGGCTCGAGCCGGGAAGCGTGGCGGTGACTGTCACCGACGGCGCGGTCGAGCTGTCCGGCCAGGTCGAGACGGAGACGGACGCCGAGCTACTGCCGCTCTTCGTGCAACGCGTCCCTGGCGTCGTCTCAGTTCGCGCGACGCTCGACATTCGTCAGAAGGCGCACGCAGGTTGATGTTCGCCGCCGAAACCCGGGCAGCACGGAGCCCGGCGTACCCGAACCCTCGACCATAGGTCCGGGTGGCGCGGGCACACTTCGGGCAGATGGCCACACGACCCGTCCCAGCCAAGCGTCCGTCCCGTTTCATGGTGGGGGTCGCGTTCGCGGTCGCGATCGTGGCCGCCCTGGCCCTCGTCGGCGTCGCTCTCGTCTTTCGGGACAACGGGTCCGGCACGCCGACCTCGGCGACGACTCCGGGGGCCGACCTCACGGGTATCCCACAGGACGGCGCCGTTCTCGGAAAGCCGTCGGCGCCGGTCACCCTGATCGAGTACGCCGACGCACAGTGCCCCGGATGCCGCTACTACGCGCTCGAGCTCTTCCCGTCGATCACGGATGAGTACATCCGGACGGGGAAGATCAAGACCGAGTACCGCGGGTTCCCGTTCATCGGGCCGGACTCCACGAAGGCCCTCCGGTTCATCCTCGCGGCGGGTGAGCAGAACCGTCTGTGGCAGCTCCAGGAGGAGCTCTACCGCTACCAGGGGGGCGAGAACAAGGGCTGGGTCACCGACGCTCTGATTCGCGAGCGAGCTTCGGACATTCCAGGCCTCGACGTCGACAAGCTCTTCGCGGACGCGCAGAGCAAGCGGATCACTCGAGAGGCGGAGGCGGCATACGGCAAGGGGCAGGCGCTCGGCCTCCCCGGGACACCGACCTTCTTCCTCAAGATCGGCGACCAGAAGCCGTACTACATCCAGATCGCACTCGACCTCGCACAGATGCGCGCCGCCATCGACGACGCGCTGACCGGTTGAGCGATCGCGAGCTGCGGCTCGCGGCTGCGCTCGTCGCGGTCGTGGGCGTCGGTATCGCCGGCTACCTGACGTGGGCGCACTACACAGGTACAGCCGTCATCTGCACCACGGGCGGAGGGTGCGAGACCGTCCAGAAGTCCTCGTACGCGACGATCGCCGGCATTCCCGTCGCCGTGCTCGGGCTGATCGGGTACTCGATCATCGTGGCGCTGATCGCATGGGACGCGCCGACGGCGCGGCTGGGCGCAGCAACCCTCGCGTTCGTCGGGCTGCTCTTCAGCGGCTACCTCCTGATCGTGCAGGTCTTCGTGATCGACGCGCTCTGCACGTGGTGCGTGATCAACGACGTCGTCATCGCGCCGGCTCTCGCCGTCTTGACCGCGATACGGCTCAGGTCATAGGAACCTGGCGGAGCACCTTCGGCGCCACACGGTCCAGGATCTCCGCGAGGCTATCGCCCGTGCACGTAATGCCGTGGTTGCGGAGGCCGATCACCGCATGCGCCGGGTCCGGCTCCGCGGCGACGAGATCGGCAACGGCTACGGCGAGCTCCTGCGTCCCGCAGGGGTAGTTGACGTCGGTCGCCGCGATTCCCTCCATCCAGGCGTGCACGTGCAGGATCGCACCGACATCGGGGTGCGCCTGGTAGATCATCCAGTGCTCGATCGCGTCCACGGACACACGTCGCGGCTCGATGCCGGGTGGAACACTGAGCACGATGACCCCGCGCTCGTCGTCGAAGTCCTTGACCATGAGGATGTCGCGGCCGACGGACTCGAGCTGGGACTTGTCGACTCCGCTCGCGCTCATCCAGAAGCGCGTCTCGTCCTTGCGCGCCGAGAGGTTGCCGTACGAGAGCCCGCCCACCGAGTACAGCCGCATGACGTGACGGAGGTCACGTCCAGAGAGGTACTCCTCCACGGGAAACGGAGACGGGAGGAGATCGAGCTCGTCGAGGCGTTTTCCAGCCTCCGCGAGGTCGGCCGTGATCTCGTCGCCGTCCCAGAGCTCGGGCTCGAGATCCGGAATCCACTCGTTGTCGATCACGAGCCGTGACGTCGCCAGAGGCTCGAGCCGCTCGTAGATCGCCGCCGGATCCTCGGAGACGTGGTACGTGCCCTGCTCCATCGTCGTGAACCAGACGCCCTTCTCCGGAACACGCAGGAGAACGACGTTCGAGAGCGTCCGAACCAGCATCGGATAGCTCTCCTTGAGGGCGTCCTTGGGCGCCTCGGGGAGCTCGTAGAAGGCTGCCGAGTACGTGCCGCGCGCAGCTCGCCTGAACGCTTTGGGGTCGGCCGGATCGAACATGTTCAGGACGAAGTCGGCGTCGGCGATGTCGTCGACGGCCACGAAGTCGTCCTCCTCGAACTGCTTCCCGACCGCACGGACCCATTCCTCGTGCTCGGGGGACGTCGCCGTGCCCCAAATCGCGTACCTGCGCACGGGGGCGAGTCTAGCTCAGCGCACTCCGGCTAACGGAAGAGGTCCCGGTCACGAGGCATGAGGAGATCGGCGCCACGACCCTCACCGGACGCTGCACGCCGCGGACGATCACGGCGGGGACGCCATCGGTCTTGCCCATCACGAGCTCCGCGGCGCCGGCGATCTCGTCGGCGACGGCGATTTGCGTTGCCTGGAGCTCGTAGCCCACGGAGTCGCGTCGGCCGCGGAGGTCGAGAAGCGGTGTCATCCCGGCGACGCCGAGAGCGACGTCGGTCGTCCCCTGTCGCCACGCCCGCCCGAACGAGTCGCTGACGATCACCCCGACCTCGACGCCGGTTCTCTCTCGGATCTCGTCACGCAGTCGTCGTGCGGACGCGTCGGGGTCGATCGGGAGGAGGATCAGGGTTCCAGGCCCCTTCGCGTTCGACGAGTCGACCCCGGCCGAGGCGCAGACGAATCCATGGCGCGTCTCCGTGATGAGCAGCGAGCCGCGGGCTCGGAGCAGCTCTCGGCTCTCCTGGAGGATGACCTCGACTCGACGGGGATCGTCGTCGCCGGCGAGCTCACGGGCTCGCTCCGACGGCTGCACGTCCGCCAGATCGACGACCCTCCCTTCGACCTTGGAGACGGCCTTCTGCGCGACGACGACGACGTCGCCCGCTTCGAGCCCGCCCACGTGCTGCGCCGTATCGACGAGGAGCGCTCCGAGGTCGTCGCCTTCCTCGAGCTCGGGGATCCCGACGAGCGCGATGAGTCGAACCTCGCGGCTCACGGCAAGCCGGTGATCTCGATCCCCGCGTGCCCCTTGTAGCGCTTGTTGAGGTTCACGATGACCGCGGTCAGGCCCTCGAGCGCGCGAGCGCTCTGGAGGGGGCCGGCGTCGTACGCCCGGCCGGCGGTGAGCCTGTCCGCGAGCTCGAGCGCGAGTGCCTTGGCCGCCTCGTCGTCCCCGCAGACGAGCGCGTCCTCCTCCAGGAGCTCAGCCGCAGCAAGCGTCGACGCTGCGAGCGAGTGAAGCCCGGCGACCACCGGGCACTCGAGCGCCTCCTGGATCCGCTCGGCGAGCGACGTCGCCTCCGACGACGGCAGAACCCCGTCAGCCGTGAACCTCAGCTCGGACGCAACCGAGAGGACCGGTGTGTCGCCGATGTCCTGCGCGAAGCGCGCGAGCCGTGTCGAGTGCACCATCCGCATTGGTGGCGAGCACGACGAGGTCGGCCCCACGCACCGCGAGTTCGTTCGCCGCTCCTTCGACACCGAGCTCGGCGGCCAGCGCTGCGGCCCGGTCGGCGTCACGCGATCCGATGACGACCTCGAAGCCAGCTTCGTGGAGCCGCCCGGCGAGCGCTCGGCCGAACGGCCCCGTCCCGCCGACGATCGCTACGCGCACGCAGCCTCCAGCACGACCTCGGCCAGGCGCCTGGCGGCTTCGCGGTCACGCATGAGCGTGTCCGTAACGACGAGCTCGACCGGTGCCGAGGCCGGAGCATCCGCGGTGTCGACGACGAGCACGTCCACGAGCCCTTCATAGGTCCCGGCGACGTGTCCTGGGGTCGTCCCGCCGGCCATGCGCGAGAGCATACGGTCGGCCGGGCCCTTGACCGCCTTGCCCCCGATCAGCGGGCTCACCGCGACCGAGCGCACGCGCCGGCGCACGATCTCCGCGCGAATCGCCTGCACCGCGAGGATCGGGCCGATCGAGACATAGGGGTTGCTCGGCGCGAGCAGGATCGCATCTGCGGCGGCGAGCGACTCGAGCACGCCCGGAGCGGGCTTTGCCTTCTCCGCGCCCTCGAAGCGCACGGCATCGACCTCGTCCCGGTGGCCACGCCCGACGAACCACTCCTGAAACGGGAACTCGCCCGAGGGAGTCTCGACGTGCGTGCGGAGGCGGTCGTCGGTTGCGGGCAGGATCGTCGTCGCCAGACCCGCACGCTCGGCGAGGGACGCCGTCACCTCGGACAGCGGGATCCCGTCGCGCAGGGCGCTCGTCCGCACGAGATGGAGGCCGAGGTCGAGGTCGCCGAGTGAGAACCAGTCCTCGCCTCCCCAGGCACCGACAGACGTGAGCGCCGCCCAGCTCTCGCCGGCTCGCCCCCAGCCGCGCTCCTCGTCCGCGAGCCCGGAGAGCGTGTAGAGGATGGAGTCGAGGTCGGGCGAGATGTGCAATCCGAGCACCTCGACGTCGTCGCCGACGTTTCCGATGACCGTGAGCTCACCCGGCGCGAGGACATCCTGGAGCCCGCGCGCAAACCGCGCGCCGCCCACGCCGCCGGAGAGCAGCGCGACCCTCACGCGTGAACTGCGAGGAGCGCGCGCGTTCGGGATCCGAGGAGCCCGGCAAGCCGCTCGAGATCCTCGAAGGTGTCGACGTCGCGCCTCGAGCTCCGCGATCCGCGCCGTCGCGAAGGCGCGTGTCGCGCGGAACCGACGCGCGCTTCCGGGCCCGTACGACTTGGTGAATCCCACGGCGGAATCCGGCAACGACAACGCATTGGTCGTTCCGTCGGCAGCCTCGACGAGAGCGAGGCCGGCGGCGCGAGCTCGCTCGATCGCAGCGGGCGTCGCGGCCGGAAGATCGGCGTTCACGACGAGTGCGTGTCCGTGACTCCGGGCGAGTCCGGCGGCGACCGCCGCGCCGAGACCCGCTCCCGGATCGCGGACGTGCTCGCGCGCTGGGCGGGACCACCGTCGCGTCGTCCGTGACGACGATAACGGCCCGACTACGACGCCGCCTCGACGACGTCGCCCAGCATCGCGAGGCCGCCGCAGCGCGGATCGCCGGCGGCAGCCGTCGCTTCGCATCGCCGCGGTAGGGAACGACGATCGTCGGCATGCGCCGAAGCGTAGTCACCGAGTGCAGGCCGAACTCTGTGTGAACTCGAACGCTACGCGGCCTGCGGTGGTGCGCCGTTGCTTGCCCCGGGACCCTGCGTCGCCCAGTCCTCGAGCGCGAACCAGTGCGAGTCGCGCAGCGCCTCGGCGACCTCGGGATCCGTGTGCTCGGGGTTGAAGACGTGGTGCTCGAGGTCGCAGCAGATCTCGACCTCGTCCAGCGATACGTGCGAGACGTGGGCGAGTGCGTCCGCCGGCAGCTGTGCCTCGGACACGGTGTAGTGCTTGAACTGGAGGTCGGGGTCGACCTCCATCAGACTCGGCCAGTCGGGGCAGGTGCGTGCGCTCATCGGCCGCTCTCCGGCCCGAGCCGAAGGTGAGTGTTGCTCATAGGGTTGCCGTTTTCTCCTCGATGCTCCAAGTCCCTTCAAAGCGGATGACGCCCCGCTCGTCATCCCCCGGATAGACGATGAAGACGAGCGCGTCGTCGAGCCAGTGATAGAGGTGCTCTCCGGACTCGTCGGTCAGGCCGAGCCGGAGGTGAAAGCGTCCGTCTGCGAGCGGGAGCGACCCGATCTCGAACCTGATCGTCTGCTCTCTCTCCTGCGGAATCCAGCCGAGCTCGCGCAGGTCGACCGCCTCGCCGGCGACGAGCGTGCCGGCATCGTCGCGCAGCTCGAGTTGCAGCTTCGGAGGTGGTACGCCGTCGGTCGACCGCAGCGCGACGCGAAGGACGAACGGCTCGCCCGAGAGGAACTGGAGCCTCTCCTCGCCCTCGGCGCCGAGGAGAACGGCCGAACCGATCGCTGCCTCGCCGGAGCCCCACTCCCGCAACCCGACGCCCCGCTCCGCCGGATCGACCTCGTCCGCCAGAACGCGCCGGTATCGCGTGACGGCCTCTCGCGTCGGGCCGTCGAACGTGGCCCGCCCGGACTCGAGGAACACGGACCGTTCGCAGAGACGCTCGACCGCAACGGCGTCGTGGGACACGAACACGATCGTCCCGCCACCCGCCTTGAACTGGAAGATCCGCCCGAAGCACTTGCGCTGGAACGCCTCGTCACCCACCGCGAACACCTCGTCGAGCAGCAGGATGTCCGCGTCGAGGAACGCAGCGATCGCGAACCCGAGTCGCATCGTCATGCCCGACGAGTAGGTCCGCACCGGCCGGTCGATCGCATGCTCGAGCTCGGCGAACGCGACGATCTCGTCGAAGCGCGCGCGTATCTCGGCACGTCGAAGACCCTGGATCGCGCCGTTCAGGAAGACGTTCTCCCGACCGGTGAAGTCCGGATGGAACCCTGCCCCGAGCTCGAGCAGCGAGCCGATGCGCCCATCCGCGCGAACGCGGCCCGTCGTCGGCTTGATGATCCCGGCGACGACGCGGAGCAGCGTGGTCTTCCCGGAGCCGTTCCGCCCGATCAGCCCGACGGCCTCGCCGTGACCGACCGCGAGCGAGACGTCACGCAGTGCCCAGATGTCCTCTGCGCCTGTCTGCCCCCGCTGGACGAAGAGATCCTTCAGCGTCTTCGTCTCCCGGGCATGGACCCGGAAGCGCCGCGAGACGCCATCCACGCTGATCTCGCCGGGCGTCATCCGACCACCTAGATTAGCCCCGGACATGGAACGCGTCGGCGAGCACTCCGTACCCGCGGGACCGATCGCTGCCCGGTGGCTGGCCTACGAGCTCGGCGAGGCGCGAGCGGGCGTGCCGATCCAGGCACGGCTTCGGCTCGAGAACGCAGGCTCCGCACCCTGGCGCTCGCGCGGTGCGGAAGGCATCCAGCTCTCCTACCACTGGCTCGATCCACTCGGAAACCCGATCGAGTGGGACGGCGTGCGCGCGCCGCTGCCCCGCGTCGTCGAGCCAGGCGAGGGGATCGAGCTCGAGGCAGCCGTGCGCGCTCCCCGCCCTCCCGGCGGCTACCGGCTCGCGTTCGACCTCGTGGAGGAGCATCGCTTCTGGTTCCAGGAGCTCGGCTCGACCCCTCTCGACCTCCCCGTGGAGGTACGACCGCGAATCGACGAGCGGCGACTGCGCGTCGTGGTGCACGGCGGCCCGGATCCCGAGACGCAGAGCGCGCTCGCCGGCCAGGACGAGCCGGTCGTCGAGGAGAGCGCCGTGGCGATCGCGCACCTCGTCGCCGGCTCCGTGCCCGCGGCCGACTGGTCGCGCCTGCTCCTCGACGACCATGCCGAGGGGTACGCCGCAGTCGGCGGCTCGGTGGCGATCGAAGGCGGCGTCCGCGCACGCCGACAGCGCGGCCGCTTCGCTCCGTGGGCACCCGGCGCTGGGCGGAACCCGCGGTTCGGGCACCCGCTCCTCTTCCCGTCCCTGCTCGACGGGCTCGAGCCGGACAGCTACGACGGCTTGCCGGCCTTCTCGGGGGCGGATCGCCTCTTCGACGGACGCGCGGTGGTCAGACTTCGACGGCGATCCGGTCGTCCGAGCGACTGAAGATCATCGCTCCGAGCGCCAGCGCGACGAGCGCCGCGACCACCGTGTATACGGTGTCCGCCGCGGCGGGCGCCTCGCCGAAGAAGAGCACGGCGCGCATCGCCTCGATCGGCGGCGTGAGAAAGTTGACCCAGTGGAGCGCGAAGTCCGCGAGCGGGTACTCGCTGACGCCGGGCAGCTGATCGAGGCTGTACAGGATCGGCGTCAGGAAGAACCAGGGCAGGAGGAGCGCCTGTAGGAGGTGCTCGACGTCCCGGTAGATCGCGTTCAACGACGCGACCGCGAGCGCGAAGCCCGCGACGATGCAGGCGAACAGGGCCGCGAGCGGGACCGCGAGCCAGACCGTCCCGCGCGCGTCGGGAATCTGCCAGAGGCAGAGAGCGACGACGACGACGAGCATGACAGCGAAGCTCACGAGGTTGGTCCCCACGATCGAGAGCGGCACGAGCTGCCGGGGGAAGCGCACCTTGCGGATGAGGTTCGCGTTTTCGAGCAGGCTCCGGGACGCGGCCTGCGACGCGGTTGCGAAGAAGACCCACGCCGGGAGACCGCAGAGGAGGAAGAGCCAGTAGTCCTCGGTTCCGACCTCCGCGACCTTCCAGAGCACGGAGAAGACGAGGAGGTAGACCAGCATGAGCACGAGCGGGTGGAGGAGTGACCAACCCAGACCGAGCACGGAGCCGCGGTACTTCGCCCGGATGTCGCGCTGGAAAAGGCTCGAGAAGAGCTCGCGGTAGCGGATTACATCGGCGTAAACGGACACCGCCGAGAGTCTAGGGCGGCAGGAGGCTCGACTACCCTTTTCGGGCTGTGGAGACGATCGTCACTATCGCTGCGATACCGATCACGTTCGCGGTGCTCTGGGCGCTCATCCGCTCTCGCATCGGCGGTCGTCTCGTCGCGGTCCCGTCGGGAGAGCGCTGGCATGACCGGCCGACCCCGACCTTCGGCGGCGTCGGCATCTACGCGGGCTTCGTGGCAGGCGTGTTGCTCGCGGTCGCCGTGGGAGCGGTCGAGTCGAGCTCCGAGCTCGTCGGGATCCTCGCCGGAGTCACCCTGGTCTTCGTCGCCGGGCTCGTGGACGACCTCCGTCACCTGAGCCCGATCGCGAAGCTCGCGGCTCAGATCGGCGCTGCGGTGATCGTCCTCGCGAGTGGCCTCGAGGTCGAGATCGTGACGAACCCCGTTCTCGCATGGGGAATCGGCCTCCTGTGGCTCGTCGGCATCACGAATGCGTTCAACCTGCTCGACAACATGGACGGGCTCGCGGCGACCCTCGCCGCCATCGCATGCGGCTACTTCGCGATCGACGCGATGACGGAGCACTCCAACGACACGGTGCTCGTGCTCGCGCTCTCCCTCGGCTTCGCGTGCGTCGCGTTCCTGCCCTTCAACCTGAGGCCGGGACGCGCGGCCGCCGTGTTCATGGGCGACTCCGGGAGCCAGACGCTCGGCTTCGGCCTCGCGTCGCTTGCGCTCGCATCGAGCTGGACGGTTGCCGGGACCACGTTTGCCACGGTCCTCCTCCCGTTGCTGATCCTGGCCGTCCCGATCCTCGACACGATGCTCGTGACGATGGTGCGACTTGCCCAGAGACGTCCGGTGACCCAGGGCGGCAAGGATCACAGCTCGCATCGCCTCGTCTACTACGGGCTCTCGGAGGCGAAGGCCGTCCTCCTGCTCGCCATCGTGGCCGCGGCGGTCGGCGCGACCGCACTCGCGTACAACGTGCTCGACAACGCTCGGCTGACGGCGATCGGCGTCCTCGTCACCTTCGTCCTGCTCGTCCAGTTCGGAAGCTTCTTGAGCGATCTCGAGGAACGCTCGCGCTCGAGCGCGGAGGTTCGCGAGCGATCGGTCTGGGAGGCGCTCGTCTTCGAGCCTCGGCGGCTCGTCGAGGTCCTCGTCGACTTCATGCTCATCTGCGGCTCGTTCCTGGTCGCCTACCTCCTCGTCGTGGAGGGAAAGGGCACGGAGTACGAGCGATCCGTGTTCCTGGCCGCTCTGCCGCTGCTCCTCGCCGCGCAGTACTCCCTCTTCGTCGTGACGGGCGTCTACCGGCGAGTGTGGAGGTACGCGACTGCCCGCGATGTCGTTCCGATCGGCGTCTCGTGCGTCCTGGCCGCCGGCGCGACCTACCTGATGCTGCGAGCGCTCCGACCCCTCGGGTCGTTCTCCGCGATCGAGATCCTCGTCGTGTACGCGATCCTGTGCACCCTCCTCGTCGGAGCGTCACGTCTCGTCCTGCGCCTCGTTCCCGAAGCGCGCGCGCTCCGACGTCAGGACCGGCGGGTGCTGATCGTCGGCGCAGGTCACGCCGGACGAGGCCTGGCGCGCGAGCTCCACGACGCGCGCGAGGCGAAGGTGGTCGGGTTCCTGGACGACAATCCCCGCGTACGACGGCGGCGGATCCAGGGGATCAGCGTTGTCGGCGGGCTCGACGAAGCGGCCCGTGCCATAGCCGGCACACGCTCCGACGAGGTACTCGTGACCATTCCTGATGCGGCATCCGAGCGGCTCGACGCAGTCGTACGGGCGGCGACCGAGGCAGGGGTACCCTGCAAGATCGTGCACCGCCGGACCGAGTTCTCCGCCCCCGAGCCCGCGGAGGCGACCCTGCAGTGACCCGACGTTCCGCCGCCGGCGGGTTCGCCCGCCTGCAGAGCGCCATCCCGCTCCTCGTCGTCTACTTCGCCCTTGCCGCGCTCTACGCGTGGCAGGCGTCGCGTCGGCCCGTGCCGACGATCTTCGTGGACGAGCTGGAGCTGCGCCAGCTCTCGCGCGCGATCGCCGAGACCGGCGAGCCGGCGAGGCGCGGCGTGCCGTACGGGCTCGCGAGCCTGGTGGCGTACTTCCTGGCGCCGGTCTGGTGGCTCGGATCGACCGCATCCGCCTACGCGACGGCGAAGCTCCTCCTGGTCCTGGCGATGACCGCCACGATCTTCCCCGCATACGGCCTCGCGCGACTCGTGGTGCGGCCGTGGTATGCGTTGGCTGCGGCCGGCGCGGCCGTCGCCGTTCCAGCCCTTGCGTACTCCCCGATCTTCGTCGACGAGCCACTCGCGTACCCGCTCTCCACGCTCGCGCTCTGGCTGATCGCCAGGACGCTCGTCGCGCCGAGCTGGGGCCGCGCGGCGGCCGCGCTGGGAGCCTCGGTCGTGGCGACGCTCACGCGCACCCAGCTCGCCGTCCTCTTCGCCGTCTTCGCTCTCAGCCTCCTCTGGTTGGCGTGGGAGTCCGAGCCGGCACGCCGCTGGCGGTCGACGTGGACTCGCTGGGACTGGCTCGGAGCGATCGTCCTCGTCATCGGCGCGGTGCTGGCGTTCTCTGCGGCCATGGGGCACGCGTCGGCGAGCTGGCGGAACACGACCGGCTTCTACAAGGACCGCATCCTCGACCACGGCGTCGAAGCGATCGGTGCGCTCGCCATCGGCATCGGCATCCTCCCGTTGCTCGTCGGTATCGCCGCCCTCGCGCGCCCGAAGAGCGAGCCGCGCGACCCGCAGACCCGGGCCTTCGTGGTGACGAGCGTCGTCGCGCTCGCCGCGTTCGTCTGGTACGCGGGGATCAAGGGCGCGTACATCTCGACCGTCTTCGCGACGCTCGTCGTCGAGCGCAACGTCATCTACCTCTGCCCGATCCTCTTCGCCGCAACGGCGCTGGCGATCGCGCGCGGTATCGGGCGCGGCTGGGCGATCGCCCTGGCGGCCGTCTGTCACCGTCTACGTGGTCGCCACCACGCCGCTCCACCTCGACAACTATCCCTACTACGAGGCGCACGGCCTCTCCATCGCGGCATTCGCCAACCGGGAGCTCGGATGGCCAGAGGGCCGAATCGAGACGGCGTTGATCGTCGTCTGCGCGCTCGCGCTGATCTTCGCAGTGGCGATCCGCTCGCTCCGCATCGACTCGCGCGCCTACCACGTGGTCGCGGCCACCGGCGCCGCGATCGTGGTCGCCTGGTCGCTGACGGCGCAGGTCTACGCCGCCGAAGGCGAGCTCGACCTGTCGAACCGCACCGCGACGAACTTCACGAAGCCGTACGACTGGGTCGATCGCGCGACCGGCGGCAAGTCCGTCGTCGTCATCGGCCAGCAGATCTCCGATCCGACGAACGTCTGGCTGACCGAGTTCTTCAACACGTCGATCCGGAAGATGTGGAGCCTCGACGGCAGTGCGATCCACGTCGGTGCTCCGATCCTGACGCCGGACCTCGAGGCGTCCGACGGAACTCTCACGCCTTCACCCGAGACGCAGTACGCGCTCGCCCTGAACGGAGTGGAGCTCCGGGCGCCCGTGGTGGAGCACCACGGACAGGACACGCTGTATCGCCTCGACGGAGGTCCCATGAAGCTCGCCGCCGCGGTGACCGGGCGCGAGTCGGACGGGTGGGTGATCGGTTCGAGCGACGACCCGGTCGCCCGCGCCTCGTACACGAGGTACGACGTCTCGCGCGATGGGCCGGGCTTCGCGATCGTGAAGCTCTCGCGTCTCGGGTGGTGCCCGAAGCCGCCGGGCAGGACGAGAGCAGTGGTTCGCATCGGAGCGGTGGGCATCGGCCCGGACAAGCAGCCCGCAATAACACGGGTCCTGGAGACGCGACACGTCACGATCAAGGACTGCACGACGACCCCGGTGGCGTTCGGGCTGCCGACCGTCCCGTGGCGTGTCGAGGTCGCGATCGCACCGACAGTGATCCCGAACGAAGTCGATCCGACCAACAGCGAGCGGCGGCGGCTCGGCGCGACGATGTCGATCGAGCTCGAGCCGCTCTTCAACGCCGGGCTAGCGGGCGACCGCCGCGCCTCGACGTCACGCGGAGCATGTCGGTCGTGCTGCGCCGCCCGGCGATCTTGAGAACTCCCTAACAGAGTCCTTGCACTCCGCTCAGGGATAGCGGGCACAAAGAAGTGTGGCCCGATTCTGCCGAGCGTGACGACACGCACGAGATCAGGGTGGCGCGCGTTGCTCGCGATCCTCGTGATCGCGGTCGCAGGACTCGCCTGCGGTTCCGCCTCCGCGGCGTCTTGCGGAGAAAGCGTCGTCACCGACTGGAGCGACGGACGGATCGACGGCATCTATCCGCTGCACTGCTACCAGTCCGCGCTGGACGACCTGCCCGAGGACGTCCGGGCGTACTCGAGCGCGGCAGACGACATCTCGCGCGCTCTCGAGCAACGAGTACGCGCAGGCTCTGCGAGCCCGCGGGTCCTCGATTCGGCCGCACCAGATGTCTCGAAGGCGCGTAGGACGACGCGCCACGTGTACCTCGCCGCTGCGTTCGGGATCGGGGTCGCCGCAACCGCTGTCGCCGTCTGGGGGACGCAGAGAGCACGTCGACGGCGATGAGGCTCCTCGGCCTCGTTGCGGTGCTCGCCGCGCTCACCGTCTGGACCGCGTCGGCCGCCCACGCCGCGTCGTCGGTTCAGTACGGCGTCCAGGACGACGCGTGGCTGCTCCACGGTCCCGGCACGCTCGACTCGCGGCTCGACGTGCTCGAGCGACTCGGTGTCGACATCGTCCGCTACACGGTGCGCTGGGATCAGGTCGCCGCCGATAGGCCGGCCGACCCCCGCGACCACGCCGACCCGGCATATGCGTGGAGGAACGCAGACCTGGTTCTAAGGGCACTGCACCGGCGCGGGATCTCCGCGGTGGTGACGCTTCTGGGGACACCGGCGTGGGCGAACGGAGGCCGGTCCTTCAACTGGGCCCCCACCGACCCGCGCTCGTTCGGCAACTTCGCGTATGCGGCGGCGCAGCGCTATCCCTGGATCACCGCGTGGACGATCTGGAACGAGCCCAATCAGCCGCGCTGGCTGCAGCCCACCTCGGCAGTCGGTCTACGTCACGAAGCTCCTCAACCCCGCGTACGCGCAGATTCACGCCGCGAGCCCGCGCGCGGAAGTCGGCGGGGGAATGACAGCTCCGAGGTCGACCGGCGGCGGCGTCTCGCCCGTCTCCTGGATTCGCGCGATGGCGCGGAGCAGGGCACGGCTCGATGCGTACGCGCATCACCCGTACCCCTCCCAGCCGCAGAGCGAGTCGCCGTGGACCGGAGCATGCGCGCACTGCTCGACCATCACGATGGCCGAGCTCGAGCGTCTGCTGACCGTGGTACGCGAGAGCTTCGGCCCGGTTCGAATCTGGCTGACCGAGTACGGCTACCAGACGGATCCGCCGGATCTGCTCCTGGGAGTTCCTCCGGCGACGCAGGCCGCATACGTCGCGAGCAGCGCCCGCCGCGTGTACGTCGCGCCCCAGGTCGACATGCTCATCTACTACCTCGTGTACGACGACGCGGCTCCGGAAGGGTGGCAGAGCGGCTTCTTCACGACGAACGGGACGGCGAAGCCCTCCTACACGGCGTTCCGCTTCCCACTCGTGCAGGTCTCTCGCACGGGCGATCGCGTCGCGCTGTGGGGCCAGATCCGACCCCGCTCGGGCAGCCAGCCGTATCGGCTCGGGGCCTACCGGGACGGCAAGGTGACCTGGCTCGGCGGCATCCGCTGGACCGATTCGCGCGGGTTCCTCAGCGCGTCCGTGCGCCTCAGGCCCGGCTCGCTCGTCGTCGTGTACTCGCCGAGGGACGACGCGTTCGGCCTCACCCTCCGGATCACCTGACGCCGCGGCTACGGGCGAGACGCCGCTACGAGGTAGGTGAACCGGAAGCGGAGTGCCGCCCGCGCGAGCGGGCCCGAGCGCTCGAGGCTCTTCGCTATCGCAACGAACGGTCGCGGGAGCGCGACGGTCTGCGGGACGAAGAACGGGCGCAAGGCAACGCGCACGAAGCCGACAGCGCGCAAGTCTTCGACGACGTCCTCCACGCGGTACTGCCGCGGATTGAGGTCGAACACGAGCTTCTTGTCCGTGAATTCAGCGACGTGCCGGAAGAAGGCACGCCGGTCGCTCGCGTAGTAGATCGCCCTGAACACCGTGGTCGCCGCAACGGGCTCCGGCGGCACGTAGTCGTCGAGATCGCCTTGCTCGACGGCCGCTCGCGAGCCGAGACGCTTGCGTGCTTCCTCGACCATCTCGGGTGTGACGTCCACGCCGCGGTACCGGAGGCCTCGCGCGAGGAGCAACTCTCCGAGGCCGCCGTCGCCGCAGGCGAGATCGAGGACCTCGTCGCCCGGCTCGAGCGAGGGGCCGAGCGAGCTGATCAGATCCGCGCGGTGCTCCAGGTACGACGTCGCGTCCGCGTACTGCCGCCCGGTCCAGTCCTCTGCCTTGCCGGCGTACTTCCCCTCGCTCATGGGGCAGGGATCGTTCACGGAGCCGTGCTCACAGCGCGAGCAGGCGCTCCGGATGCTTGCGCACGAAGCGAGCCATCCCGCGCAGATGCCAGAAGGTGTGCCTGGAGAGGAACCGCCGGTCGATGACGGCCGCGTAGTCGTGCGTGACGAGAGCGTCCGGGACGTACCAGCGCTCCCAGCCGGCCTGCATCGCGCGGTAGCACAGGTCGATGTCCTCGCAGTAGTGCCGAAAGCCGGCATCCCAGCCGCCGAGCTCGTCGAGCATCGTGCGCCGCATGAGCAGGAACGCCCCCAGTAGCCAGTCGGCCTCCAGCCGGTTCCGTCGGACGCTCGTCGAGGAGGTAGTGGTCGCGCTGCGTCTCGTACGGCGGTCGCAGCCGTCTGAGCGGAGTGCGCCGCACGATCGTCCCCCGAACCGTCGGGAAGCGCCTGCGACTCGGCTGCCACGTCCCGTCCGGCCAGTGGATCTGTGGCCCTGCGATACCGCATCGGGGATGTGCGTCGGCGAACGCAACCAGCTTCTCGACTGCACCCGGCTCCGCAACGGCATCGGGGTTCGCCGTCAGGACGTACTCGCCCCGGGTCGCAGCGATGCCGGCGTTCACGTTCGCCGAGAGCGGGAGCGGGCGCGGGTTCTCGAGGACGCGCACGCCGTCCGGCAGAGCCCCGATCGACCCTGGAATGTTCGCGATGACGATCGTCTCGTCCACCTGGTCGACGAGAGCGGGAAGCGACTGCTCGAGCTCCGCGGCGTGACCGTGGGAGACGACGACAGCCGGAGACCTTCATCGTTCGAGAACCTCCAAGTACACGGCGAGCGTCTTCTCCGCGGTGGCGCGCCAGCTGAACTGCCTCGCTCGCACGAGCCCCGCCCATACGAGTCGGTCGCGATCGGCGAGCGCCTGTCGGATTCCGTCGGCGAGCCGCTCCTCCTCGACGAAGAGCGCTGCGTCCCCTGCGACCTCCTCGAGTGCGGGCTCGGGCACTGCGACCACCGGAGTTCCGGACGCCATCGCCTCGAGCACGGGAAGCCCGAAACCCTCGAAGCGAGACGGTTGGACGAGGCACGCCGCTCCGCGATACAGCTCCGCGAGCCGCTCGGGCTCGACGTAGCCCTCGAGCCGTGCCCCGCGGCGGCGGAGCTCGTCGGCGAGCGAACGATCCTTCTCCGGCCCGGCAACGATGACCGGAAGGCCGACGGCGTTCGCAGCCTCGACCGCCGCGAGCTGGTTCTTGCGCGCCTGGATCGCACCGACGACCAGGACGTAGTCGCGCTCACCCTCGCCCGGGTGGAACGCCGGATCGACGCCGTTCGGGGTGACCACGACGCGTGCCGCCGGCACGCCGTAGATCTCGACGAGATCGCGCTTCGTGCGCTCGGAGACCGTGAGCACGCGCGTCGCACCGCGAACCGCCCTCGGTACGACCCTGCGAAAGACGCTGCGATCGCGTCGGCCCATGAACGCCGTGCCGGTCGCGAACGAGAGGTCGTGGATCGTGACGACGCACGGGCACGGTGCACGAAGCGGTAGCGCGTACTGCGTGTGGGAAAGCGCCGCGCCGACCCGTCGCAGGAGCTTGGGGAGCGAGTACGCCATCCGTAGCTCCTGCGAGCGCACGGGAAGCTCGAGCGGCTCGATCCCACCGGGCACGAGGTCCGGTCGCCTGGTCACGGCCGCCAGCCGAAGCTCCGCGCCTTCGGCGAGCGGTCCGAGCTCGCGGAGGAGGTTGCGCACGTACGTCTCGTCCCCGGTGCGCTGGCGGCCGAGCACGTCGGCGTCGACGACGACGAGCGGATTCATGCGACCGCCCGCCAGACTGCCTCGATGCCGTCTGCTGCACGGCTCCACGTGAATTCCCGAGCACGCTCGAGTCCGCGGCGAACGAGCTCGTCGCGCTGCGCGCCAGCCGTCTCGATGCCCTCGGCGAGCGCCGAGGCGTCCCGAGGATCGGCGAGCACGGCCGCGCCGCCTGCCACCTCCTCCATGGCGGTTCCGCGCGACGTGACGACCGGCGCACCGCAGGCCATCGCCTCGAGAACCGGGAGGCCGAACCCCTCGTACAGCGAGGGATACAGGACGCATCGCGCGCCCCGGTAGAGCGCCGCGAGGTCTGCATCGGGCACCTCTCCCGCCCAGCCCGGCACGTCCACTCCGCCCCAGCCACGCGCTCCGACGACCCGGAGCTCGAAGCCGGCAAGGTGCGCGGCCTCGACGGCGCGGGACAGGTTCTTGCGTGGCTCGAGCGTGGCGACGGTCAACACGTAGTCGCCTTCGGACGCAGGCCCGTCGGGGGTGAAGACCGCGTCGATGCCGTTGGGAACCACGTGAATCCGCTCGGACGGGACTTCCACGAGGTCGATGATCTCTTGCTTCGAGAACTCCGACACGGCCACGAGCGCAGCAGCGCCTCTGAGGGTCGAGCGAAGTCCGGCTCGACCGTAGAGGCGGTGCCACCGGGGAAACGCCTCCGGATAGCGCAGGAGCGCGAGATCGTGCACGGTGAGGACGACCGGAGAGCTCGCCTTCTTGGGGCCGCGGAAGGTCGTGCCGTGGAGGACGTCGAAGCCGCGCGCGCGCCGGCGCAGTCCGACCGGATACCAGGCTGCGTCACGGACGACGCTCGAGATCCTTCCCGGACCCCCGAACGAGAGCAGCTCGAGCTCCAGGTCGGGGCGCCCGCGCAGCGCTCCCAGAAGCCCGCGGATGTGGCGCGCGGTGCCCGCCCGTGTCTGGACGAGCGCGGAGACGTCGACTCCGACTCTCACGTCGTCGCCTCGAGCCGACCCGCGACCTCACGCAGCGCCGCGCGTGGCTCCTCGTAGAAGAGCACGCCGAGCGCGCTCTCCGCCCCGTACCAGCGGTAGTCGACGTGCTCCTCGTCGAGCGTCGGCTCCCAGTCGGCGGAAGTCTCCGCCGAGAACACGTACAGGACGACCCACCCCTCGTCGCCCTGGAACCCGAGCGACATCGGGATCTCGTCCCACGACAGCGGCGCGGTGAGCCCGGTCTCCTCCTCGAGCTCGCGGCGAGCCGCCTCGAACGGGGTCTCGCCGACCTCGACGCCGCCCGAGATCAGCGACCAGTACGACGCCGACCGCGCTCCCGGCGCCCGAAGCGCGACGAGGAACTCCCAGCCCGACTCGCCGAGACGATGGAGGACGACGAGCACAGCCTCACCCGGAGACGTCACCTCACCGCCTCCTCGTACGCACGGAGGATCGTCTCGCCGGCCGTCCGCCAGGTGAACGCCGCTGCGTGCTCGAGCCCACGCCTCCCCAGCTCGTCCCGACGTGCGAGCGCGTCCTCGATCGCTTCCGCAATCGCAGTAGGCGACTCCGGATCCGCCCGCACCGCAACATCGCCGCTCGCCTCGTCGAGTGACGGGTGCGACGAGGAGACGACGGGACAGCCGCTCGCCATCGCCTCGACGATGGGGATGCCGAAGCCTTCGAATCGCGACGGGTAGACGGCGACGGCGGCGCCGCGATAGAGCCGCGCCAGTTCCTCGTCGGAGACGAAGCCGAGCCTGCGCACGCGCGGCCGGTCGAGGAGCGGCTGCTCGCCCCACCCTTCCGAGCCGACGACGGCCAGCAGGAGCTCCTCGCCGAGAAGGTCGTGCGCCCGGAGGAGAGCCTCGAGGTTCTTCCGCGGCTCGAGCGTGGCGACGGTGAGGACGTACGGAGCGCCGAGGTCGGCGGATTCGCCGGCGGGACCGAAGCAGTCCCGCACGCCGGGGTACGCGACGCGTATCCGCTCGGCAGGGACCGCGAGCGTCTGCTCGACGTCACGGCCTGTGTACGCCGAGTTGACGAAGACGAGGTCGCAGGTGCGGGCGGCGTTCTCGAACTTCCGCGAGTGCATCGAGATCGTTCGTGGCGTGCACCACTCCGGGTGGTGAAGAGGCACGAGGTCGTGAATCGTCGTCGAGCGCACGCCTGCGTTCTGCGGTGGGTACATCCAGTCCGTGAAGTGGAGCACGTCGAAGCGGCCGAGCAGCCGCTCCGCCGCGGGACGCCCCGCTCTGCTCCAGACGGTCCTCGCCGCGTGCGACCAGGGGAGCGGCCAGAGCCGGAGCTCGACGTCGATGCCCGCGAGCGCGCTCCTGATGCGCCCCGGGCCGCGCAGGCTCGTGGGCGCGAACGCGACGATCTCGTGCTTCCCGCCCGCGGCCTCGACGAGTCCGCCGAGCGACCCGCGGATGTAGTTGCCGATCCCGAGCGGCGTGTGGCTCAACGGGCTGACGTCGAAGACGACTCTCATCCCGCAACTCTCATCGACGGGCCGTGTAGACGAAGCGGTCGAAGTGCGCGCCGAGCTCGCGGTCGTCCGGGTTCTCGCCCGCGGTCACCTCGGCCGGGACCGCCGTCGGAGTCACGGTGAAGACGACCCTGCAGTCGCCGCCCGCGCCCGGTTCGAGCGGGATCCGCATCGTCCTCAGCGCCCCGGGCGGCAGCCTCTGCGTTCCGACCACCTTCCCACCGGAGCGCGCGACGATCGTCTGTGGATCGAGGAACAGGCTTCCGTCGCTGGAAACGACGACCGCGAGGCGCCCGGGTCGGCAGCGTCGACGGACGTACCTCACGGTCGGGCCGGACCACGTGTCGTTCGGGTAGAGGCCGTCGATCCGGACGGCGGAGACGAGCGGGACGTTCGTCCGCCAGAGCGTTATCCCCCAGCCCCGATCCCGGGCGATCGCAACCCCGTCGGGCTCGAAGGACGAGTCGGAGATGACGTACTCGTCCTTCACTGGTGAGCCGTCCGGGAGCGTGACGAGCCCTGTGTCGGGGTCGATCCTCACGCGTGTCTCGGGCAGTCCTCCCGGAGTCGGCTTGTCGACGTAGTAGACGGGTCCAACATCGCGGTTGAAGAACTCGTTCTGGTTCACGGTCAAGCGGTCGGTTCGCCCGGTCCACAGGAACGCAGCGGCACCGCCGTTCGGCAACGGTAGAGCGCGGTCGATCCAGTCCTTGTCCGCAGTTCGAATCCCCTGGAAGAGCGAGCCGCGCGAGAAGCGCTCGAACCCGTGCTTCCCCCACCAGATCGGCTTGAAGGCGAGCGTCCAGAGGCCGAGCACGACGAGCGGGAGCGCGATTGCGTAGTGCCTCGGGACGAAGAGGAAGAGCGCCGCGAGAGCAACTGCCAGAACGAGCGCGGCAGGGGTTACCCACCCCGATCCGATCCGGTCCTGGAGCGACCAGAAGGGCAGCAGCATCAGCGTGTCGGTGATCGCGGAGGTCGTGAGGAAGCGGTCGAACGGGATGAGCAGGACGAGGAGCGCGGATACCGCCGCCGCGACAGGAGCGAGTACACGTGGTCGCGGGGCTCCACGTTCCACCCACGCCAGGAGCGCGATGACGAGGAGCGGTGCGACGTAGAAGAGATTCCGCTCCTCGATGCGATCGGAGAAGTGAGATGCGAACGTCGCGACCACGGGGACGAGGCAGACCGTGATCGCGACGGTTGCGGCGAGGAACGCCTGGAGCCGGTCGTCGAGCGACCGCGCCCTTCCCAGGAGGACGATCGTGGCGGCGATGGGCACCACGAGCACGTACAGCGAGAGCTGTGCGACGTGCCAGACGAGGAACTTCAGGACTTCCCCGACGCTGTAGCTCGTCTCTCCCACGGGCGCATACGCACCCAGCAGGTCGTCGAGCGAGCGCCCGCCGACGACCTGCACGACGATCCCCAGGAGCGCGAGGACCGCGAATGTCGCATACAGCACTCGGTAACGCGAGAAGGTCTCGCGGACGCCCCGACGGACGAAGACCGCGAGCAGGAGCGGTGCGAGCAGAATCGCCGGCACGAGGGCGATTGCCTGGACACGCGTTGCGAATGCGACACCGAGCAAGACGTAGAGCAGCGCCGTCCGCGGTCCCGTCGGCCGCTCGAGGACGAGCACGAAGGTGAGCACGAAGGTGAGAAAGAGCGGGTAGAAGAGGTTCTCCGTCATCACCGTCCCCGTGTACGCGAGCGACGGGAGCGCGATGGCAAGGAGCGCCGCCAGCAACGAGAGGCCGTCGCCGACGACTCGCCGCGCCAGGAAGTACGCAGGCACCGCGGCGAGCGACATCACGACCGCATTGACGACCTTCACCGCCTCGTACGCGCTCGGAAGCCCCTTGAAGAGCACGTACACCGGACTGATCAGGAGCGGGTAGACGACGCTGTAGCCGGGATCTGGCCGGTCGCGTAGCAGAGGCTCTCCCGCGTCGGCGATCCCCCGCGCGATCTCGGACCAGATGACCTCGTCGACCATGATGAACGGCGCCACGATTCCGCGCCCGACGACCGCCCGGAAGATCGCGGAGCCGACCACGATCGCGGTCAGCCATGCCCAGACCGGAATCCGCGCGACGCGGTTAGCCAAGCTCGACCTCGGCGAGACGTCCGGCGATCTCCCCCGCCTCGGCAGTATCGGGAGAGATGCCCACGTCCGCCGCGGCCTCACTGACCTCCCTGAGCACGGCGTCACCGACGGCGTCGCCGCCCGCGGCCTCCTCGAGCGCCGCGGCATAGCGCTCGGCGACGCGGTTCAGATCGTGCTGGCGCCGGGCAAGCTCGGCCGCGGCCGCACCCATCTGCGCTCGAACCTCCCCACGCGTCGCCAGGAGCTCGAGCCCGGCCTCGAGCGTCTCGACCTCGCGCTCGTCAACGGGCACCTTCAGTGCAACGTCCGCCGGCAGCTCCGAGAACCATCCGACGTCGCTCACGACCAGAGGCTTCCCGAGCGAGAGCGACCGGATGACGCTGCCGGACGTCTCGCCCATGGTCGGATGGCGAAGGTTCACGCAGGCATCGACGCCGGCCATGAGCGCCCAGAGCCGCTGCTCGTCCACCCAGCCCTCCCGGACGATCCCCTCGTCCGCGAGGCCGAGGCGTTGGAGACGCCGGTCGAGGTCGAAGCCGGGAGAGGTCGGACCGACCAGGAGCAGGGTGGCATCGGAATGCCGCTGACGTACCCCGCTGAAGGCGTGCAGGAGCTCCGGGATCCGCTTGCTGGCGTTCACGACACCGAAGCAGCCGATGGTCGGCCCCGTCGAGACACGCTCGGCCGCTGCGTCCGGCACCGGCCACGCCGGATGCGGGACGACCCAGATCGGCCGCTCGTACCCGGCCGAGCGTGCAAGGTCCCGGACGTAGTCCGAGTGCACGATCAACCCTGTCGCGTGCTCGAGAACGAAGCCCGCCAGCGGGAAGTCCTCCGGTCTCGACTCCCAGAGCGGCGGAATCCGCTTGTCGAGGACGCCGTGCGCGAGGAGGCGTCCGACGACGCCGTGCTCTGCCTCCATGGCGTCCAGATAGCCGTGACCGTCTCGACGGCCGACTGTCATCCCGGCGACGAGGTGGTGGAGCACGAAGTCGTGGAGGACGACGACTCCCGGCCGACGACGGAGCGCGTCGACGATCCATGCGTGGGCATCGGGGTTGTTCCCGACGTGGTACAGGGCGAGGTCGACTCCCCGTGGTACGCGCTTGCGACCGTGTCGGACGACGGTGACGTCGATGCGCTCCTCGAGCGCCGGCAGGAGCAGAGCGCTGTAGTCCGCGACGCCGCTCTTCTCGGGCGGCATCGGGCTGAAGTAGGCGACCTTCACGAAAGGAGCCTCGTGATCGCGCGGTCCCACGTGACCTCGGCCGCGACGGCCTTCCCCGCGCGACCGAATGACGCGGCCTCGTCTCGATGGTCCCGAAGCCAACCCGCAGCCTGTGCGAGCTCCGAAGCGTCGGGCGAGACCACCAGGCCGGTGCGACGGTCGGCGACCACTTCGAGCGGCCCGCCCGCATCGGTGGTCGTCAACACAGGCTTCTCGGAGAGGAAGGCCTCGAACGGCACCATCCCGAAGTCCTCGTCGACCGGCGCGTAGAACACGGCCAGGCACCGCCCGTACAGCTCGGCGAGCTCGTCCTCGCCGACACGCCCGGCGAAGTGGGCACGCCCGTCGAGGCCACGCTCCCGTGCAAGTCCCTCGAGCCGCTCGCGGTCAGGTCCGTCTCCGACGATGACGACTTCGAGCGACGAGTCGAGCGCGGCCGCCTCGAGCAGGAGGTCGATCCGCTTCGCGCGGTCGAGCCGGTTGACCGAGAGCACGAAGTTCCCGTACCCCGTGCACCTGTACGGAAGGCCCTGCGGCGGATGCGGAAGCACTTCGGCAGTCAGGCCGGTCGAGCGCTCGAGCCGATCGGCGACGTTGCGCGACGTCGCGAAGAGCCGCCGTGCCTCTCCCAGTGCGACGCGGTCGAGGTCCTGCACCTTGCGGCGGAGCGCCCGGTCCTCGGTCGACTCGCCGAACTGCCCGAGCTCCGTGCGGTCGAGCTCGTACGCCTGCCGGAACTGGTGCACGAGCCACACGCGCTTGTTCGCATGGCGAACGAGGTACGACGGGAACTTCGTCGCGACGACGACGTCGATCGGTCTGCCGTCGGCTTCGTCGAGATCGAGCAGCCGCCACATGAAGGCTTGCGTGAGGACGCGGGCGCCCGGGTACCACTTGAACGGAAGCGTCACGAGCTCGGTCTCGTAGTCGCGCGCGCGAAGCTCGTCGACGAGCCGGTCGGTGAAGATCTCCGCCCCGCCCCGCGCGAACGGGACCTGGGGCCGGAGGACTGCGATTCTCATGGTTGCTCGTCGCGAAGCGACCGCAGCTCGGCCTCGAGCCGGTCGACCTGCTCCTGGAGATCGTCGACGAGGCGCAGCGCGGCCGCGTTGAACGACCGCTGGTCGTAGGCGAGCGGCTCCACGTACCAGCGCATGAGCTTCCGGAGGACGGCCTTCACGGGAGTTCCGAGGCCGCCCCTCACGCCCGGTCTCAGGCGGAGCGAGCGGTCGGTCGAGACGGGCCAAAGCCTCTCCGCTTCCGCGCGTGCAACCCGTCGCTCGTCCGGGCTCCCGGCGGCTGCTCCGGGATCCGAGCCCGAGCGCCGCACCTCCTCGCGGAGGTGCCGGAACAGCTCCTCGACATCGACGGAGGTTCCCGCCGAAAACCCTGCAGATTCGCCGTTTTCGGCTCCGGCAGCGGGCATCGCGGCATTCTAGCCGGGCGACAGGACCGGCCCGGCCTGATCTCAGTAGGATCGGCGCGGTGCACGTCGGGATCTCCCTGCTCACGCTCTCTCCGGGCGAGCAGGGCGGCGCAGAGACGTATGCCCGTCATCTCCTCCGCGCGCTCGAGTCGGTCGGGACGCTCGACTACTCGGCGTTCGTTCCAAGCAGCCTGGATGACGCGGCCGAAGGAGTCCAGGTCGTGGCAGTCCGCGAGCTTCCACTTGCACGCCGGGGGCCGCCACGGATCCCTGCGATGTCGATCGCCGGCCATGCCTCGGGCGAGCTCCGCAGGCGGCTCCGGGAGATCGATGTCGTCCACTATCCGCTCACCGTCGCCGTGCCGCGGACGCGTCGAGCAAAGGTCCTGACCCTTCACGACCTCCAGCACCACGACTTCCCGGAGCTCTTCTCTCGGTCGCGCCGACTGTTTCGCCGCTTCGCCTACGACCGTGCGGCGCGCAACGCGCAGATGGTGATCGTGCCGAGCGAGTTCGTGCGCGAGCGCGCCCTCGAACGACTCGGGCTCGACCCGTCGCGGGTCCGTGTGATCCCACACGGTGTCGAGCACGACCTCTTCAAGCCGTCGGCCGAGCCGCGCGAGCACTTCCTCCTCTATCCGGCCCGTCCCTGGAAGCACAAGAACCATGCCCGCCTGTTGCAGGCGTTCGTCGACCTTCGGCGCGAGATCCCCGGCCTCAGGCTCGTGCTGACCGGCGACGGCCTCGACGTGCTTCGGGACCATCTTCCCGAGGGCGTCGAGCCGCTCGGTTCGGTCACGCACGAGGAGCTCGCAGCGCTCTACCGGAGAGCCGCCTGCCTCGTCTTTCCGAGCCTGTACGAGGGCTTCGGCCTGCCCGTGCTCGAAGCGATGGCGTCGGGCTGCCCGGTGGCCGCGTCGGACCGCGGAGCGATTCCCGAGGTGTGCGGGGATGCCGCGGTGCTCTTCGACCCTGACGGCGTACACGCGATCGCAAACGGCGTCCGCGATGCGCTGGCGCGCGCGGACGAGCTGCACGAGCGCGGGATCGCGCAGGCCGCGACCTACACGTGGGAAGCGACCGCCCGCCTGCACGAGGTGGTCTTCGAGCAGGCGGCCGGCAAGGACGGCTAGCGAAGAGCGCGCAGGTAGTGCCACGACGCGATGAGCCCGCGCGGACGAGTGACGGCGAGCAGCGCCGAGTAGAGGACGAGGCCGGCGGCCGCCGCGGCGATCGGAGCGAGCACGACGGCGGGGGGAAGAAATGCGACAAGAGTGAGCACGCCGACGACGACGGCTGCGATGGCGAGCCCCCGTGCCGCTACTCGCAGCGCGCCGAGTTGGTGGAGGAGCAGCGCGAGCACGAGCAGCGTCGAGACCGCGAGCGAGAACGCGAGCCCGTCGAGCTCTAACCACCTGCCGGCCAGCCAGGCGAGCGGCACCTGGACGGCGAGGGCGAGCACCCCGATCCAGGGAAGCGCGCGCATGCGGCCGACGACGAACAGCAGCGGAAACGCGACGTTCACCCCCACGGAGGCGACCATCCAGGGGCCCAGCGAGACGACGAGGCGCCCGACCTCTTCGCCGACGTCGCCCCCATACGCTCCGCCGAGAACGGCTTCGACCACGTCCGCGCCTGCGAGTGCGAACACCCCCGCCGCGGCGCCAATCAGCACGAGCGCGATCCACGCGGCGGAGACGACGTGACGCGCAGCCCGTCCGGAGTCGAGCCCGGTGCGCGTGAGTGGTACCGACGTGACGAGACCGAGCGAGAACGCCGTGACGGTCACGAGCCCGGCGGCAGCAAGGTATGCGTATCCGAAGCTCGTCACGGCTCCCGTTCCGAGCCGACCGGCGAACGGAAGGCAGACGACGTACAGCATCTGGAGCGCGATCGGCAGCACTGCTGCGGCCGCGAAGACGCCAAGCCGGGCGCGAATCGGCAACCCCGCGGGGCGTGCGGCCGCTGCGGGCATGCGCGCGCCGACCGCACGCACCGCGAGGCTCGTCGCAGGGACGAGGAAGGCGACCGTGGCGTTCAGCGCCATCCCCCACGCCACGACGATGATTCCGTCTGGCTCGACTCGCGCGAGGATGAGCGCGAGCCCGGCAGCGCTGCCGGCTGCGTAGCCGAACGCCGCCGTCCCGTAGTCGTCGAGAGCCGCCAGACCGCTCGCTGCCAGACCGGCGAAGAGATGCGCCGCCGCGGCCGGGACCATCCAGCGCAGAGCCTCGGCGGCGGAGTCCTGGGCGACACTCGACCCGTTGCCGGTCAGCAGGTCCGCGATCTGCCCCGTTCGAAGCTCCGCCAGCAGCACGAGCGGCACGGCGACGAGCGCGATTGCGACTGCGAAGCCCGCGATCTCCCCCGCCAGACGGCGCTCGGCCCGAGCCCTTGTGAGATCCGGAAGGACCGCGATCCGGATCGCCTGCGAAGCGAGCACGAGCACGATGAAGACGCCGTATGCCGCGAAGAAACCGTCGGTTTCCTGCGTGCGGCCGAACTCGCGAGCGATCACCACACCGGCGATCGCGGAGACGGCGGTGACGACGAGCGCAGAGGTCGCGGTGAGCGCGGCGCTCCTCAGAGAACCCAGGCCGGGCGAGTCTGTACGCTTGCGCACCGACGCGGAAGCGTACGCACCATGCCGAACGACAGCCTCTGGACAGGCGGTACGCTCGACGACCTTCGCCGCGAGTACGGCGATGTCTACGAGGGCCGCACCGTGCTCGTCACAGGAGCCGACGGCTTCATCGGCTCGCACCTCACGGACGCCCTCGTCGAGCTCGGAGCAACGGTGCACGCGTTCGTGCGCGCGAACTCGAGCGGTGCTCTGAACAACATCTCGCACCTGCGGGACCGGCTCAAGGTGCACTTCGCAGACCTGACCGACCGCACGTCAGTCGACTACCTCGTGCGTGAGCTGCGGCGCGCGCCGGATCGCCCGTACGTCTTCCACCTCGGAGCCCAGGCGCACGTCGGCGAGTCGTGGCACCGCCCGTACGAGACGGTCGCCGCCAATGTCATCGGGACGCTGAACCTGCTCCAGGCGATCGTCGACTGGGAGCTCGATCTCGAGAAATTCGACACGGCGGGTACTTCCGAGGAGTACGGGAACGTCCGCGACGCGGTCTCCGATCATCACGACTTCGACGAAGCGGGCGGACTCATCCTCCACGAGCGCTCTCCGATCAACCCGAAGTCCATCTACGCGACGTCGAAGGTGGCCGCCGACTTCCTGACGATGAACTACTTCGACGCCTTCGAGGTCCCCGGGGTCGTGACGCGCATGTTCAACAACTACGGGCCGCGCCAGAACCCGCGCTACGTCACGGGAACGATCGTCACGCAGGCGCTGACCCGGGACGCCGTGGAGCTCGGCAATCTCGAGCCCTTGCGCGACTTCTGCTTCTGCCTCGATGGCGTGCGCGGCCATCTCACCGTGGCGGCCCACGGGAACCCGGGGGACGTCTATGTCTACGGGCAGGGCGAGAACATCGCCATGCGTGAGTGGGCGGAGCTCATTCTGCGGATCGGCGAGGAGCACGGCTTCTGGCCGGGCGACCGGCACCTGACGTCGGTTCCGGGTCGGTACCGCCCCGGCGCGAGCGACGTGCTCGCGCTCCGCGTCGGGCACGAGAAGCTCACGCGCGAGACCGGATGGAAGCCGCTCGTGTCCTGGGAGGAAGGGATTCTCGAGACGATTCACTGGTATGCGGCGAACCGCGAGCGCTGGATCGGCCGGGTGGATTGGCTCCCCACCGGGTTCCCGCTCCGCGCCTAGGTCCGCGGTCCCTTCGCGCGCGAGAGCCGGTACTCCTCCCAGTGCGCGAACTCCTCGCAGACGTAGTCGCACTCCTGGAATCGGGAGAACACGAGCGAGCCCGGCGGAGGCACACCGCCGTCCGGCAGGATGACGACACGGTCCTGCGGCACACCCGTCTCGGCCGCGTACCACCGCGCCTCTGCCTGGGCACCGCGGTCGTCGTAGTCGATGTTGATGGGATCGCCCGTGGCGAAGGCCTGTGCGAGCAGCGGCTTCACGCCGGCCTCGAACAGGACGGTTCGCGCCGGGCCGCGCGTCCGGTACGCGTCCAGGAACTGGGTGAACTGGAGCACGACCGCCAGCGCAAGGAGGCCAGCGACAACGCGTGCCGGCCATCGTCGCCTCGCCTCCGTCAGCAGCGCGTCGAGCGCGGGGATCGCCAGAACGAGTACGAACACGGGTAGCGCCGCGAGCCGGATGGCGTTGTACCGATCGACCGTCAGCGCGGCCGGGATGGGAACGAGAAGGGTCGCGACGAGCACGTACCGCCACCAGAGCTCCTCGCGCCGGCGAACGAGGACGAGCACGGCTCCCGCGATCGCGAGTGCAACGACGGCTCCGAAGAGCGCGCCGTAGCCGCCGTTGTGGATGTAGGGCGCGGGATCGCCGGCCGTCGCCCAGTGCCACGGGTCGATATCGCGGAACCAGTTTCCGACAGCCTGGACGACGAGCCTGGGGCCTGACACACCGTCCCGGGCGATCGTCGTCGCCTCGTACCGGGCCGTCAGAGCTCCGGGATGCCGGAGCGCGTAGAGCCCCAGGGGAGCGACGGCGACGAGGAACGTCGCCCAGGCCGCGAGAACGAAGCGCCACCGGTCGCGGCCGGCGAAGACGACGAGCGCGGCGGCGAGCAGCGGCCCGAGGAGCCGGCTCCCCGTGTACGAGTAGGCGAGGAGCCCGAGCAGGGCTCCGGCGGCGCAGCCTTGCGCGCCCCTGTATCGCTCGAGCCGCGATGTCCGTTCGAGCGCGAGCAGAAGCAGCACGATCAGCAACGGCTGAGTCGAGGCCTCGATGGCGACCCTCCCGAGCTCGAAGAGCCAGGGGGTCAACCCGGCGGCGACGACGACGATGGTCGCGACGAGATTGCTGCCGGTAAGCCTTCTCGCCAGCACCCCGAGGAGAAGAACCGCAGCGAGCACGAGCACGGCGGAGAAGCCACGCGCAACCTGGGCATCCGGCCCTGTGACGCGGAAGATGCCGGCGAGCAGGTACGGGTAGAGCGGGCTCTTGTAGTCGTCGAACGAGCGAAAGAGCAACGGCAGACGCGCGCCGTCCTCGTCGCGGAGACTCGCCGAGAGCGTGTACGCGTTGAGCGAGAGCGCAGCCTCGTCACGGTGATACCCGGGCGGGTTCGACGGCGTGATCCAGAGCTGGAAGGCGATGACTCCGAGAATCGCACCGAGCCCGAGGAGAAGTGCGGGCCGGTCGAGGATCGACCTCACGCCCCGATCCTAGGCCGTCAGACGCCGAATGGCCCGGTACGCTGCGGCCGTGCGAGTCCTCGTCACCGGCGGAGGTGGATTCCTCGGCTCGCACCTCGTCGAGCGGCTCGAGCGCGAGAGTCACGACGTCACCGCCGCGCGCAGTTCCGACTACGACCTCACGCGCATGGAGGACATGGAGCGCATGTTCGACGACGCGTCGCCGGAGCTCGTCTTCCACCTGGCCGCAGAGGTCGGCGGGATCGGGGCGAACCGCGCGAACCCCGGCCGCTACTGGTACGCGAACCTCATGATGGGCGCGCACGTGCTCGAGCAAGCACGAGTCCACGAGACGCAGAAGGTCGTGATCGCCGGAACCGTCTGCTCGTACCCGAAGTTCACGCCCGTCCCCTTCAGCGAGGAGAGCCTCTGGGACGGCTACCCGGAGGAGACCAACGCGCCGTACGGCATCGCGAAGAAGGCAATCCTGGTCGGAGCGCAGTCGTACCGGGACCAGTACGGGCTCTCGAGCATCTTCCTCCTGCCGACGAACCTGTACGGGCCGAGAGACAACTTCGACCTCGAGACATCGCACGTGATCCCGGCGCTGATCCGCAAGATGGTCGACGCCGACGACGACGTCGTCCTCTGGGGAGACGGCTCGCCGACCCGGGAGTTCCTCTACGTCGACGACTGCGTCGACGGGTTCGTCCTCGCGGCCGCGAACTACGACGGGCCCGACCCCGTCAACCTCGGCGCCGGGAGGGAGATCTCGATTCGCGACCTCGCCGAGCTCGTCGCGGACGTCACCGGGTTCGCGGGCAGCATCGTCTGGGACTCGACGAAGCCGAACGGACAGCCGCGCAGGAGCGTGGACGGCTCGCGAGCGCTGGAGCTCTTCGGGTTCGAGGCGCAGACGGCGCTGCGCGACGGGATCGAGCGCACGGTCGCCTGGTACCGCTCGGCGCGTGTCGCCGGTGTCGGTCGCAACTAGCTCCCTCGCGGCCGCCCG
Source organism: uncultured Actinomycetes bacterium (assembly GCA_963716975.1). GTDB lineage: Bacteria > Actinomycetota > Thermoleophilia > Gaiellales > Gaiellaceae > GMQP-bins7. Next base: position 108,605 of record CAVQVA010000015.1, on the reverse strand, counting down.
GAGCGCGGGCCGGACGCTCGATCGACTGGCCGAACGGCCTCGACACGTCCTCGGCGCGCTGATCGTGGCGCAGATCACGCTAACGCTTGCGCTGGCGCTCTCCGCGACGCACAACGGCTGGGTCTTCTTCCAGGGTGGCGACCAGATCGTGAACACCACGACGGGCTGGTTGCTCGGCCAGCTCCAGATCCCGCCGACCGAGGTCGGGTACATCTGGCCGTACGTCCAGATCCCCATCACATGGGTCACCGGTCCGACCTTCGTTCAGGCGCTGCCCGCGCTCGTCGTCCTGGACGTCCTCGTCCTCGGGCCGGTCGCGCTCCTCTGCGTCTACGAGCTCGCCTCGCACATCGGCGGACGACTGACCGGCTACTGGGCGGCGCTGCTCTGGGTGATCGCGCCGTTCGCGGCGATCCCGCTCTTCGACCAGCGCTACCACGAGAAGTGGATCGACCAGTTCCTGCCGCAGGCGCTCGGCCTCACGGCGATGCCGGACTACCCGTCGATGGTCGTCACGCTGGCCGCTGCGGTCTTCGTCGTCCGCTCGCTCTCACCCGGGCGTATCCCGGATGCGGTCCTGGCGGGGCTGCTCGCTGGGGTCGCAGGTGGCCTCAAGCCTCCGAACTACCTGTTCGCGATCGGCGCGGTGCTCGCCTATCTCGTCGCTCGGCGCTGGCGAGAGGGGGCGGCTTTCGCGATCGCGATCCTCCCGAGCCTCGTCCTCCTCGTGCTCTGGAAGGAGCGGGGTCTCGGCTACATCCCAGCCCTGTCACTCCCACACGTACAGCTGGCCGCCGGCACCGGCGTCCCGCCGGTAGGCGCGAGCCTGAATCTCGACCGCTACATCGACCTCGACTTCCAGCACTGGCGCGAGCAGATGGACCAGCTCCGCGAGTTCTTCTGGAGCGCGAGGCTCGCTCAGTGGGCACCATTTGCCGGGTTGATCGCCGTCATCCGCGTTCGTCGCGGGGCGATCGCCGCCCTCCTGGGCGGTTGGCTGGCCGCGTACATCGTCGTCAAGGGCTTCTCGCCGCGCGCGAGCATCGAGAGCAACACGTTCTGGAGGCTGCTCATGCCTGCGTGGCCCGCGTACCTCCTGCTCTTCGCGTCCATCCCGCTGCTCGTACCCACGCTCGCACGCCGTCTCGGCGAACGTGTCCGGCCACCGAGACCCGCCGTGATCGAGTGGCGCTGGGTGGCGATCGCCGCGGTCGTGGCTCTCGTCGTTCCGCTCGGATTCATCGTTGCTTCCGAACGCATCAGGCCGCCGACTCCCGCCATCGTCCAGACGACCGCGTCCGGCACCACGATCCTCACCCCCGTCGACGACGGAGTCGCCATCCGCGTCGAGCGGACGGGCTCGAGCACCCGCGTGACATGGTCGCCCGGTTCGTGGCGAGCCAAGGTCTTCTACCGCGTCTACCGCACGGATGGTGGGGGAGACGACACCCAGTGCGCCCTCTCGGAGAGCGTGTCCTGGTCCTGCTACCTGATGAGCCCGCCGATCGCAACGACGCGCGAGCCCGTCTTCGTGGACACGTCATCTCCGGCGGACGCGACGTATCGGATCGGTGTCGGCACGAACTGGGTGAACGACCCCGAGCAAGGGGATATCTTCGACTTCAGTCCGGCCGCAACCACGCGCCGGTGACCGGCACACCGGCCGTGGCACTCGGTGAGCCCGACCGCCGGACGAGCGTGAGCGTGAGAACGAGCGCGACGGCGACCAGGAGCACGTTGCGCAGAGCGAGGAGCAGCGCGGGGAGCAAGTCGCCCGTCAGAAGCTCCTCGTAACGCACCGGATAGACGAGCCGAGTCAGGACGCAGGCGCCCGCGCAGAGCGCGCACGCTGCGAGGCCCGTCCTCCCACGAACGACGGCGACGAGAGGGGCGAGCCAGACGAGAAACTGCGGGGAGGCGACCTTTCCGAACACCAGGACGATCGCAATGCATGCGGCGTACACGAGCGCTGCATCGGACAAGCTCCGTCTGCGTTTCCAGACGAGGATCCACACAGCGGCGAGCGCTCCGAGTCCCGCGATCGTCGAGACGACGCCGATCGCCGTCGGCACGGCTCCGGTGAGGTTCCAGGAGCCCGAGCCGAACGCGACCGTCGGATCGCCGGCGACGAGAAGCAGAGACGCGCCGGTGCTCTCGATCTGGAGCGGGCGGTCGAACTGGCGCTGCAGGCTCGAAGCGACACCACCGGGAGCAACGACAGCCAGCGGCATCGTGGCCAGGAGCACGACCGCCACGAGAGCGGCGCTTGCCCTCCGGACGCGATGTCGGCCGCCTTCGCGATCGACGAACGAGAGGAACGGAGGGACAAGCGCAGCCGCATAGAGCTTCGTGGCAACCGCGAGCCCGATCAGGCCGGCCGCGACCTCGTTCCGCCTCCGCTCGAGCGCCAGCAGGGAGAGCGACACCAGGAGAGCCGGCCAGAGGTCGAAGCGAAAGAACACCACCGCGCCGAGCAGGGCGGGCAGCAGAGCCACGAGCCCGACACCGACGACAAGCTCGCTCCGTGTGGCATCGCGCAGAAGGAACGCAGTCGCGGCAACGAGGAGTACGCCGAGAACGACCTCCAGAGCCTTGAATGCCCGTTCGTAGGAGACCCCTGGGACGAGCGCGGGAAGAACGATCGCCGGCAGCGATGCAGGCGGGTACTCGAACGGAAAGTCTCGGTACGGCACGTTGCCGTCGACGACAGCCTCGCCGTACGTGTCGAACGGCCAGACGTCGACCCCTGCCGGGACCGGGAGGAACGCGGTAGCGCAGAAGACCAGGACGCCCGCGCAGGCTGCGAGTCGCCAGCGCGACGTCACGCGCTCCTATCCGTCCGCGGCGCTCGACGGCTGCTCGTGCCGTGCGTGCATCTGCTCCTCGAGCAGCGCAACTCTCTGAGCGAGCTCCACGTTCTCGTCGGTGAGCCTCGAGAGCACGGTCGAGTAGTGGAGGAGGACCAACAGGATGAAGAGCGTCGCAACGGCGAAGAGCACCGCTGGTGGGTAGCTCGTGACGCCGACCCAGCTCGCGATCGTGTTCAACCCGCCGCGCCAGGCGGAGAGCACGAGCAGGACGACGCCGGTCGCAAGCCACAGCAGCGCGTAGCGCTCCTTCAGGCGCCTGCCCCGGATGAGCTCGAGGATCACGAGGATGAGGAGGATCGACGCGATGACTCCGGCGATCGAGACGCGAAGCGGAGTCAATTCCCCGCCCCCTCGAGGCGCGGATAGCGTCGGAGGCTGGCGACGAGCAACGCAAGCATGACCTTGACGATGTAGTAGAGCGAGCGGACGAAGGTGATGGACGAGGAGCCCGTCTCACGCTCTCGCATGTCGACCTGGACCTGGACGAGCCGTAGTCCGCTGCGCAGCGCCACGAGCGTCGCCTCCACCTCCGGGTAGTCGTGCGGGTACTCCTCGGCGAAGAGCTTGATCGCAACGCCGTCGAGCGCGATGAACCCGGACGTCGTATCCGTGACTCGCTGGCCGCCGAGGAGGGAGACGAGCCGTGCGAAGACGCGGATGCCCATTCGACGAGCGAAGGGAGGTCGGTACGAGCCGCTCCCGTCCGCGAACCTCGACCCGATGACGAGATTTGCCTCGCCGCGCTCGATCGGCTCGAGCAGCTTCGGAAGCTCGGACGGATCGTGCTGGCCGTCTCCGTCGAGCCGCACGGCGACGTCGTAGCCGTTCGCGAGCGCGTACTTGAAGCCCGTCTGCACGGCGCCGCCGATACCGACGTTGAAAGGGAGTCGCAGCACGGTCGCTCCGTGCGCCTCGGCCACGTCCGCGGTCTCGTCGGTCGATGCGTCGTCGACGACGACCACGTCGACTCCCGCCCTCAGCCCGATCTCGTCGACGACCTGGCCGATCGCACCTGCCTCGTTCCACGCGGGCACGACCGCGACGAGCGTTCGGCGCGAGCTCATACCCGCGCCGGGACTCCGAGCCCGACCAGCTCCAGCAGCCGGCGGGCGCGGTGAGCATAGGTGTGCTCGTCGAGAACGCGCTCGCGTGCGCGACGACCCATCTCCTCGGCCTGGCCCGGGTCCGCGACGAGCTCGCGGTACGCGGCGACCGCTTCGTCGGCCGACTCGACGACGACGAGCTCGGAGTCGGGATCGAACCACCGCTCGATGCCTTCGTGCGGGTTCGACACGATGGCCGCGCCGGAGGACGCGAGCTCGAACGGCCGTGCGGTGGAGGAGCCGGGAACGGTCGCGTGCGGTCGCCGAGTCATGTTCAGGTTGACCCGCGCGGCCGAGATCGCGCGGGCGAACACGTTGAACGGGACGTCGCCGAGGAGCCTCGCTTTTCCGGTGTCACCCTGGAAGTCGAGCCCGCCGAGCGCGAGGTCGAGCTCGGGCGCGAGCCTCGACGGCTCGCCGACCATGATCTCCATCCAGTCTCGCCTGAACTTGTCGCCGTAGCCGTAGAAGAACACGTCCACGTCCTTCTCGACCGGCTGGGGTGCGAAGAACTCCGGGTCGGCCGCCCAGAAGAGCGCCTCCGCACGCCGCGCCCCGAGCTCGACCAGCCGTCCGATCCCGCCCTCGGAATTCGAGACGACGAGGTCGTACTCGGACGGATCGGCGCCGTGGTAGGGGTTGAAGCCCGTGTCCATTCCGCCGTATTCCGGGAGGCTCATCGGGACGTCGCCGTCGTAGAACACGACGGGGGTCCCGAAGCGCTCGCGCAGTGCGGAGGGGATGCCTCGCAGATGTGCCATCGGGATCGTGAACACGACGACGGCGTCGGGTCGCTCCCGCTCGACGAGTTGCTCGAGATGACGCTTCCAGCGCGGCGTGACGAAGCGGCGAATCGCCTCACGCGTCAGCCGGTCGAACCCCGTGTCCTCGGGGCTCGACTCCTCCCGCCGCAGGTAGCGATCGCCCTTGAGTCGCGCGAGCCCGTTGCGGACCGCCTGATAGGACTCGCCTTCGCGATAGGTCGGGTTCGGAGCCACGCGCCACCAGGGAGACTCCACCGGCCGGCCGCGATACGGGGTCACGACGAGGTCGACGCCCACCTCGTACATCCCCTTCCACAGCTGCCACCAGGCGGGCGTGCAGCCGTAGCGGAAGTCGAGGTCGACCGCGGACGCGACCGCGAGGATCTTCGGCGGCCTCGTCAATACGCCCCTCGCCGCCGCAGGACGGCCGGGATCGTCTTCGCGATGATCGTGATGTCGAGCCAGATCGACCAGTTCTCGAGGTAGGTGAAGTCGAGCCGAACGAGGTCGTCGAAGGTGAGGCCCGACCGGCCCGAGATCTGCCAGAGGCCGGTCATCCCCGGGAGCACCGCGTAGCGCGCGTGGTGCCAGTCCTCGAGCAGGCGGTAGTCACGCAGCGGAAGTGGACGCGGGCCGACCAGGCTCATCTCGCCGCGCAGCACGTTCACGATCTGCGGGATCTCGTCGAGCGAGAGCCGCCGCAGGACACGGCCGACTCGCGTGATGCGCGGGTCGTCGCGGATCTTGAACAACGCACCCGAAGCCTCGTTCGACGGCTCGAGCTGCGCCTGCAGGTCGGCGGCTTCCGCGACCATCGTCCGGAACTTGAGCATGGGGAACTCTCGCTCGCCCACACCCACGCGGTGGTCGACGTAGAACACGGAGCCCCGCGAGGAGAGCTTGATCGCGAGCGCGATCAGGAGCCACAACGGAAGGCCGATGACGAGAACGAGGACGCTCGCCACGATGTCGAACGTCCGCTTGACCGCCCAGTCGAAGCCGGTCAGAACCGGTGGGCGGAGCTCGAAGAGCGGGGCACCTTGGCCCGGCACGTACTCGCCGCGCTGGACGAGCAGCTCGGTCGTCTCCGGCGCGAGGCGCACACGGATGCCTCGCTTGTGCGCCTGATCCACGACCTCGAGCACCGCTCTCTCGTCGAAGTCGGCCTCGGCGAGGACGACCTCGTCCGGCCGAACCTCCTCGAGAACACGTGGAAGATCCGCCCGCGAGCCGAGCAGACGCAGCCCGGGGGTGGTGTTGCTCGCGACCGCTCCGACGAACTCGTACCCGAGACCCCCGCGCGCGGCGGCAAGCGAGCGCTTGAGCCGGGCGAGATTCTCGCCTTCGCCGATGAGGACGACCCGCCTGCGGATGCCCATCACCCGCATTGCCTCGAGCGAGATCGACTCGTAGGCCGCGCGAAGGAGGCCGATGGTCAGCGCGGAGACGACGACCGCGGTTGGGATCAGGCCCGAGGTGCTGAAGTCGTAGCCGGTACCGATGCCGAATGCGAGGACGATGAGCGCGACGACGATCAGCGAGGCGAGGACGCGTCCCGGCCCGGGACGGCGCTCCCGGACGCGATAGAGCCCGGCCTGGGCGAACACGAGGATGGTGATCGGCGCGATGAACCTGAGCCACTCACCCGGCCCTTCACGCCACAGAAGGCTCCAGAGAACATCCCCGTCCCCGCGAATGAGCTGCCGCAGGACGAGCGAGAGGTAGATCCCGAGCGCCAGCCCGATGACGTCGAGCACGACCAGCGCGACGACCGAGAGCACGCGCCGCAGCACCGAGAGCACCGGCCCGCGCGACAGGATGTACACGCGAGAGGCGCGCACGTCCGCATGAGCGGGCTGAGGCTCGATGGGGCGTGCGGACTCCGCCGGCGGAGCAGTCTTGCTGCCGGACATTCCGAGATGTTAGAGCCGGGCCACGTCGTCCCAGGCAACCTGAGGCGCCTGCCCCGCGATCGTGGACGCAAGCGCGTCGAGGTCGGTGACGCGAGCGCGCCGGGCCAGCGCACCGAGGAAGACGTGGAGCGCGAGCGACCGGCGGCGGCTGAGCAGGTCGGTGTCGTGGAAGTACACGTGGACGAATGCGGGAAGCGAGCGCCGCGCGAGCGCACGACCGAGATCCCCGAGCGAGTGCGTCGTCGGCAGTACTGCAAGAGTCCGACCTGAGGCGAGCCGTACGCGCTGGGGAGCCTGGAGGGAGGCCCACCGCTCGCCTTCCGCGAGGTACGGAGGTCGTGTCGCCCTCGGCGTGCAGTCGACATAGCCGAGCTCCGCGCATGCTTCCGCGACGTCCTCGTCCGTGTACCAGCCGCCGCCACAGAACAGCGTCGGCGTAAGCCCCGCTTCGCGAAGCCGGGCTCCTTCGTCCCTGACGCGGGCACCGGTCCCGGCGCCGGTCGGTCGCGCATGGTCCGGAGCCGTCCAGTGCGTGTGGTGGCCGAGCGGCGCGACCTGCACAGCCTCGCGAGCCCGCTCGAGCCAGAGGTCGGCGTCCTCGCCGGCAGCCGGATCCGCGGGGCGAACGAGCGCGGCGATGGAAAAGCCGCCCGGCCGCCGCCGCTGGACCGCCGAGAATCGCGCCCACACGTCGTCGTCGAGCGGTCGTTCGACGTGGCAGGAGACGACCGCGTACCGTTCCCCCGCTGTGCCGCCCATCGCCCGAGAAGTATCGTCGGATGCCGTGTGATGCGCCGCTCCGTCGCCGTTCTCGTCGTTTGTCTCGCCGCGGCGCTCCCGCGACTCGCCGTGCTCTTCCACGAGCGCAAGACGATTCTCGAGGAGTTCGTCGACAAGAGCGACCGCTTCGCCACGACTCTGGTCGACCACGGGACGTTCGGCTTCCTGCCCGGGGTCCCGTCCGCGTACACGCAGCCGCTCTACGGCTGGTTCCTGGCAGCGATCTACTTGCCGTTCGGCCGGTCCTGGCTTGCGGTCGGTCTCGCACAGATCGTCGTCGCGGTGCTCACTGCGCTGCTCGTCCTGGAAATAGGGACTCGCCTGCGTTCGACGGGGATCGGGGTCGTGGCCGCGCTGCTCGCCACGCTCCATCCGTACGTCGTCTGGCACGACGTGCATCTGAACCGCGAGGGCCTGGACGGGCTGCTGCTCGCCTTCGTCGTGCTCCTCGCGATTCTCGCCTTCGAGGATCGCTCCTTCGCCGCCGCGGCGGCCACCGGAGTCGCTACGGGCATCGCGATCCTCGGCAATGCGCGGCTCGCTCTGCTGCCCGTCGCGCTGGCTCCGTACGTCGCGTGGCAGGTCCGACCGGGTCGTCGCGCGCTCGCGGTCGGGGCGGTGGTCGTCCTCGGTGCGGCGGTCGCGGTTGCGCCCTGGGTCGTGCGCAACCGGGTCGAGGTCGGCTGCTACGCGCTGACTACCGATGCGCGTGCCCTCTGGAAGGCGAACAACCCCCACACCTACCGCGTCCTCGCTCGCGGGGGGTGGATCGACGACGTCCCGGAGCTCCCCGGCGCGCCGCCGTGGCCCGAGCTCGCGGCCGATCTCACGCTCGCGGGCAAGCCCACAACCGTCGACGAATGTGCCCAGATGCGCCTCTATCGCCGCGAGGTACTCGACTTCTGGCGCGAGCATCCGGGTGAGAAGGCGCGGCTGTCGGCGCAGGCAGTGCGAATGCTCTGGAATCCGGTTCCCGCCGAGTCGGACTCGAGCGGCAGCGGCATCGCCCGTGACGCCCGGCGGACGGTGGAGCCGGGGTACGTCATCGTCCTGTACGCGCTGGCGCTCGTCGGGCTCTTCGTCGCGCCGCGATACTTCGTCGCGCTCGCCCTGCTGCTACTTGCGTACAACACGCTCGCGGCGATGGTCTTCGCCGGGACGGCGCGCTACCGGGTGCCGTGGGACTTCCTGCTCGCGCTTCTCGCAGCGTTCGCGCTCTCGGCGCTCTGGGATCGGATACGCGCGAGGCGTCGTGGCTACGCGTCCGACCCGAGCGTCGCGCGGTAGAGCTCCTCGATCCGCTCGACGCTGCGCTCCGGAGTGAACATCGCGAGCGCTCGCTCACGTCCCGTGCGGCCCATCTCGGCTGCTCTCTCGAGATCGCCCGCGAGATACACGATTGCGTCCGCGAGCGCCTCGGCGTCTGCCGGCGCCACGACGAGGCCTGTCTCGCCGTCGGCCACGATCTCCGGCAGCCCTCCGACCCCACTCGCGATCACCGGTCGTCCCCGCTCCATCGCCTCCAGCGCCACCATCCCGAACCCCTCGCCGAGCGAGGGAACGACCACGATCGCCGACTCCTCGATCGCGGCCTGCACGGGCGAGACGAATCCGAGGAAGCGCACCGCATCGTCGAGGCCGAGCTCGCGGGCGAACTCCTTCAGCGCCGGCTCGAGCGGCCCGCGACCGGCGACGTCGAGGGTGAGCCCGGGGACGCGTGTTCTCGCCTGGGCCAGCGCGCGCAGGAGCACGAGATGACCCTTGATCGGAATCAGGCGACCCACGCACAGAAGTCGCGGTTCCGAACCTTCGTAGCGATGGACCGAGCCGCGTGAGGAGATGCCGTAGTAAACGATCTCGAAGCTCGCCTCGTCGAAGCCCTCGGTCTCCGCGAGGTAGTGCGCGAGGCCCTGCGAGATCGCAATCTGGACGTGTGCGAGAGAGCCGACCGACCGGTCGGCGAGCCCGAAGAAGCGCCCCTCGCGAAACTCGTTGAACCCGTGCTTGGTCGAGAGGCGCAGCGGGACGCGGGTCATGGCTCCCGCAAGCTGCCCGTAGACATCCGCGTGGACGAGGTGCGTGTGCAGGATGGTCGGCCGGCGTGTCGAGAGATGCTTCACGACCTCTGCGAAGGCGAGCGGGTCGACGTCCGCCCGGAGCTTGATCGTCTCGATGGGAACGTCACGGGCTTCGAGCTCGCCTGCGAACTCCCAGGCACCGGGCTCGTCCTCGTGAAGCATGAGAAAGCGCACGTCCCACCCACGCTCACGCAGGTCGGGAAGCAGCTGGAGCAGGTGCGCCTCCGAGCCGGAGATCCCTGCGACCTTCTGCGAGTGGAGCACCACCCCGGTCACGAGATGCCCGCCGCCTCGAGGACGCCTCGCGCCCACGACTCGACCGAGTGGCCTTCCTCCACGCGTTCCCGTAACCGGCGGCCGAGCGCTTCGCGGTCCGCGCCAGAGAGCGCTTCGAGCCCACGGATCCGATCGGCGAGATCGTCAGAATCCTCACGGTCGAACCGCTGGGCCGGGTCGAGCAGCGAGTCGAAGATCGGGTTCGAGGCCAGCACGGGTACGCATGCTGCCGCAGCTTCGTAGACCACCTTGTCCGGAGCGCCGGCGCGCATGTTGTTCACGAGCGCGTCGTGATCGGAGAGCAGCGCCGGAACCTCGGCACGAGGCACGGCGTCCCCGAGCTCGACGCGTCCGTCGAGCGAGAGCCCCGCGACCAGGCTCTCGAGGCTCGCCCGATGCGCCTGCTCCTCCGCGGACAGCGCCGGCCCGTGGATGTCGAGCCGCACATCGCCGTCGACCGCGGCGAGCGCGCGGAGAACCACGTCGAGGCCCTTGGCAGGCGAGTAGCGGCCGAGCGCGAGAAGCCTCAGCCCGCCACCGAGCCCCTCCCGCGACGCGCACGAGAACTCCGTCAGGTCGATGCCATGCCCGATCGCACGCACCTTCGTCGAGTCGAGCGGAAACGAGCGGCGGTCGACGGAGACGACCGCCGTCGAGACGCGTTCTGCCGCCTGGAGCAGACGGCTCGCCCGCCAGTGCGTAAACCACAGGACGAGCGGTATCCGCAGCGGTCTCACGAGCGGCGCCGCGAGGACGGCGTAGATCGGGCACATGTGCGCCACGACTGCTCCACCGCGAAGCCCACGGAGCTCGGGTGCAAGCGCCGCCTCGAACCGGAGGCCGCGCCCGACCTTGTGTGTGGCGCGAAACCGCCGCACACGGCAGTTCGCCGGGAGGACCCCCTCGACGGCGCCGTCCGCAAGTACCACGACCTCGTCGACGAGAGCCGCCAGGGCTCGGATCTTCGGCACCGTCGCCGCCAGAGCCGGGTGCAGCGGATCGACCTGCTGTGTGATGAAGACGAGCTTGCTCAAAAGAAGTCGAAGTCTCCGAGGGTGAAGTGCCAGGACGACGATGTCTCGTCGAGGCGGGCACCGTCGCGAAGCACCTTCCCGATGAACCGGAGCTTCTTGTTCGTGGGCGCGAAGCCGGAGGCAATGAGCGCTCGGCGCTCACTGCGACCCGGCGGCGGGAGCAGGACGAGCGCGTCCGCGCCGCCGCGAACCTCCTCGAGGGCGCGCGCGAGTAGCGCCCGCATCTCGGTCGAGCCGGCGGGCTCGACGACCAGATCGGCGAGGAAACCGGCCGAGACGCCGTGCTTGAACGTGTGCCCGACGACGGCCACACCGACGAGCCGGCCGTTGCGGAAGGCCGCGAAGCAGCGGTAGTCGCGCGGCGAGTCGAGGTAGCGCCAGTTGAAGTACTCCGCGTCGCGGACGAAGTGGTTGCCGTACGACGAGCCGGCCCGGCGGCCGAGTTCGTCCATGTCGGGGCCGAATCGGTCGACCGGCCTGATCTCGAGCCCGCGGATCGTGCGGGCCGACGGCTCGGGAGGGTCGAGCCCGCCGGCCTCGCCGGGGCGCCCGAGGGCGTAGCGCACGACGGCCGCGGCCCGTAGCGGCCTGGCCCAGAGCCGGAGTCGCGGCAGATCGACCCAGCCGAGTCGCTTGACGAAGATCGGGTACGACGCGCCGTTCGGAAACGTGACCGTGAGCGGCGAGCCGGCGTCCGCAGCCGCCGCTTCGTTCTCCCGCTCCAGGGTCGAGAACACGCCTTGTCCCTGGTAGCGGGGATCGGTTGCGACATTTACCGGGATCGCAAGGCGCGTCACGGAACCGTTCAGCGACGTGCGGAAGAAGCTCATGGCGGCGACTCCCACGACGCCGTCATCGGAGACGGCGAGGGACACGATTCCCTCCCCCGCCGGATTGCGGTCGAACCACCACGCGAACTCCTCGTCCGAGAGCTGCGTGGTGCCGACCCGGGCCAGGAGCGCGACGAGGTCGGCGCGCATCGCGGGTGTGTAGCGAACCGTCTGGAACCTCAACTGGTCGCCGTCCCGAGGGCGGCGTTGAACGCACGCCGCGCGTACGTCCCGACCACGGTGTCCTTGACGGAGATGAGATCGCAGGCGCCTGCGAGGACGAGCTCGAATGTCCGCGCGGGATACGGCTCGATGTTGTAGCGGCGGAGCCGAAATCGGTCGGTCGCCGGCCCGTTCCCACCCGAGACGGACGTGAACGCCAGCTTGTAGCCGGCCTGTTGGACGAGGCTCGCATGCTCCGGGCGGTAGTCGGCGAGCGAGCCCTTCACAAAGGCGTACGCCTCCACCTCGCGCCCGAGCCGCTCCTCGAGCCGCAGCTTGGAGAGCGCGATCTCGCGGGTCGCCTCCATCGGGTCGAGCTCGGAGAGCGGCCGGTGGCCGATCCCGTGCGACTCGATCCGTACGCCCCCCGCCTCGAGCTCGGCGAGCCCGTCCCAGTCGAGCGTCTCGTTCCTGACCCCGAGAATTCTCAGCGACTCCTCGTGCGGTAGCGGCCGGCCGGCGCCGATGAACCCGATCGGCGCGAAGAGGACGCCCGGGTAGCCGTGGCGACGCAGGATTGGCAGCGCATTCTCGAGGTTGTCGCGGTAGCCGTCGTCGAAGGTGATGAGCACCGCGCCGACCGGAAGCGGAGCGCCGTGGACGTAGTGGTCTCGCACCGCCTCGAACGACACGGGCGTGTAGCCGAGCTCGGAGAGGAGCCCCATCTGCTTCTCGAACACCCACGTGGGAACCGTCGTCGGATTCGGCCAGAGGTCGTTGACCTTGTGGTACATGAGGATGCGAAGCGTGCGGTCGGCCGCGCCGTCGAGAGCGCCGATCCCGCTCACGGTCTCGCCCAGCGCCCGGTAGACGCCGTTCTTCAGCAGTTGCTTCGTCCGGTCAGCCCGCATCCGCGTGAGTGTAGGGGTGTGCGCCCGCCCGCCTGTCCTACCGGGCGACCACCCGCACGACGTACGACAGAGCGACGTCCCCGACACGCCCGGTGATCCTCCAGCAGCCTTCGCTTGGGAACTGGACCGCGCTCGCCCAGCTGCCACTCGCCGCCGGCCCTCGTGATGCATGCCCCCAGTGGACGCCGAGCACGCGGAGCTTCCCCGGGGCGTCCAGCCGCTCACCGCGGACAACGAGGTGGCCCTTGAGCCCCTTGTGCGGCAGCCATCCGAGCTTCGTCGAGAGCGACCCGCCTGCCTCCCGCTGCACCATCAGCGTGCCGGTCGAGGCGACCCTTGTCGAAAGCAAACCGTTTCCGTACCTCTCCTCGGGACCCCGGCCCCTGGTGACCGGACACGGCTTGGTGGGCGTCGCGATCCCGAGTCTCCCGTCGAGACGAACGGTGACCCAGTTGCCTGACCTCGCTGCGGTCGGCGTGAAGAGCAAGAAGAGCGCCGCGCCGGCAGACGAAGCTAGAGCGGCTGCAATCGCCGCTGCCACGAGGACGAGGCCACCGAGCCGGCGCACGACTACTTGATTGTGCCGAAAACGACGTTCTCGACGAGATCGCGGATCTGGCGCGCGTACTCCTCCGGGGACGCGAGCCACGGCTCGACTGCGACGCGAGCCGCAGCTCCGAGTCGATCCGCGAGGCCACGGTCGGAGAGCACGCGCACGAGCGCGTCCGCGAGCGCTGCCGGCTCCTCCGGTGGGACGAGCAGTCCGCTCTCGCCGTCTCTGACCAGGTCCGGAATCCCGCCGACGCGGCTGCCGACGACGCCGCGCCCGCGGCAGAACGCCTCCACGATCACGCGCCCCAGGCCCTCCGAGCGGGACGGCAGGACGAGCACAGTCGAGTCGTCCAGAGCGTGCGCTACCTCGGGCGTGGGCAGCACCTCGGTCCAGCGCGTCTGCTCGGGCAGCTCCGCGACCAGACGTGCGGGCACCTCGTTCAGCGTCCCGCGGCCGACGACGTGCAACAGTGCTCCTGGAACGCGCGGCGCCGCGAGCCGCCATGCGTCGGCGAGCACGTCGACCGCCTTGTAGCGCTCGAGCACCCCGACGAAGAGCGCAGTGGGCCGTTCGGGGAGCTGCGCGGGCGGCTCGGCGAGGAAGGGCTCGAGGTCCATGAACGCGGCGAAGGTCGCGCTCGGCTCGACCCCCGCCGAGCGGACGACGCGCGACGTGTAGCCGGAGATCGTTCGGACCCCGTCGGCCCCGCGCAATCCGCGCCTCGCCAGCGCATCCGCAAGCGGGGCGAGCGTCCTGCGGAGCGGGGAGCCGTAGAGCCGCGTCGGCGAGGCGGGGTCCCCGTGGATGTCGGCGATGACCTTCGTCTGCACGCGGGCGAGCTGCCTCCCGAGGAGGACGAGCTCCGTCTCCTGCGCCCCCTGGACGAGCACTGCGTCCGGCCGGAACTCGCGGAGCTCCCGCGCCACGCGGAACGACAGGAGCGCGTAGAACGACAGGCCGTCGAGAGCTCGCGGCCGCGCCGTCGGAACGAGGTGGAAGCGAGGATCGGTGCCGTTGCCGCCTCCCGAGCTTCCGAGCACACGTACGTCGAGCTCGGCCTCGAGCACGTCGAACTTCCGGGCGAGCGAAGGCGAGAGCGGAAGCGAGTACCGCATCCGACCGACCATCAGAAGCTTTCGCCTCATCGCATCGCCGCCCGTGCGAGCTCCGCCTCGATGCGAGCGAAGACCGACTCTTCGGTGTAGGCGGCGACCGACCCGGGCGCTGCCTCCGAGAGCCGCCGGCGCAAATCGCCGTCATCGAAATAGCGGCGGATGGCATCGCCCAGAGCCGCCGGGTCGTTCGGTGCGACGAGCAGCCCGTTCTCGCCGTCGCGGACGACCTCCGGCACCCCGCCGACCGCCGTCGCGATCACCGGCGTTCCGACCGCGAGTGCCTCCAGCACCGTATGCGGCAGGTTCTCCCACGCGGAGCTGAGCACAGCGGCGTCCGCCGCGCGAAAGAGGCGCAGCACCCCGTCTCGCGAGACCGCACCGAGAAACCGGGCGCGCCCCTCGACTGCGAGCTCGTGCGCGCGCCGCTCGAGCTGCACCCGCTCGGGGCCGTTTCCGACGATGAGGAGATCGACGTCGGGAACGGAGGCGAGAGCTTCGAGCGCGACGCCGAGCGCCTTCTGCGGCCCGAGCCGTCCGGCGAACGCAAGCGTGGGCCGGCTCAGGTCCAACTCGGCACGGAGCTCGTCGCGGGCGGGCAGCGCCGGCACGTCCGGAGCGGGGTTCGGAAGCACGGACAGCTTCGCCGGGTCGAGCCCCCAACCGATGGCCACGTCACGCAGGTACGCGCTCGGGCAGAAAATGTGCCGCGCGCGGCGCAACGCGACGTTGCGGGCCGTCCGGAGAACGCGAACGCGCGTGCCCTGGACGTCCTGGAACTCGTCGAGTGTCCCCGAGAAACGCCCTTCGCGCTGCTGCCGCTCGAAGACCTCGTCGGAGACGAGCTTGACGACGAGCGGCCGACGCGCGAGCGCCGAGCCGGTCGAAGCGCGCCGGATCATGCTCGTCGCGTACACGACGTCGGAGCCGCGGCCGAGCTTGCGGATCAGCCTCACGCACCGCGCGTAGCGCATCTCCGTGGGAAGACCTCGTGACACCCAGTGAACCTGGTACTCGCGCGCGGCGGGCTCCGCATCAGCGGTCGTGACGACTGCGACGGTATGGCCCCGGCTGCGAAGGAAGTCAGCGAGCGCGGGCGCATGGCTCGCGGGGCCGCCCGGATCCGGGGGCCAGATGCCGCTGACGAGGAGCACTCTCACGACGCGACGTCACCTGCGAGACGTGTCGGATCCGTGCCTACGTCGGAGCGAATGCGTCCGAGCGCGATCGCCCAGGCGGCCGCGAACACGACGGTCGATACAAGCACGGCTATCGCCGCTCCGGTTGCCCCCCACTCGTTCCCGAGGACGACGACGAGCGGGATCGCCGTGAGAGCCTCGACCCCATGGGTGACGATCCGGAGCCGCGGCCGGCCGATGGTCACCGGCAGCGACTTCGTCCAGCCGATCGTGAACTGGATCGCGGCCGCGAGCAGCACGATCCGCGCGGCCGTTACGGCGCCGGTGTACTCGTCCCCGAACACCACCCTGACCAGCCAGGGCATCGCGATGAAGAACACCGGGACTGCGACGGCCATGAGCGCCGCGGCGCCGATCGTGTACTTCCGAACGCCGTCGAGCACGCTCGTGTGGCGCCCGCCCTCCCAGTCCCGGGTCTGCTCGGTCAGGAGCACGAGGCGCGCGGGCGAGCTGGCCGCCGCAAGACCGGTCTGGGGAGTCTGGGCGATGCGGAAGAGGCCGACCTGCGTCGGGCCTGCCACGACACCGAGCAGGACGGGAACGAGGGTCGTCCGCAGCGAGATGACGCCGGTCGCGACGCTCGACTGGAAGACGAACGAGCGGATGCCCCGAGCGTCCTCGCCCAGAGGGCGAGGCGAAGCATGTGGGAACTTGCCCATCGCGACGTGCCCGACCACGGCGATGAAGGCCGTCGAGATGCACTGCGCGAGGACCATGGCCGCAAGGGCTTCCCACGCGCCGTACTGGGCGCCGATCGCGATGGCGATCAGGCGCAGCGCACCGGACCCGGCCTGGTACGCGCCGCGCAGGTCGTACCGGCTGTGCAGGAGGAGTGCGGTTGCACCGACGTTCTCGGGCGACTGGGCCAGAGGGAGCAGCGCCGCGGCAAGCAGAGCGGCTCCCACGCCGTCCTCTCCGAAGATCTGGTCGGCGAAGGGAGCGAGCACGAGGAGGATGCACGTCGCCAGGGCTCCGCCGATCAGCTTGTACGCGAGCATCTGCCGGAAGAGCCTGCGCAACCGGCCCCAGTCATTGGCCGCGACGTACCGGAACCCGTACTTCGTGAGCGACTCCTCGACGGTGAGGTCGAGCAGCACCTGGAAGAACCCCACGGCGACGAGCGCGGTCGCGTACACGCCGAACTGCTCGCGCCCGAGCACTCGAGCCGCGACGATCATGCCGACGATCCCGAACGCGACCGCGACGTACACCCAGGCGGCCGTCGCCGACCTGCGCCGGAAGACGCGAGAGGACATCGGTGGATCAGTCTAGGGAAGGGCGTCGCTAGGCCCGTCGTGCCCACCCGGCGGCCGCACCTATAGTGCCGCCGGTGCCGAACCGCCGCCCGAGATCGCCTCGATGAGCGCAGGCCGGGGTGTCCGCGACCTCGTAACGGATCCGGAGAGTCGCGGTGCCGTCGTTCTCGCGGCGGCCGTCCCGTTCCTCTTCGTCCACGAGCGCTTCCAGCCCGACCTCTCCCTCGGGGTCCAGTCGACGACGGTCGACATCCGTCTCTCGGACGTCGCAGTTCTCGTGGTCGTAGTCGCCGCCGTCCTCGCCGCGCGCCGGGTTGGATTCAGCCGCCTTCGCCCAGCGAACCTCCTCTGGCTGTCGGGGACGGCGCTTCTCGTATGGCTGGCAGTCGAGGCGCTGCGCCCCGTGTCGCTCGACGACGATCAGTTCGCCGCCCATCTCGTGAGCTTCCTGAAGCTCGTGGAGTACGCGCTGCTCGCGGTCGCCGTGCCCTTGCTCATCCGCCGCGCGCAGGACCTGAGGATCATCCTCGGCGCCCTCGTGCTCTGGTCCGCGGTCGCCTCTGCGGTCGCGGTGGCCCAGTTCTTCGGCCTGGACGTGTTCGACGCGTGGAATGCAGGCTGGCGGCAGCCATCATTCCTCGGACACCACGACCTGGCTGCCCTTTCGGCGATCGCCGTCGGCGTCGCCGCCGTGGGTATCGTCGCCGGTCGACAGCGCCTGCCTGTCTCCGGGCTCTTCGCGACAGCACTCGTAGCCGGCGTGCTCGGCATCGTGATCGCCGGCTCGATCGCGGCCGCCGGCGGGTTCGCACTCGGTGCGATCGCCGTGACGCTCGCGGCACGCGCGCGATTCGCGCCGTCGGCGAGACAGCTCCTCGCGTTGGCGGCAGTCGTCCTGGCCGTCGCCGGCGGCGTGACCGCCGTGAGAGGAGACGCGCTGGCGGACTTCCTGCGCTTCCTCGGCGTCCGCGGGGACGAGCCGCCGGTCGGCGTCGAGACCTACTCGCAGCGCACGGTGCTCGCGTACATCGGGGTACGCATCTTCCGGGACCACCCGATTGTCGGAGTCGGCTGGCAGCGTTCGGCACGACCCGATGTCTTCGAGCCGTACGTGGACGACGCACGCCGGCGATTCCCCGACGTCGTCGACCTGGCGTTCCCCGCACCGGGTCGGGAGTGGGGCGTGCAGAACTTCTACGTGCAGATGCTGGCCGACGCCGGGGTCGTCGGCCTGGCGCTTCTCCTCGCGGTCGGCGCGATCGGCCTCTCACTCGCGTGGCGAACTGCGCGGCACGCGACGACTCCATGGGCCGTCGGAGCCGGGCTGACGGCGCTCTGCGCCCTCCTCACGCTCGCCGGCGAGTGGGCATCGCTAGGCATCGTCCCGGGAATCCCGCTTCAGGCTGCGACGAGCCTGATGCTCGGTCTCGCGGCAGCGGGAGCCGCCACCGTCGAAGATGACGCCGGTGTCTGATCGCCATGTCTGATCCCCGGCTCGACCCGCCTCGCTCGATGCCGACGTACGCGGTGCGCGGCCCGCTCGTCCGCTGGCTGGCAGGCGAGGCACGCCGGGCGCACAGTGAGATCGGCGCCTACCGCGTGCTCGACGTCGGTTGTGGAGAGAAGCCGTACGAGCCGCTCTTCGCCGCGTACGCGAAGTCGTATATCGGCGTCGACCCGGTCGAGAACCCGCGGGCCGAGCTCCGGGGCTCGGTCGAAGCGCTTCCTGTCGAAGACGGGACCTTCGACGTGGTCCTCTGCAACCAGGTCCTCGAGCACTGCGACGACCCGGTGCAGGCGGTTCGCGAGCTTCGCCGGGTGACCGCCCCGCGCGGGCGCGTGCTCGCATCGACGCACGGTGTGATGCCGTACCACCCTTCCCCGACCGACTACTGGCGCTGGACGCACG
The DNA here is from genome assembly GCA_963716975.1 of uncultured Actinomycetes bacterium. Lineage (GTDB taxonomy): Bacteria > Actinomycetota > Thermoleophilia > Gaiellales > Gaiellaceae > GMQP-bins7. The sequence continues at coordinate 89,855 of CAVQVA010000015.1, read as the reverse complement.
CGGGTCTCGAGAAGCTCTTCGTCGAGGGCGACTCCTGGGCGTCCGTTAGGGTGACGCCCGCATCCGGCACGACCGCCTGTATCGGGATGATCGTCGCGATGAACCTCGACCTCGCTCTTCGCCGCCTTCACGCAGGCGGGCTCTCCCGCCCGCTCGTCGCGTCGATCAACCGCATTGCCGAGGCGATCGACGGCCACTCGCGCCGGCTGCGCGAGCCGACCCAGCCGGGAACGATGTTCGCCAACTTCCACGTCGTCGCCGAGGTTGCCGCGTGAAGGTCCTGGTCACGGGTGGCGCAGGCTTCATCGGGTCGAATCTCGTACGCGCCCTGCTCGCGCGCGGGGACGACGTGCGCGTGCTGGACAACTTCTCGACCGGAAGCCGCCGGAACCTCTCCGGCCTCGAGCAGGACGTGGAGGTCGTCGAGGGCGAGCTCCGCAGCTACGAGCGCGTGCACAACGCCGTGCGCGGAACGGAGATCGTGTACCACCTCGGCGCGCTCGGGTCCGTTCCACGCTCGGTGCAGGACCCGCTGACATCGAGCGCGGTCAACGTCGAGGGGACGCTCAACGTCCAACTCGCTGCTCGCGACGAGGGCGTCCGTCGTGTGATCTACGCGTCCTCATCCTCCATCTACGGCAACCAGTCGGAGCTGCCGTTGCGGGAGTCGATGGCACCGGATCCGATCTCGCCGTACGGCGTCGCGAAGCTCGCGGCCGAGCGCTACTGCGTGAGCTTCAGCCGCGTCTACGAGTCGTTCGAGACCGTGGTCCTGCGCTACTTCAACGTCTTCGGCCCGCGGCAGGATCCGACCTCCCAGTACGCCGCGGTGGTACCGCTCTTCATCACCGCGATCGCGGCGGGCCGGCCGGTGACGATCTTCGACGACGGCGAGCAGTCGCGCGACTTCACATACATCGACAACGTGGTGGCCGCGAACCTCCTCGCCGCGGACGCAGAGGGAGCGAGCGGGCGAATCTTCAACATCTCCGGCGGCGCACCAACGACCGTCAACGCCCTTGCAGAGGCAGTCGGCCGCCTGCTCGGGAAGCCGGTCGAGCGCCGCTACCTGCCCCCCCGGCCCGGTGACCTGCGGAACTCGTGGGCCGACGTGAGCGAAGCACGCCGCCTGCTCGGGTTCGAGCCGCAGATCGAGCTCGAAGAGGGGTTGAGGCGAACGGCTGACTTCCTGCTCGACGGAAAGGAGAACTGATGGCGACGCACACATTCAGCTCGATCGACGAGCTCGGCGAGAGCTACGGGTTCCGCAAGGTGCGCACGCCGCTCGGCATCACGGCGTTCGGCGTAAACGCGATCGTCTACCCGCCGAGCTACGAGGGCTTCCACCACTATCACGACACCCAGGACGAGCTCTACTTCGTCCACTCGGGCACTGCTCGGGTCGAGGTGGAGGGCGAGGAGCGCATCCTCGGGCCTGGCGGGCTCCTTCACGTCGAGTCGACGACACCGCGGAAGGTCTCGAACGCGAGCGACGAGGACGACCTCGTACTGCTCGTCATCGGCGGGAAGGACGGGTACGTCGAGCGTGACGGGCACATGGTCGACGAGAAGGACGTCGAGCGCCGGGCCGCGTTCGGCCGCTCGGAGACCTCGTAGAGCTCCGCTAGCGCGTCAACCGGCAGGCGCGAGCGAGTAGCGCCTCACGACGACCCCGGTCGTCGGCGACGATCCGAGCTGGTAGAGCCTGCCATCGGGGCCGATCCGGACGTCGGCGAGCAGGTTGTCGCCGAAGATCGTGCGCGAGAGCGAGAAGTTCACGCGTGCGCCGTCCGGGCCGAGGCGCAGGACGAGGTACTCCCACTCGAACCTCGGCGCGGCGCCTGACGTCACGTCGAAGACGATGACGGGATCTCCACCGACGAGGTCGGGTGTCGCCGGGTTGAGGTTGATGTCGGTGCGGCTCAGGACGCGCCACGAGCGTACGACGCGGCCGCGTCGGTCGATCACGGCGACGCGCGCCTCGCGCGAGGTGACGTCGGCCCGCGGCGAGTACACGGTGCTGAGCAGTCGCATGCCGCCCGCCAGCGGCTGGTACGGCCACGAGTCGCCCTGGCTTTGTGCCGCCACGGGGATCCGCCTGCCTGACGCAGTCGCCACCGGCATCCAGCCGCGTTCGCCACCCGCCGAGCCCGGCTTTCCGGAGACTGCGTAGAGCCGACCGTCGGGCCCGGTCCGAAGCGCGGTGTTGATCGCCAGATCACCGTCCTGATCGGAGAAGATGCCTGCGAGCTCGCTCTGCCAGACCTGGGCGCTCGGCGAGACGCGCTCGAGAACCGTCCGTGGATTCGGCGCCGGAAGCCCGCGGAGGACGTAGTACGTGCTCCTCGGGCCGAACGCGACGTCGCTCTCGGCCTGATAGAGCGGCAGAGGCACGGTGCGCTCGATGCGGTCGGGCCTCCCGCTCCGCCAGACCAGCAACCGGCCGTTGATACCGTCGGCGAGCCAGATCGATCGGTCCCGAGAGACCAGGAACGTCTGCGGCCCGAACGGCGCGCCTTCCTCCCCGGGAGCCAGCAACCGCCAGCCGACGTCATCCGGCTTGGCACGGGCGACGATCGCTCCGGACGCCTCAGTCCGGCCGAAACGGTGTGCTCCGAGTCGCACGACGACCGGATGCTCGAGGACGAATGCGTAGTCCGGTGCTCGCGCACCGGACGCCGGGATCGTGGCCGACCGACCGGTGTCCGGATCGCGGACGACCGTGTAGTACAGGAGCTTCTCGCCGCGGATCAGGCGAGCGGGCACCACGGCCTGCAGCACCGCCCGCTTCGCGGTCAGCGGCACACGCACGAAGCGTGCCATTGAGTCGTTGCGGACGAACAACGTGCCCGTCGGGGATGTAACCCCTGGCGTCGCGACCGTGTACGCCACCGCAATCCTGTCGCCGGGGACGGCCAGGTGGCCGGGAATCACCGTCTGTTGCACGGACAGCGGCGCGCTCGACGGCGTGGCGGCCAGGCTCGTCGCACCCAGGCTCGAGGCGGCCACGGCGACAACGAGGAGGGCAAGAAGCAGCGCGGGAACCTCGAGCAGGCGCTTCGTTAGGGTCACGAACACTCAGACCGCTACCACCGTGGGAAGTTGGTCACCCACGGCCCCGCACGCACTAAGGTCGCGTTGCGCTGAACACGAGGTCACGGGCGAGCAGCCGCGGGCTGAGGCGTCGGTAGCGACCGCCCACGAAGGTGATGCCGACGTCTTCGAACTCCGCGAGCAGCTCCCGGATCGCGTCCGCGGAGAACATCCGCAGGTGCGTGGGGTCGTCCTCGGGCGGCCGCCCGCGAAGGAACCGCAGCCGGCTCTGCAGCCGGAAGGCATTCGGCACGGAGCCGACGAGGACTCCGCCGGGCCGCAGGATCCGGCGCGCTTCGGCGACGAGCGAGTCGGGGAACTGCAAGTGCTCGAGAAGCTCGCCCGCAACGACGGCGTCGAAGCTCGCATCGGAAAACGGAAGCGGCTCGTCGACGTTGGCGACGATGGTCTCGATGCCGAGCTGGGCCGCCTTCTCGAGCGCCGCCCGATCGACATCGAGTCCAACCACGTCATTGCCGTCGAGGAAGTGCCGCGTGAGCGCACCCGAGCGGCAACCGAGGTCGAGGACGCGCTTACCGCGGCCGATCGCCGCCTGGAGCACGGGGATTCGCTCGGGTACGAAGACGAAGTCACCTTCGTCCCGGCGTGCCCGGTGATGCTCTTCGTAGCGCTCGCCGACGGAGCTCACGGGCCGATCTTTGGCGCGTGAGCGGGGAGGGGTGCGGGGAACCGGGAGGTTCCCCGTGCTCTCAAGAAGAAGGGGGCAGACTCAGCTCTCGCAAGACCAGAGTTCGCTCGCGCGAACTCTGGTCGCGGAAAAGCATGGGGAAACATGGTTTCCCCCATCAACGCGAGCCAGCGAGCGTTGCTCACGCAGAGCTGGCGGCAGTCTCGTAGCCGAGCGAGGCGATGGTCCGCCGCAAGCCGTCGTCGAGCTCGACCTCGGGCTCCCAGCCCAGGATCTGCTGCGCGCGCGTGATGTCCGGTTGCCGCACCTGCGGGTCGTCGACGGGGAGCGCCTCGTACACGATCGGGCTCGACGAGCCGGTGATGCGGAGAACGGCCTCGGCCAGCTCGAGCAGGGACTTCTCGTCGGGGTTCCCGATGTTGACGGGGAGATGCTCTTCGGACTCCGCGAGCAGCACGAGTCCGCGGATGAGATCGTCCACGAAGCAGAAGCTGCGGGTCTGCGAGCCGTCGCCGAAGACGGTGAGCGGGCGCGCCTCGAGCGCCTGACGCAGGAACGTCGGGATCGCGCGCCCGTCGTTGGGACGCATGCGAGACCCGTAGGTGTTGAAGATCCGCACGATCGCGGTGTCCACGCCTTGCTGGGAGTGGTACGCCATCGTCAGCGCCTCGGCATAGCGCTTCGCCTCGTCGTAGACGCCGCGCGGCCCGACGGGGTTCACGTGCCCCCAGTAGGTCTCCCGCTGCGGGTGCACCTCCGGGTCCCCGTACACCTCACTCGTCGACGCGAGGAGATAGCGGGCGCGCTTGACCTTCGCGAGGCCGAGTGTGTGATGCGTCCCGTACGAGCCGGCCTTGAGCGAGTGGAGCGGAAGTCGCAGGTAGTCGATCGGGCTCGCGAGCGCGGCGAGGTGGAACACGAAGTCGAGCGGCTCGTCGATCGCGATGTGCTCGATCACGTCGTGGTTCATGAAGACGAACCCGTCGTCTCGCAGATGCTCGATGTTCGCCAGGGACCCCGTCTCGAGGTTGTCGAGGCAGATGACGCGGTGCCCGCGCTCGAGGAGCGTCTCGCACAGATGCGAGCCGAGGAAGCCTGCGCCGCCGGTGACGAGGGAGGTTGGCATCGGGTCCGATGCTATCCGCGGGGTGTCGCGGACGCGCCCGTCCAGATACGACGCGACACGCGCACGTCCTTTCGCGGAAGAGCGTCTAGCTCGTTGCCTTCGTCAGCGTCGTGTGCAGCCGCTTGAAGGTCCGGTCGGTCTTCTTCACGGGCTTCGAGCCGATCCACCAGAGGACGACGTTCGAGCCGTACCGGCGCTTCGCCATCCAGTACGCATCGCCGTACACCGTCTTCCCGTACTCCCAGTAGATGTTGCCCGCACTCGGCGTGCCGAGCACTCCGGTGTGGCCGTCGGCGAGCAGGTCGTTGACCTCGGCCTCGACGTCTGCGCCGGTGACGAGGTAGACGGTAAAGGTCCCGTACTTGGCCTTCTTCGCGATCGACGCGGCGCCGACGTCGAACGCGACGTAGTGGCCGGGATACGAGGCCTTCCGGTTGACGACGAGCTTGTCGCCCGTCGACTTCCTGAACTTCTGCTGGAGCTGGGCTGCGGTGACCGAGGTCGCAGACGGTTGAGCCAAGGCGGCCGTAGCCGAGACGGCGAAGAGGACGAGGAGAGCAGCGGCAAGACGCCTCATCAGGATCATCGTCGGCGATCGCCTCGCTTCGGCAATCGCTCGATCGGGTAGGAGGGGGGTCATCGCCGTGTGGGCCAGGGGTAGAACGCGAGGTGGAGCAGGAGGATCACGAGCAGAGCCGCGACGAACGCGGCCACGAACTGCAGCCGGCGCGAGAGCGCGGTGACCGTGAAGAAGAGCGTCGTGAACGGGAAGTCCTTCCCGACGAAGTACGCGGCCAGGTTCGGGATCACGACCCAGAACAAGGCGATCAGCGAGTACAGGACGTAGCCGACGAGAAAGCGGCTGTCGCTCGGCGCCGCGATCACGCCTCCTGCGACGACCACCGCGGTCGCGAACACGAAGTACGGGAACACGTGCTCGAACTCACCACGCCTCGGCGGCGCCGGTGGGATGCCGCCCTGCGCGAGTTGCTCGAGCGTGACGTCCTGCTGGATGAGGCGACCCTGAAGACTGCGCCCGATCGCCCGCTGGTCGGCCTGGAGCGCCGTGTCCCCGAGCTTGATGCGCAGCACCGAGGTCCCGGCCATGACGATCAGCGCCACCGGGATGAGCGTGAGGACCGGCCAGCGGCCCTGTAGGTGTCCGACCGTAGTCGAGATCGTGGGCCAAAGGAAGTTGTTCCCACCCGCAGCGGCGAGCAGCTCGGGGACTGCGATGACGACGCCCATCGCGCTCCAGACGAGATAGCCCCATGCCTCGCTCTTCGATGCGTCACCGAACCGGGCTGTAAAGAAGCGCCGGATCCGGGCGGGCACGAGCTTCGCAAGCGAGTGCAGAAGCCTCCGCCAGAACGACTGTCGATGCGGCGTGTCGGCGGTCTCGGAGATGCAACAGACGGTACAACCGCCACCTGACGTGGCCTGCACTGCGTTCCGTGGTCCGCGAGCTCGAGCTGCCCACGCCGGCGTTCCGTCGCTCGACGATCGTCGACGCGCGATCAGGCGTCACGTCTGAGTGTCTGAATCCTTCATGCATTCACGATGAAGCTCGGAGGGAGAAACCCTCAGGCCTCGCAATGACCTGGTATCTCGTGGAAAACCGGATCACAACGGAAGCATAACGAAGTAAATCTGTAGAATCTCCCGCGCCACGCTCCTGTGGTGAAACTGCATTTGTACTTCGGGGATCGCGGTGACGGGGAGTCGGGCCGTTTCCCGGAAAGGACGAGGGGATGAAGGAGATACGCGAGTTCCTGGACGCGATGTCCGAGGCCAGGTCGTTCGTCGACGTCAACATCGCCGCCGGCGTGGCGCTGCCCATGGTCTCCAAGATCGCGCGCAGGGTCGTGATCATCCTCGCACTCACACTCTTGGTGACCACTGCTGCGTTTGCACGCGGGTATGCACGCCTCGACCAGAGGCTCGAGCGGGCCGACGAGCGGCACCGGGTCATGCTCACGACGATGACCAGGACGAACACGAAGCAGCACCGGGTGATGGTCGCGAAGATCGTGGAGGCCAAGAAACAGCGCGATCTCCTGGCGACCGAGGTCAGCCACCTCCGTTCGGAGCTCCGCCCGGCGCTCGTCGCTGTCGCGCAGTCGAAGCGCGGGACGAGCCAGCCCGACAACGCCGTCCTGGTGCAGCCGGCGGCGGCCACTGCTTCCACCCCCTCTACCCCCCAAACAGCGCTCGTCGAGGAAGCGCCGCCTCCGCCTCCGCCACCTCCTCCGGCTCCTGAGCCCGCGCCCGCGGCCCCCCCTGAGCCGCAGCCGCCCGCCGAAACCCCCCCCGTCGGGGCGCAGCCCTCTCCCACTCCTCCGAGGGAACCGTCGCCGCCACCCGCTCCGCCCGAGGTACCGGGCGCCACGGAAACCGAGCCTGAGCCTCCACTAGCCGGCCTCAGGGTCCCGTAGAAGCGACCAGGGCCGCCCCTCTTGCCGCGGGGCGGCCTCTCCTAGGTCCAGCCGACGAAGCACCTCGTCGAGCTTCCTGTTGATCTCTTCCAGCTGGCGATCGCGAACGTCGGTTGCTTCCGCTCCGTGAAGTAGCCAGGCCGGATCAGTACCGGTCGCCTTCTCGAGCTCCTTCAGATGCCGGTAGGGAATCACGTCCCCGAGCTCCCACGCCGCGATCGACCGCACGCTCACCCCGACAAGCTCGCCGAGCTCCTCCTGGGTCATCCCGCCGGCCTCCTTGCGGGCCTCCGCGATGCGCTTGCCGATCTCGATCGCTTTCTCGCTTCTCTGGTGTCGCTTCATGTTCCCTTCTGCTCGGTAGGGTCAGGCCCTCACTCTAGGAAGCACCGGTGCATTGTCAACGACGACTGCATGATCACTTCATCTGAGTGGTGAAGTGTAACGCCCGCGGCCGGATGGAGCGGACGAGAGTTCTCTCATGCTGTCGCAAACCTCGTGCCGCTATTTGGACGGCCCCTGTTGCGTTCACGTCCATCATTGCCTGACCTGGAGCTGTAGCTTTTATGATATAAACCTGAAGTATTGAACTTAAACTAGAAAGGAAGCATGCATGCCAGGGATCGTTACCACCATCGTCCGTCGTCACCTGTCAGCGACGATCGTCGCGCTGGCGTTCCTCTCGACACTCACCCGGGGCATCTGATGGCTCCGCTCGATCCCAGGCTCGACCCTTGGCGGGACGAGGACTTCTTCCCTCCGGAGCCTCTCCCTCGGTCGTTGCCCGACCTCGTGAGCTACGAGATCCAGGTCGTGTACCCGGTACGCATCGTCGCTGAGTCGCTCGAGTACGCAGCTGCAATCGCCGTATCGCTTTCCGAGCAACTCGGTCGACCGACCGCACCGAGCGAGGTCGCGGCCAGGCATCTCGCCGAGATGGGCAGGCCGAAGGTCACGCTCGCGGTCACAGGACCAGCAGCGGCCTAGCCGCGGCTGGGGGGGAGCGAGGAGGGCCTCCTGCGGCGGGGGCCCTCCTCCGCATTCAGCGGGCGACCGAGCCGATCTCGCGAGCACCATCTACGTCGCGGCGCGAGGACGACCGTGTCGGCGGGCGAGCAGGCGCAGCGGCCTCAGCGCAGGTCCTTGTTCGCCTCCATGTCGAACCACATGGCGAAGAGCGTGAGCTGGAGGCCGGCGATGAAGAGGACGGCGACGAGGACGATCGTCGCGGCCGTGATCTGATTCCCGAACGCGCGGAGGACGACCTCGATCACGCCGAGGACGAAACCCGCCGTCGCCATCAGGACGCCGAAGACGTAGAAGAACACGAGCGGGTGGAAGTCCCGGATCACGTACTTCTGGCCCAGCCTCCACCAGAACGCCTTGAAGAGGAGCCAGGAGATTCGCGGGACGACGGCGCGCAGGCGTATCCCCGACTGCTCGCCGACGTCGTAGATCGGTCGCGAGGGGACATCCCGCACGCGCGCGTTCTCCACGTTCAGGTGCACGAGCAGGTCGTTGGGGAAGCCGTATCGGGGGTAGAGCCGGTCGAGATCGAGCCGCTCGAGCACACCGCGCGAGATCGCGGTGTAGCCCGCCTGCGAGTCCGCGACGTGCCAGTAGCCGGATGCGATCTTCGTCAGGAGCGAGAGAACCGCATTACCGAGATAGCGCGTGCGCGGGATGACCTTCCAGGCCTCGCCTGACACCAGCCTGTTCGCCTTCGCGTACTCGACCTCGCCGCGCGCAACCGGCTCGACGAGGCCCTGCAGCTCCTGCGGGTCCATCTGGTTGTCGCCCGCCATGACGCACGCGACGTCGAGGCCGTCCTCGAGCGTCCGCTCGTACCCGGTCACGATCGCGGCGCCCACGCCCCGATTCCGCTCGTGACGGATCACCTCGACGCGCGGATCGCCGGCCTCCTTCGCGCGCGCTCCCGTCGCATCGCCCGAGGCGTCGTCGACGACGTAGATCTTGTCGACGAGCTCCGGGATGCCACGGAGCGTCTCGACGACGAGAGCCTCCTCGTCGTATGCGGGCACCACGACGGCGACCCGCTTCCCGTCGAACATCAGTCCGGGCTGGGCCCGGCGCTGCGCCGGTGCGCGAGGATCGGCTCCGCGGCGATCGCGGCGATCAGCCCCACGATGAGGCCGATGAAGGCGCCAACGATGAGCGACGTCCGGCTCGAGCGCGCTGTCGTCTTCGCTGCGGCAGCGGGCTCGACCACGCGACTCGACTCGACGCTCTCGGCGAGGTTCAGGAGCTGCCGCGCTTCGGAGAGGTCGTCCTGGAGCGACGTGCGGCGTGCGTCGGCAGTGGTGATGACCGAGTTCAGGTTCGCGGAGAGGAGCAGGCGCTGGTCGAGCGGGATCGAGCGGTCGCTGACCAGGGCTTCTTGCTGCCTCTGCGCGGCGTCGATCCGCGCGGTCACGGCGGCGAGCTGCGCCGTGCTGGTCGCCACCTGCTGCTCGAGGATGTCGATCTTCTGCTTCACGTACAGCGACACGTTGCCGGTCACCCGCCTGGCGAGCACGTCCGCTGCCAGCTCGGTCCTGTGCCGCCCGGAGCCCTTCACCGCGATCTCCATCAGCGGGTTGATGCCTCGCGCCTGGCCGACGGCGACGATTTCCTTGGTCGAGATCGAGGAACGCAGCCGTCGTACCGGAATGCCGCTCGCCTTCGACGCAGCCTCGAGCGTCGCCTGGGACCTGATGATCTCGCTGACCGTGCGGGGGTTCGTCGCGAGGCTCTGGATCTGCCCGCCGCCGAGCGGCGCAAACGGCTGACCCAGGTAGACGATCGTCTGCGCTCGCCAGACCGAGCCACCCGAGACGGCGAGCAACAGCCCGATGAACGCCCCCACGAGAACGCCCACGAGCGGAAGCCACCAGCGCATCTTGATGCGCTGCCAGACCGAGGCGAAGTCGACCTCGCGCTCGTCGTCGAGGTCTTGCTGCGTCTGAGGGCCGCTCATGCGCAGGCCTCTAGCGCATGAGTGTGGAGGGGTGTGGGGAACCGGGAGGTTCCCCACGATCCCAGGAAGAAGGGGACTCGTGGGGGAAACATGGTTTCCCCCACGCACGCGAGCCGAAGGCGAGCGTTCATGCGGCCGCGACCCTATCAGCGGCCCATTGCCACTGAGCTTCGAGGCCCGACTCGAACGGTGTGCTCGGTTCCCAGCCGAGATCCGCCTGGATGCGGGACGTGTCGGCGGCCGTTCTCGTCACGTCGCCCTCGATCCTCGGACCGCGCACGACCTCGAGCCTTCTGCCCGCGACGCGCGCGAGAACCTCGATCGCCTGGAGCATCGACACCTCGACTCCACCGCCGACGTTGTAGACGGCACCGGTCGGCGCGCCCTCCATCGCCGCAATCGTCGCCTCGACGACGTCGGATACGTACGTGAAGCTCCGCGACTGGGTTCCGTCGCCGAAGAGCTCGAACGGCCGCCCTTCGGCAAGGCTCGACACCATCTTCGCGAAAGCCATGTCCGGACGCTGTCGCGGCCCGTAGGCGTTGAAGTAGCGCAGGACGACGCACCCGAGCCCGAACTCGCTCGCGTACGCGTGCGCGAGGTGCTCCGAGGCGAGCTTCGTGATCCCGTACGGGGAGAGCGGCCTGGGCACCGTGTCCTCGGGGGTCGGGTACGCGGCGGCGTCACCGTAGACGGACGACGAGGATGCGACCACGGTGCGCGCGCCTCCCGCGACCGCTGCCTCGTAGAGCCGCTGGCTCGCGAGGATGTTCTGGCGGACGTACAGCGGGAAGATCCCGCCGAAGCTCCTCACACCCGGCTGCGCAGCGAGGTGAAAGACGCCGTCGACCCCGGTGAGCTCGAGCACATCCTCGACCAGATCGACCTTCTCGACGGGGAGGCCCGCGGCGTTCTCCTCCTTCAGCGCAGGGTCGTAGTACTCCGTGAACGCGTCCCATCCGACAGCGTCGTGACCGCGCTCGAGCAGCGCGTGAAGGAGGTGTGAGCCGATGAAGCCGGCGGCGCCTGTGACGACGTAGCGCATGGGCACGGAATTGTAGGGCTGTGCCGCCGACCGACCTGGCGCCACCCGCGCCGGCCGAGGAAACGGCGTGCCCGCGGCTAACGTTTCGCGGCTGTGGCCGAAGAGCCCATCCGCATCCTGCGCGTCATCGCGCGCCTCAACATGGGCGGCCCGGCGATCCATGTCGCGAACCTCGCGGCCGGGCTCGAGACCCGTGGGTACCACACGACCCTGGTCGCCGGGAGCCTCGCGCGCGGAGAAGACTCGATGGCCTTCCTCGCCGAGCGCCTCGGCGTCGCGGTCGTCGACGTCCCCGAGATCCAGCGCGAGCTGTCGGTCCTTCCGGACACCCGCTCCGTGCTGCGGGTCGCAGAGCTCATCAGGGAGACCCGGCCGCACATCCTCCACACGCACACGGCGAAGGCCGGCGCAATCGCGAGGGCTGCTGCGCTGCTCGCGGGAGAAGCACGGCCGCCGGTCGTGGTTCACACCTTCCACGGCCATGTGCTCAAGGGCTACTTCGGCCGTGGTCGCACCGGGTTCTTCCGGCAGGTCGAGCGGTCGCTCGCACGATCTTCCGACGCACTTGTCGCGGTCAGCCCGGAGGTACGGGACGATCTGGTCGCGCTGGGCGTCGCTCGCCCCGAGAAGTTCGTCGTCGTGAGGCTGGGCATCCCGCTCGACGAGCGGCTCGACGACGAGACGGCCGATCTCGACTACCGGTACGAGTACGGGATCGGGCGCGACTCATTCGTCGTCGGCTGGGTCGGGCGCATGACCGCGGTGAAGGACGCCGGGGCTGTGCTCCACACCGTCGCTGCACTCCGGGCTCGCGGCGTCGACGCCGTCGCGTGCCTCGTCGGCGACGGGCCCGACCACGAGTCGCTCGAGCAGCTCGCCCACGATCTCGAGATCACGCGCTCCTGCTTCTTCGTCGGGTACCAGGCCGAGGTCGCGGGCCTGTACCGCCTATTCGACGCGTTCTACCTCCCGTCCGTCAACGAGGGCACGCCGGTGAGCGCGATCGAGGCGCTCGCGGCGGCGACTCCGGTCGTCGCAAACCGCGTTGGCGGTGTCCCCGACGTCGTGCGCGACGGCGTCGACGGGTTCCTCGTCGAGCCGGGCGACACCGAGGGCGCGGGCGAGCGGCTCGCGGCTCTTGCCGCCGACCCACGTCTACGGCGCCAGCTAGGAGAGAGCGGACGAGCCCGGGTTCGCGAGCGCTACAGCGTGGCGCGGCTGGTAGACGACGTCGACCGTCTCTACCGCGCGCTACTCGAGTCGAAGCGCCGCTAGGCGGCGAGGAGCTCGGCGACGAGCGTGCGGTAGCGCTCCATCGCGACCTCGCGGTCCGCTTCACGCTCGACGTACTCACGCCCGCGGCGACCCATCGCCTCGAGGTCGTAGGCCCCGGCCCGGGCAGCGCGAATGGTGCGCGCCAGGAGCTCGGGGCGTCCGGGCTCGATGACCAGCCCGCAATCGACCTCCGAGACGAGCCGCGCGGTCTCGCTGTCCTCCTCGGCGGCAGCGATGACCGGCCGGCCCGCGGAGAGGATCCCGTAGAGGCGGCTCGGGACGACGTAGCCGGCCAGGCCCTTCGCCAGCCCGACGACGTGAAGGTCTGCGGCGGAGAGCGAGAGCGGAAGCCGTTCGCGCCTCTGGTAGGGCAGGAACCGAATCCGGTCCTTGAGGTCGAGCCTACGCGCGAGACGGACCATCTCCGCGTGTCTCGCCCCGAAGCCTGCGATGACGAAGCGGAGGTCGTCGAGATCGCGCAGGAAGGTCGCCGCGCGGACGAGGCTGTCCAGATCCTGGGCATGCCCGACGTTCCCGGAGTGCATCACGACGAACTTCGATTCGAGGCCGTGTGAGCGCGCCCACTCGTTGTCGCGCGGTTGCGGTGTGATCTCGGTCGTGTCGACCCAGTTCGGGATGACGCGCAGGCGGTCCGGCGCGGCTCCCTTCGCCTCGAGCCGCCGGCGCATGGTCTCGCCTATGGCCACGATCCGGTCGGCTCGCCGGAGGTATGCGCCGACGAGTGTTTGCAGCACCCCGACCACGACGGGGTTGCGGAGCCGACCGAGCTCCGTCGCGATCTCCGGGAAGACGTCCTGGCTGATCACGAGCACGGGCACGCCGAACTTCCTCCCGACGAGCACTCCGGCGTCGCCGACGATCGGCGGATCGGTCATGCAGAGCACGAGATCCGGGGCGGGGCTCTGGAAAGCGTGGAGCAGCGCGGAGCTCAGATACGAGAGGTAGTTCGCCGCGCGCCGGCCGAGCTCGGCGCGCTCGTACGCGGTCGAAACCACGCGGACGATCCGAACGCCGTTGCGCTCGAGCACGTGCGGCTCGTCTTCGTGGCCGCGCAGGACCCCGGTGACGACCTCGACCTCGTAGTCGACGGCGAGCGCCTCGCAGAGCTCGGTCAGGAGGTGCGCGGTCGCCTCGACTCCCGGCCAGTAGTACTGGTTGAGGACGACGATTCGCGGGCGGCGGCGGCTCGGCTCGGCCACCGGGCAAGGCTACCGCCGGTCGCGATGGTTCGTCGCCTCGCGAACGGCCGCGAGGAAGTTCGCGATGCTCGGCGCGTAACCCCAGTCGCGGGCGATCTCGCGCGAGCGCGCACCCATGCGCCGGCGCGCCTCCGGGTCGCTTGCAAGCGCATGCAGCGCAACGGCTGCGCCGGCCACGTCGCCCGCGTGGACGAGGACGCCGTTCTCCCCGTCGTGGAGCAGGTCGTGCCCGGCTCCCACCCGGTCGGAGAGAACGAGTGGCAGCCCGCACGCGCCTGCCTCGTTGACGACGACCGCCCAGGGCTCTCGCTCCGAGAGGAGGGCGAACACATCGGCCGCGGCGTACACCTCCACGATCGTGTCCCAGGGGCGGTCGCCCGCGAGGACCAGCCGGACGTCGAGGTCGGCGGCGAGGCTCGCCAGCCGGGCGCGCTCGGGCCCGTCTCCGGCGAGCACGAGCAGGAGCCGGGGATCATCCGCCTCGGCCACCGCGCGGACGAGCACGTCGTGCGCCTTCTCCGGGACGAGCCGTGAGACCGAGAGCACGACGACGTCGTCCGGACCCGCCCCGAGCTCAGCCCGTAGCTCGGAACGCCGTGCGGCGAGTGCGTCCACACGTTCTCCGAATGCCTCCACGTCGATGGTGTTCGCGAAGACCCGCACATGCTCGGGCTGTGCTCCGCGCTCGACGACCGACCGCTGCGCGAGTGTGCCCGTCACGAGGGCGCTCGACGCCCCACGCACGATCGGAGGCACGATCGTCCCCTTCACACCGCGTCGCCAACCGGGCCGCGGGCCTTCGTCGTGGCTCTCGACGACCAGCACGTAGGGGACGTTCCTGGCCTTGCTCCACGCGATCGCCCCCTGCGCCGCGAACGTGCTCCACCCCGAGACGACGACGACGTCCGGCTGGGCGTTCGAGAGCGCATGAGCGATCCCCGGAGTCACCGGGTAGTCGTGGTGCAGCACGCGCTGTGCCCCGGGCACGCCCAGGCCGCGCAGGAAGACGGCGTCATGCGCGAGCTCGACCTTCCACGTGCGGCCGGCGACCGTCGGCGCCGCGTAGATGACCGTGAGGTCGAGCTCGGGGAGCTCCGCCAGCCGGTCGAAGAGCGGCGCGCGGTACGGCGTCGGCTCCGGGAAGATCGCGGCGACGCGCAGAGCATCCACGCCTTCCTCGTTGCCGAGCGCGCGCACCCAGCGCTCCGCATGGCGGCGCCTTGCTCGGTCCTGCGAGACGCGTCCGGCGCGGGCGGCGCACGCGCGGACCGCGACCGTGACGTCGAGCTCGAACGCCGACTTCAGGAGCGACGCCCTCGCGCCGTCCGCCTTCACCGCGCTGCGGAGCACGGCGCGCGCGGCGGCCCGCCGCACCTCTTCGCGTGCCGCCGGATGGCGCGCCTCGAACGCGTCGACGAGCTGGACGAAACACGCAACGGCCCGCTCGGCGTCCTCCGGGGACACCTGCTCTCCGGCTCCGATCCGCCAGGCGAGCTCCACGTCCGCCGGATCAAGGCGTGGAGCCACGCCGGCGATTTCGCGGCGGGCGACCTCGAGCTGGAACGAGCGCTGTACGTCTCGCCGACGCTGCGACGCCTGCGCCGGATGGACGCGGTACAGGACGAGCGGCGCGACGTCGTTTGCCCCCTCGCCCACCCGGAGGAGGCGCGCCCAGAGGTCGTAGTCCTCGCTCTCGAGGTAGCTCGGGTCGTACCGCAGTCCTTCCCGGTCGAGCAGCTCCCGGTCCACGAGCACAGTCGGATGGAAGAACGGCGACGAGAAGAGGCAATGCCAGCGAACGGCGAGCTGGGACGCCGGCATCGTGTGAACTGCTCCGAGCCGTTCGTCGGCGCCGAGCTCGCATACGGCGCTCCCGAGCACGGCAACACCGTCGGTCCCTCGGATCCGGGCGAGCTGGCGCTCGAGGCGGTCGGGCAGCGCGACGTCGTCGGCATCGAGCCGTGCGACGTAGCGGCCGCGCGCATGATCGAGTGCGAGGTTCAGAGAGCCAGCGAGGCCCTTCTGCTCGTCGTTGCGCAGTACGACGAGGCGCGTGTCCTCGTAGGCGGCAAGGAGCTCGGACGTGCTGTCCTGTGAGGCATCGTCCACCACGACGAGCTCGAGCTCGGCGAACGTCTGCCGGAGGACACTGCGAACGGCGGCATCGAGGAAGCGCTCTGCGTCGTGCGCCGCGAGAACGACCGAGACGAGCGGGGTTTCTGGAGTCTTCACGGGGCAGGATGGCGCAGCGGCCGACGATAGCCTACGGCTCGGTGCCGGCACCCGATCCTGACCTTCGCGACGTTCTCGTCGTCACCGTTCGGAAGAGCTTCTGGGCGTCAGCCGAGTGCGAGGTGTTCCCGAACCGCCTCTATGCCCGAACTGTCTGGGGCCACAGCACGAACCTCCTCAACACGACAGTTCTCGGCGCTCAGACTCTGGTCGCGCTCGCTCGACAGCGGCCGAGGCTCGTCCTCTTCGGCTCCGCCCCCCGGCTCGTGCCGTTCTTCCTCGTGCTCAGGCGGTTCGGCCTGTTTCGACGCCGGATCATCGCGACGACCCACAGCTACTTCGGGCGCCGCCTCGGCCGCTACGCCGACCGGGTCATCGTCTACTCCCAGCAGGAGGGCGAGGGCTGGGACAACGCGCGCTTCCTCCCGCTCCCGGCGGACGGCGACTTCGACGCCGTCGTTCCGTACTCCAACGGCGCTCCCTACATCTTCTCGGGCGGTGGGACACTGAGGGACTTTCGCTCGCTGATCCGGGCGGTGGACGGTCTCGACATCCGCCTCGACCTGGTGACGTTCTCCCCGGAGTCGCTCGGCGCGGACGGCGACCTGCCGGAGAACTGCCGCATCCACTGGCGGATGCCACTCGAGCGCTTCCTCTCGATCATGGCCGGCTCGCTCTTCGTCGCAGTCCCTCTCCGTGCGAACGCGGCCACCGGAGGTCACACGACGATCGCGCAGGCGCTCTGCCTCGGCAAGGCCGTCGTGACGACGCGCGGCGCCGGCGTGGAGGACTACGTGAGCGACGGCGAGGAGGGCCTGCTCGTGGACGCTGGTGACGTCGCCGGGTATCGCACGGCGCTGCGGACGCTCATCGAGGACGAGACGCTTCGGCTGTCGTGTGAGAGTCGCGCTCGGGCGCGCGCACCCGAGCTCTCCTATTCCGCCTTCGCCCGTGCAGTCGAGTCTCTCTGCATCGAAGTCCTCGGCGAGCGCGAGCGCCGCTAGATGGCCGCGGACACCGCCCTGCCGGAGCTCGACCTCGTCGTCGCGACCGTTGACCGCGTCGACCAGCTGGACCGCCTGTTCGACTCCCTCGAACGCCAGAGCCATCGCGGCTTTCGCGTGCTTCTCGTCGACCAGAACGAGGACGACCGCTTGCAACCGGTCATCGAACGGCATGCCTCCCTGAACCTCGACCGACTGTGCGCGCCCCGGGGACTCTCCCGTGCCCGCAACGCCGCTCTCGGCTCGGTGACCGCGGACCTCGTTGCGTTCCCCGACGACGACTGCGTCTACGCGGACGACCTCCTCGAGCGTGTCGCTCGCCGGTTCGCGGATAGACCCGATCTCGACGGCCTCACGGGTCGAGCGGTCACCGCGGAGGGCATCGCGGCACCGAACTGGAAGGCGGACCCCGCGGTGCTCGATCGCGACAACCTCTGGAACCGGGCGATCTCGTTCACGGTGTTCCTGCGACGCGCGATCGTCGTCGGCGTCGGCCCCTTCGACGAGCATCTCGGCCTCGGCTCGGGAACTCCCTGGTACTCCGGCGAGGAGATCGACTACCTCGTCCGCGCGGTGTCGAACGGCGCGCGGATCGAGTACGACCCCGAGCTCACCGTCGCGCACGACGAGAAGGCGTCCTCGCTGGACGACCTCCGGGCTCTCGGACGCCGGGACGGCGCGAGCGTGGGCTACATCCTGCGCAAGCACCGCTATCCACCGCGGGTCGTTGCGCGCATGCTCGCCCGCCCGCTCGGCGGGACGTTCGTCTCCCTCGTCCATCGCGACACCGCCGCCGCGAGATTCCAGTTGACCACCCTCCGGGGCCGGCTCGCCGGATACCGCGGAGCACGCGAGCCATCCGCGTGAGCGACCGGCCCTGGACCGCGAGACGTGTCGCCGGAGGCGTGGGGCGCCGCCTGCCGCTACGACCGCTGCGTCTCCTCTTCCCCTTCGGGCTCTGGCGACCGCTCTTCCGCCTCTGGCTCGAGACGATCCGCGCGCGACCGGACAAGGCCAAGGCGTTGCGGGAGCTGCTCGACGTCTACGGCGACGCGTACGTCGCGATGGACCGCGGCGCGGTCGACTACGGAGGCGGCGAGCACCCCAAGCACCGGCTCATCGGGTACCACGACTTCTTCGTCGAACGCGCGGGCGAGGGGGAACGCGTGCTCGACGTGGGCTGCGGCATAGGAAGCGTCGCACGAGACGTCGCCGAGCGCTCGGGTGCGGTCGTCGTCGGCATCGACTCGAGCCCCTGGGCCCTCGCGACGGCCAGATCGCAGTTCGCCCATCCCCGCGTCACCTACGTGGAAGCGGACGTGCTGACCTACGAGCCGGAGGCTCCCTTCGACGTCGCGATCCTCTCGAACGTCCTCGAGCACCTGGAGCCCCGCCGGCAGCTGCTCGCGACGCTGCGCGAGCGTGACGGCGTGGGCCGCCTCCTCGTGCGCGTGCCGTCGATCGAGCGCGACTGGACCGTGCCCCTCCGTGCGGAGCTCGGACTCTCGTACTTCAGCGACCCCGACCACGAGGTCGAGTACACGGTCGACCTGCTCCGCGAGGAGCTCCGCGACGCCGGCTGGGAGATGGGTGAGCCGACCCTGAGGTGGGGCGAGATCTGGGTCGAGGCGACGGCCGCGGCCGGCAGCTGATCAGACGCTTCCGTCCGTCAGCTCGCGGAAGAGCTCGGCGTGGCGGTCGAGCCAGGGGGCGACGGAGAACCGCTCGACCACGCGTCCGCGGGCGAACGCCGAGTACGCGGGCAGCTGGTCGAGGACGCGCGTCACCGCGGCCGCCATCGCCTCGGCAGGGGGAGGAACGAGCCGATCCCAGCTCGCCTCGTGCTCGACGCCGATCCCGCCGACGTCGCCGACGAGCTCCACGGTGCCCCCGCTCGCCGGATAGACGACGGGCAGCCCGCAGGCCATGGCCTCGAGAACGACGCTCGGGCACGAGTCGTTCATCTGCGTGTGCAGGAGCACGTGTGCACGCCGGTAGAGCGACGGAGCGTCAGCCTGGCGGTAGCGGCCGACGAAGGCCACCCGGTCCCCGAGGCCGAGCTCGGCGACGAGCGCGTGCGGATCCGAGAGGAGACTCCCGGTGACGATGAGGCGCGCGTCGGGGTGATCGGCGAGGACGAGGGCGAACGTCCGCAGCGCGAGCTCGAGCCGGTACGCGCCCTGGGTCTGATCGCCGCCAGCGAGCAGCACCGGGCCGCCGGCGAGCGGAATCAGGGACGGGGTGAACCGCTCGACGTCGACGGCGTTGTAGAGGACCTCCCATCCTCCGGTCGGGCTCCCGAGAAACTCGTCGGCCGACCGCTTGCAGAACTCGCTCTGGTACAGGACGTGCCTGGCCGCGTGGAGCGCGCGGCGCAGAGGACGGTTCACCTCCTCCGCCTCGTCGCCCGCCCACGCCCGGTAGCCGACGCCGTTCTGGTTCAGGACGACGGGGACGACCCGCCGCCGAGCGAGCCGCAGCAGCGCGCCGAGATCGCGCGGCAGCCAGGTCGAGCCGAGGTAGAGCAGCGTGAAGTCGGTTGGCGAGCTCGGGAACCGCGCCGCGAGGCGCTGCATCTTCGCGGTCCCCCCGGCTGCCAGATCGCCCGGGCCGGGGACGCGGTCGTGCCCGTAGAAGACGCGAATGCCGGGCGATGTCCGGCGGTGCGCGAGCAGGCGGGCCCAGCGCGCGCCCGCACGTGCGTAGCGCCCGACCCTTTGCCCGTCAATCGTCACGGCTGACGAACCCTTCGAGAAGGCGACCCCACTGCTCGTCGAGACGCTCGAGCGCATAGAGCTCCGCGGTCTCCCTCCCCGCGTCTCGAAACACGGCTGCGAGACCCGCATCCGCGTACGCGTACAACGCCCGCGCAGCGAGCGCCTCCGGATCATCGACATCGACGAGGAGCCCGTTCTTCGAGTCCTCGACGAGCTCCTGAGCCTGGCCGACGCGAGTCGAAACGAGCGGGATCCCGCTCGCCATCGCTTCGAGAACCGCCTTCGGGCCACCTTCCTGCCGCGACGGCACGAGGTACACGTCGAGCGCGCGATAGGCGCGACCGAGCTCCGCACGCGAGCGCGCGAGCAAGTACCGGTACGGGATCCCGAGCCGTTCGAGCTCACGGCGGACGTACCCGCGCGCCGGTCCCGTGAGCAGGACGTGCAGCTCGGGGACCTCGGCGCGCAGCCGCTCGAGCGCCGCCACGAGCACGTCCGGGCCTTTGACAAGCTTCGGCTCGAGCCCTTCGCCGAAGCCGACACCGTCCTTCTGGAACGACCCGGCGACGAAGGCGCTCGAGGGAAGCCCGAGCTCCGATCGCGCGCTCTCCCGCGCGCCGGCGTCACCGAGCGGGAAGTGCTCGAGGTCGATTCCGATGGGGATCCGGAAGACTCGATCGGGCTCGACGCCAGCCGTGAGGACGAGCTCGTGCATCTCGGCGTGAGTGACCTGAACACGGTCGATCCGGTCGCGCCGCTGCCGAAGCGTCTCGAAGCACTCGTCGAACTCGGGGACGCCCGGCGTGCCGGGGCGTCCGTGCAGGTACGCGGTCCCGAGCCGGTGGGACGAGTCGAGCCAGCGCGGGTGTAGCGCGTCGAAGTGGCTCGTGAGGAACACGGACTGCCGCGCGGCGAAACGTGCCCACTCCGCCGGTCCAGTGCGGTACCCGAGCCGACGAGCCGCATCGGAGAGATGCTCGGCATCCTCGTCCACCGACCAGCCGCCGAGGTCTCCGACCGCAAAGAGCCGGGAGTGATCCGGCCACCCGGCGGTTCGCGCTCGCACGACACCACGCTGCGCGAGTCGCACAGGAGGGACCGCGAGCCGGCGGACGGACTCGCCGACGCTCACGCGCGCAGCACCTCGAGGTAGCGGTCGGCGATCTCGCTGAGAGACGGAGTGCGAATGGCGTGCCGGCGTGCATCGAGCTCGAGGACGAGCGCATCGAGCACGTCCGGCACCTCCTCCGGCGTGTCGAACGGAACACCACCGTCGCCGACGAGCTCGGGATGGCCGCCGCTGCGCCGGTACGCGGCCGGCAGTCCGCAGGCAAGAGCTTCGAGCAGCGCGTTCGACGCAGGGTCGTTGACACTCGGGGCGAGGAAGACGTCGTGGCGGCGGAGCTCGTCGGCGACACCCTGCGACGGAACGGGGGGCATGCCGCGAATGTGCTGGAAATCGCTCGAGAGCTGTCCGACGAACGTCAGCTCGTAGCGACCCCAGTCGAGGTTCGTATCGAGCCAGGCGAAGACGTCTGCACCCTTGTTGGGGTTGTCGGACCAGCTCGTCGAGACGATCCGCAGGCGGCGGCCCGCGAGCGGCTCTCGCTCCGCAGGCGGATGGAAGATCGCCGGATCGACGGCATTCGGGATCAGCATCGGGTCCGTGAGCTCGATCCCGAGCGCACGATGCGCGTCGAGGCTGTACCGCGACTGGACGACGGTCGCATCGGCAAGCGCGCGATTGATCTCGGCGATGTGCGCGTCCGTGCCGTCGTCGAACCCGCGGTAGCTGGAGATCGGACCGTCGACGCGATGCACCATCCGGCACCCGTCCCGTGCAAAGCGGCGAAGCCGGCGGAAGTCGAAGTTGAAGGAGTTGAAGAGGCAGACCGGAGTCCCACGCGAGATGCGGTTCAGCTCGACCTTCAATCCACGCCGCTCGAGCTCACCCGTAAGCGCTCTCAGGAACTGGTGGCCGCCGCCCGTGGGGGGCGGGACGAACTGGTGGAAGAGCGCGAGATCGACACGCGTTCCGCGGCGGGCGCGGACGACGTCGACCTCCGTCTCGACCTCGCGCAGCACGGCGCTCGCCGCTCGGCGGGATCGCACGAGGGCTGCTCTGGGCACCCTGCCGATGCTCACGCGCGAACCGTAGATGCCCTCATCGCGGCGAGCAGGTGCTCACGGATCGCGTCCGTGAACTGCCGCCACGTGAGATGGAGCTCGACGGTCTCCCTCGCACGAGCCCCGAGCTTTCCGGCGCCGTCGGCGTCGTCCAGCACACCGGACACCGCCCGCTCGAGCGCAGCGAGATCTCCAGGGGGTACGAGGCGGCAGTTGACACGGTCCTCCAGGTGATACCCCCGTGCGATCGCCGCGGTCCGCGTCACGACGACCGGCTTGCCACTCGCCATCGCCTGGAGCAACGTCGTCGTCGCTCCGGAGTAGGTGTTGTCACGCACCGGGAGCACCACGACGCGCGCACCGGCGAGGCGGTCGCGAACGACCGGGAACGGGACGTCCTCCTCGACCTGGACGTTCGCCGGGACGGCTCCGAGCGCGCGCGCATGCTCGCCGGAGGCGATGAGCTGGAACGAGCGGTCCGGCAGCCGCCGAGCGAGCGCGAGGAAGAGCTCGAAGTCGCGTCTGGGATCGGCGCCGACCGAGACGACGTCGGCGTCGAGCGTGCGGAAAGGCTGCGGCCGGAAGTACTCCGTGTCCACGCCGAAGGGGACGAACGTCACCGTCGGCCCTGCCTCGCCGAAGTGGTCGCGGAGCGCGTCCACCTCGCCCCAGCCGTACGCGACGACGGAGTGGAGGTGGCGGAACGAGTTCCGATGGAGCCCGCGAGCAAAGCCCGTGCGCACGTGCTCGAGCCGCTCCGGAAGCCCGATCGCCGCGTAAACGATCGGCGTGCGCAGGCGGGTCGCATGGGCGAGGAGAGAGAGGGGGATGCCCACCGTGTCGACCGTCGAGAAGACGACGTCCGCACGGCGCAGCCGCTCGAGCGAGGTGAGTGTCGTCGCGAAGTCGCCGCCGTAGCCGCCGACCGCGGTGATCGAGCGGTTCAGCGCACGACCTGCGACCCGGCTGGCAACGCCCGGCGTGAGCGTAGGCTCGAGGTTGTGCTCGACCTCGAAGCCCGCTGCGGCGACCTCGTCGAGCCCGAACAGGCTGTATCGCTCACCGGCCCCGGTCTCGAGGCGGAGAGCCTCGCGGCGCAACGGCGAGTCGCGATAGAGGAAGAACGCCGTCGGTCCCCGAGGCAGCACGTTCACGTTTCCGTTCACCGGGCGAGAACGCTAGAGCACCCGGTAGCGTACGGAGCGCCGTGCACCGTACGAAGACGCACTTCGCCGCGCGTGTTCACCGGGTCGCGAGGGCGATCGAGAAGCGCGGTGTCCGTGCGACCTACAGGCTGCACGACAGCGTTCTCTCGAACCGGAGCAGCAGGCGTCAGTTCTCGGGAGCACCTCCCGAGCTCGACGATGTCCAGCGGCGGATCGTCGCGGACCTCGAGACCGACGGGTACTCGCTGCTCACCTTCTCCGAGCTCTTCGAAGACGACGACACCTGGCCGTCGGTCGAGAAGCAGGCTACGGAGTTCGTGTCCGCCACGGAGGCGGGCCTCGCCGGAGAGGGCGGCGAGCTGAAGGTGCGCGAGGGCAAGGAGTTCGTCGTGCGCCTGATGAGCTACGGCGTCGACGTCGACCTCGCGAGCCCGTGGTTTCGCGCCTCGACGTCGCACCGGATGCTCGACATCGCCAACACGTACCTGGGCCTCTGGTCGAAGCTCGAGTACGTCGACATGTGGTACTCGGTGCCGCAGCCCGAAGAGGCTGATCGAGTGTCGTCCCAGCGCTGGCATCGGGACTTCAACGACAAGCACCTGCTGAAGGCATTCCTGTACCTCGTCGACGTCGACGAGGGCACCGGACCGTTCGAGTACGTGCCGGGCAGCGCGCCGGGCGGCCGTTTCGAGGACGTGTGGCCCTGGCGTCCGCTCGGCGAGAACTACCCGCCCGACGGCGAGCTCGAGCAGCGCATCCCGCCTGAGTCGGTGCGGACGTTCACCGGTTCGAAAGGCACGCTCCTCTTCTGCAACACCGCCGGCTTTCACCGAGGCGGCTTCGCGACCACCAAGGCCCGCGTGCTTGCGACCGCGACCTACTCCTCTCCGGCCTCGCTCGCAGCCCTCACCGAGCGGAGCTACAGCTTCACGGGCTCGGTCGACGAGCTCGACGCGGCCACCCGGTACGCGCTCAGCTGAGATCCACTCGCTGCCAGCTCGCTCGCAAGCGCTCGTAGCCCCTCGACCGCTTCGATGCGCGTGCTCCGCTCGGTCTCGTCGCGCAGCGGCGCGTAGACGGTGTCGTCCCCTTCTTCGGCTCGTGCCAGAGGTCCTCGTCCGTCTGCCACGCACGGGCGAGCCGCTTGCCGAACCTGGAGTTCCAGCGGTCGACCGCCGAAGCGGTCTCCGGCCCCCGAGCCGTCGTCCGCCACGACGCTGTCGAACGACTGGTCCGACCGAGCCGCCAGGGCCTCCAGGACGATGTCCAGAGCCTCCGGCCACTCGCACGTCAGCACGGGGAGGCTGATGCTCGGACGCGTGGCAGTCACGGCGACTCCGCCCAGAAGAAGGGTGACGCGTCGAGCGTCACGCGCTCGCCCAGGCAGTACCACTCCTGCTTCCAGTTGCGCCCGCGCGCATGGATCTCCGCGACCTGGGGGTCGAGTCCACTTCGCCGGAACACCCTGCGCAGCCGTGCGCCGAGGCCGCGGCCGGAGTGCTCACCCAGGTTGCGGCGTCCCACGGTGAAACCGTCCTGGTCCAGGGATGACCGGCGCAGGAAGCAGACGTGCAGCAGCCGTAACGGGTCGTCGTTCCAATCCCTCGTCTCCGAGAGAAAGGTGCTCGACTCCGGGTGGAAGCCGGGGCGGAACTCGGGATCCACCCCGAGGAGCCGCTCCGGGCATCGGGGCCAAGACTCGACCGCCGCGAAGTTGTAGAGCTTCGTGACCGGACGTGACGGCGGAGCGAGGAAGCCGCGCGCGAGCTGTGCCTCGAGGTCGAGGTCGTCGCAGTTCAAGACGTGCGCCTTGACCCGGTACACGTCGGCGTAGGCTCTTGCTTCGAGCTCCTCGCGGAGCCGCTCGAGACCGGCCGGATCGAAGAGCTCGTCACCGTCGACGCCGAGCACCCACGTGTCGGTGCCGACGTACGGCTGGAGCTGCCGGTGGGACACTGCCGTGCTCGCCGACCGCTCCACTTCGATGTGGTCGAACTCGTCACACAGGCGACGGAGGATTGCAGGCGTCCTGTCCTCCGACATGTTGTCGAGGACGTGGATCCGGTCGCAAACACCAGCGACATTCCGAATCGCGCGCTCGACGAACACGTCCTCGTTGCGAACGAGCACGCTCCCGACCATCCGCACGAGCTAGCGCTCCTCGGTCGTCCAGTCCAGCAGAGGCCTAACGACGCCTTGCAACTGCCCCGTGAAGAGCCCCCGAGCAGAGTCACCCTCGCCCGAGTCCTGGACATGGAACGTGACTGCGTCGTTCGTGCCTGCGTGCGGCCGGAGCTTCGTCGCGCGGAGCGAACAGACGGCAACCTGGACCGTGATCAGCCCTTCGTTCAGGTAGTTGCCCGGGATCCAGGCAGTCGAGACGTAGTCCCCGGGCTCGGAAGGCTCACGCCAGCGTGGGCTCGTGTCGATCGCGTTGAACGCGACCTGGCCGCGCTGATCGAAGAGCTTCAGCTTGGGGAAGATCGGCGGGCCGTTCCCGTGGAGCACAGTGAAGCCGATCTCGATCCCGACCGGATGGCGAACGTCGACGGCCGCAGCCTCGTCGTCGTCCTGTACGACGCGAACCGAGCGCAACCGGACGAGATCGTCTCCTGGCGCGGATTCGAGATCCGGCCACTCACGGCTCGAGCCGGCGCCGAACCCGGACTGCAGGTACCGCGCGACGACCTCGGAGCTCGGTCCGTCGAGTACGACCTCGCCCTTGTCCAGCCAGACGACACGCTCACAGAGCTGCGCCACGGCCTGCATCTGGTGCGAGACGAAGATCACCGTGCGTCCCGCGGAGCTCAGGTCCTCCATCCGGCCGAGACAGCGGCGCTGGAACTCCGCGTCTCCGACCGCGAGCACCTCGTCGACGAGCAGGACCTCCGGCTCGAGATGCGCGGCGACGGCGAAGGCGAGCCGGACAGACATCCCGCTGGAGTACCGCTTCACGGGCGTGTCGATGAACTGCTCGACGCCCGAGAACTCGACGATGTCGGGGAACCTCTTGACGATCTCCTTGCGCCTCATGCCGAGCACGGAGCCGTTGAGGAACACATTCTCGCGACCCGTGAGCTCCGGGTGGAATCCGGTGCCCACCTCGAGGAGGCTCCCGACACGACCACGGATCACCGCGCGCCCCTCGGTGGGAGTCGTGATGCGCGTGAGGATCTTGAGCAACGTTGACTTGCCCGCGCCGTTCCGTCCGACGATCCCGAGCACACCCCCCTGGCCGAGCTCGAAGGAGACGTCGCGTAGGGCCCAGATCTCCTCGTAGTGGGGGCGGTGGTCGCGGTGCACTAGCTTCTGGCCGGTGGCCGCCAGCGAATCGCGAAGCGTGCCGTAGGCACTGTGCAGCTCTCCGATCCGGTAGAGCTTCGAGAGCTCCTCGACTGAGACTGCGGTGGGCATCAGATCGTGTCTGCGAACTTGGGCTCGGAGCGGCGGAAGTACCAGAGCCCGACGACGAACATGACCGCCATCGCGGCGATGCTGACGAGGGTCTTCCCGAGGTCGGGGGGAGCGGTGTCGACGACGCCCCACTGGAAGCCGCTGATCACCGCGGTCATCGGGTTCAGCGCCAGGACCCATTGCCACTTCTCGGGAAGCGCGCTGATCGCATAGACGACGCCGGAGAAGTAGAGCCAGAGCTGCAACACGAACGGGATCGCGTACGGAACGTCTCGATAGCGAGTGTTCACCGCAGAGAGCAAGAGGCCGACGCCGAGTGCCGTCACGAGCGCCATCAGAAGGAAGAACGGCGCGAGGACGATGGCGACACTCGGCCAGATCGTGAACCAAACCATCATCCCAAGGAGGACGGTGAAGGCCAGCACGAAGTCGACGATCGGCACGGCGACACCGGCCAGTGGAAGAAGGATGCGAGGGAAGTAGACCTTAGTCACGAGTGCCCTGTTGGAGACGAGGCTTCCGCTCGAAAGCGCGACCGAGGCGGCGAAGTATGTCCAGGGAAGCAGCGCCGAGTACGTGAATATCGGATACGGGATGCCCTTCGAGGGGAAGTTCGCGAACTTCCCGAAGACGAGTGTGAACGCAACCATCGTCAGGAACGGCTGCAGGATTGCCCACAGGACGCCGATCGACGTCTGCTTGTATCGAACGGAGACGTCGCGCCAGGCGAGCCGGAACAGCAGCTCGCGGTAGTGCCAGAGCTCGGCGACGTCGAGATGCGGCCAGCGCGGCGCGGGCTTGATGACCGTGACGCGTGCCTCACCCTCCGTCTCGGGAGACGCGTCGGGGCCGACCTCCGTGGAGACGTCCCTGGTCGGAAGCTGGGTCTCGGTCACCCGCCCGATGCTAGCGGGACGTGTGGAAGGCCTCTCCCCTGAGCGGCGGCCGGTCAGCGGCGCACGACGCGCGAGAGCGTACGTGCCACCCGCGGCCAGAAGCGCGCCTCGAGCAGGACGATGCGATCCTCGAGCTCGCGAAGCTGCCGGTCGAGTCCTGCGAGGTCGACCTCTCCCACGGCGGCGCACTCCACGGCATACGACGCGTCATCGACGATGTCGGGCGTCTTCAGTACAAGACGACCGTCTTCCGAGGCTCCGTCGCGAAGCTCGCGCAGCGCGTCCCGGAGCCGGACGTCCTCCGCCAAGGTGCCGTCCTCGAGCGCGAGCTTCAGCCCCTCGTCGCCGATCACGAGAGCTGCGTACCGCTCGCGGAGCCCTCGTAGATCATTGGCCGCGAGCAACTCCGCCTCGACACGCGAGCGCGACTCGGAACTGCGCCCGACACGACCCACGTAGCGGCCCTCGACCTGACCAGAGCTACGGAAGGGAAAGCGGAGAACCTCGACCGGGTACCAGGCGCGGAGCGGCACACCGCGTCGGTCACCCGGCTCGATCGCAAGAGACGGGGACGCCCGATACACGGATCGCAACGCCCACTCGACGGGGTCGCTTGCCTGCTCGCCACGCGCGTCCAGCGACGGCCTGACGGTCAGCCGCTCCGAGAAGCTCCGGCCGTCCTCCGGTCGCGGCCGGAATTCGCGAACGAGAGCCTGCACGACGTCGTACCGCTCCGGAATCACCGCGAGAACGTCCTTGAGGCCCTCACCGCGAGGCCACCAGAACTCGTCGGCGTCGCTCGAAACAACCCAATCCGCACCGTGGTCCATCACGGCACGCCGTACGAGGTCCGTCCTCCAGGAGGCACCCTGCACTCTGCCCGTCGACTCCCTTTCCAAACGCCCTGCTCGGGCATACGAGTCGAGGACCGCCGCCGTGTCCTCGGGTGCCCCGTCATCCTTTGCCAGAACGAAATCGACGCCGATGTTGAGGTGAAAGGCAAGGTGTGCGTCGACGATCTCCGCCTCGTCGTCCGCCGCCAGTATCGAGACGATCTTCACCGCGGCGAGCCTAACCCACGGCCGAGAGGCCGCTGACGCCGTCGCGTCGCAGCGCGGCCAGAAGTCGTCAGTTCGCCTCGAAGGCGTCGACCCGCGCGCGGAGTGTGTCCAGATGGCGCTGCAGCCTCACGAGATCGGCGTCACGGAGCGTGGCTCCCTCGACGATGACGCTTCTCGCCTCACGCCGGTCGTCGCGCTCGCGCGACGCGGACACGCCAGGGGCCTCTGGACCTCCACCGAACCCCTGTGCACGCAGCGCGTCCCGAAGCCGTGTGTCACCGAAAAGGGAGCCTTGCGCGAGGCCGCGCTCGACCGTCTCGTCGTCGACGACGAGTGAGCGGTACTGATCCAACGCCCGTCCCGACTCGCTAGCATGCAGCGCAGTCACGTACTGGCCGAGCGGCTTGTCTCCCCGTGCCCGCCGCACGCCCTTGCGCTCCCACTGCTCGCGCGACCGAAACGGGAAGTGCAGGACGTCGAACGGGTGCCAGTGATGGAGCGCCCGCCACCTCTGGGTGCGGACGGTGTGCGAGCCGAAGCCGACGTGGATCTCCGGATCTGCGCGGTGCGCCGCCTTCAGGTGTGGCCGGTACGGGCTCGTCGGGTCGTTGATCGCCGCGGGAGCGGACACGCGGAACGTCATCCGCTCTGCGAAGAAGCGGCCGTCGTCGGGACGTGGAGGAAAGTGACGGCTGAGCGCCCACACGACGCCGAACTGCTCGGGCACGGCCGCGAGGATGCCCTTGAGCGTCCCCGCGCGAGGCATCCAGAACTCGTCCGCATCGGTGTTCATCACCCAGTCGGCGCCGTGGTCCGTGGCTGCGAGGCGGGCCATGCGCGTACGCCATGGCCCGTCGCGCATCTCGCCTTCCACGCGAATGACGCGCAGATAGCCTTCTCGGGCGTAGCGCTCCAGGATCTCGGTCGTTCCGTCGCACGAGTCGTGATCCGACGCAATGACGAAGTCGGCGCCCGCATTCAGGTGATAGGCGATCTGTGCGTCGACGACATCCGCTTCGTCGCGCACCACCAGTGTCTGGACGAGTTTCACGGCCGTCCGAAGCCTATGGTCAGGCAGCGTTTGACGGAACCAGGTAGCGATATGGTCACGACGGGTTCCACGTGACCGACGCCCGTCAAGAACCAGCAAGCGAGATCGTCGACGCGCTCGTCGCCGAGAACCGCCGGCTCAGGCAGGAGCGTGCCGAGCTGCGCGCGCAGCTGGAGGTCAGCACGGGCTCTCGTGCGACAGCGGCCGATCCACGGCCGACTCGCAACGCGAGGGTCGGTGCCGAGGAGCGCACCGGACCGGTCGAACCAATCTCGAGCGCGTCACGCGGCCGCCGCTTCCGGCACGAGATCGTCGCGCGCGGAGCGTTTAGCCACGAGTGGGCGCTCGGCAACGTTGCCGGCTGGGAGCCGATCCTCGAGGGCCTGGACGGCGTCGGCGCCCGAATCCTCGAGATCGGCCGTACCAGAGTCTGTCCGCTTGCTACCTGCTCTGGCGCCTCCAGGACGCACGGGTCACGTGCGTCGACACGTTCGAAGGAAGTCTCGAGAGCCAGGCGGCCGGCAACGGTCCCGGACTCGAGGCCACGTTCGAGCGGAACGTTGCGCTCGTCGATCCCGCACGCGTCCGGAAGCTCGTCGGTGACTCACGGAGGGTGCTCTTGGACCTTCTCGTCGACGCGGAGCGCTTCGACCTCGTTTACGTCGACGGATCGCATCTCGGACTCGACGTCGTCGTCGACGCAGCCCTGTCGTGGCAGCTCCTCGAGTGGGAAGGCGCCCTCATCTTTGACGACTACCAGTGGGCGCAGATCGGCACGAGCCCACTGCTGCGGCCGGGTCCCGCGATCGACGCGTTCCTCGCCCTGGTCGAGGGGAACCACGAGCTGGTCTTCTCCGACTACCAGCTCGCGGTCAGGAAGATCAGGGCGGCGGAGTCGATCTAGACTCAACGCCGTGCGCTCGGCGTCCGCGATATCGAGCCTCCTGAGTCGAGGCGAGTGGGTGATGATGCCGGGCGAGCGTGCGGCACTCGAGGGCGTCGTGGCCACGCTCGAGCCGTTGCTCTCGATCGAGATCGGGACCTGGCACGGCGGCAGCCTCGACTGCATCAGCCGCCACAGCGGAGCAGTCCACGCCTTCGACCTCGAACGGCAGCCGGACCTCACGCCGGAACGATTCCCGAACGTGACGTTTCACATCGGCGACAGCCACGAGTTGCTGCCGAGGTTTCTCGCACACCTCGCGTCCGAGGAGGAAAACGTGGACTTTGCCCTGGTGGACGGCGATCACTCGGCGCACGGCGTGCGCCGCGACCTCGAGGACCTCCTCTCCTCGCCGAGCGTCGGACGGACGGTCATCCTCCTCCACGACACGCTCCATGAACATGTGCGTGCAGGACTCGACGAGGTCGACTACGACCGCTTCGACAAGGTCCGCTTCGTCGACTTCGACTTCGTCCAGGGCCGCGTGCTGCGAGAAGGTCCACAGGCGAACGAGCTCTGGTACGGACTCGGGCTTGTCGTCACGGGCTGGGACCTCGACGACGGGGACTGGCCCGTCGCCTACGCGGCGTCGGACGTGTACGAGTCCTTCGGGGAATCTCTCGTCAGAAACGGGGCGCTGACGAACCGGCTCGGATACGACCAGCTCGCCGAGCAGGAGCGATGGCTCGAGGACACGCGAAACACCGTGCGACTCATGGAGCAATCGTGGAGCTGGCGCATCACAGCGCCCCTCCGCACCGCCCGAGACCTCGCGCGCCGCGCAACGGCCCGCGCCCGCTGAGGGACCCGGCCGATGAAGCTCGTGATGACCCTACTCGTCCGCGACGAAGCGGACATCGTCGACGCGCAGCTCGCCTTCCACCTGAATGCCGGCGTCGATGTCGTGATTGCGACGGACCACAGATCGCAGGACGGGACAGCAGACGTTCTCGAGTCGTATGCCAAGGACGGCTACGTCCACCTCATGAGAGAGGACGGTGAGGAGTTCCGACAGTCGGCGTTCGTCACGCGCATGGCGCGGCTCGCCGCGACGGAGCACGGCGCCGACTGGGTACTGCACGCCGACGCCGACGAGTTCTGGTGGCCGCGCGCCACGTCGCTGAAGGAGGTGCTCGAGAACGTGCCCGCTCGCTACGGCGTCGTTCACGGCCTCATGCGCTTCTTCGTCGCGCGGCCGGACGACGGGTCGTTCTTCAGCGAGCGCATGGACGTACGCCTCGCCCCGGCGGGGTCCGTCAACGACCCCACGTCGCGGTTTCGCCCCACGGCGAAGGTCGGCCACCGGGCCGACCCGGAGATCGAGGTCGGGCTCGGCAACCACAGCGTCACGAGCGCAAGTCTCTTTCCGATGCACGGCTGGTGCCCCTTCGAAGTTCTCCACTTCCCGGTGCGAACCGTCGCCCAGTGCAAGCGGAAGTACGTCAACACGCACTCCGCCTGGCCGGCCGGGGGACGAAGCCCGGGGACGTTCGTCGAGCACGCGTACGACGCAATCCGCACCGGGAGCGTCGAGGAGTACTACGCGACGGTCGCGGTCGACGACGTGGCCCGAGAGCGAGGCCTCGTCGAGGGGACGCTCGTGCTCGACACCCGCCTGCGAGACGTCCTGCGCGGCCTCCGGAACTCCACCGACGGCTCTCGCTTTCGCCGGCCGCACGAGGGTCCTTCCATCGACCTGCCTCCGCCGGACATCCTCGAGGAGACCGCATACGCGGCGGACGTCGCCGTTCTCGCCGAGGCGGACGGAGTGCGGTTGCTGCGCCGCGTCGACGGGCTCGAGCGCCGCCAGAACTCGCTCGACTCGCTCTTCGCCGTTCGGCTGGAGCGGCGCCTCAGGCGTCTTCTGCGACGGTCGTCGTGAGGCGCAACCGCTCCGTCGGTCGCTCAGCGACCGGCGAGCGCACCGGCAATTGCGTCGACGGTCGACGCCGGCGTCGAAGCCGGCTGCAAGACGCGCTTCGCGTTCCTCGCGCCGAGCTCTCGTCTCAGCACGGGATCTTCAGCGAGCGCGACGATCGCTTCCGCGAGGCCGTTCGCATCTCCGGGAGGAGCAAGGAACGGAAACTGCGCCTCGTCGAAGATCTCTCGGATGCCGGGAGCGTCGGTCGCCGCGGCCGGCAGGCCGACTGACATGCTCTCGAGAAGCGCGTGCGGCGCGGACTCGCTGCGCGAGCTGAGAACGGCGATGTCCGTCGCCTCGAGCAGCCCTCCCACGTCGACGACGTCGCCCGGGAAGCGGACCGTTCGACCGAGCTCGAGATCGAACGCGAGAGCCTTGAGCGCGTCCTCCGAACCCGACGGGCGCCCGGCAAGCACGAGGATCGCCTCTCGCCCTGACTTCCTCAGCACATCTATCACGACCGGCCACGCGCGCAAGAGCGTCTCGTGGTCCTTCCCTCGGTGGAGGTGCGCGAGCATCGTCACGACGAGTGTGTCGTCGGAGACCTCGAGACGGGCTCGCCACGTGTCTCCGCCTTCCAGAGGCTCGACACGCTGAACCCGTTCTCGGACGACGCGTACGCGCTCGGGCGAGGCGTGAAGGAAGGAGACGAGGTAGTCGCGCCCGGCGTATGAGTTCGCGATCAGCAGCGGCGTCATGCGCGCGGCGCGTCTCAGCAGCGCCTGACTGAACTTCTTCGGAGGCACGAGATCCTGTTGGTTCCAGACGCAGAGTGATGCTCCGGTGAAGCGCCAGACGAGCCCGCAGAGGACGTTCGGGCGCGACGTGTAGGGGAGGACGACATCGGGCCGCAACCGGCGGAGGCGGAGTGCGAGCTCGGCGAGCGACCTCGCTTTCTCAACCCTCCCGCCGTGCCACGTCAGAGAGAACGGATGCCATTTGATCCCTGACTCCTCGACCGCCTCGCGAAACCTGCCGTCTTCAGTCGTAAATGCGAGGACGTCGACGTGCGCGCCTTCGTGGTGGCGCAAGTGCCGCGCCAACTCGAGCGCACTCCGCTCCGCTCCGCCGAGTACTGCCCAGGCGGCCACGATCACTGCCCGGCGGCCTCGAAGTCGCTCGCTCACGGCCATGGGCCGGCAGCGTACCCAGGCCCCAGTGCTCCGGTGCTCGCTATCCGGGAGTGGCAAGCCGTAGGCAGACCACTCCCGCCTGCCGGGGTGACGCACCTCCCGGGTAGGCTGAGCCCATGCCCGTGAACACACGCCAGGCGGCACGAGGGTTGGTTCAACGATCGCCGGTACGGGCGCAACGCGTCGTCCGTAGATGGCTCACCGGCCTGCACGTGTCGGCCGCCGCCCTGACTGCAGCGGCGAACTCGGCAGCACGCCGTGCTGTGCTCGCACCGATGCAGGACTGGGGGTTCTTCACCCTCTACCTGCCGGGGGTTGAACGTCCGCTGTACGCGAGGCCGGGCACATCCGACCTCGCCGCATTCCATGCGATCTTCGGACGCAGGCAACAAGCGGTCGACCTCGGTTTCTCGCCGGGCTTCATCCTCGACCTCGGCGCGAACGTCGGCTACGCCTCGGTCGATCTCGCGCTGAGGTACCCGGAGGCGTTCATCGTCGCAGTTGAGCCCGAGCCGTCGAATGCCGTCGTCCTCCGACACAACGCGCGGGGCTTGAGGATCGAGGTCGTCGAAGCGGCGGCCTGGCCCCGATCAACGAGCCTCGAGCTCAAGGAGGCCGAGATCGGCAACGTCGGCTTTCGCGTGCACGAAGCGCCGTCAGAGCGAGGCGGGGTCCGGGCCGTCACCGTGCCGGAGCTGATGGAGCGGTTCGGCGCCGCCACGATCGACCTGCTCAAGATCGACATCGAAGGCTCCGAGGTCGAGCTCCTGTCGGAGGAAGCCGACTGGCTCGAGCAGGTACGCGCGATCTCAGTGGAGTTCCACGATTCGTTCCGGTCGGAATCGAGCGCCGTCGGCGAGGCAGCACTCGCCCGCGCCGGCTTCCAGCTTCGTCACACGGTGAGTGGCACGTTCTACTACGTGCGCGCATAGATCGCTGCTCGGTTCCTGCTACGCCAGCCCTACGGACGCCACGGCAGCCACACACGCCCGCGCGGATGTGCTCCGACCAGGCCCGCGGCAGCCACCAGCAGGAAGGCGGGACTGACGGGGGCAGCGTACTCGGCCACGGCGAACGCGATGAGCCCGGTCGCGACGATCACGACGAGAGCAGCGACGGAGGGCGCCAGCGCGACGAGTGCCCTCTGAGGACGCCGCATCGCGATTGCGAGGAGCCCGATCGCAAGCCAGACGATCGGGGGCGGAAAGACATGCGAGGACTGGTTCCAACGGTGGACGAGTCCCTGGTTGGCGTCACGTGTGGGGATGCGGAAGAGCAGGCGGTCCGTGTCACGCCCGAACGCCAGGTAGCGGCGCTCGTCGCGTGGGTCGTCGAAGACGAGTGGGTGCTCGGTCGGCGAGCGCCACACCTCGCGGGCGGCTCCTCCCAGGGTCCACACAACCGGCCCCGCACGCGCAGACGGGATCGGCTGGCCCTCGCTCGGCTTCGGCAGCCTGCGCCCGTTGACGACGATGTAGTCCATCTGTGCCGGCTCGGACGATGATCCTCCGGCAGTGCTCGTTTCGCCGGCCGGCGCGTACACGCGCCGCGTCCACAGCAGGTCCCAGATCGTCCCCGCGATCCCGGTTCCGAACGCCCTCGGATGCGCACGAATTGCCTCCCGCGTCACCGCCTCGAGGTCGACTCCCGGGAGGGTTGTCAGATCGGCGAAGATCCGGTCACTTCCGGAGGAGAAGAACTCGTTCAGATCGACGCCGTACGACTTGTACGGCTCCTGCGTAAGCAGCTCACGTTGGACGACCCGCCCGAGCTCCCGAGACGCGGGGCCATTGTCCGGGGACACGAGGCGGTCCATCTCGAACACCCTGAAGAGAAACGGGTTCCCGGCCGGGACCTGCGCGACCGTGCGGATGGAGGTCACAGGGTTCGTAACGCTCACGCCCTTGACCGCCACGACCACGAGTACGAGCGGGATTGCGAGGAAGAGGAGCGGCCGGCGCCACCGCTTCGGAACGAAGACGAGCAGCAGGACGAGCGTCGTGACCAGCACTGCAGAGCTCGGTCTCAACACCACACCGTCGCCGTACTGCGCGTACGCGATCGCCTTCCAACCCTGGGTCACGACCGCCGAGGCGATGAAGAAGGCAGCCATCCACCGAAGCCGCGCGCCCCATTGAGCGCGTAGGACGAGAGGCAGGAGGACCATGACGATCAACACCTGGTTCGCGGGGCGGACGAGCACGAGCGCGCCCATCCCGAGTCCGGACAGGAGAAACGTCGTCACGGATGGTCGGAGAATCGACCTCGACAGCAACACCGCCCAACCCGCGAACGCCGCGGCGAAGAGCGCGTCTCCTGCGAGGCCGTGGAAGAGGATCCCGTAGCCCGGGTAGACGAGGAGCAGGCCAGTCGTGAGGATGGCTGCTCGGCTCCCGAAGGTCAGCGCGACGACACCCCAGGCCACGATCGACCCCGCGTAGAGCAGCCCCATCCACAGCTCCGACACCCACCCGCCGAGCTCGAGCGGGACTCCGACGCCGAGCGCAGCAAGGGGCCCGCGCGTGTTCAAGACGGACGGGAGGACTGGTGCGTCGTACCAGAGCTGGACGAACGTCTGGACGTACCGGCCCATGTCCCGGCCGGAATGCACCGGCAGGATCACGCTCTCGAGCGCGAACACCACGAACGCGAGCGCGAAGAGGGCAGCTCCGGAGCTTCGCGTTCCGACCCACGCCTCGAAGGACTGCCACCTGGTGGCCGTGCTGGGGCGGGCTGCGGGGACCGCGGACACGGCAGCCCAGTGTGCCTGGGGAACCGGCGAGGTAGTCGACTGAGGCGCCGGCGAGCGGCGGGCTACGGCTCGTCCCGCCGGCGGCGCAGGCCCAGGATCGAGAGCAGGAACGACGTGAAGAAGATCTCGCCGCCGACCGCGATCAACGTCGCGCCGAGGATCGCGACACGTGTCTCGCTCAGCACGCCGAAGCCGTGCGCCGCCCAGCGCCCGAACACGAACGCGAAGAGCACGACCCCCGTCACGACGACGATTGCTGCCAGCAGCAGCCCGTGCTCGAGCCGGAACCGCGCGCGCAGCCGATCGAACGTTTCGTCCTGGTCGCTTATGAAGTAGGCGCCGTACGCCCGAGCACAGAGACCGAGGCCGATCGCCTGGACGCCGAGGAGGATCAGGAGGCAGCCCAGGATCAGGGAGTGGACGTAGAGGCCGCGCCCAAATACCGGTACCTGCACGAACACGAGCAGCGTGACGAGAGAGCCAGCGCCGAGCATGACAGCGCCCGGGAGCATGAAGAGGAAGGTCGGGTTGTAGACCAGGATGACGCGCAGGTGGCGCCAGCCGTCGCGAAACGGAGAGAGCTTCGACGTGCCGACTCGCGGATGGAGCTCGATCGGTACCTCTCGCACGTCGAGCCCCTCCCGAGTCGCCCGGATGACCATCTCCGATGCGAACTCCATGCCCACGGTCCGCAGGTTGAGGACGGGCAAGACCTCGCGGCGGACGGCGCGCATGCCGCAGTGCGCGTCATGGACGTTCGTGCGATAGAGGACGTTGAGGAATCCCGAGAGAAGCGGGTTGCCCACTCTGCTAAGCAAAGGCATCGCCCCCGGCTGGACGCCATGCAGGCGATTCCCCACGACGAGCCCCGCCCCGTCCTCGAGCTCTTGCACGAAGCGCGGGATCTCGCGAAAGTCGTAGGTCAGGTCCGCGTCGACCATGACGATGTAGTCGCCGCGGGCCGCGGCCAGCCCCGCCAGGTACGCGCTGCCGTAGCCGCGACGCCGTTCCTCGACGACCAATGCTCCAGCAGAGCGAGCGAGCTCGCCGCTGCCGTCCGTCGAGCCGTTGTCGACGACGATCACCTCGCCAAGGAGGCCGTTATCGTCGAGCACCTCTCGGGCCGACGTGACGCACTCGGCGATCGTCTCGGCCTCGTCGAGGCAGGGGATGACGACCGATACCCGACAGGTCGACGGCGCTCCTGCGGTGACGGCCACAGTCACTTCAGCCTGGGAGGATATGCCTCGTGCGTATCTGCATCGTCTACGACTGCCTGTATCCGTACACGATCGGCGGAGCCGAGCGCTGGTACCGCAACCTTGCCGAAAGACTGGCCGCAGCCGGCCACGACGTCACGGTCCTGACCCTACGTCAGTGGGAGCGGCGCACGGAAGCGGACGTCCCGGGCGTCCGCGTCGTCGTCGCCGGCCCACGGATGACGCTGTACGCCAGGAGCGGGCGGCGGCGGATTCTCCCTCCGATCGTCTTCGGCCTGGGCGTGTTCGGTCACCTCCTCCGCCACGGCAGGCGCTACGACGTCGTCCACACGGCCTCGTTCCCGTACTTCTCGCTCCTGGCCGCCGCCGCCGCCCGTTCTCGAAGCGGATTTCGCATCGTCGTCGACTGGCACGAGGTCTGGAGCCGAACGTACTGGCGCGACTACCTCGGACCGGTCGCCGGCTGGCTCGGCTGGCAGGTTCAGCGCCTGTGCCTGCGCGTACCCCAACGCGCATTTTGCTTCTCGAGGCTGCACGAGCGCCGGCTTCTCGAGCTGGGCCTGCGTGGAAAGCTGACTCGCCTCGAAGGCCAGTACGCCGGCGGACTCGTGCCGTCGCCGCTGGCCGCACGACCGACTGCAGTCTTCGCAGGCCGCCACATCCCGGAGAAGGAGGTCACGGCGCTCGTTCCGGCTCTCGCCGAGGCGCGGAGGGAGATACCGGACCTTCGCGGCGAGATCTACGGCGACGGCCCGGAGCGCGCAAAGGTCCTGCACGCGATCGCCGGGCTCGGGCTCGACGCCTCCGTCTCGGCACCGGGCTTCGTGGACGCGGACGTACTCGACCAGGCCGTGGCGAGCGCGCTCTGCCTCCTGCTCCCATCCCGGCGCGAAGGCTACGGCCTCGTCGTCGTCGAGGCCGCCGCGCGCGGCGTGCCGGTTGTAGTCGTCCAGGGACCCGACAATGCCGCCACCGAACTGGTCGAGGAGGGCGTGAACGGTGCTCTCGCCCCGTCGGCGGCGCCAGCCGATCTAGCCAGCGCGATCGTCCGGATCCATCGCGCCGGTCCAGCGCTACGCGAGTCCACCGCCGGCTGGTTTCGCAGCAACGCCGAGCGCGTGTCGCTCGAGGCCTCGTTGGAGACGGTGCTGAAGGCGTATGCCGATGGTTGAGCGATCCTTGCTCCACGTCCTACCCCACCCGGGAGGCGGAGGCGAGACATACGTCGACGTTCTGAGCACCATGCCCGGCTTTCGGTCCAGCCGAATCCACCTCTCCCCCAGTCCGACCCCGTCGCTCTCACATCTCGCGCGGAGCGCCGGCGAAGTCGTCCGTCTGGCCCGCGCACACGACCTCCTACATGTCCACGGCGAGGTCGCGAGCGGGCTGTGTCTGCCGCTCCTCGCCACGCGCCCGTCCGTCGTCACCTTGCATGGCCTTCACCTCGTGCGCCGCGTGAGCGGCCTCCGTCGAACCGCCGCAGCGCTCATTCTCCACTCCGTTCTCCGCGCGGCGGATCGGACTATCTGCGTCTCCGAGGCCGAACACAGAGAGCTCAGAGCCGTCGTCGGGAACGCCGCAGCGCGCCGGGCCCTCGTCATCCACAACGGCGTTCGCGCCCCCGCTCCGGCGAGCGGAGCCGAGCGAGCGGAGGTGCAGGCCGAGCTCGGACTCGCCGAGTCGGAGCCCGTCGGGATCTGGGTCGGCTCGCTCGACGAGCGCAAGGACCCTCTGGCAGCCGTCCGCGCGGCTGAGCAGGCGTCGGTCGCGCTACTCCTCGTAGGCGACGGGGCGCTTCGGTCACAGGTCGAGCAAGTCGCGCGAGGGTCGGTACATGTCCTCGGTCCGCGGAGCGACGTCTCCCGTCTCCTCGCCGCTGCCGATTTCTTCGTCCTCACCTCGCGCCGCGAGGGGTTCGCCTTCTCGCTTCTGGAGGCGATGGCCCACGGGCTTCCTGCGGTGGTCACCGACCTCGCCGAGAACGTCGAGGCGATCGGCGATGCGGGCATCGTCGTCCCGTTCGGGGACGAGGGAGCTCTGGTCGCGGCTTTACGCCGGCTTGCCGAGAGCGAGGCCGAGCGAGAGGCGCTCGGCAAGCGGGCAGGGGAGCGCGTCGCCGAACTCTTCCGCGCGGACGAAATGATCGCGCGGACCCGTGTCGCCTACGACGAGGTGCTCGCCGACCGGGCGTGAGCCTCACCGCAGGGCTGTCGCGACGAGCTCGAGATTCGTGGCGACTAGATTCAGCCCGGCGACGCGTGCAAGCGCGTAGGGAGCGCCCCCTCGAGGGTCAGGGCAGCATGTTTTGGCGCGTCGGAACTCGGTGATCTGGAACCCGTGCGACTCGACGAGCGCGAGTGCCGACCGCTTCGTGTAGACGGCTTCGTCGGGATTGGCACCGTGGTAATACAGCCCGATCAGCTTTGCGAGCCTCTCCAGGTACGAGTAGCGGTTCGGGAGCTTGAAGACGTAGAGGGTGCCGCCCGGCTCGAGCACGCGCCTCAGCTCGTCGAGACTCTCACCGGTGTGGGCCACGTGCTCGAGCACGCCGAGGCTGAGCACGGCATCGAACGATGCCGACTCGAACGGGAGTGTGACGGGAGCCGAGCTCAGGTGCACCTGAATTTTCGGGATAGCGCTCGAGTGGGTAGAGCCCGTCGTGGTCGATGTGCGGCCGGTAGTCGAACGCAGTCACGTCAAGGCGCTCCTTCCGGAGCAGATCCGCGATCTGGCCCCACCCGCAGCCCCAATCGAGGATGCGCCGCGGGCGGTCCGCCGCGATCCTTGCGACGATCGCGCGGTACTCCCGCAGCTGCGGTTCCGATCGAAGGTTGATGTCGTCCCCGCGCCGTTCGCGCATCCGACTCATGGTCGGATCCCGTCGAACTCCCGCCCTGTGAATACACCGAAGCGGAGCTGCAAGCTCCGCCAGAAGGTGAGGCGAAGGTCGAGA
This sequence comes from uncultured Actinomycetes bacterium, assembly GCA_963716975.1. GTDB lineage: Bacteria > Actinomycetota > Thermoleophilia > Gaiellales > Gaiellaceae > GMQP-bins7. The sequence goes on along the minus strand of CAVQVA010000015.1, from coordinate 49,445 downwards.
GCCTCCCGTGGCGGCTGCGGGTTGCGAGATCTCATGCCGGCCGCGCGCCATCCCGCTATCCGACCACGTAGGGAGGCGAGGTCGTGGGAGAAGATCAGGGCGTCTGCCACGACGACGATGGCCTCCGTTAAGACCGCACGCACACCGACGGCTCTTCGCAGGATCCCGTAGCGACGCAGGAAGTACGCGCGCGCGAAGCCGGCTTGATATCGCTGCCACGCGGACCGGCTCCTCGCGCTGGCCGAACCGAAGTGGACCGCTACGGCATCGGACGCCTCGGACGTGCCCCATCCTTCGGATCGAAGCCGCAGCGCGAGGTCGACATCCTCCCCGTACGCGAACACGCCCTCGTCGAGTCCGCGCACTGCGTCCCACGCCACTCGGCGGTACGCGCCGGCGGCACCCGAGGGGCCTACGAGCACGGCCCGTCCCTGGACCCCGGTGGGCGGAAAACCTCGGAGTCGGGGAAATCCGGCAAGCGTCGGATCCACCGTCAGACCGAAGCTCTCGATTCGCTTCTCTCCCGGCTTCAGGAGCAGCGCGGCGACCGACCCGAGACGCCCGTCGTCTGCGAGAGGAGCGACCAGGCGCTCGAGGAACTCCGGCCGACAGTCAACATCGTTGTTCATCAGCACGACGATCTCGCCGCTGCCCGCGTGCACGCCTCGGTTGCACGCCACCGAGAAGCCGAGGTTCGCGCCCAACTCCACGACCCGAACCTCGGGGTAGGAAGCCCGGAGGTGCTCGGTCGTCCCATCGGTCGACCCGTTGTCGCAGACGATGACCGTGTGCTGCAGCGTCTGCAGGCGGAGGTGCTCGAGACAGCTCTTGGTCAGCTCCCAGTTGTTGTGTACTGGGACCACGACGTCGACCGACGGCGGCATGGCAAGAACGTACTACCCCGGTCGCCGAGGGGCGCCTGCACCGAGCAGCCTCCCTCCAGCGCAACTCGTGCCTCGCAGGCTGAGCGACTAGCGTTGGTCATGAGTGGAGCCAAAGTCCGCGTGACCCCGGCTGAGCCCGAAACCAACGTGCACTGCCCGGCGTGCGATGCACGACTCGACCCGCGCTCGGGGTTCCACGGCGTCGACCGCCTCCACGGAACCCCAGGTGATTTCGAGGTGCGTTGCTGTGAGGTATGCGGAACGGGAGTGACGCTGCCGTTTGCGACGCCTGCTCAGCTCTCGGCGTTCTACCCGAGGGAGTACGGGCCGTACGACGACGCGCTCGGTGTGGTGACGGGGACGATCTCCCGCGTGATTCGCTGGCGGCAGTCGCGACGCGCCCTGGCAGCGGCTCCGCTGCGCTCGCTACGTGACCTCCCGATCGGACGCGCGGTCGACGTCGGCTGCGGTCGCGGCGACCTGGCCGGCCGCCTCGTCCAGCGGGGCTGGCACGTGACTGGGATCGAGCCGTCGGCCAGTGCCTGCGAGGCGGCGCGAGCTCGCGGGGTCGATGCCCGGCAGGGCACGCTGGCCGACGTCTCGCTCGAGAGTGGTATGTACGACGCCGCGATCTTTCGCCACTCACTCGAACACACCTCCGACCCGTCACATGACCTCGCGACGGTCGTTCGCGCACTCAGGCCCGGGGCGTTGGTGCTCGTCACCGTCCCGAACTTCGCGTGCTGGCAGCGACGCAGGTTCGGAGACTGCTGGTACCACCTCGACCTTCCTCGCCATCGGATCCACTTCACGCCTCGCGGGCTCTCCGCTGCGCTCGAGCGAGCCGGCGCCGAGGTGGGTTCGTTGACGACATCGACCAGCACGGTCGGCCTGCCCGCCACCGTGCAGTACCGGCTCGCCGGGCGCTGTCTTTTCCCGAGCGGACTTGCTCTCAGGGTCGCATCGGGGCTCTGCGTGCTCGTCCTCCCGGTCGCCTGGATCCTCGATCGAACTCGAGGTGGCGGGGATCAGCTGCACGCCGTTGCGAAGCGACCGCGCTGAGCCGCTTTACGCACCCCGAACGAGCGCGGCCCGGTGCGCGATTGCCATCTCGACCAGCTCGGCCATCGCCTCCGCCGGCGCGGGGTACCGGTAGCGCTCCGCGCCGTGCGGAGCATGACGCTGCTCGAGTTCGCCCGCTGCCGCGCTTCGTAGCGCAGCTGCAATGGCATCGACGTCGTCCGGCGGGACGGTCATTCCGCTGTCTGTCTCGCGCACGATGCGCGCCGCCTCGTTCTCTTCTGCGAGGGCGAGGATCGGACGACCTGCAGCGAGGTATTCGTAGAGCTTGCCCGTGGACTGGCTTACCTCGGCCGAGGTAAGCAGCACGAGCACGGCAGCGCGGCGCTGGAGCGCGATCGCGAAGGCGCGCGGGACGACCCCGAGTGTCAGCGCGATCCCGCGTTGGCGCAGGTCCGCAAGGAGCGCCTCGTCGCCTGGCAGTGTGGGGCCGGCCTGCACGAGCAGGAGCCGGGATCCGATTCGTGGCTCGTCGGCCAACCGTTGCAGCGCCTCGAGGAGCGGACGTGCGTCACGCCCGCGGGGACCGCTCAGGGCGCCTGTGTGAACAAGCAGCTGACGGTCGGCGGGGAGGGTCGGGAGCGTCGCCTGCCCGGCCGCCTCGTCCAGCCGGGAGTCGTAGCCGTTGGTCACCGTGACGGCATCCACGCCGTAGCGGCGTTGGAAGTCCTCGGTAATGGCCTGCGTCGCCGCGGCGACGGCGTCCGCGCGGCGGACGACGCGATGCTCGAGAGCCGCGTCGAGACGACGTTGCACTGCGGTGGGAAATGGCCGCCGCAGCGGCTCGAACAGCCAGCCGTCGCGGAAGTCAGCGAGCCACGCGGGCCGCGAGGATCCGAGCGCGAGACCCACGAGGTGCATCGAGTCGGGTGGCCCTGTCGTCACGACGCAGTCGACATCACCCCGCGCGACGAGTCGACGAACTGCGGGAATTGCTGCCGGGAGCCAACTCACCACATGCGTGTCGGGGACGAGGACCTTCGTCAGCAGCGATGAAGGTGGCAGCTCGACCGCGGCCCCCGGGCCGACTTCCGGCATCGGGCCGCGCCGCAGCGCCGTGCGCAGAAGCCCCGCCGACTTGAGGTCGCGGGCGCGGACGACGGAGTTGGTTTCGTCATCCGGAAGCGACCCGAAGGCATCGCTGGCGACGAACGTCACGCGGTGCCCTGCCGCGCGCAGGTAGTACGCCATGGCGACCCACCGGTTGCCGCCTGAGCTCGGGAACGGCGGATGGAAGTAGGAAACCACGACTAGGCGGCGCGGAGTCATCGAACTGGGGGCCCCGTTCTCGGTTCGCTCACGAGCGGTCTACGCTCTGGTCGTGACGGACTGGGAAAGCCGCGCTCGCGCCGACAGCGCCGAGTATTGGAGCGAGCGTGCTGCGCTTCCCGACGAACTCGCGGCCGCCCTCGATCCCACGGGCAGCCGCTGGAAGAACGAGCTCATTCACGCGCTGCACGCCCGAGCCATCAGGCCGCACATCAGGAAGTCCGACGACGTGCTCGATTTCGGGTGCGGGACGGGGCGCTTGATGCGAGAGCTCGCTCCGAGTGTGCAGTCGGTGACCGGCGTCGACATCAGTGATGTAATGGTCGAACGCGCTCGAATGCACGGCACGGCTGTTGCCTATGACGGACGCACCCTGCCCTTCGAAAACGGCAGCTTCGACGCCGTCGTCAGCGCATTCGTACTCCAGATGTACCGAGATCAGCATGATCGCTTCGTCGCTCTGGTGGCCGAGATCCGGCGTGTGCTGACGTCGGATGGACGCGTCGTCATGGTCGAGCGGGTAGAGCCCGGCTCGCCTGACTTCGGGATCGAAGCATGGCGACGTGACATTCACGAGGCTGGAATGCGCTTGATACGGCACGCTCCCGTGCGCGCAGGGGCCTCGCGACTCGACAGCATGTTGCTTGCAAGTGGGCTTCCCATCAGCCGCCCGGTCGTGGCCATTACTGCGACGGCGCACCGTCTGGGAGGGATACGCCGACCGTACACGGACACGCTCCTCCTCCTCGAGAAGCAGGAGAGGGGCGACCAGCCTGGTGGTCGAGAGGAGCTCGGTACTGAGCGGGACCAGGTGCCACTCCGTTCGGAGCACGTCGGCAGTCAGAGCCGGCCGACGAAGAGATAGTCGGCGTAGCGGCCGCCGACGAGGGCCTCGGGCCGAACACGCGAGGCCTCGAGCCGTATCAGCCGCGCAAGTCCGGGCAAGGCACTGAGCCAGCGGTGTCGAGCGGCCCGTTCGACGATCTGCGAAGGGGAGACCCGGACAGGCGACGTCGCCGTCACGAACCCGCCGGCCGCGAATCCCTCGCAGTAGCCGTCGAGCGTGCCGCCGCGTTCCAGGTCACCGTTCTGCACCTGCTCGATGCAGACGAGCCGTCCATCCGATGCGAGCACACGGGCGAGCTCACGGCTGATCGAGCCCAGCTCGGGTGGGTCGGTCACGAAGTATTGAAGGACGCCGACGGAGAGAACGGTGTCGAACGCGCCGTCCTCGGCCTGGATCCGGCTCGAGTCGAGTACCTCGAAACGCGCTGTGGGAACACGGGCCCGCGCTTCCTCGACCATCTCGGGCGAGGCGTCCACACCCAGCACGTCCGCACCGTGTTCGCGTAGCCAGACAGTGAGGCGAGCCGTGCCACATCCGAAATCGAGGATGCGTTGCCCGGCGCTTCTGTCGATGCAGGCGAGCGCTACACGGTGCACGTGGTCGATCAACGCGTTTTTCTCGCCCGTCGGGTCGGTAGGGTCGAGCACCGAGGCAAGGCCCGGGAGCTTCGCGCGCTCACTCCAGGTCGGGCCGACGCCCGGCTCGCGCACCGAGGTCACGCAGCGAGGCTAGCGTACGCCGCGAATGACCTGGACTTCCGACCCCGCCGCGCTCGAGCTGCTCGAGCATGCCGGACCATTCGAGACAGCGGCGTACCGGAGTGCCTGCGTCGCGGCTCTCCCGGGTGCAGCCGACGTCAGCTTCGGCGCCTCGACCGTCGACGGCGCTCTGGCGGCAGTGGCGCTGGTGCGCCAGCGCCGGACCGCGCATCTCCCGTACGGGTACTCAGGCGTACGAGCGTCGCGGCCCCTCGATGCGAAAGAGATCAGGTCGTTTCTCCATGCCGCTCGACGTGCATCTGGCGCCCAGCGACTCGTCGTTTTCGACGTCTCCGAACCGGCACCAGGGGGTCGCGTCATCGGCACGACGTCGTTCGCGTACCTGGACGAGCTCCCGGAGGTCCGCTTCACGAAGAAGGCACGTCAGTCGATCCGCCGTGCGTCTCATGCAGGAGCCACCTGCCAGCCGACATCGGACCCGGCAGTCTTTGCCAGCCTTTACGAGCGGGCGTCGAAGAAATGGGGCGTCACGTACCCGCTCGGCTTGATCGCTGCGGCCGCGGAACGGAGAGTCGCGCTGTTTTTCGACGTCCACGTCGACGCCGCCGCCGCGGGCTCGCTCGCCGCCCTCAAAGGCGTGACGCACTGGATGTACTGGCTCGCTGCCCAGAACGACCTAGGACGGCGCGCCGAGGTCGGCTATCTCGCTGTCGCAATGATGCTCGACACGGCGCGGGCAGCCGGAGCGCCGTCGGTCAATCTCGGCGCGAGTGCGGGGCTCCCCGGCGTCGCTCGCTTCAAGGAGCGGCTCGGGGGCGTCACGAGCCCGGTCTTCGAATGGCGGGACGCGTCCGCGCTCGTCAGGCTTGCCGACTCGTCGTGGGCAGCTTTGCAGCGCTCTCGGAGCCCACGACGCCGAGCCGCAGATTGAACGTCAGTGCGGTCAGGGCCGGGGGGCGGACAACACGGGCAAGAGCCCGAACCGCTGTGCAGCGCGTGCTCATCCTTCCATCGGACTGTCGTCGTACCGCCTACGTACGCTGTCTTTCCCCGATGGTGGCGGAGAACATTTGAGAGTCGTCATTACGGGAGGCGCCGGGTTCATCGGGTCCCACCTCGTCGACACCCTCCTCGCCCGAGGACTGGAGGTCGTCTGTGTCGACGACCTGAGCAAGGGATCGCTCGATAATGTCGCGCACCACTCGGACGACAAGAGGTTCCGGTTCGTGCAACTCGACATCCGCAACCGGAGGCGACTGGAAGAGGAGGGCCGGGGATGCGCCGTCGTCGTGCACCTGGCGGCGGCGAAGATCGCGCGGTACGACAGCGCATTCCACTCGCTCGAGATCAACCTGGAGGGAGCGCGCGCCGCACTCGAGCTCGCCCGGATCAACAACGCGAAGTTCGTTCTCGGCTCGACGTCGGACGTCTACGGCAAGAACCCATCCCTGCCATTCGGAGAGGACAGCGACCTCGTCATCGGCCCGAGCACGAGTCGCCGCTGGTCGTATGCCGTCTCCAAGCTCTGCGACGAGCACCTGGCGTTCGCCTACGAGGACGAGTTCGATCTGCCGATCTGCATCCTCCGCTTCTTCGGAGCCTACGGCGCTCGGCAGTACCTCGAGTGGTGGGGCGGCCCGCAAGGTGTGTTCCTCAGGGCGATCGCCGAGGGTGCCCCGGTCGAGATCCACGGTGATGGGAGTCAGTCTCGGTGCTTCATCCACGTCAGCGACCTCGTCGAAGGGATCGCGCGCGCGGTCGAGCGCGACCAGACGGTCGGCGAGATCGTGAATATCGGAAACGACGAGGAGATCACGATCCTGGAGCTCGCGCGGCTGATGCACGAGCTGTCGGGCACGGCGCGCGACTTGCAGCTCGACTTCGTCCCGTACACCGCGTTCACGGCGAACTACGAGGACGTTCGAAGACGGATCCCGGATACGACGAAGATGCGCGCGCTGCTCGAGTTCGAGCCGCAGGTGGATCTCCGTCGCGGCATCGCAATGCTCTGGGACTGGTACCGCATGCGGCACGGAGACGCTGGCCTGGGCTCTGCGGCGGGCCTGAATGGCATCTGAGGGGCATGAGCCCGCTGTCGTCCTGTCAGGAGCTCGGCAGGATGAGACGGCGCTTGTCGGTGACACAGCCGCAGTACTCGCTCGCAACTCGGCCTGGATGCTCGTATCCCAGGCGCTCGTTATCGTGGTCTACGGCGTCGTCGGCATTCTCGCCGTCAGGCTCGTGAGCACCGCCGACTGGGGCGAGTACAGCACCGCAATGGCGCTGATCGCCGTGCTCGTGGTCGTCTCGGAGCTCGGGATCGCAACGCTCGCGCTACGAGAGATGTCGTCCGATCTGCCTGCGACCGCGTTGGTCTACGGTAGCGCGGCTCTCGCGCTGTGTGTGACGGCGGGTGTCGCGACGCTCCTGCTCGCGCCGAGCGTGTACCTCTTCGACTACTCGTGGAACATCGCGGCGCTCGTCGCGCTGGCGGCACCGCTCCTGTTGCTACAGCCCTTGATGTCCCTCCTTCAAGGTCTCTTCAACGCGCATCGATTGTTGCGGCCCATCGCTCAGGTCACGGTAATGCAGTGCATCGCGTACGCAGGGCTGGCGGTCCCGTTGCTCGTACTTGGTGGCGGCGTCGAAGCACTCGTGCTCGCGGGCGTCGCGGCAATGGCCCTGGCCGTCGGATTCGCGGCACTTCTCGCGCACCGTTACCTCGGTCTCGTTCCCCGGATCCGGAAGCGCGCCGCGCACGTTCGGCCATTCCTTTTCGCCGCGGCCCCGATCGGTGCGATCGGGATGATCACGATCGTGTACGACCGCTTCGACGTCCTATTGCTCGCCCGGCTCGGCTCGACGACCGACGTCGCCTATTACACGGTTCCGTACACCCTCGTGAAGCTGACCTGGGTGATCCCGTCGGTGGTCTCGCTCGTCTTCTTTCCGGTTCTGAACGCCTCTTTCGAGCGCGACCGCCCACGGGCACGCGAGCAGTTCTTCTTCGTCGTACGCGCCTTCTTCATTGTAAGCCTGCCTCTGTCGCTCTTCCTTGCCGTTGGCGGCGCAGACCTGCTTCCGTTCGTCTTCGGTTCCGCGTACGAGTCCTCGGCGAAAGTCCTGGGAGTCATGGCCTGGACGTCCGTTCTCGGCTTTCAGAACTACGTCATCTGGTACGCGATCCTTGCTGCGCGACTCGAGCGACGCGTCACGCGGATCATGATTGCCGGCCTGGCGCTGAACGTGGCTTTTAATCTCCTACTCATTCCCCGCTACGGGTCGACGGGTGCCGCCGTGACACTCGTCGCGTCCGACCTCGTGGTCGTGCTCTGGGGCTCGGTGCTTGTGCATCGCCTCGTGTTCCGCATCCCTTTGCGGCAAGTTGCACTGAAGCCGGCCATCGTGGCCCTCCTGGCCGTGCCGATGAGCCTTTGGCTCGCCGAGCGGTACTCGGCGATGGCTGGCGCCACCGTAGGTGCGGTCGCCTACGTGGTCGGTCTGGTAGCGCTCCGCTACATCTCGCTCCGAGAGCTGCGGCCGTTCTTCCCGCGGTCGCGGTGGGGCCGGCCGGTTCTTCGAGATCCGTAGGACCATGGCGAAGACCGCACTCGTTCTCTCCCCCTGGCCGTCGCTCTGGTCGATGAAGGCGAACGCCGGCACGCCGATGGCGGTGGACCTCTTCGAGACGCTTCTCGGCGACGGCTTCGAGATCGACGTCGTTGTGCCGGAGGGACCGACGGGCAACGACGCGTTCCCCGACGATCCGCGCATTCGTGTCCACCGGATCCGCACGTCGCGGCTCCCGCTGCGTCGCCTGCTCGGTTCGGTCGTGACCACCTGGAGGTTTACGCGTGGGTCGCTCGCGGTCACACGTAGGAGGCGTCCGGCCGTGATCTACGGACTGTCTGCTCTGGCGATCCCCGCGGCAAAGCTCACGAGCCTCGTCCTCCGGCGACCGTCGATCGGAGTCCTGTACGGAACGTTCTTCTATCCCGCCCTCGGTCGCCCACTGCAGATGCTGCGCCGCCACGAGGAGCTGATCGCGTTCACGCTCCCCGTCGACCGCCTCGTCATCCTCAACGACGGCACGCGCGGCGACGAGGTCGCAGAGCGACTGCGCGTGCCGGCATCGCGCGTCCGGTTCTGGATGCATGGCGTCGACGTGGAGGAGTGCTCCGCGGCGCGCACGGGGGAGTCGATCCGGGATCACTTTGGCCTGCCGCTGGACGCAAGGCTGGTGGTGTCGACGAGCCGCTTGGTGGCCTGGAAGCGCGTCGAGGATGTCCTCGAGGTGTTCGGACGCGTCCTGCCCGAGCACCTCGACGCGATCCTCGTCGTGTCCGGCTCGGGGCCCGAAGAATCGAGGCTCAAGGCTCAGGCCGCGAAGAGGCTGCCCAGCGAGAACGTCGCATTCGTGGGCGCCCTCACGCGGGAGGTGAACCTACGGCTCATCGCCCAGGCAGATGTCTTCTGCTCGTTCTACGACTTCTCAAACGTGGGATACGCGCTCCTCGAGGCGCTCGCTGCCGGCGTGCCTGTGGTGGCCACGAACACGGGTGCGACGGCCACGATCGTCACGGAGGGGGTGAACGGTCTGCTCGTCGAGCCACGCGACACGGCTGCCGCTGCAGCGGCAGTCGCCCGGTTGCTGACCGACGCAGCCGAGAGCACGAGACTCGCGCGCAACGCGCGAGAACGGGCGCGCGAGCAGTTCCTGAGGCCCCACGAACGCGCCCGGCTCGAGCTGGAGCTCCTGCGCGAGCTCGGAGTTCCAGTATCCGCGTAGCGAGGCCCGCTCAGACAGCCCGGAGCACGGCTTCGACCACGGCGTCGACTTGCTCGTCCGTCATGTGGGCGTAGAGCGGCAGCGTCACCGTTTGGGCGCCGTAGCTCGAGGTCACCGGTAGCTCTGCTGCACCCCCACCGTAGATGGAGAAGGTATGTACGGGCGGGTAATGCACGCTCGTCTGGATGCCCTGCCCAGCGAGCGTGGCGCGGAACGTGTCGCGCCGGACACCGCCGTCGAGGACGATCGTGAAGAGGTGCTCCGCCGAGATCGCGTCCGGCGCCGGCGGAAGCGCGACGACGAAGCGTTCGGCGTTTGCGAATGCTTCTCGGTACCGACCCACGACCGTGCGCCGTTGCTCGTTCTCGCGCTCGAGCCGGGCGAGGCGCGAGAGTGCGAGCGCCGCCCGGGGCTCGTCGATGCGATAGTTGTAGCCGAGCTCGACGACGTCGTAGCTCGAGGCGTGTCCGCGATGCCGGTCCCACGTGAGCGTCGTCATGCCGTGCGAGCGCAGTAGTTTCAGCCGGGCGGCGACATCGTCGTCGTCGGTGACGACCATGCCGCCCTCGCCGATCGCGAAGTTCTTGTTCGAGAAGAAGCTGAAGGCACCAGTCGCGCCGAACGTGCCCAGGTGTTGGCCATTCAAACGCGAGCCGGCGGCGTGCGCCGCGTCCTCGATCAGGACCAGCCTGTGGCGCTCGACCACGTCTTGCAACGCGGCCGTCTCGCCGGGATGGCCGCCATACGCGACGGTCATGATCGCTGCGGTCTCCGAGCCGATCGCGGCCTCCGCCGCGGACGCCGAGAGCCAGGGTTCGGTCAGCGAGACGATGTCGGCGAAGACCGGCGTCGCTCCCGTATAGGCGATCGCATTCACGCTCGCGACGAATGTCAACGACGGGACGATCACCTCGTCGCCTGGACCGACACCCGCAGCAAGACAGGCAAGGTGAAGCGCCGCGGTCCCGCTAGTCACCGCGCACGCGTGTCTCGACCCGGTGAACGCCGCGAACTCCTTCTCGAGCGCCTCCGTCCTCGCCCCCATGCTGAGCCAGCCGCTCTGGTAGGTCTCGACGACGGACGCGATGTCTTCGTTGGTGACGAAAACATCCACCAGCGGCACACGCCAGTGCGTCACGGCGAATCCTCGACGAGGCCGAGCGCTTCGACGGCTCGTTCGTACTCGTCCGGTGTTCCGATGTCGAACCATGTTCCGCCGAAGGGGTACGAGACGACGGGCTCTCCGCCCTCGAGCAGTAGGTGCACGACGTCCGGGAAGTCGAAGTGCCCGGACGGCATCAGCCGGAGCACACGCGGCTCGTACACGTAGACGCCCATGCTCACCGAGAAGCCCAGCCTCGGCTTCTCCACGTAGCCGGTCACCCGATGACCTTCGTGCTCGATCACGCCCAGCGAAATCGGCACCTCCTTCTCCATCGTGGCAATCGTGAGCACAGCTTCGTGCTGGCGATGGAAGGCCACGAGGGCGCGGAAGTCAAGGTCGGTGACGATGTCCCCATTCATGACGATGAACGTCTCGTCGAGGTCCTCGATCGCAAGCAGGGCTCCAGCGGTTCCCAGGGGCTCGTCCTCGCGGTGGTACTGGAGTGACATGCCTTCGGGGATGTGCGACCCATCGGCGAAGTAGGCCATGATCAGCTCGCCAAGGTGACCGATGCAGAGGTCGACTTGGACGAACCCGCAGATCGCGAGTCGCTCGATGATCAGCTCGAGCACAGGGCGATCTCCGACTGGTACAAGCGGCTTCGGCAGAACCGTCGTGTACGGCCGCAGTCGTGTGCCTTGCCCGCCCGCAAGGATCACGGCGCGCATCTAGACGACGTACCGGTCCACGCGGTACAGGTCGAGATGCTCCGCGATCCAGGCCGCGGTCGCGGCGATTCCCGCAGGCAGCGCTACTCGAGGTTCCCAGCCGGTGAGTGACGCCATTAGCGAGTGGTCGGACACGAGCTGCATCACTTCGCTCTCGGGCGGGCGCACGCGTTCCTCCTCCTGCTCGACTCGCAGCTCGCGGCCCAGCACGCGCGCGACCTCGCGAACGAGGTCCCCGATGGAAATCTCCTGGCCCGTTCCGAGCTGAAGCGTGAGGCCGATCGCCTCGTCCGCGACCGCAGCGGCAAGGAACCCCGCGACGGTGTCCCCGACGTACGTGAAGTCGCGCGTTGGTGTGAGCGACCCGAGGCGGACGACGTCGCCGGCGAGCGCCTGGGCGACGATGGTCGGAATGATTGCGCGGGCCGACTGGCGAGGGCCGTAAGTATTGAACGGGCGCAGGATCGTTGCTCGGAGCCCATATGAACGATGGAAGCTCTCGACCAGCTGGTCGGCTCCGATCTTGCTCGCCGAATATGGTGACTGCCCGACGAGCGGATGTGTCTCTGAGATAGGCACGGTCTGCGCCGAGCCATAGACCTCCGACGACGAGCTGTGGACGAGCCGAACGTCACGGCCCCGGCACGCCTGCGCAACGTTGAGCGTGCCGAGCACGTTCGTCTCGAAATAGTCGCGGGGATTGCGGTACGAATACGGAATCGCGATCAGGGCCGCCAGGTGAAAGACCAGCTCACAGCCCTCGACGGCTTGTGCGACAGCCTCGACGTCGCGAATGTCGCCGGCCAGGACTTCGATCTCTTCCAACGCTTCCCCCGGAACGAGCTCAAGCAGTCCTCGGTCGTTACGCGAGTTGTAACGGACCAGCGCGCGTACCTTTGCCCCTTCCTCGAGGAGCGTCTCCACGAGATGACTGCCGATGAACCCACCGCCCCCGGTTACGAGGACCTGCCTACCCGTGAAGGCGCTCACCGCGCGTGGAGTCTACATTCGCCGAAATCGGGCTCTAGATGCGCGTCGTGATGCTAGGCACGACCAACTCGCCGCACGTCGAGGACTTGGTCGTCGGACTCCGGGAGCGCGACGTCGAGGTCATCGTCGGCGGCGTGCCGGCGCCCAATCTCCCTCCGTCCGCGCTGTACGACCGGGGCATTCGCGTCGAGCTCGCTCCTCCTGGTGCTCTTGCTGCGCCTGTACGGCTCACCCGGCGTGTCAGGTGGTTACGGCGGCTAGTGCGCGAGGTGCGTCCCGACGTGGTCCATGCCCACCTGCTGATGGAGGACCCGTTCTACGCGGTGCTCGCGCGCGCGAGACCTCTCGTTGCGACGGCATGGGGCTCGGACGTGCTCGGCGTATCACAGATAGGCAAGCTACGAGGCCGCCTCGTGGCGCGTCGTGCTGATCTCCTGACGGCCGACTCCCAGGTGCTTCTCGACGCTCTGGTCGCGCTCGGCGCGGACCGCGCCCGGCTGAGGCTGATCAACTGGGGTGTCGACCTCGAGGCGTTCTCGCCCGGTCGGGCCGAGGCGCGCCGTCGACTCGATCTGCCCAACGTCCCGATAGTGCTCGCCCCACGGGGATTGAAGCACGTCTACAACCCGGAGACCGTCGTCGAGGCGTTCGGACTCCTGGTCGGCGAGTTTCGCGACGCACTCCTTCTCCTCAAGCACTACGGCGACCTGCCGCCTGCGCTCGCCGATCTGAGGCTTCGAGACGATGTCCGGATCGTGGGTCACGTGTCAACGGGGGAACTCGCCGACTACTACCGTGCCGCGAACGTCTGTGTCTCGATTCCGTCCAGCGACAGCTCGCCCCGATCGGTTTGGGAGGCAATGGCGTGCGGGTGTCCCGTCGTGGTCTCAGATCTGCCGTGGGTCTACGAATTGATCGAAGACGGCCGCGACGCGCTTGTCACCCCCATCGACGCACGCCGGGTCGCAGATGCGATCGGGCGAGTCTTGCGAGGCGAGGAACTGGCGGCCTCGCTCGCGAAGAATGGCCGACTGCTCGTCGAACGCCATCGCCGTCGGACCACGGAGCTCGACCGGCTGGTCGACGCGTACGGCGCGATCCTGGATGCATAGTCAACGCAGATGACCACCGCCCGGCGACGCAACCCCACGCATCGCCCGCGCCTCGGCGTCAACATGCGGGGCCGCGCTCACGTGAGCATGGCAAGGTAACTAAGCGTCGGGCCGGGACGGCTACGCCAGCACGGTCGATGGACGCAGACCTGCGCGAAGCTGGCCCGCGCTCGCGGGCACTCGTCGAAACGTCCGTGGAACCTACCATGTCTGAGACCTTCGTCGACGCTCGCGCGACTAATCTCCGAGCGACTCGTGGCCGCGATCACGCAGATCCTCTCACGCACCCTCGCCTGGCTCGAGCGTCTGGCAGCCCGACCGCTCGGGGCGCTCGTTCTCTTCCTTACCGGACTCGGTGTCTACGGGATCCAGGCGATCGCGTGGCCGCTCAAGGCCGGCCGCGACCTCGACGAGTACCTCTACGCCTACATCCAGCTCTTCGACCGGGACGTCCTCCTTCCCTGGTCGATGCTATTCAGGACGCCGCTGACACCCGTCGTCTCAGGAGTGCTGCTCGATCCGTTCGGCGGCGCGCTCGCGGAGCCGGCGTGTGCAGTTCTCTACGCAGGCTCGATCGTGGCGTGGGCTGCCGCGGGTCGTGCCTTCGGGCCGCGGGTCGCGCTCGTGACGGCGGTGGCGCTCCTCGCCTATCCCGGCTACGCGCTCATGTTCCACGAACTCGCGAGCGAGACCGTCTTCGCGGCGACGTTCGCCCTCTGGGCCCTCCTCCTGACCCGCGCCGCCACCACGCCCTCGCTCGGCCGCTTCGTGCTCGTCGGCCTGGGGATCGCCCTGGTCGCGCTCGCACGCCCCGGAAACGCCGTCCTCCTGGTCTTCGCGCTCTTCCCGTTCACGCTCGCGGCCGCCTGGCGTCAGCGCCTCGGATGGGCGGCGGCGATCGCCATCGCGGCAGTGCTCCCGCTCGCCGCGTGGACCGTGCATAACGGCCTGCGCTTCGACCAGTACACGCTCGCGCGTGGAGGCAACGCGATCATCCCCTTCTACCGAGCGTTCATCACGGACCGCATCGTCTCCCCGGAGAACGGGCCCGACTCGCGACGGCTCGGGCAGGCGGTCGAGGAGCACCTCCTGACCCGGGAGCCGTACCGCTCGTACGGAGTCACGCTCGACGACGTCTTCAAGAGCAGCAGCTTCCGCATTCACGAGGATCTCTACCTCCTCTCCGACCAGGTGTTCGGGTGGGACTCGGACTACGCGATCCTGCGAAACGCCGGGATCGAAGCAGTGCGGAAGCACCCGCGGGCCTATGCCTCCGGCGTGCTCGAGACGATCTGGCAGCAGCTCAGCGAGTCGCTCTTCCGGGGCGTTCCACAAGGGGGCGAGAGCGGCGCAAGCCCGGCCACCGGGGAGAAGACAGTCGTCGTCGACGGCCGAACCCTGCCTGCGCCGACCGAGGGGCAGCCGATCCCGGGTGGACAGGTCGTCTGGATCTCTCGACCCGACAACGCCATTCGCCAGGTATGGACGTCACCGACCGACTACCGGTTCGGGTTCGCCCGCCCCGCCGACAAGGCGAGGTTCGACCGCGTCCTGAGGCGGCGCGACGAGCTCTTCGCCGCCTTTCCCGACCGAGCAGGTAACGGGACGCTAGCGCTCCGTCTGGACCAGCTCTCGCGGTGGTACCCACGCCCGTTGCTCTGGATCGCCGCCGGGCTGATCGGGATCGCTTTCCGGCGACCCCGCCGGTGGCCCACGCTCGTGGCGCTCGCCGTCGCGGCATTCCTGGTCGTCGTCGTCAACGCGCTCGGCCTCTTCGCCGACCGGCACTTCGTCGTTCCGGTCGCTCCGGCCTTCGTCCTGCTCGGTGTCGGCGGGCTGCTCGGGTCGAGGGCGGCGGCACTACGCTTGCGCGCGTGACGAGGGTACCCACGGCTCTGAGACGAGCGAGCGAGCTCACGCGCTTCGCCGCGCGACGGGGTACGGCCTGGGCCCGCCTTCGGCCCACGTTCCTCGTCATCGGTGCGCAGCGATCGGGAACGACCTCGCTCAACGACTACCTCGCCGAGCACCCGGCGATCCTCAGCGCCGTCGTGAAGGAGGTCCAGTACTTCCACCGGTACTACGAGAAGGGCGATCGCTGGTATCGAGCGCGCTTTCCGCTCGTCCTCCGCGCGGCGCTCGTGCGCCGGCGAACCGGCTTCACCCCCGCCGTCGGCGAGACGTCACCCGACTACGTGTTCGATCCGCGGGCCCCGGCGCGCGTGCACGCGTTCGATCCCCGGATGAAGCTGATCGTCATCCTCCGCGACCCTGTCGAGCGTGCGCACTCCCACTGGCGCCTTGAGCGAAGGCGAGGAACCGAGCCCCTCTCGTTCGAGGCTGCACTCGACCGCGAGGCGTCGGAGCTGCCGCGCGAGCTCAAGCTCCTCCTCGAGACCTCGGGCTACCGCGATGCGCCGTTCAGCACGTCGTTCGTCGCGCGCGGCCGCTACGCGGAGCAGCTCGAGCGCTGGTTCGAGCTCTTCCCGCGCGAGCAGGTGCTCGTGCTACTCAGCGAGGATCTGGTCACAAACCCGGCTGCCGAAATGTCTCGGATCGCACGGTTCCTCGGCGTTCCGCCTTGGAGCGCCGGGAGCTATCGGATCCGAGGAGCGCAGGGAGAGGCGCAAATGGCGTCGGGAACACGGGAGCGCCTCGCGGAAGCGTTCGTCGAGCCGAACGAGCGCCTTGAGGAGCTTCTGGGCCGCGAACTCCACTGGACACAGCCGTCGCACCTGCGGTCCTGAGGCTCACGCACAGGTTCGGACGATCACGTCCACAACGCGCTCGGCCGCGTGGCCATCCACTTTGCCGACGACCTCGCGCGCGACGCGGGCGCGTTCGGAGGCGAGCTCGGCCGGGTCCGCCAGCGCTCGCTCGACACCGGTCACCACCTCGTCGAAGCTTTCAGCCCGGTAGAACGCTGCCGAGCCGACGAGTTCCTCGTAGTGTGCGCCCGTGACGTTGAGCTCGGCATGGCGCTCACCCGTAGGCGCTCCTTCGTCGTAGAGCACACACACTGCCGGCCTGTCATTCACGAGGCTGTCGAGCAGGATCGTGCCCGCGTTCGCAACCACGGCGTCGACGTGCTGGAGGAGCGTCGCAAGCGTCTCGAGATCCGTATACGAAGGCTCCTGCACGGATGCGCCGACCGTGTCGAGTGCAGCCGCATACCGCTCCTTCCAGCCGACGTCGCGCGGGTGCGGGCGGAGCAGGAGCTGATAGCGGGCGTCCGCGCCGCTCGAACGCCACCACTCCAGGAGCCGCGTGACGAAGCGGCCTTCGTACGGTGCATTGCTCGGGGTATTCCCGGCGACGAGCACCGCGGGCCGGCCCGGGTCGAGGCCGAGCTCGCGCACAACCGCGTCGTATGCCGCGCGCGGCCGCCTGGCCTGGAAGACGTCCGTCTGCGGCCAGCCCGTGACCGTGATCCGCTCGGCGGCAACGTCGTGGTAGCGGACGAGGTCGTCGCGCATGACGGCGTTCTGGACGACGTACCGCGTCACGTGCGGCGAGACGATCCCCTTCCCGACCGTGTGGTCCCAGCTGGCCACATAGCCGACGGTCGGGATCTCGAGCCTTCGCGCTGCCAGCAGGAACGGCACCGCCGGCTGGCTCTGCACGTTTGCGACGACGAGGCACACGCACGACTGCCGCATCCGCTCGAGAAGCGTCTTCGATACGTACCTGCGCTTCGAGAAGAGCCAGCCTCGCACGAGCCGGTCGAGCCGCTCCGACTCGGGGAGCCAGCCGGTCAGCGACGAGTCGAGGAAGAGATTCGGGTGACCCGGTCGCATGCGCTCGTGGTTGAAGCCATGCCGCCGGCTGTGCCGGACGGACAGCGGGTAGTAGCCAGCGTTCCGGTCGATCGCGAGATCGATTCGACGGCTGATCCGCTCGGCAAGCCCCACCTCCCTGGGAAAGAAGTCGTCGCCGATCGTCCACGGCACGCGGCCGAGCCTGGGAGCCCACGCCGCCGCCGCCTCACCCGGCAGGACGAGCACTGCCTCGACCCGCCCCGGCAGCCGCTCGGCGACACCGGAGACGATCCCGCAGTCGACGAAGACCCTGGTCGGGAACGGGTCGGGCAGGACAAGCCAGATTCGGTCGCGCGTCACCTTCCTCCAACGCCGAGTGCAACTGCCACACGATCGGCCAGCGATCGTCCGTCGAGCCCGTGGAAGCGGAGCGCCTCGGCCGGCGAGCCGCACGCGGGCCAGCCTTCGACCCCGAACGCAGTGACCGACGCGCCGCCGTCCAGCTCGCGGCGGAGCGCGTCGCCGAGACCACCTGTGGGCGAATGGTCCTCCAGCACGAAGACGCGATTCCTCGGGGCGATCTCGGCGGCCAGCCACTCGGGGTCGAAGCGGTTGAGCCACGGCAGGTCTGCGACCGCGAGGCCGAACCCCCGCTCGTCGAGAAGCTCCGACGCGGACAGCGCCTCGTGCAGCATCACGGGCCCGTAGGCGACGAGCACGGCATCCTCTCCGTCGCGCAGGAGAGCCCCGCGTCCCGGCACGACCCCGGCGGTGGGGACCTCGATCCGCCGGGGAGAGGGCCCGATCGCCAGGCGGATGGCAACGTTCGCTTCGGCGTCCTCGACCGCCCAGCGCAGGAGCGCTGCGGTCTGTTCGCGATTCGCGGGCTGCACGATCGTCATCCCGGGGAGCGCCGCCAGCAGCGAGATGTCACGGAGCGACTGGTGCGACTTCCCCGGGCCGGCAGGAATGAGGCCCGCGTAGTGGAGGGCGTAGACGACCTTCGTCCCCTCGCTCGCCTGGTTGTAGATCTGCTCGTTCGCACGCGAGGCGAGAAACGAGGCGAACGAGTTCACGACGGGCAGCAGGCCCTGCTTCGCGAGGCCCGCCGCGGTCGAGACCATGTCCTGCTCGGCGATGCCGCACTCGACGAAGCGGTCCGGGTACGCCAGCTCGAAGGAGCGGATCCGACAGTCCGAGGCCAGATCCGCGTCGAGGACGACGAGGCGCTCGTTCTCTGCACCGAGCTCCAGCAGCGCCTTCCCGTAGGCCTCGACGACGTACTCGTCCGTGACGCTCGTCTGCACGCCAGCACCCGACTCCGGCTCGCCCTCGAGGCTGTCGCCCCGGGGGGCCTCCGACTCGACCGGATCGAGAGCGACGGGATCGAGCCCGAGTACTGCCAGCTGCGAGTCGATTCGCGTCACGAGCTCGTCGAATGCGCGCGCGAATGTCGTGTCGTCGGGCGCTCCCGCGTGCCAGCGATACGTGCCGCCTCCGTCGCGAAGGGCGACCGGGTGTTCCATGAACGACACCGACTTGCCCTTGATCGTGTGCGCGACCAGCACCTTCGGCTCGTCCGTTCCATCCCGAAACTCGGAAAACGTCGCGCGCAGCGCCGCGTGGTCGTGACCACTGCAGCTGCGCACCATCCAGCCGAAGGCCCGCAGCTTGTCCTCGAGGTCGCCGAGCGGGACGATCTCCTCCGTCGGCTTGTCCGACTGGAGCTCGTTCCGGTCGACGATCACCCAGAGACGTCCGAGACAGTCGGCGGCTGCCGCCTGCAACGCCTCCCAGTTCTGCCCCTCCTGAAGCTCTCCGTCACCGACCATCACGACGACGCGTCCTCCCCGATCGAGCCGCCGCTTGGCCCAGGCCATGCCGCGCCCCTTCGAGATGCCCATGCCGAGCGAGCCGGAGTTCGCCTCGATGCCGGGAACGCCGACGTCGGGGTGGCCGTCGAGCCCACCGTGACGCCGCAGCAGGAGGAGGCGTTCGCGCGGGATCACCCCGAGGGCGAAGAGCGCGGCATAGAGGCCAGGCACGTCATGACCCTTGGAGGAGAAGAAGACGTCCCGCTCCGGATCGTCGAAGCCGACCTCCGCGACGTTCAGCTCCTCGAACAGCAGGTGCGACACGATGTCGAGCGCGCTGAAGCTGGACCCGAGATGGCCGGAGCCGGCACGCTTCACCGCGACGAGCGCATTCAGCCGGCACATGTCGGCGAGCACCGCGAGCACCGCGTCGGGGTTCGTGTCGTGTTCGCCGCGGACGCGGTCGAGCTCTGCCTTGGGAATCAGGTGAAGGTCCGCCATGTCGCGAGACGCTAGCGCGGCTCGGCGGGCGGGCGGTGAGGCGTCACGACGTCCGCGAGGTCCGAGTCCTCGCCGAGGTCGTCCGTCTTCTCGCACAGGAAGAGCGCCTCGGTGGAGCCCGGTCGGTAGTCGGTGAATCGCGTCACCTTCCTCCAGCCGGTCCAGGCGAGCTCGAGCCGCAGCGCCTGCACGGACGGGATCGCCTTCGCCTTGCCGCTGTCGGGCACCCAGCGCAGCCGGAGCACGGCGTCGGGCCGCGGATCGATCGTGGTCTCGAAGAGCATCGTCCCGCCGGGGCGGGTGACGCGGTTGAGCATCCCCAGCAGCGGCAGATGGTGGATGGAGTGGTACAGCACGCCGAGGAAGAAGACGAGGTCGAACGGCTCGAGCTCGAGCAGCCCACGCGCCTCCCGGAGGTCGCCGTAGACGAAGCGGTGCGGGGAGCGCAGCTCGCCCACCCACGGCTCGTGGAGGCGCTGGTCCGATGCGAAGTCCGAGAACACGAGCTCGCTCGGCTCGAGCTCACGGTCGATCCAGCGCGAGTGGATGCCGTACTTGGGACCGACCTCCAGCACGCGCAGTCCCCGGAAGCGCGCGGTGTCGACGACCGTTCCCAGGGCCTCGGGGACGAGCGTCAGGTCGGGCACGTCACCGGCCGCGGTTGTCGGGCGCTTGTCGGCGATGGGGCGCGCGTCCTCCGCGTAGCCGGTCAGCTCTTCCAGCCGAACGACGTTCTCCGCGCTCGGCTCGTACACCTGCAGCCCGAGCCGCACGGCCGCCGACCACGCCCCGCGACGGGCGAGCCCGCGGAGACCGCTCACGCCGGACAGCTCACGGAGTGGGCCACGGGTGCGCGCGCAGGACGTCCTCGACGATGTCGGCTCCCCAGCCAGGGCCGGCAGGAACACGGATCTCGCCGCCGCCGATCTCGGGAAGTGCCGTGACGAGGTCGTCACGCCACGGGACGTCGTCGACGTCGAGCTCGAGGATGCGGGCGTTCGGGATCGCGGCGCACCACTGGGCTCCGATGAAGGTCGCGAGATGCGAGTAGTAGTTGTGCGGCGCGCAGTTCACCTCGAAGGTCTCGGCGAGGTCGGCGATCTTCTTCGCCTGATGAAACCCGTTCCAGATGACGTCGACCGAGGCGACGTCCATCCCGGCCGCCTCGAAGTGCGGCCGGAACGCCCGGCTCCCGTAGAGGTTCTCGCCCGAGCAGATCGGCATCGGCGCGCGCTGCCGGACGAGCGCCAGCGCCGCCGGGTCGAAGAGATCGACTTCGAGCCACAGAAGGTCGTATGGCTCGAGCGCCTTCGCCACCCACAGGCATCCCTCGGGCTCGAGGTTGAAGTTCAGGTCGACGATCGGGCGCGCGTTCCCCCCCGTCCCGGCCTGGAATGCGTCGAGCAGCTTCACGAGCGCGTCGGCGATCTCCTCCGCCCGCAGCGTGCCTCCCCCGTGGCCGAAGCCCGGCATGAGCACGGCCGGCTCGTCGCCCGGCACGACGATGTTCGTCTTGAAGGCGCTGTAGCCGCGGTCGACCACCTCGCGCCCGAGCGCCGTGACGTCGTCGTAGGAGCCGAGCTTGGGCGTCCCTGTGATCTCCCAGGCACGTGCCCGCGTCGTCCCGCAGTGCGACCAGTAGAGCGGGATCGTTTCGCGCGTCGGCCCTCCGAAGAGCTCGTAGACCGGCACGCCGAGGGACTTCGCCTTGAGGTCGAGCAGCGCGTTCTCGATTCCCCCGATCGCTTTGGCGATGACCGACCCGGGGCTCTGCCGCGTATGCCGGTAGAGGTCCCAGTAGATGCGCTCGACGGCTCGCGGGTCACGGCCGACGACCACGGGCGCCAGGTCCTCGACGATTCCGGCGAGCCCGCGCGGCGACCCGTGGGAGTCGGTGATCTCCGCCCAGCCGACGAGACCGTCCTCGGTCGTCGCCTTGAGGAAGATCCACGGTCGCCAGCCGGCGTCGCAGAAGAGGGTCTCGAGGCTCGCGACCTTCACGACGCCGGAGCATACGGTTGCCGCGCAACGACGGGCAGAGAGGCAGCGCCCGTCTCGAGGAGTCGCTCTGCGCGCTGCCAGTCCTCCTCGTCGTCCACGTTGAAGCCCTCGTTGCCCTCGGTGAGAAACGGCGCCAGCACGCGCCCTTCGCGCGAGGCAGTCTCCGATACGATCCTCGTCCAGGCAATCTCGAGCGCGCTGTTCTGGACGTACACGGGCGGAAGAGCCTGGTACTGGCCGGCGTGCCACGCGACCTCGAGCTCCGACTGGTCCAGCAACGGCTCCATGGTGCGGCCGTCCGCGGCGAGGACCCACATCTTCCCGGGATGCTGCTTCACGAGCTCGACGGCACGTAGCGAGTCGGCCTCAGGGGTCGCGAGGAGCTGCTCGAGCCCGCGGCGCACGGTGTCCGGCCCGCGAAAGGGATTCGTCGCGCGGACGATCGCGAAGAGCTCGTACGGCTCGTTGAGCCGCTCGAGCGTGTCGCGTAGCCATTCGATGTCCGGAGACACCGCCGTTGCGTACTCGGCTGGACGCAGGAACGGCACCTCCGCTCCGTACCAGCGTGCGACGTCGGCGATCGCCTCGGAGTCGGTCGACGCGATGACCCGCTCGAAGACCCCGCTCTGGCGCGCCGTCTCGATCGCGTAGGCGAGAAGCGGGTGCCCGGCGAGCGGTCGGACGTTCTTCCCGGGAACGCGCTCGGACCCCGACCGGGCGGGCACGAAGGCGACAGCTCGCAGCACCTTGCCCGAAGCCGTCATCGGCGTGCCTCGGCAGTAGCGGCGGCATGGGCGACCGCCTCGGCGTAGAGCTCGTCGAGCGCCGGACACGGAACGCCGAGCCGCGCTCCGGCACGAACGACCGAGCCGGAGATGGCGTCGAGCTCGGACGGCCTGCCCTCGGCCACGTCACGGGCGGTCGAGGTCGTGAGGTCGTAATCCAAGGCGCCGATGATGGCCCACTGGGAGGAGGGCACGATCGTGGCGCCGTCGGCCGCCGCGATCTCGCAAGCCTCTCCGAGCGCCTGCTCGATCCTGGGACGCCAGGTCTGGTCTTCGAGCAGCTGGCCCACGGAGCCGTGCGTGAGCGACGTCGCTGCCGAGAGCACCGCAGCACGTGCTGCCTTGCTCCAGAGCACCTGCCGCTCGTTGTCCTCCACGTGCACCTCGAAGCCTGCGCTCGTCAGCATGTCAGCGGCATCCTGGAGGCGCTCCGCCGGGAGATCGTCGGACGCCATCGCGATCGCGCCGGACGGAGTCGTCTGGATGATCTGCACCCGCCCTGCGCGGTACGCCTCGAAGTGGCCGAGGCTGCCGGCAGCAATGTGCGGACCGAGGCGTGCGCGCAGGAGCTCGACGTGCTCGAGACCGTTGAGCAGCGGAAGCACGACCGCGTCGGCGACCGCGGCGGGATCGACCTGCTCGAGCGCGTCCTCGAGTTGATGCGCCTTCACGGTCACGAGCAGGAGGTCGACGGGCTGCACGAGCTCGTCTCTCACCTCGGGTCGCGCGAGGATCGGCTCGCCGCCCGCAACCTCGAGCGCGAGCCCTGACATCGCGAGCAGGTTCACCATGTCGCGGCGCGGAACGCACACCACGTGCACGCCCGTGCTTGCGAGGTGCGTGGCCAGAGCGCCGCCGACGGCACCCGGCCCGAGCACCGCCACCCTCCTCATGCGAGTGCGGGGTCGGCGACGAGGTTCACGACCTTCAGGTCGGAGTAGACCTCCAGCGCCTCGACGCCGGCCTCGCGCCAGCCAGTCCCCGACTGCTTCACGCCGCCGAACCCCATGTGCGGCTCGGAGCCGTGCGTACCCGCGTTCACGACGACCACGCCCGCCTGGACCTTCTCGGCGAAGAGCATCGCCCGATGCACGCTCGCCGTATGAATTGCCGCAGTGAGGCCGTAGGGCGAGCTGTTCACAAGCTCGAGCGCCTCGGCGAAGTCGCGCACCCGGTAGAGCAGTGACACAGGCCCGAAGAGCTCGGTGCACGAGATCTCCGCGTCGGGCGCGGCGCCCTCGATCAGCGTCGGCACCAGGTGCGAGCCGTCCCGGTCGATGCGCTTGCCGCCGGCGACGACGCGCGCGCCGCCGGCCACGGCCCGGTCGATCGCCCCCAGGATCCGCTGCAGGCTCGCCTCGCTGATGACCGGCTGGGGGTCGAGCGCGCGTGCTTCCTCGACGAGGCGGTCGCGGAACGCCTCGTAGACCGCGTCGAAGACGACGAGACGGCTCGCGGACGCACAGCGCTGCCCCGCGTTGGAGAACGCCGAGGCCAACGCCCAGCGAGCCGCGTTCTCGAGGTCGGCGTCGTCGCAGACGACGAGCGCGTTCTTTCCGCCGAGCTCGAGGCACACCTTGGCCAGCCTTCGACCGGCTCGCTCGTTGATCCACCGTCCCGTCTCTGCCGAGCCGGTGAAGCTGACGAGGTCGACATCCGGGTGCTCGACGAGCGGCGCACCGGCTTCTGTTCCGATGCCCTGGACGACGTTGAGGACACCCGCCGGGACTCCGCTCTCACCGGCGAGCGTCGCGAAGAACCAGGCGGAGGCGGGAGTGTGCTCGGACGGCTTGACCACCGCGGCGTTCCCGCAGAGCAGGGCCGGGAAGACCTTCCAGGCGACGTTCGGCAGCGGTGTGTTGAAGCTCATGATCAACCCCGCCACCCCGAGCGGCTGCCGGACGGTCAACACCGTTCGGTGAGGCATGCTCGCCGTGGTCGTCCGACCGTACGACCGCCTGCCCTCACCGGCGACGAAGAGCCCCATCTCCACGGCGGCATCCGTCTCCCCGCGCGCGAGCTCGATCGCCTTGCCCGTCTCCTCGGCGACGATCTCGGACGCCTCGTCACGGCGATCACGCAGCCTGAACGCGAGCTCGCGCAGGATGTCGCCGCGCTCCACCGGAGTGCGCTCGGCCCAGGACTGCTGCGCGGCCCGTGCGGCGCTCACCGCCGCGTCGACGTCGGCCCCGCCCGAGCCCGCGAGCCGGCAGAGGACGGTCCCGTCGGTCGGCCGCACCTTCTCCAGCCAGTCGCCGGAGGATGCCGGGACCGACTCACCCCCGATGATGTTCGGGACGTCGTCCGGGATCACCGGCGCATCACCAGGCGGACCAGCCCCCGTCGACGACGAGGTTGGCGCCCGTGACGTACGAGGAGGCGTCGGAGGCGAGGAACACGACGGCGCCGAGCGCCTCCCGCGCCTCGAGCATCCTCCCCATCGGCACGCGCGCGTTGTACGCCTCCAGGAACTCCTGCGGCTGGTCGTTCTGCACCCCTGCCAGCGTGAGCGTGTTCACGCGCACCCCGTCCTTCGCCCAGTAGGTCGCGAGGTAGCGCGTGAGGTTCAGGATCGCGGACTTCGAGATCGAGTACGCGACGGGCTTCACGAACGTCTCGCCACGGTCGCGGCGGAAGGCGTAGAGATCCTGCACCGGCGAGAGCAGCCCGTAGATCGAGGAGACGTTCACGATCGACCCGCGCCCCTCGCGGGCCATCGCCGCCCCGATCACCTGGCTCGCGAGGAACGGCCCTTTGACGTTGACGTCCATCACGGCGTCGAAGGACTCCTCGGGATACGTCTCGAACGGGCCGACCTCTTCCGCGGGAGCGTCCGGTGGTGAGTCGAGCCCTGCGTTGTTGACGAGCAGGTGGGGCACCCCCCACTCGGCTTCCACCGCGCCGACCGCGTCCTCCAGCGACGCACGGTCGGTGACGTCGACCTCGAAAGCTCGCACCCCGTCCGGAACCTGCCCCGAGACGACGTCGAACACGGCAACTCGCATCCCGCGCTCGGCGAGCCCGGCGACGTAGACGCTGCCGAGTTGTCCCATGCCGCCGGTCACGACGGCCACGCGCCCCTCGAGGTCGAAAAGCGAGTCCCGTGTCATCCGCGGCCGATCGTACAGCGGAAGATGCGAGTTCACGTTCGGCGCGAAAGGAACGCGCGAATACGTCGGATGAGAACCAGCGTTCCCTCATCACGAAGAACCTGCCGCGCGTGCGCAACGAGAGCACGAACCCGCCGCACAACGCGGTCGCGCCGGGAAGTAACCCCGCGTTTGCGGCGCTCGAGCTCCTCGTACGCCCCCGTCGTGAGCAGCGGCAGCATCGAGAACTCCTGTGGCAACTCCGCCGCGAAGTACCCGGCCACCGTCGCGAGAGTCCGGTTGCGCCTCGCGAGCCCACTTTGGTGTTCACGACTTCCCGGAAGTTGGCGATTCCAGAACAGAGGATCGGGTGTACCGGCAATCTGGGCTCGGCCGAGCGCAGCGCGCACGAGGATGTCCCAGTCCTCGGCCAGCGCCGACGCATCACGGAACCCCTGGAGTCGTTCAAGAAGCGAACGCGGCCAGAGACACGTCGGCCCGCCGTAGTGATTGCTCAACAAACCCATCTCATGTGGCTCGCCCAACTTCAGGCTGATGACGTCACCACTGCGGGCGACTGGCACTCCGTCTCCCCGGAACGTGCGCGATCCCGCACAGATAACGTCTGCGCCCGAAACACGACGCGACCTGAGGACCACCTCGACGAGGCTGGAAAACGGGACGTCGTCATCGTCGATGAAGAGGACCAACTCTCCGCTCGCGGCACGCCAACCGGCATTTCGGGCTTCGTGAACCCCTTGATGCGGAAGGCGGAGGATCATGAGCGGCCATGGCCAAGTACGAGCCTCGATCGACATGAGCGCGTCGCGAATAGCTGCTCCTCTACTGCCGTCATCAGAGACGATCACCTCGAGGGGCTGGCAGGACTGGCTCGCGAGGCCTCCTAGGCACATGAGGAGAAGCTCCGGTCGTTCGTAGTGGGTGATGACGACGGAAAGCGAGGCTCCAGTCGTATGTGCAGCCTGGTTCGGCACGGAGTGCGGTAGCACGAGTGCCTCGGTCCATACGGAGTGGGACCGAGATTCGCCGGTAGTGCCGAGGGAAAAGGCTGCAGCAGGAAGCACCCACCCGTGGTCGCGCATCGCCCTCAGAATTCCATCGTCGTCGCACACAACCGTGTCTGCAAGCCGAACGGCAACCCGCTCGACGGCGATCGTCCCAACTTCACTCTTGCGGAGAAAGGCTCGTCCGTCTTGCATCGCTCGGTCCAGCGTGGAACCCGAGCATCGGACGACGATGCGCGTCGTTGCGAATGCCGCACCGAGTTGACGCGCGCGTGCGGCGCAATACGCGTGACCGCCTCGGTCGGGAAATACGATGGCATCGAACGTCGAGCCCTCTAGTCCGCGATAAAGTTGGTAGGAGACATCGAGAAAGCCCGGACTCACGCCAACATCGAGCTTCGGGATGGTCATCACCTCGTCCTCGTTACCGCGCTCCGAGCCGATCCGCTCACCAGCTCCCTCGAGGACGACCCGAGTGGCCCGATGGCCGAGGTGCTTCAGTGTGACAGTGAGAGAATGCGCGGCGCCGTCATCGGCACCAGGCGGAACGACGACCGCGACTCGCCGAGTGTCATTCGCGAGCAACGGCTCGGTCACGCTTCGTGCGCGCTCGGCGCCGTCACAACCTCCTCGGCCAGCTCGACGTCGAGCAGGGTGACGTCCTGCTCGAGCGAGAGCGGGCGCAACAACCGCTTGCCGACGAGCTCGTCGAGCCTGTACGGCGGAAGGCCGCCGTCGGCCGGGGACTTCGCGAGGATGTCGTCCCCCGAGAGCACGTGCCCGGCCGGCAGGTCACGCGCCGCGACGAGCTTCTTCCCCATCTTCTCGAGCGGCCGCCGTTCGCTCTCGAGCGGATGCTTGGCGCCTTCTCCGATGGCGACGGGTACCCGGTGGAGGTCACGGACGAGCCTCCGCATCCCTTCCGGCATGAGCGAGAACGCGTGGTCGGAGCCTTTCCACGCGTGATCGAGCGTGAAGTGCTTCTCGATGACCCGGGCGCCGAGCATGTACGCGACGAGCGTCATCGCGATGCCGCTCTGGTGGTCGGACAGCCCGATCACGAGCTCGGGGAACCGCTCGCGATAGGTTTCGATGACGCCGAGGTTCAGCTCCTCGACGTCACACGGGTACGCGGCCGTGCACTGCATGACGACGAGCTGCGAGTTCAGAGGGAGGATGGTGTCGACCGCGCGCTCGACGTCCTCCATCGTGCCGCCTCCAGTCGAGAGGAAGATCGGCTTTCCGAGCCCGGCCACATGGCGCAGCAGCGGTGTGTTCACCAGGTCCGCCGAGGCGATCTTGAAGGCCGGCAGGCCGAGCCCGGCGAGAAAGTCGGCGCTCGGCGCGTCGAACACCGTGGCGAAGAGCGTGACGCCTTCCTCGCGAGTGAACTCGCGGAGCTCGAGCCATTCGGAGGCCGAGAGCTCGAGCGCCTCGCGGTGTTCGCCGTACGTCGCGCCGAAGCTGTGCTCGTTGTCGTAGGGAGCGTCGTACAGCGCCCGCGTGTAGAGCCGCCGGTTGTCGCGCTTCTGGAGCTTGACCGCGTCGACACCGCACTCCTTCGCAGCGTGGATGAGCGCCTTTGCCTTCTCGAGGTCGCCCTGGTGGTTGTGCCCGATCTCGGCGACGACGTAGGCCGGGCCGTCGCCCGAGATCCGCTTGCCGTCGACCGTGAGCTCCGGCACGAGCACGATGCTACTCGGCCGTGTGCCCCGAGTAAGGCTCCAGCGCCTCGCGGTATGCCGCAAGCGTTGCATCGGTCGCTGCCTCCCACGAGAAGCGCTCACGGGCCTGCTCGCGGCCAGAGGCGCCGAGGCGACGACGGAGCGCCGCATCGTCGAGCAGCCGAACGAGTGCGGCTCGGAGCACCGTTGGATCGCGAGGAGGGACGAGCGACCCGGTGACCCCGTCCTCGACGGCGTCCAGAAGCCCGCCGACGGCTGTCGCGACGACAGGGCGCCCGTACGCCATCGCCTCGCGCGCCACCACTCCGTACCCCTCGCGGCGCGATGGGCAGACGACCACGGCGGCCCGCTCGTAGTACGGGCCGAGCTCGCCCGGCGGGACGAAGCCGACGGCCTCGGGGACGCCGTCCCGGAGTGGCCCGTCTCCGACGATCACGCGTCTGAGGCCGTTCGTCGCCTCGAGGAGCTCGGCGACTCCCTTCTCCTCGGAGAGGCGGCCGACGTAGAGGACGTGCGGCGGCTCCTCGGGCTCGCTCACGTGCTCAGGCACGTTCACTCCGCCGGGAATGACCCGTACCCTCGCTCCGCCGAGCTCCCGCGCGATCTCGGCCAGCGTCTGCGAAGGACAGAGGACAAGCCGCGCTCGTCGCAGGAGGCGTCGCGCGACGAAGCGGGCGCGGCGGGCGAGCTCGGCGTCGGTGCCCCACAGCTGGACGACGAACGGCTTTCCGGTCGCGATCGCGGGCAACGCGGACGGGAGCCAGTGCGCGTGGACGAGATCCGCGTTCCGGCCCGCCTTTCTCGCGGCGCGCGCGTAGGCCACGAGGAACAGTGGGAGGGCGAGTGCGAGCCACGAGCGTCGTTTGAGATTGCCGACGATGCCGTCGCCGTAGGCAAGGCCGAAGTGGTGGAACGACGCCGGCGACACGACGTCGACCTCGACTCCCGCCCGCTGGAGGTGGTCGACCGCCTGCTGGACGAAGACCCCGGCGAAGTCTCCGTCGAAGCGCGGGTAAGAGGTCGTCAGGACGAGAACCTTCATCCCGCAGCTGCGGATGGGGCCCTGCGACCGAACACGACCGGGATGGCTACCGCGAGCGTCGCGAAAACGTAGAAGTAGTAGAACGTCATGGTCAGGTAGAAGATGTTCGCGGCCATCGTTCCGGCGAGCGCGGCCGTCATGCCCCAGGCGAGCGGGCGGACGCGAGCGGCCAGCGGGTCTCCGACTGTTGCAAGCGCCCGCCCGAGTTGGCGCGCCGCCGCCAACCGCCGGAAGATCCAGATCAAGAACACGGCGAACAGCACCCCCCCGACCAGCCCGGTCTCGACCACCGTCGACACATAGAAGGAGTGCGGGCCGAAGTCGGTCCTGCCCGTGACGAACTCGTAGTAGACCGCGAAGTTGTTGAGGCCGAGCCCGAGCAAGGGATGCATCGAGAGCACATCCGGGATGAAGTGGTAGACGAGGAAGTGCGGGGAGGCGGCCGCCCTGGAGGTCTGTGTGCGCGCCTCGAAGATCTGTTCGAAGAAGCTGAAGCGGACCGCGACCACGGCTGCGATGAGGACGACCACCGCACCGAAGGGGACGTAGAACGCCGGTGTACGGAGGTAGTGCCGGTACGGGATTACGAGAATGAACGCGCCGACGGCGAGCCCGAGCAAACCGCTCCGCGAGAGCGTCGTCAGCTCGACCACGAGACAGAAGGTGAGAAACACGGCGAGCGGGGTACGCAGCCGGTGCCAGGCCTCGAGCCGTAGGTAGATCGGGGTGAGGACGAGGAGGGGAATGATGAGCTCGATCCCGAGGTGGTTCGTGTCACCGGTGAGGCCGTTGGGTCTGTAGATGTTCTCGCCGTTGACCGCGCCCCAGACGGGGAGCTCCGTGCTCTGTCCCGTGAGCGGCTGGACGACAAGCGCGTTGAGGTTCACCTGGGCGATCTCGGCGAGGAACAACTGGAGGGCTGCGTAGAGGGCGTTGAGCGCGATGCCGCCACAGAGCGCGGCGAGCGCAAACCAGTAGAAGCGGTGTGAGCGACGGCCGAGGAGCGTCACTCCCGCAACGAGGAAGCCGAAGTGGAGCACGAACTTGACCATGCCTTTCGACCACTGCGCGACGGCTTGATTGGTGTCCAGGTCGAAGAAGCCGGCGAGGTAGAGCAGCAGGAACGCGACGAAGAACGTGACCGCGACGGACGACGTACGCGTCAGCCGGGAGTCTCCGCGCTCGACACGATCCCAGAGAACGACCACGAGGAACGCGGCCGTAAGGACGTCCGCGACAGAGAGGTCGACGCCAAGCTCCCAGTGGATCTTCGCGAACGTGACGAAGAGGATTGTCGTGAGGAACAGCACGTCGATCGCGGGCTGGACGAGCACACGCTCGCGGGAAACGCCGCGTATGGGGACCGCGTGCGAAGTCACGATCGCCGAGCGTAGCCGGGACGGCTACCTCTGCGGAGCGAGCTCGAGCGTGGGAACGAGACCGACCCTGCGAGCTTCCACCTGAACCTGCCGCGCGACGTCCACGTTCGGAGCGTCCTCGTAGACGACCTTCCATCTGCCGCACGCATCGGACCGGAGCTCGGTCCCGATGAACCCCATGGCAACGACCCGGTCGCGAAGCTTCGCCGCGTCGACCGGAGAATCCAAGCGGCCGTACACGATGTCCACCGGCTGGCCATCCACGGCCGGTCGTGCACATTCGCCTCGCGTCGGGAACCCCGGCCCGCCACCCGCCAGCGCAACCAACGGGTAGGCCAGGAGAGGAACGACGACGATCGCGGTGGCGAGACCGAGCCGGCGCTTGCCTCTGTGGTCACGTCCCTCGGCCGGCGTGATCCGTTTCCACGTTGCGCTGAGCAGTAAGGGCGCGGCAGCGATGCAGAGAAGCGCCGACGCACCCATGAAGCGAATGATGAAATTCCCGCCCAACTCACCCGTGATCCACGGCTTGGAGAACACCCAGGTCGCCCACATCCCGCCGAGCACCACCAAGAAGAGAAGCGAGCCGAAGAAGAGGACCAGCGTGCCGACTCTCTTCAATGCTGCGAGCAACAAGGCGGCGAGCGCGACCGGGACGATCAGGTTCCAGTAGCCCGGATCCCAGAACACGTCCAGAGCACGGTGCACAGCGGGCCAGAGCCACTCGACGTTGTCGCGCTGGACGAAGCCCTGGCTCGGCCCCTCGCCGGCAACGTCGTGGGCCACATACCAGAGCCGCCACGGAATCGCGACCGCGACCACGACGGCAGCGGCGGCCGCGAGCGAGGGCCAGACCGTCCGCCACTGACGCACAGATGCAATGAGTGTCGCGGCGATGAGCAGGACAAAGAGGAGGATGCCCTCACGCTTCGTCAGCACCATGCCGCAGAGGAGCGCAGTCGCCACCACGAGCCTCCATCGCCTGCGGTCTGCCAGCCAGACCGCGACAAGAACGGCGGCTAGGACGAACAGGAAGTCCAGGAACAAATCGGCCTCTGCGATCTGGAGCCGCCTCCCGATCCGTGGCGCGAGGAGGAGGAGGAGCACGAACGGCCAGAGCATCCAGGGAGGGACGCGCTCCGCGAGCAGGCCGGCGAGGGCCCAGACGAACCCGACCCCTAAGAGCAAATACTGGACATGGAGCGTTACGACGTCGGCACTCCCCATGGCATGGAACGCAGCCGCGTCGAGGGTCGGGACCAGCGGGGGATACGCCGCGCCCGGAAGAGATGTGAAAAAGCGCTCGTCGAGGTTCCCGAACTCGTAGATCGCCTTTGCCTTGGGTACCCAGAACGACCATCCGTCGAACTCGTAGAGTCCCGCGAGGCGTGCCCTGCGGAACAGGCCTTCGAGCAGAACTCCTGCTGCCGCGATCCCGACCGCCGTGACGGTCAGGTTAGGCCCGCCCTCGATGCGACCTCCCCGCGGGATGGCGCGTCTACGCCTCAGTCCGGCGACGAGAAACCCCACCGTAAGCGCGACCGGTAGTGCGACTACAAGAACGAGCGAGAATGGCGCACCGACAATCAAGAGGATCGTCCAGATAGCGCCGTTCAGGACGACGCCGACGATGTACGCAAGACCCGCCAGCTGCGCCACGTCGATCCAATCGGTGGTACCGCGGACAGTCCAGAGGAACGCAGCTCCGGCGACGAGGTAGAGAGCGTTCAACCCAGCGAGCCCGGCTAGCGCGTGCGCGGTCATGGCACGTGCACGATCGAGATGCTCTCGCCCCCCCGCCACACGATCTCCGCGTCACGACCGTACTCGGTGAGGTCGCAGCCGTAGCAGATGACCCACGGAGCGCCCTCGACGGGGCGGCGTGGCATCAGGAAGTACGTGTAGTAGCTCTCCACGAACCCTCGCGTGAGTGCGCTCCCGCCTGCGTAGTCCGGATTCACGGCGACGTGGTAGGTGGCGTCCGCGGGTATCAGTGCGCGAGCGGCGTACACGGCGGTCTGGTCGGCGACGACGCTATTGCCGCCCGCGATCTCGCGATCCGCGTACGAGAGCATGCTGTTCGCATGCGCTTCGCGACCCACGTCGGCGATCGCCTTCGGATAGAGGAAGGCGACAGCCGCGAGGACGACAGCCAGCACGAAGATGACTCCGATGCGGATCGGCCTCGGGTGTCTGTCGAGCCATGCGGAGAGTCGCGCCATCGTGGGCTACACGAGCGTACGGAGGAGCTCGGCGAGCTCCTCGACCCGCGCCTGGCGGGAGAGCCGACGGCGAACGTCCTCGCCGAGCTCGACGGGCGGGAGCCCTCCGTCGAGGAACCGTGCGTGGAGCTCCTCGAGCGCGGCGCGCATGCCGTCGACGTCGTCGGGGGCCACCACCGTCCCCGCTCCCGTCTCCCGGATCAGGTCGGCAGCTGCCCCGTTGGGAGGGACCGCCGCCAGGATGGGCCTTCCGGCTGCCAGATACTCGAACACCTTCCCACTGAGGACGCCCTTTCCCCGCCCGCCCGCATCGGGGACGAGCAGGAGGAGCGCCTCCGAGTCGCGCTGCAGGCGAAGCGATTCCATCCGTGGCGAGTACTCGACGATCTGGAGCCGATCGCCGAGTGCGAGCCCCTCGGCCCACTCCCGATCGGCGGCGCGAAAGTCGCCCACGAAGCGCGCGACGGCATCGAGCCCGGAGTCCGAGAGGGCCTGCAGGAACGGGCGCGGATCACGCTTCCCGAAGAAGCTGCCGGTGTGCGTGATCCGGAGCCGCTCGGCGGGCTCGTACTCGAGTCCGGCGAAGTCGTCGAAGTCACAGCCGTTGGCGATCGTTCGCACTAGGCCGTTCGGAGAGAGCTCGTTCAGCTCGTCCGCGATGACGTCCGAGACGGCCGAGATGCCGTCCGCGTAGCGAGCGATGAGCCGGCCGACTTGACGGTTCGCTGACTCCTTCGCCCGGGTGGCGGTCGTGTCCGACCGGCGGTGTGGATTGGCGACGAGCGCGTCTCGCAGATCTGCGAGCCAGCGTGCGCCGGTCGCACGCTTGACCGCGGCGCCGACGAAGTGGATGGAGCCCGGCGGGGAGGTCGTGATCACGGCGTCGATCCCCTCGCGCTTGGCGATCTTGACGGCGGCCGGGATCGCGGTCACGTTCCACGTCACGCTCGCGTCGGGCACGAGCAGGCGTCGTGTCGTGATCCGTGCGTGAGCGAGAGCGCGATCGAGCCCGGACGTACCGAAGAGCTCTTCCGCCGGACGACGTGTCTTCGGGCCGACGTAGTGCACGCGGTGGATCCAGGCCTGGGTCGGAACCCGGAGATCGGAATCTCGATGGATCCACTTCGGGTCGTCGGGCGCCAGCACGTGCGTCTCGAAGCCGAGCGCGGGCAGGTACTGCGCGAGCTTCAGCGAGCGCTGAACGCCTCCGCCTCCAGCGGGCGGGAAGTGGAGCGTGACGAGAAGGACTTTCACAGGACGGCCCTGCTCCTTACTCCGACGAAGCCAGAGCTGCGAAAGCATCGCGGGCTGCTGCAACCGTGGCGTCGATCACCGGCTCGGTGTGCTCCGTCGACACGAACCAGGTCTCGAACTGCGACGGGGGGAGGAAGACGCCTCGGTCGAGCATCGCACGATGAAACGCGGCAAAGCGCCCCGTGTCCGATCGGGCCGCCGACTCCCAGTCCGTGACCGGCGCATCGGCGAAGAAGAGCCCCAGCATCGTCCCGGCGCGCGCGCTCTGAACCAGCACGCCCGCTTTGTCGGCCGCCTCGGCGAGACCCGAGACGAGCCGCAGGCAGGCATCGGCGGCCCCCTCCCAGACCCCGGGTTCCGAAAGAACACGGAGGGTCTCGATCCCGGCGGACATGGCGAGCGGGTTCCCGGAGAGCGTGCCGGCCTGATAGACGGGACCTGACGGGGCGACGAGCTCCATGACGTCGCGCCGGCCGCCGTACGCGCCCACCGGAAGCCCGCCGCCGATGACCTTGCCGAGCGTGGTCAGATCGGGCGCGATGCCGTACAGGGCCTGTGCGCCCCCGGGGTGAACGCGGAAACCCGTCATCACCTCGTCGAAGACGAGCAGCGCGCCGGCCGACTCCGTGAGCTCGCGCAGTCCCTCGAGGAAGCCGGGTTCGGGGAGGACGAGACCCATGTTCCCTACCACCGGCTCCACGATCACGGCCGCGATCTCGTGCTCGCCGAAGAGCCGCGCGACGGCGTCGAGATCGTTGAAAGGCGCGGTCAGGGTGTCCGCGACGGCACCGGGCGTGACCCCGGGGGAGTCGGGAAGCCCGAGCGTTGCGACGCCGGATCCCGCCTGGACGAGCAGCAAATCGGCGTGACCGTGGTAGCAGCCGACGAACTTGACGATCTTCGTCCTACCGGTGAACGCGCGCGCGAGCCGGAGCGCGCTCATCGTCGCCTCGGTGCCCGAGTTGACGAAGCGGACGAGCTCGAGCGAGGGCATCGCGTCCGTGACGAGCCGTGCGAGCTCGACCTCGAGCGGGGTCGGCGCGCCATAGCTCGTCCCTCGGCGAACCGCCTCCTCGAGCGCGGCGACCACACGGGGATGCGCGTGACCGAGGATGAGCGGCCCGAAGGAGAGCACGTAGTCGATGTAACGGTTGTCGTCCACGTCGACGAGGAACGCGCCTTCGCCGCGCTCTACGAACACCGGCGCGCCGCCCACGGCGCGAAAGGCACGGACCGGCGAGCTGACTCCACCGGGGAGCAGCCGGCTCGCCTCGTCGAACAGCGCCTCCGACGCGGAACGCCTCATCCGGGCACCTGAACGAGCGCGTGCGCCACGGCCTGTGCTGCCTGCTCCCCCGACACGATGCAGTCGGGGATACCGACCCCGCGATACGCAGCGCCGGCGAGCCCCAGCCCCGGATGTCGCTCGAGCGCAAGGTCGATCCGCTCGAGCCGGCCGGGATGGCCGAGAACGTACTGGGGCATGCCCCGCGGCCACCGCTGGACACGGGTGAGCACCGGGTCGCCGGCGATGCCGAGCAAACGCACCTCGCCGCGCGCCAGCGCAATGAGCTCGTCGTCGGACTCGGCCGTCACGTCTCGTCCGCCGAAGCGTCCGGCGTAGACGCGGAGCAACGCAATGCCGTCGGGCGCGCGTCCCTCCCACTTGCTCGACGTCCACGTGCACGCGAGCACGTCGGAGCCTTCGGCGCTCGGCACCACGTAGCCGTAGCCGTCGAGCGGTGTCGGCACCCCGTCGGGTGGATACGCGAGCGTCACGATCGCCGACGACGCGTACGGAATCTCGCCATGGAGCGCGGCGAGCTCGGGATCGAGCACGGAGAGCAGATCCGCCGCCGCGGACGCAGGCGTGGCGATCACAACGCCGTCTGCCTCGATCGCCGTCCCGTCGTCGAGCTCGACGAGGTAACCGCTGCCTCCGCGAGTCAGGCGCGACGCTGCCGTGCCGACGACGAGCTCCGTGTGCTCGAGCGAATCGATCACGGCCGTCACCAGACCGTCCATTCCGGCTGCGAGCGCGACGAACGGCGGGAACCTCGTCTCCTGCGCGGGTTGCGCCGCTAGTCCGCGCAGCAAGCTGCCGTGCTCGAGCTCGAGCGCGCGCAGGTTGGGGAAGGTCGCCTCAAGGGAGAGCTGCTCACCGTCGCCCCCGTAGATCCCGGTCATGAGCGGCTCGACGAACGCCTCGTACGCCTCTCGACCGAGCCGACGCGAGACGAACGACGCGACGGACTCGTCCTCGTCGCCGAGCTCCGGCGGAATCTCGGGCTCGGCGGCGAGTCGCGCACGTCCCTCCTCGGACAGCAGCTCGCTGGACTCGAGCGCCCGCAGGTCCGTCGGGATCATCCCGGTCAGCCCCTCGGGTAGCGGGAGAAGCCCAGCGCCGCGCCGCACGAAGCTGCGGGCGTTCTCCGGGCGCCGGCCGACGAGCTCGTCGCCGAGACAGAGCTCCTCGCACAGCCCGACGCCGCGCGTCTTCCGCGAGAGGAAGCTGTCGGGCGCTCCTTCGATGACGAAGCCCCCGATCCGCTCGGTGACGATCTTCCCGCCGAGCCTGCCGTCCTTATCGACGAGCACGACCGACGCGTCAGGAAGCAGCGCTTCGAGGCGCCGGGCAGCAGCGAGACCGGCGATTCCTCCCCCGACCACGGCAATCCTCATCTCCCGGTACCCGCTAGCCAATCGTCCGTGACCCCGCGAATGAGCTCTGCAAGTCCGTGGACGAATACCGGGTCGTCGTTGAGCGCAGATGGCCGCTCAAGCGCCATGCCAAGGCGCTCGGCGGTCGCCCGGGCCCGAATGTCAATGTCGTAGAGAAGCTCAACATGGTCGGCCACGAAGCCGATTGGGACGCAGAGGACATCTCCCACGCCTCTCGCAGAGAGCGCTTCCAGGTGTTCCCCGAGGTCCGGGCCGGCCCAAGGTTCCGGAGTGCGCCCGGCGGACTGGTAGGCCCACGACCAGCGATCACTCGGTAGACCCGCTCGATCCGCGACGAGCCGGGCCGTCTCGAGGCACTGCTCCCCGTACGGGTCACCTGCAGCGAGCACGCGCTCCGGGAGACTGTGGGCGCTGAACACGACGTGCACGTTCTCACGCCACTCTTCGGGCCAGCGCAAGAGACCCTCGTCGACACGACGCGCGAACGCAGCGATCAGCTCGGGTGCATCGTGATAGCTCGAGATGTGCTGGAAGTCGATCCGCCCTCGCACAAGCTCGAGCCCGTCCGTGACGCGCTTCTGGTACTTCGCCACAGACATGGCGCTGAACTGTGGTGCGAGCACGAGGCCAACCGCGTGCGTCACGCCATCGTCGACCATTTCACCGACGACTTCCTCGATCCACGGTGACCAGTGCCGCATTCCGAGGTAACAGTGGTGGAGCTCGCCGAGCTGCACGCCGAGCGCGTCAACCTGGCTGCGGGTGACCTCGAGGAGCGGCGAGCGGCCTCCGATCGCGCGATAGTTCTCGGTGATCTCGTCGACGACTGCGCGGGGAGTTGTACGGCCCACGCGGATGTCAGCGAGGTAGCCCGGGATCTCGTCGAGCGACCCCGGCCCGCCGTATGCCATCACGAGCACGCCGATCGGGAGCCGAACGTTGGTCATGACGTGCGCTGTCGGACGTGCTCGACGAGACGACGGACGTTGTCCATCGGCGTCTGCGGGACGATCCCGTGGCCGAGGTTGAAGACGTGCCCCGGGCGCCCGTCGGCGCGGTCGAGCACATCGTCGATCCGCAGACGAAGCTCGCGCCACGGTGCAAGCAACGAGATCGGGTCGAGATTGCCCTGGACCGGCCGGTCGAAGCCGACCAGGCGCCACGCCTCGTCGAGCGGCAGGTGCCAGTCGAGGCCGACGACGTCTCCGCCGCACGCAGCAGCGTCCGCGAGGTACGCGCTCGCGCCGAGCGTGAAGTTGATCACCGGGACCTCGGAGCGTATGAGGGCGGCGAACAGCTCGCGATTCGAGGGCGCGACATATCGGAGGTAGTCCTCCCGGCCGAGGGCTCGGCCCGCCCACGAATCGAAGACCTGGAGCGCCTGCGCTCCGGCCCGCGCCTGGGCGAGGAGGTAGTCGGCCTGGACCGTACCGAGCTTCCCCAGGAGGCGCTTCCAGGCCGCGGGCTCGGAGAGCATGAACGCCTTGGTCTTTGCGAAGTCCTTCGAGGTCCCGCCCTCGATCGCATAGCTCGCGAGCGTGAACGGCGCTCCTGCGAACCCGATCACGGGCACGTCTCTGGAGTCGAGCTCAGCGCGCACCAGGCAGATCGCCCCGAGCGTCCCGGCCATCGTCTCCTCCGCCGGAGGAGCGGCCAGCAGGTCGACGTCACGCGGCGCGGAAATCGGATTCGCGATGCGCGGCCCGTCGCCCTTGACGTAGTCGAGCTCGAGGCCCATGCCGGCGAGAGGCGGAAGGATGTCCGAGAAGATGATCGCCGCGTCGACGCCGAACGCGTCGACCGGCATGAGCGTCACCTGCGCCGCGAGCTCGGGCGACCCGATGAGATCGAGCATCGAGTGGCGCTCGCGCAGCGCCCGGTACCCCGGCATGTAGCGCCCGGCCTGACGTAGGAGCCAGACCGGCGTTCGCTCGGTCGGAAGGCCTCGATAGGCGCGCAGCACGAGCGCGCTGGGCTCGCTCGTTTCCGCTGGGACGGGCGCCGCCTCCGTCAACGCGTGCTCTGCCAGGCCACCCTGCCCACGAAGAACGGCCCGAGCCGCTCGAGGTGGAGCGAGGTCTGCTTCGTCTTCCGCATCCGCTGGACGATGATCGAGAGCGGATGGAGCTCGGATCCGAGGAGCCCGATCACGAAGTCGTTGTCTGCCTGGTCGAGCCCGTGGCACGCGAGCCGGATGTCGTACCCGAGCCCCGCCCGGCCGAAAGCCATCCCGATGCCGCCGTGCTCCATGAGAATCGCGTCCTGCTCCTTGCGCGAGAGCTGCTCGAACGAGCCGGAGCGCCGCAGCGGATACCAGATCGCCCAGCCGAGCTCCGGGTCGAGCACGCGCCCGCGCGGGCGGTCCACGAGCGCCTCGTCGAGGTCCGGCTCGTAGCCGATCGCGTACGTCCGGCCGAGCATGGTCAGCTCTGGCTTGCGCTCGAGCTCCGCAAACGGCGGCTGCTGGAGCACGCCGCGGATCGTCGAGACGAACGCTTCCGGGTCCTCCGCGAGGGTGAGAACGGCGACGCCCGTCGGATCGTTGGCGTCCTCGTAGAGCACGGCCTCGATGCCGGACGCCTCGAGCGCACCCGCGAGCACGGAGGAGTCCCGCGCGCCGCCGAAGGCGTGCAACTGCATGAAGAGCCGGCGGTCGAGCGACGTCGTCTCGCCCTCGGCCGTTCGACCGTGCTCGGCAACGTCCGCGACGTCGAGATTCGCCTCCTCCGGCCGGTCGTCGACCCGTGCCTTCACGAGGATCGCTGCAGCCAGGCCGCAGCCTCCTTCGCGTGGTACGTGATGACGAGATCCGCACCAGCTCGGCGGATCGAGGTGAGGACCTCCAGCACGGCCGCGCGCCGGTCCAGCCAGCCGTTCGCGGCGGCAGCGGCGACCATCGCGTACTCCCCGCTCACGTTGTAGGCGGCGAGCGGGAGCTCGGGAAAGCGCTCGTGGACCCGCCGCACCACGTCGAGGTAGCCGAGCGCGGGCTTCACCAGAAGCGCGTCGGCCCCCTGCGCGACATCGAGAGCGGCTTCGCGAAGAGCCTCGCGCGCGTTCGCGGGATCCATCTGGTGCGACTTCCGGTCACCGAATGCCGGCGCTCCCTGCGCGGCGTCCCGGAAGGGGCTGTAGAAGGCAGACGCGTACTTGACCGCGTAGGAGAGGATCGCCGTCTGGGTGAACTCTTCTGCGTCGAGCGCCGAGCGAATCGCGCCGACCATCCCGTCGAGCATGGCGCTCGGGGCGACGACGTCCGCTCCAGCCTCGGCGTGCGACACGGCGATGCGGCCGAGCACCTCGAGCGTCTCGTCGTTCAGCACGTAGCCGTCGTCGTCGAGCAGGCCGCAGTGGCCGTGGTCGGTGTACTCGCAGAGGCAGACGTCGGTCATGACGACGAGCTTCGGGGCAGCCTCCCGGAGCACGCGAATCGCGTGCTGCACGACTCCGTGCTCCGCGTGGCTCTCGAGTCCGAGAGCGTCCTTCGCGGGCGGGATTCCGAACAGGAGCACCGCCTGAATC
This sequence comes from uncultured Actinomycetes bacterium, assembly GCA_963716975.1. Lineage (GTDB taxonomy): Bacteria > Actinomycetota > Thermoleophilia > Gaiellales > Gaiellaceae > GMQP-bins7. The sequence continues at coordinate 9,163 of CAVQVA010000015.1, read as the reverse complement.
CCGAGCGCGGCGAGGTCACGTGCTTCGGCGGGCAGGAGGTCGGCCGAGAGCTGGTCGATGCCGGGCATCGAGGGGATCGGCGCTCGCACGTCCTCGCCGGGGACGACGAAGAGCGGGTAGACGAGGTCGTCCGGGGCGAGCGGCGTCTCGCGGACGAGGTCGCGCAACGCGCTCGTGCGTCTCCAGCGCCGTGGTCGAACGGCACCCGGCTGAAGCGCCTCGATCGGCCCCGCGTCGAGCCCTGCCACCTAGATCTCCTGGAAATGGGACACGAGGGCCTGAATGATGCCCTCGGCGGTCGTCTCGCGGGCGGTGAGGCCGACTTCCAGCCCGCACTCCCGCGCGACGTCCGCGGTCTTCGACCCGATGCACACGACGAGCACGTTGCCCGCTCCGCCCCGCACGGCAAGGCTGCGCGCCGCAGAGCCGCTCATGAGGACGACCGCGTCGACGGCCCGGAGCTCGGCCATCGCGTCTTGCTCTTGCTCGACCTCAACCGTTCGATAGGCGGCGACGGCATCGACGAGAGCGCCGCGTCGCTGCAGCTCCTCGGCGAGCGCGAGGTCCGCGATGTCCGCTTGCGGAAGAAGCACATGCATCCCTCCGAGCGGCTCCAGCCCGGCCGCGATCTCCTCGGCCGCGTACCGCTCCGGAACGAACGCGGGCTCCACTCCCAGCTCACGAAGCGCCGCGGCTGCGGTTGCCGGGCCGACCGCGGCGACCCTTGACTCGCCGAGGCGTGTCCCGAGCCTTCGGAGAGCAGAGACTCCGTTCACGCTCGTGAACACGACCCAGTCGTAGCGCTCGATCTCCGAGACCGCGGCCTCGAGCGGCCCCGGGTCCGGCGGGGGGACGATCGCGATCAGCGGGTGCGCGACGACCAGCGCCCCCTGATCCCGGAGCCCCTCGACGAGCTCCTCCGCCTGGTCGCGCGGACGCGTGACGGCGATCCGCCGGCCGGCGAGCGGACGCTCAGCCACGGATCTTCTCGAGGATCGCCTCCCCGCCCAGCGCGAGCGCCTCCCGGGCGAGGCGCTCGCCGACCTCGACAGGCTCGCCGCTGCCCTCGACCCGGACGACGTCGCGGCCGTCCGCAGACGCGACCAGCCCCTTCAACGCGACTCGCCCCTCTCCGACAGGCTCGGCATGAGCTGCGACGGGAGCGGCACACCCGCCTCCAAGCCCCCGTAGAAACGCGCGCTCGGCCGTTGTTGTCGTGCGCGTCTCGGCGTCGTCGATCGCCGCGAGCAGCTCGAGCACGGCATCGTCTTCGGCTCGGCACTGAACCGCGAGCGCACCCTGGCCGGGCGCCGGCAGCATCGTCTCCAGCGAGAGCCACTCCGTCACCGCGTCCTCGAGCCCGAGTCGCATGATTCCAGCCGCGGCAAGAACGCTTGCGTCGTACTCGCCGTCGCGCACCTTCCGGATGCGGGTGTCGACGTTCCCACGGATCGACCAGATCTCGAGATCAGGACGCGACGCGCGGAGCTGGGCAGCTCGCCGGAGGCTGCTCGTCCCGACGACTGCTCCGTCAGCAAGCTGCTCCAGCCGACGACCCTCGCGCGACACGAGGCAGTCGCGCGCGTCCTCGCGGAGACACACGGCACCGACGACGACACCGGCGGCGTCCTCGGTCGGGAGATCCTTCAGGGAGTGCACCGCGAGATCGAGCTCGCTCGCTCGTAGGCCGCGCTCGAGCTCGGCAGTGAAGAGACCTTTGCCGCCGATCTCCGGAAGCGGCTGCCCGCTCCCCTGGGTGCGATCGCCGTCGGTGACGACGACTCGCTCCTCGCACGCGAGTCCCGGCCGTGCCCGCTCGAGGAGCTCGACGACGCGCGCCGTCTGTCGTCGCGCAAGCGTGGATCCACGCGTTCCGACGATCACCGCCTCCCGGCCGGGGCCGGGCGGCCCCGCACTCACTGCCCGCGTGGAGCGACGAGCCCGAACAGCTCGCGCACGGCAGCTGCGAACTCGTCCGCGCCACCGTCGCCTGCTCGTTCCCGAAGGCGCACGGTCGGCTCGTGGAGCAACCTGGTCACGAGTGAGCGCGAGAGGCGGTCGAGCTGCTCCGCGGTGTCCGCATCGACCTCACCGAGACGTTCGAGAGCGCGCTTGACCTCCCGCTCACGAATGGTCTCTGCGCGGAGCCGGAGCTCTGCCACGAGCGGCTCGACCTCGAGCTCCCGGAAGTGGCGCGCGAATGCGGCGACCTCCTCCTCGACGATGTCCTCGACCTTCGGCACCTCGCGAAGACGACCGGCGAAAGCGTCGTCGAGGCCGGCCCGGAGATCGTCGACGTCGAAAAGGCTCACTCCGTCCACGTCCGCGACGTCCCGCGCCACATCCGCCGGAACCGCGAGATCGACGATGACGAGGGGCCGGTCCGGACGCTCTTCGACTGCAGCACGCACGAGCTCGACCTCGACGACCGGAGTCTCGGATCCCGTCGCCGTGACGGCGAAATCCGCCCACGCCAGCGCGGCGGCGAGGTCGTCGAGCCCGTACCGGGACGCACCCAGCGGTGCGGCCACCTCGGCGGCTCGTCGCGGTGTCCTGTTTGCGATTGCAAGCTGAGTGATCCCGCGGTCGGCCAGCGCCTTCAGGGTCTGGCCGCCGATCTGACCGGCGCCCACCACGAGAGCACGCAGGCCGGTGAGATCGCCGAGCGCACCCGCTACGAGGGAGATGGCCATCGAGCTGGCCGTCCCGGGGTTCGTCCCGATCGCCGTCTCCGAGCGAGCCCTCCGTCCAGCCGTGATCGCGCTCCGGAAGAGCAGCGTCAGGGCAGGTCCGGGTGCAGGCCCTGCAGCTTCGAGCGCATCGCGGACCTGTCCCTGGATCTCCGCCTCGCCGAGAACGAGCGAGTCGAGCCCGGCGGCCACACGGGCGAGGTGTCGCGCGACGTCGTCGCCCGAGTGGAGATACAGGTGGTCGACGAGCACCGGAGTCACGATGCCGTGCGCATCCGCGAGAGCGTCGATCAGCGCACCTCGCGCGTCGTCGACGCCCTCGGCGAGCAGCGCGTAGAGCTCGACGCGGTAGCACGTCGAGAGCACGACGTGCTCGACGACCTGTGGACAGCGGTCCGCGTCGAGCCCGAGCGTGCCGAAGCGCTCGCGCAGCTCCACGGGCGCGGTGCGATGGCTGAGACCGAGGCAGACGAGGCGCTCCACCCGCGAACACTCTACTGAGGTCCCTCATCGAGAATGCGCAGGTGCGCGCACCTGCCAACCTGCTGGGCGTCGACGTCGGTGGGACGTTCACCGATGCCGTGCTCGTGAGCGACGGGACGATTCGCACTGCCAAGGTCCCAACCGCGCGGAACCAGGAGGAATCGGTGCTCGCAGCCGCGGAGCTCGTCGGCGCCGACGTGGTCGATCGCTTCACCCACGGGACGACGATTGTCACCAACGCGCTCCTGGAACGGCGAGGTGCCCGGACCGCCTTCGTGACGACGGCTGGGTTCGAGCACCTCCTCCAGCTGCGACGGCAGACGCGAGCGCATCTCTACCGGCCCTGCGCCGAGCACTCGCCCGCGCTCGTCCCGCTCGACCGGTGCACGGGGGTGAGCGAACGGACCGGGCCGCGCGGTCCGCTGCGGCCGCTCGATCTCGACTCGCTCTCGGAGATCGACGCCGAGGCGATCGCCGTGTGCCTGCTCTTCTCGTTTCGCCATCCGGAGCACGAGCGAGCCGTCGCCGCCGAGCTGCGCCACCGGTACCCCGAGGCTCACGTCGTCGCCTCTCACGAAGTGGCTCCGGAGTTCCGCGAGTACGAGCGGGCGACGACGACGGTCGTCGACGCATATCTCGGTCCGATCCTCGGCCGGTACCTGCGCGCCCTTTCCCAAGGCTGCGGTGAGAGAGGCCTCGTGGAGCCCCTCGTCATGCGCTCGTCGGGCGGCCTCGCGACGCTGGAGGAAGCGGCCGGCCACGCGGCATTCGCACTCCTGTCGGGACCGGCTGCCGGTGTCGTCGGAGCAGCCCACACGGCTGCACGAGCCGGCTTCGAGAACGCGCTTGCGTTCGACATGGGCGGCACGTCCACCGACGTCTGCGCGATCGTCGAAGGGCGAGCTCGCCGCGAGCACGAGCAGACGGTCGGCGGCTTCCCGGTGCGGCTGCCCACCCTCGCAGTGCACACCGTCGGCGCGGGGGGCGGGTCGATCGTGTGGATCGATCGTGGAGGGGCTCTGCACGTGGGGCCGGAAAGCGCAGGTGCGGATCCGGGACCCGCGTGCTACGGGAAGGGAGGTCAGCGGGCGACGGTGACCGACGCGAACCTCCTGCTCGCCCGGCTTCCCGAGACGCTGGCAGGCGGGATCGAGCTCGACCGCACTGCCGCGGAGCAAGCGCTCGGCGACCTCGACCCGGCCGCGGTGATCGAGGTCGTGAACGCGGAGATGGTGCGCGCGCTCCGTGTCGTTTCCGTCGAGCAGGGGCTCGACCCGCGCGATTTCGCGCTCGTCGCGTTCGGAGGCGCGGGCCCCCTGCATGCGTGCGCGCTCGCGGAGGAGCTCGGGATGAGCACGGTCTTGGTCCCCGCGGCAGCTGGGGTGCTCTCCGCGCTCGGGTTGGTGGCCGCCGAGGAGCGCCGCGATCACGTGCGGTCGTACGTCGTGGCGCTCGAGGACGCAGGCGAGCTTCCGGACGAAGGCGAGGCCGATCTCCGGTACGCAGGCCAGTCGTTCGAGCTCACGGTCGCGCTCGGCCCGGAGCTCCCAGCTCGTTTCCACATCGCACATGCCGACAGGTACGGATACTCGGATGCGTCCCGGGCGATCGAGCTCGTCGCCGTACGGACCGCGGACATCCACCCTGCTCCGGCCCTCACCGTCACCGGGCCACAGCTCGAAGTCACGGGACCGCGCGCGCTGGAGCTCGACGGAGCAACGGCGTGGGTGCCGGACGGCTGGGGCGGCGAGACGGACGCGCACGGGACGCTCGTCCTCCGGAGCGAGCGATGATCCCGGTCGAGCTCCAGGTGATCGGGAGCGGGCTTCGTGCGATCGCGGAGGAGATGGGAGCCGTCCTCGTGCGGTCGGCGTTCTCGGCGAACATCAAGGAGCGGCGGGACTGCTCGACCGCGCTCTTCGACGAAAGCGGCCGGATGGTGACACAGGCCGAGCACATTCCCGTCCATCTCGGCGCCATGCCGGAGGCAGTCGCGGCTGTTCGGGCACACGACCCCGCTCCCGGTGAGCCATGGATCCTCAACGATCCGTACGCAGGCGGCACCCACCTGCCCGACCTCACGATCGTCACTCGAACGCCGCTCGGATACGCCGTCACGCGCGCGCATCACGCGGACGTCGGGGGCTCCGAGCCTGGCAGCCTTCCGGCCGACTCGACGACGCTCGAGGACGAGGGCGTCGTGATCCCACCAACGCGGCTCGACGACGCAGAGCTCGAGCGGCTGGTCGTGCGCATGCGGAACCCCGACGAGCGGCGTGGGGATCTCCGCGCGCAACTCGCAGCACATCGTCTCGCGGACGAGCGGCTCGACGAGCTGTGCGCTCGGCGCGGCCGCGATCGCGTGGCGGCGGCGATGGACGAGCTGCTCGCGTACTCCGAGCGGGTCGTGCGGGCCGCCGTCTCCGAGATCCCGGACGGCCGCTACGAAGCTGCTGACTGGCTCGAAGTACGCGACGGTCTCGTCGAGATCCGCGCCACCGTCACCGTCTCGGGAGACTCGATCGACATCGACTTCACGGGCACCGCGCCGCAGGTGGAGGGAAACGTGAACTGCCCGCTCTCGGTGACGCGCTCCGCGTGCTTCTACGTCGTCCGCTGCCTCACCGCGCCCGACCTGCCGGCGTCGGGGGGAGCGTTCGAGCCAGTGACCGTGAGCGCACCGTCCGGCTGCCTCGTCAACGCGCTTCCGCCCGCGGCGGTCGTCGCCGGGAACACCGAGACGTCGAGCCGGATCGTCGACGTCGTCTTCGCGGCGCTCGGGCAGGCCGTGCCCGTCGCCGCCCAGGGCCAGGGAACCATGAACAACGTCGTCTTCGGCAACGACAGGTTCACGTACTACGAGACGATCGGCGGCGGTCAGGGAGCCTGCCCCGGCGCCGACGGCCCGTCGGCGGTCCACGTCGCGATGTCGAACACGCTCAACACGCCGATCGAGGCGCTCGAGCTCTCCTACCCGCTCCGCGTCGAGCGGTACGCACTCCGGCTGGGATCGGGCGGAGCGGGGCAGTTCCGCGGAGGCGACGGCGTCGTGCGCGAGCTGCGTGCGCTCGAGCGCTGTCGCCTCTCACTCCTCACGCAGCGTCGTGCGATCGCACCGAGCGGCGTGCGCGGTGGCGCCGACGGCCTGGCGGGCAGGAATCTCGTGAACGGACACGAGCTCCCCGCGTTCGTGACCACCGACGTGGAGCCGGGAGACGTCGTGCGGATCGAGACCCCGGGCGGCGGCGGGTTCGGCAGGACGAGCCAGGACGCGGCCGAGACGGGCGAGGGGCCGTAGAAACGACCCCTCGCCTGCTCGATGTCGTGACTAGCGCTGTTCCGGGGCGTCGAGCGCCGGGTTGCGGTCGAAGAAGCCGCTGGGAAGGAGCTCGAAGCCGACGATCTCGGTGGTCATGACCGGATAATCCTCGGGCTCGGGAACGTGAGTGAACCCGGCCGTGTACCAGACGACGAGATCCTTCCCGGAGACGTTCTCGGGGGACGACGTGTACGCCGTCAGCCCGTCGCCGACCTTGCCCTGGAACGGGTAGTCGCCGGCCGCGTACAGCTCCCCCTCGTTGGAGCGCGTGACCCAGAAGGGATGCTGGGCGAACGGAGCACGCTTGAGCGCCGTGAACGACGGGGATGCGTACGGAATCGCAGTCTGGCCCGGCACGAGCTCGTAGGCCGTCGGCTCGCCGAACCGGTTTTGTTTGGACGTGCTCTGGACCACCCAGCGCCGGTTCGACGCGGGGTTGACGTCACGAAACTGCTCGGCCCCCAGCACCGTCTGCTGCGTCACGAATGCGTTGCCGTACGAGCTCGGTGTCGAGGACGTGTTCTCCTCGACAAGCCGGTTGTTGACGCCGTCGACGTCGAAGTCGATGCGGAAGTTGAAGAAGTGCTGATGGGCAGGCGCTGAGATGTTCTGCTCGACGTTCGCCCCGTACTGCTCGCCCTCCGCGGGCGTGCGAACGCCACGGTTGAGCGTCGTTCCGGTCGACCCGACACGGACCTCGATCGCGCCGTTCATCTTGAAGGTGTAGGTGAGCGTGTACGTGTAGTTGCCGATGACGTATGTCGCCGTGACCACGAGCTCCCGAGCCAGTCGGGCATCAGTCTCGTAGGTCGTCGGGTCGGTGCGCTCCCAGAGCGAGCCGCCGTCCTGTTCGTAGATCGCGCCGATGTGCTTGGCGGGGTACGCGCCGTCGGCGCTGCCCGTGTCGCTCGGCAGCACCTCGTCGATGAAGACCGCGTTCTCGGGGACGTCGACGTTCTTCTCGAGTGGCTTCGCGTACTGGGCGTAGTTGTACTCCCCCACGTCCAGCGCAGCGCGGAACGCCCAGTTGACGTCCGGGATGGAGTAGGGGACGAAGATGTCGTCGAAGCTCATCCGGTAGATGATCGGCCGCACGACGCCGTCCTGCTCGTAGCCGACCTGATGGAGCACAATCCCTTCACGCATCGTGAAGTCGACGCGGAAGTGCCAGTTCTGCCAGACGACCTCGCGACCGTTGATCGAGAAGCTCGGTCCGTCCGGCTGCCGGATCGCCAGCGGCTTCAGACCCGTCCGCTGGGTGTCGGCGTTCCCGGAGACGGTCGTGTTCACGGGCCGGATGCCGGTGTCGACGAAGTCGACCACCTTGCGAGTGTCCGGGTCGACCGTGACCACGACTCCCTCGATCGGCCGGTCGTACACGTTGGGTAGCGGGCCGCGATAGAACGAGAGCGCGCGCATCAGCCGCTCCCCGGGAGTCGCGTTCGGGATCGGAAGGTCTCCGGGTGCCCACCCATTGTCGAGGTAGACCTCGTCGGGCTTGATTCCGCGCCTCTCCATCGCTTTCTGCCACGGGATGTACGCGCGGACGACCTCGTCGCTGATCGTGTACTCGGTCAGGTAGACGGCCGGCTGGGCTCCTGGCTTCGGAACCCAGGAGACCAGTTTGTTCGTCCTGAGGTCGACGACCGCCTCGTAGAGATGGTTGCCGACAGGGTCGTAGACGTTCGCGAACGACTGGCGCGCGAACGGCTGCCCCGGCGACCACGCGAGGACCGCGGACTTGGGTGGATCCTTCAGCTTCACGAGCGGGAAGTACGCACCCGCCGGAAACTTGTTGCTGTGCTCGATCACGTCGAACGTCGCGTTCATCTCGTCGGCGGTGAGCGGATCGAGCGGGTTGACGGCCGCGGTCGTGGTCGTCTGGGCGACCGCTTGCCGGGTGAGGGCCGGAGTGCCGTTGACGATGCCGGCACCGGCGAGCACCACGACCACGGTCACGAGTACGGTCGCCAGAACCACATACGCTCGTGCCGACGGCCTCGGCCAGTGTCGAGACGGGTTCTTCATGACTCCCTCCTCTGCCTGCCTGCGCGTCGAGAACGGAAGCGCGCCGCAGTGCGCCCTTGCAGTCGCCGAAACTCTCACAGCCTGAAGAACGTGTCAAGCGCTACATGTCGGGCAGGATCCGGTACAGCACGAAACGCGGATCGCGATAGAGCTCCGGCAGACTGAACTGCTGACGCTGTCGTCGCCGGTCGACGACGAGGAACTCGGCCCCGTACTCCCGGGGGATCGCGAGGTCGCCGGTGGCGACGAACCTCCGCGCGTCCCGCGCGCGTGTGTACGGGCGGTTCTGCGCCGTGTCCGCGACGTGACCGGGCGGGGCGTTCGCGATGTAGATCGGAGCGGAAGCCGCAAGCCGGTAGCTCGTCTGCGGATCCGAGTAGACGATCGCACCAGGAGGCACGATCGTCCGCACCGCGTGGACGATTCCTGGCGAGAGAGCGAGACCGACCGGTGCCTCCGGCGTCCAGCGCGCGAGTCCGACCACGACGATCGGCAGGAGGAAGAGCGCTGCAGCCACCCCCGCCGGGGCCTCGAGAGCCGGACCGCGCCGCACCGTTCCGACGACGAGGCCGACTAGTCCACCGACGACCGCGATCCACACGATCAGCGCCGGAGCTCCGTTGTCGAACGCGTAGTTGAAGTC
>CAVQVA010000014.1:0-53871 GCA_963716975.1 uncultured Actinomycetes bacterium | reverse complement strand
CTGCCGAACGCGGTGGCCGCAGCTCAGTGGGGAGCCAAGGCGGTCGTCATGAACGGCTTCCTGCTCGCGGACGCCACGAACACGGCGGCGAAGCAGTTCCCGGACATCAAATGGGCAATCACCGACTTCCCGCGTGTGGCGCTGGCCGACAAGCCCGCGAACGCGTACGGGCTGACGTTCAAGTCCGAGGAGTCGGGCTACCTCGTCGGCTATCTCGCCGCCGAGATGGCCAAGGCGAAGATCGGGCCGAAGGGCGCGTCGTCCGGCAAGCTCGTCCTGAGCGCGGTCGGCGGCAAGAAGATCCCGTCGGTCGACAACTGGATCGCCGGGTATCGGGCCGGCGCGAAGGCCGTCGACAAGCGGTTCAAGGTCCTCATCGACTACTCGGGCGACTTCCCGCCGTCCGCCGCCCCGAAGTGCAAGGAGATCGCGCTCAAGCACATCTCCCAGGGCGCGCAGGCGGTCTTCCAGGTCGCGGGCGGCTGCGGCCTCGGTGCGCTGCAGGCTGCGAAGCAGAAGGGGGTCTGGGGCATCGGCGTCGACGCCGACCAGGCATACCTCGGCTCGCACATCATGACGAGCGGCGTGAAGAGGGTCGACACGGCCGTCTACACGTTCTACAAGCTCGCGAAGGCGGGTCAAGCTCGGCGCCGGCAAGGACCTGGTCTTCAACCTGAAGAACAAGGGCCAGGACGTCGGCAAGATCAGCCCGCGCGTTCCCGGCGCGTTCATCAGCAAGATGAACGCCCAGAAGGCGCTCATCATCAAGGGCAAGATCAAGCCCCCGTCGGCACTCTAGGCTCGACGGTTCCGCTCGAAGGGGGCGCCTGCAGGCGCCCCCTTCGTCATTTCACGCCGTAGAATCGCGCGCGATGGTCGCCGCCCCGCCCGTCCTGGAACTGCGCGGCATCACGAAGCGCTTTCCGGGGATCGTCGCGAACGATCGAATCGACCTCGATCTTCGCCGCGGCGAGGTGCACGCGCTCCTCGGTGAGAACGGCGCCGGCAAGTCGACGCTCATGAACGTCGTCTACGGCATCTACAAGCCCGACGAGGGCGAGATCCTCGTCAAGGGCGAGCCGATCACGATGCACTCCGCGCAGGATGCGATCCAGCACGGGATCGGGATGGTCCACCAGCACTTCATGCTCATCCCGGTGATGACGGTCGCCGAGAACATCGTGCTCGGCACCGAGCCCAATACGGCCGGGATCTTCCTCGACCACCGCTCCGCGGACCGCCGCGTCCGCGACCTGGCGCAGAGCTTCAACTTCGCGATCGATCCCGACGCACGCGTCCAGGACATCACCGTCGGCCAGCAGCAGCGCGTCGAGATCCTGAAGGCGCTCTACCGGCAGCGCGGACATCCTCATCCTCGACGAGCCGACGGCGGTGCTGACGCCGGGCGAGGCGAACGACCTGTTCGGGATCCTGAGGTCGCTGACGCGCGAGGGCATGTCCGTGATCTTCATCAGTCACAAGCTCCACGAGGTGCTCGACATCGCCGACCGCATCAGCGTGCTACGCCGCGGCAAAGCTCGTCGACACGGTTCCGCGCGAGGGCGCGACGGAGCAGGGACTGGCACGCCTGATGGTCGGGCGCGAAGTGGTGCTGCAGATCGACAAGGAGCCGGCGACGCCGGGCGAGACCCTCCTCGAGGTCGAGGAGCTCACGGTCGAGGACGACCGCGGCCTCCCGGCGGTGCGCGGCGTCAGCTTCGGCGTGCGTGCGGGGGAGATCGTCGGCATCGCAGGCGTCGACGGGAACGGTCAGACCGAGCTCGTCGAGGCGCTCACGGGCCTCCGAAAGGCGACCGCGGGCCGCGTGACCCTCGCCGGCACCGAGCATCACGAAGGGCAGCGCGCGCGACCGGCTCGACGCAGGCGTTGGGCACATCCCCGAGGATCGCTTGCGGCGCGGCATCATCCTCGAGTTCTCGCTCGCCGAGAACCTCTCGCTGCACGATTTCCGTCACGAGCCGAACGCGCACCTGGGCTGGCTCCGCCCGAGTCGCATGATCGCCAGTGCGCGCGGGCTCATCTCGGAGTTCGACGTCCGCGGCGGAACGCCGTCCTCGAAGGCTTCGGAGCTGTCCGGCGGAAACCAGCAGAAGCTCGTCGTCGCGCGGGAGGTCTCGCGCGATCCGCGGCTGCTCATTGCGGCACAACCCACGCGAGGGCTCGACGTCGGCGCGATCGCGTTCCTCCACAGCCGGCTGGTCGCGGAGCGCGACGAGGGGCGCGCCATCCTGCTCGTGTCGCTCGAGCTCGACGAGATCATGTCCCTCTCCGACCGCATCCTCGTCATGTACGAGGGGCGAGATCGTCGGCGAGTTCGCGCCTGGGGTCGACGCCGAGACGCTCGGGATCGCGATGATCGGCGGAGGCGGAGACGAGGAGGCCGCGGCGTGAGCGACGTGCCGGCCGGCGGCTCGGCGCAGCCGCCGCAGGGCGACCGCCGGCAGGGCGATACCCCGAGTGCGGCAGAGCGGTTCTCTGCCTTCCAACGGGCCGGCGGGCTCGTCGTCCCGCTCATCACGATGCTGCTGGCGTTCCTCATCGCCGGCCTCGTCGTCCTCGTCACCACCGGTCACAACCCGCTCTCCACGTACCGGGCGATCTTCGACGGCACGGGCCTCAGCTGGTTCTTCCATCCGGGGAGCTACCGCATCGGGGTGCCGTTCACGGATAGGACGGTCTGGTTCCCGCTGAACACGAACAGCCTCGAGTCGCGCGACGCGTACGCGCTGCAGCAGACGCTGCTCCTCACGACGACGCTGATCTTCACGGGACTCGCGGTCGCCTTCGCCTTCCGCTGCGGCCTGTTCAACATCGGCGGCAACGGTCAGTACATCGCGGGCTCGCTCGCGGCGGTCTGGGTCGGATCGTCGTTCGCGGACATGGCGCAGTTCCCGCACGTCGTCCTCGGGATCGCGCCGCCGGCCTCGCCGGGGCGCTGCTCGCCGGAATCGCAGGCTTCCTGAAGGCGACCGTCGGGGCGCACGAGGTCGTCATCACGATCATGCTCAACTGGATCATGTACTGGACGGGCCTGTGGCTCCTCGGCTCGGACGGGCCGCTCAACCACGATCCGTCGCCACCTCGACCTCGCAGGACGTGGCGGACTCCGGCAAGCTCCCGACCTTCTGGGGCCTCAGTGTCCTGCAGGGAGCGCACGTCGGCCTCTTCGTCGGCATCGCGGCACTCGTCGTCTATGCGATCGTGCTCAACCGGACGACCCTCGGCTACGAGGTGCGGGCCGTCGGACTCAGCCCCGACGCAGCCCGCTACGGCGGCATCAACGTCGCGCGGAGCTACTTCCTCGCGATGGCGATCGCGGGTGCCTTCGCGGGCGTCGGCGGTGCGATGGACGTGCTCGGCTGGCGAGTACCGGTCGCGGTCGAGCACGATCCGCTCCCAACGATCGGCTTCCTCGGCATCGCCGTCGCGCTGCTCGGTCGAAACACGGCGATCGGCACGGGTCTTGCAGCGCTTCTCTTCGGTGCGCTTGCTCACCGGCACGTCGCAGCGCAACCTCGACCCGGAGATCTTCAAGTCCCGGAGCTCGCGAGCAACCTCACGCTCCATCATCCAGGGGCTCGTCGTGCTGTTCATCGGCGCCGACCTCCTGATCCTGTACGCGTGGAACGCGCGCAAGAAGCTCAAGCGCGAGCAATCGCCGCCGCCTGCGCCGCAGTCGGAGCCCGCGTCGTGAGCGTGCTGGCCGTCGCCTCGCGTCCGGTGACGCGCCTGACGACCCCGCAGGCGATCGGCGTGCTCGGGATCGTCCTCGGCCTCATCGCCTGCTGGCTCGCGCTGCCACCGTGCACGCGCGCGGGCTCGGGTGGCCGCGGTCGTCGGGATCCTCGCGCTCGCCGCGGCGATCACGTCGATCACGCGTGGCAGGGGACGTGTCGGCTGGGGCGCGGCTGCCACTGCGATCCTCGGCATGAGCCTCGGCATCGCGGCGCAGCATCGGGTCTCGGGAATCTCGACCTCGTCTTCGCCTGGTCGGTCGTTCTCGCAGCGACGCTCCGTACGCGACTCCGCTGGCGTTCGCGGCCATGGGCGGTCTCGTCTCCGAGCGCAGCGGCGTCGTCAACATCGGCCTCGAGGGGATGATGCTGATGGGCGCGTTCTTGGGCTTTCTCGGCGGCCGCAAGCTTACGACTCCTGGGAGCTACGGGTGCTGGCGCCGTGCGGCCGGAGCGGCGCTCGCCTCCTGCACGCCTTCATCTGCATCAACCTTCGCGCAGACCAGATCGTCGTCGGCTCTGGCGTCAACTTCCTCGCAGTCGGGATCACCGGATACGTGTTCGTCGACATCTACGGCGATCAGGGCTCGCCAGAGGACGTGCCGACGTCGGAAGCCCGTCGCTCGACTTCCTGGGGCACATCCCCGACGTCTCGATCGGCCCGATCGAGTTCGGCGGCACGTTCTTGCAGGCGGTGTTCGGCGACCTGAACTGGATGATCTGGCTCTGCTCTCGTCCTCCTGATCCTCACCTACACGTCCTCTTCCGGACGTCGATCGGTCTGCGGCTTCGAGTCGGTGGGTGAGCATCCGCGGGCCGCCGACACGGTCGGGATCTCCGTCTACGGCAGTCCGCTACGGCGCAGTCATTCTCTCCGGCGCGCTCGCCGGCCTCGGCGGTGCCTACCTGTCGATGGAGTCGTGACCTCGTTCGACAGAACCTGACCGCAGGTCGCGGCTTCATCGCGCTGGCCGCGATCATCTTCGGTCGCTGGCGGCCCTTCGGCGCGTTTGCGGCTTGCCTGCTCTTCGGATTCTCGAGCGCGCTCGGCGCCGCTTGCCGGGAGCGTCCCGAACGGACGCTGCCTACAACGCTGCTTTCAAGCGCTCCCATATGTGGTCACCATCGTCGTAGTGGCAGGCGTCGTCGGACGCTCGACGCCACCGGCTGCAGATGGTCGTCCCGTACGTCAAGCAGTAGCGTGCGCGCGCCGTGACGAGCCCACGCGGGGCGGAACCGGTGCTGCCTGGGGCGCGGTGGCTCGCCGGCCTAGCCTCGATCGCGACGCTCCCGCTCGCGGTCTACCTGACGCGCTTCAGCGACACGTACGACCTCCTGCACGCGGGCTTCGCGATTCCCGTCGCCACGGGTCTTGCCTTCGTCTCGCTCTCACTCTCGCGTCGTGCGCGTCTTCGCAATGCCGTGTCGCTCGGACGAGGGCGGTCTGCGCGGCTGGCTCGCGTCGGAGGCGTGCTCGGAGTGATCGGGCTCTGCCTCGCGGCCGCGGCAGTCGTCTCCCTCGGCGTTTACGAGCTTCTCGAGTACGTCGGCTCGCGCGAGTAGCGCGCGCCGCGGAGTGCGGTGGGGTCCGACAGAGGGACGACGTCGACCGTCTACAATCCGCCCGCGTGTTCGACATCGGCTCCAGCCTCCGCGAGGCCCGGGTTCGCCAGGGCGTCGACTTCCCAGAGCTCGAGGAGCTCACCAAGATCCGCCCAAAGTACCTCCGCGCGCTCGAGGACGAGCAGTTCGACATCCTGCCCGCGCCGACGTACGTCCGCGGGTTCCTGCGCTCCTACGCCGAGGCGCTCGGGCTCGACGGCCAACCGTTCGTCGACGAGTACAACTCGCGGTTCGCGATCGGGGAGGAGGAAGCACCGGTTCGCTCCCGCCGGGCGCCGCAGCCGCAGCGCGCGCGTCCTGCTGAGTCGCACATCGCCGTCCTCGCTCTCGCCGGGATCGCCGTCCTGACGGCGCTCGTGATCGCAGCCTGGCGGTTCGGTGGGCCTGAAGGTCAGGACGTGCCGGGTCTGGCAGGGGGGAACCAGCCCTCGACGTCCACGACCCGGCCGAAGGGCCATGTCGTCCTGGTCGTTCGTGCGACCCAGGGCAACTCGTGGATGGCGGTGCGCACCGGCTCGTCCGCCGGGACGCTCCTCTACAGCGGGACGCTCGAGCAGGGGCAGAGCAAGCGGTTCGAGGCACGGCGGCTCCAGCTGACGCTCGCCAAGCCACAGAACGTCCTCGTGCGCAGGAACGGGAACCGGATCGAGCTTCCCGCCGGAACGTCCTTCGTCGTCACGGCGCGACGAATCGTTCCTTCGGCCGAGTGACGACTCGCCCGCGGGCGGCGATCGTCGTCACGGGAAGCGAGCTCGTCCGGGGAGAGCGGCAGGATCGCAACGGGCCGTTCCTCGCCGCAGAGGCTCTTCGGCTCGGCCTCGAGCCCGAGCGCATCACGATCGTCGGCGACCGCCCCGACGACATCGCTCAGGCGCTCGGCCAGGCATTCGAAGCTGACCTGTGCCTCGTCTCGGGCGGACTCGGGCCGACCCACGACGACAGGACGGTCGAGCTCGTGGCGCGCGTCGCCGGACAGTCGCTCGTCGTCGACTCCGAGCTCGAGCGCGAGATCGAGGCCGTGTCGCGGATGATCGCCGACCGTCTGCGAAGGCCGTATACGGACTTCTCGGCCGGCGTGCGGAAGCAGGCGACTCGCCCCGAGGGCGCGAAGTCTCTCGGTCTCGCCGGTACTGCGCCCGGCCTCGTGCTCGAGACGAACGGATGCGTTGTCGTCGTGCTACCCGGGCCCCCGCGCGAGCTCAGACGCCTCTGGGAGCGTGCGCTCGAGTCGGAAGCGGTTCGAGCGGTGGTGGAGCGGGCTCCGAGTCGGGACCGGCGGACCCTCCGGTTCTTCGGCACACCCGAATCCGCTGTCGCCGAGGCTCTCGCCGGCGCCGGCGGCGATGGGGGCGGGGTGGAGGTGACGATCTGTGCGCGCGAGTTCGAGATCCACGTGGACATCGTCATCGAGCCGGGTGCGGACGAACGTGCTGCCGAGATCGAGCGTGCGTTTCGCGAGAGCCTCGGCCGTTACCTCTTCAGCGAGGACGAACGGTCGGTAGCGGAGATCGTCCTCGACGCCGCTCGCTCGCGTGGCCTGGCCCTCGCAACGGCCGAGTCCTGCACGGGAGGGCTCGTCGCCAGCCGGCTCACGTCCGTGCCAGGCTCGAGCGACGTCTTCCGCGGTGGCGTGGTCGCGTACGCCGACGACGTCAAGGAGCACGAACTGGGCGTCGGGCGGAGCGTTCTCAGCGAGCACGGAGCGGTGTCGGCCGAGACCGCGCGAGCGATGGCCGAGGGCGCCCGGGCGCGGCTCGGCGCCGACGTCGCGGTCGCGGTCACGGGAATCGCCGGGCCGGGGGGTGGGACAGAGGACAAGCCCGTCGGCCTCGTATTTCTTCACGCGGCAGGCCCCGACGGAGAGGAGGCCCGGAGAATCGACCTCCCGGGAGACCGGGAGATGATCCGGGGTCGGGCTGCCGCTGCGGCGCTCCATCTCGTGCGACGTCTCTTGACACAGAGCCCTGACGAAGGCGCGTGAACTCGACCGGTACCCTCGAGACCGGTGGCTCGCTCCGGCTCTTCCTTGCACTGCTCCTTCCTCACGACGCAACCGACGCCATCGTGCGCTGGAGCGAGCAGCATCTCGACCGAGGTAGACGTCCTGACAGCCTGCACATCACACTCGCGTTTCTCGGCGCGCGGCCGGCGACAGAGCTCGAAGCGATCGTGGGGGCGCTTCGAGCATCCGTTGAGACGGTCCGTCCTTTCCCGCTCGCGCTCGCCCGCTACCGCGAGACGAAATCCGTCGGGATGCTCGTCCTCGACGACCCGACGGGCGGGGCCACGCAGCTCGCAGCCGGCTTGCAGAGCCGCCTGGAGGAGCTCGGCTCGTACCGGCGCGAACGGCGTCCGTGGCTTCCGCACGTCACCGTGCTCCGGTTTCGGGAGCCGCCGCGACTCAGGCCGCCGGTTGCTCCTCTCCAGGCCGAGCTCGGCAGCTTCGCTCCGTCCGAGGCAGCTGCTTTCCTTTCACGCCTGCACCCACACGGTCCTGCAGGGGGTGCGAACGTTGCAGAGGGCGCAAGAGCTGCAGAGGGCGCAAAAGCTGCAGGGGGTCCAAGAGCTGCAGGGGGTGCACGGCACGAGGTTCTCGAGACATGCAGGCTGAATTCGTCGGAAGTGGATTTTTCATAGCCGGGAGGATGAACGGATGAGTCGCGAGGAAGCGCTCGACACAGCGCTCGGTCAGATCGAGCGCCAGTTCGGCAAGGGGTCCGTGATGCGGATGAGCGATCGCCCGCAGGTCGCCGTGGGGGCCATCTCCACCGGCTCGCTCGCGCTCGACGTCGCGCTTGGCATCGGCGGGTTGCCTCGCGGCCGCATCGTGGAGATCTACGGGCCCGAGGCCTCCGGCAAGACGACGCTCGTCTACCACGTGATGGCCGAGGCACAGCGCCGCGGCGGCATCTGCGCGTTCATCGACGCAGAGCATGCGATGGATCCGTCCTACGCCAGGCGCATCGGGGTCGACATCGACCAGCTGCTCGTCTCGCAGCCGGATACCGGAGAGCAGGCACTCGAGATCGCCGAGCTCCTCATCCGCTCGGGCGCGCTCGACATCGTGGCCGTCGACTCCGTCGCGGCGCTCGTCCCGAAAGCCGAGATCGAAGGTGAGATGGGCGACAGCCACGTCGGCCTGCAGGCACGGCTCATGAGCCAGGCACTGCGCAAGCTCGCCGGGACGCTCAACCGGACGGACACGATCTGCATCTTCACGAACCAGCTCCGCGAGAAGATCGGGGTCATGTTCGGGAACCCGGAGACGACGCCGGGGGGCCGGGCTCTCAAGTTCTACGCGTCGGTGCGACTCGACATCAGGCGCATCGAGACGCTCAAGGACGGCGCCGAGGCCGTCGGGAACCGGGTTCGCGTCAAGGTCGCGAAGAACAAAGTCGCGCCGCCGTTCAAGCAGGCCGAGTTCGACATCGTGTACGGGTCGGGCATCCCCTGGGAGGGCACGGTCCTCGACGTCGCGCTCGAGAAGAAGATCGTTCAGAAGGCGGGCTCGTACTTCAGCTTCGGCGACGAGAGACTCGGTCAGGGGCGTCAGAACGCTTCTGCGTTCCTCGCCGAGAATCCGGACATCGTCCAGCAGATCCTCGCCCGCATCCAGGCCGAGGCGCCCGATGAGCAGGTGATCTCGGCGCGATTGCTGCCGACCCAGGCCGGCATTCCCGGCTCGGCTCCGTCGGGCGACGTTGACGACTCCGAATTCAGCTCCGAACCTAGCGAGGAGCCCGACACCGACGGCGCGGCGGCGGCAGGTGCCGTGAAGAGCGCGGTCGAGAGCTGAGAGATGTCCGCCGAGGATGCGGTCGAGGCCGCTCTTCGGGCGCTGAGACATCGTGATCTGAGCGCTGCCGACCTCGAACGGCGTCTGGCGGGTCAGGGATTCGACGAGGACGATCGAGCCGCTGCGGTCGCCACTCTGCAGCGAACCGGGATCCTGGACGACAGACGGTTCGCAGAGCTACGCGCTGCCGCGCTCGCGGGTCGTGGAGCGGGCGACGTGCTGATCCGCCACGACCTCGAGCGCGCCGGCGTGGTCTCGGAGCTCGTCGCCGACGCCATATTCCTGCTCGACCCCGAGCAGGTGCGCGCGCGCCGGATCGTCGATCGGCGTGGTCACGATCCTCGGACCATCCGCTACTTGGCGAGCAAGGGGTTCGCCGAGGAGACCCTCACTGCCTTTATTGCATCCGGCGTTGTTGCATCCGGAGTCGTCTCAGCCGGCGTCATTGCGTCCGGAACGGCCGACGAGTTAGGATGAGCGAGCTTCACCCGACACTTTTCCTGCTCGCAAGCGATTCTGAACCTGTGAACCTGATCAACGCTCTCGACGACCATCTCGAACGGCCGAGTACCGGCCTTGAGCGGAGGCAGCGCGTACCCCTGGGCTCGACTCTGAGCTAGAAACTCCGAGCTCTACGGTCTTGACCAGGGCGAAGCGACGGATTCGATCGCGGTAGAGCGAGGCCGAGTGGCGGGTGTGGACACCCGCGGCGGACGCCGCGGGAATCGACCCTCCACGGAGGCGCAATGCTCACGATCGCTGCGGTGCTGGTAGGTGTCGCTCTCGGCGCAGCCGGGGCTGCCGCGGTCCTCTTGGCTCGTTCGAAGTCGGGAGTGCGAGCGGCAGCGACGGAACGAGACCGCATCCTCGCCGACGCCGACCGGGAGGCAGAGGCGGTGCGTCGCGAGGCCCAGGTCGATGCCCGCGAGCAGGCGGTCCTCCTCCGGGCCGAGATCGAAGCCGAGGTCGCCGACCGGCGGCTCCAGATCGTGAAGATCGAGGAACGAGTCCTCCAGAAGGAGGAGGAGATCGACGAGAACCTCACCGACCTCATCCGGCGGGAGCAGGGTCTGGGCGACCGGGAGGTTCACATCAAGCAGCTCCAGGAGGAGCTCCGCGAGGCGAAGAACGAGACTCTCGCCGTGCTCGAGCGGCTGTCGGGCCTGACTGCGCACGAGGCGAAACAGCAGCTTCTCGAGCGCTCGAAGGACCTCATACGTCACGAGCTCGCACGAGACGTCCGCCACATGGAAGAGGAGGCGAGGGCGGATGCGCGGCGCCGCGCCCGTGCGCTCGTCGCGGACTCGTTGCAGCGTGTTGCGGCGAGCCACACGGCCGAGGCGACCGTCACGGTCGTCGAGCTCGCGTCCGACGACCTGAAAGGGAGGATCATCGGGCGGGAGGGAAGGAACATCCGCTCGCTCGAGCACCTGACGGGCGTCGACTTCATCATCGACGACACGCCGCATGCTGTCGTGCTCTCGTCGTTCGATCCGTTGCGACGTGAGGTCGCACGCCTCACGCTCGACAAGCTCATCGAGGACGGACGCATCCACCCGGCTCGAATCGAGGAGATGTACTACCAGGCAAAGACCGACCTGGACGAGCACGTTCGACAGGCAGGCGAGCAGGCCGTCTTCGAGGCGAACTGCGGAGAGCTCCACGAGGAGCTGATCAAGATCCTCGGCCGACTCAGGTACCGGACGAGCTACGGCCAGAACGTCCTGAAGCACACGCTCGAGGTCGTCCACCTCGGCGGCCTCATGGCGGCCGAGCTCGGAGCCGGGGTCAAGACGACGAAGCGGGCGGCCTTGCTCCACGACGTGGGCAAGGCGATGAACCACGAGGTCGAAGGCTCGCACGCGCTCATCTCTGCACAGCTCGCACGTCGCTACGGAGAGTCCGAAGGCGTCATCCACGCCATCGAGGCGCACCACTACGAGGTGCAGCCGCAGACGGTCGAAGCCGTTCTTCTCATCGCGGCCGACGCGATCTCCGCGTCACGACCGGGCGCGCGGGGCGAGTCGTTGGAGAACTACATCAGGCGTCTAGCAGCCCTCGAGGAGATCGCCTCGGCGAAGGAGGGAGTCGCGAAGGCCTATGCGCTCCAGGCGGGTCGTGAGATCCGGGTCATCGTCGAGCCGACCGAGGTCGACGATGACGGAGCCGTGCTCCTGTCGCACGAGATCGCTCGCGAGATCGAGGACCAGCTCGAGTACCCCGGTCAGGTCAAGGTGATCGTGATCCGGGAGTCACGCGCGATCGAAGTCGCGAAGTAGCCATACGCACTCGCGCGCGCGAGCCGGACCCGACGTCGACGGCGTTGCGGACCTGTGGCGCAACGCCCTGCTATACGGGTTTTCCCGCTTGCCGGATAAGGACGTACGCGGTTGGACGAATCGTGCCGATCGCGTATCAAGGATGTGTGGGCAGTCCGCCCACGCTAGAGCGCTTCGAGGGAGGCGAAGGCGCACGGAAGGGAGGAATCACCCATGGTAGGCCGCAGAAACCGCGCGGCCGTCGGCCTGGGCCTCATCGCCTTGATCGGCGTCGTCGCGATGACGCTCGGCGCGGTCGGCGCTGGCGCCGCCGAGCAATCGGCATTCGCGCTTCCGCGCGGACAGACGCTGTACATGAGCGGGACACAGTGGTCGCCGTACAGCGACCTGAATCCCGCAAAGAACTGGGACTACGCGAGCGGGCTCGTGGGCCTCGCATACGAGACCACGTTCCGCTACGACCCGCTGCAGGATACGTTCATCCCGTGGCTCGCCACAGGAGGAACGTGGACGACGAGGACCACGTACGTCATGTCGATCCGACAGGGCGTCAAGTGGAGTGACGGAACGCCGCTGACGGCGAAGGACGTCGCGTACAGCTTCAACATCCTGAAGATCGCGACGCATCCACAGAACGCCCTCTGGAAGACCACCGGGCTGCAGCGGATCACCGCACGTGGAAACAAGGTGATCTTCGCATTCGCCGGCGCTCCCGGTCTCCAGCAGTTCGACTTCTATCGCTTCAACGTCGTGATCGTCCCGCAGCACGTGTTCAAGGGCTACAGCCCGACGGAGATCGCGACCGGCAACATGAGCGACCCGACGAAGATCGTCGGCACCGGGCCGTACGCGTATCAGTCCGGGGCATCCGCCGCATCGCAGACGTTCGTGTGGAAGAAGCGAAGTGGCTGGTGGGCGACGAAGGCACTCAACCTCACCGTCGCGCCCCAGTACGTCGTCGACATCCACAACGCGTCGAATGCAGCTGCGCTGTCCAACCTGCTGGCCGGGAACATCGACCTCTTCAACAACTTCGCACCGAGGTCGGCGATCAAGGGCCAGTTCAAGACCTACTTCAACAAGGCACCATTCCACCTGGGCGCGAACACGACGTGGCTGTTCCCCAACACCACGAAGAAGCCGCTGAACGACAAGCAGTTCCGGCGCGCGCTTGCGTACTCGATCAACATGAATCAGATCCTGAGCAAGGCGTATCAGGGCCTCGTCTCGAAGGCGAGCCCAACCGGTTTGCTTCCGATCTGGAGCAAATGGATCGACCCGAAGGTGGTCAAGCAGTTGGGGTTCTCGTACAACCCGGCCAGAGCGAAGGCGCTCCTGGCAGCCGCCGGCTACAAGGATACGAACGGCGACGGGTACGTCGAGAACAAGGACGGATCCGCGATAGACCTCCAGATCGTCTGCCCGAATGGGTGGTCGGATTGGATGACCTCCATCCAGGTCATTGCCGACAGCGCGAAGGCCGTCGGGATCAAGGTCACGCCGGCCTATCCCGAGTACGGAACGCTCGTCGACGATCGCGGACACGCGAGGTACGACCTGCTCCTGGCCAACGACCGGCAGTGGAGCAACACGCCGTGGACGTACTACCAGTACCTCTACCAGCTGCCGATCCTGGACAACCAGACGACCGTCAACTACGAGCGGTATGTGAACCAGACTGCGTGGAAACTCACGCAGGCGCTGGACAAGATCCCCTCGAGCAATACGAAGGCCTACCAGGCCACCATGACCAAGCTCGAGACGCTGTTCCTGAAGGATCTGCCGGCGATTCCACTCTGGTACAACGGCATGTGGTCGATGGTCAACACGAAGTACTGGACGAACTGGCCATCCGCGAAGGGTGGGCACTACACCCCGACCGCCTGGCGGAACTACTGGCAGATGACGAGCATCGACATGCTCACCCATCTGCGATCGTCCGAGGCCTCGTAGCGGAGCAGCTGCAGTAAGTGGGACATCACCCCTCCCGCATCGGCGGGAGGGGTGATGTCGTATGCTCGCGACAGAGAGCGCGAGCTAGTGGGGACTACACTGGCTCCGCTGATGCGCCGCTATCACGTCACGACGTTCGGCTGCCAGATGAACGCTCACGACTCGGAGCGGATCAAGGGCATGCTGGAATCGCTCGGGCTCGGCGAGGCACCGTCGTCCGACGGAGCGGACGTCGTGGTCTTCAACACCTGCACCGTCCGTGAGAAGCCGGATACCCGGCTCGCGGCATACCTGGGCGACGCAGCGGCTCGCAAACGTCGGCAGCCCGACCTCGTGATCGCCGTCGGCGGCTGCTACGCCGAGGCTCAACGCGAGCGCATCTTCGAGCTCTACCCGTTCATCGACGTCGCCTTCGGCCCAGGGTCGATCCCGCATCTCGGCACCTGGATCGAGGCAGGCGGTTACGCCGTACCGCGAGGGAGATTCGGGACGCACGAGCACTTCGCTGCGGACCTGCCCACGCACCGCGAGCGGCGTGCCCAGGCGTGGGTGCAGGTGTCGATGGGCTGCAACTCCAAGTGCGCGTACTGCATCGTCCCGGCCGTGCGCGGGCGCGAGCAGAGCCGTCGTCCAGGCGACATCGTGGCCGAGGTGACGCGACTCGTCGCAGACGGCGTCCGCGAGGTGACGCTCCTCGGCCAGAACGTGAACTCGTGGGGACGCGACCTGGCTCCCGGGCTGCACACGGAGTTCGGAGAGCTCCTCCGCGCCTGCGATGCGGTCGAAGGACTGGAGCGCCTGCGATTCACGAGCCCGCACCCCAAGGACTTCCGGGATCCCGTCATCGAGGCGATGGCGGAGTGTCGAACCGTCTGCGAGCACGCTCATCTGCCGCTCCAGTCGGGCTCATCCCGAATTCTCAAGCGAATGCGCCGCACCTACGATCGCCCGCGCTACCTGGGGCTCGTGGAGAGGCTCCGGAAGTGCCATACCCGACCTGGCGCTCGGGACGGACATCATCGTCGGCTTCCCGGGGGAGACGGACGAGGACTTCGCGGCAACTCTCGAGGTGGTCGAGGAGGTCCGGTACGAGAGCGCGTTCACGTTCATCTACTCGCCGCGTGCGGGCACCGAGGCAGCGAGCATGCCGGATCAGGTGCCCGATGAGGTGAAGCACGAGCGGCTCGAGCGCCTCGTCGAGGTGGTTCAGCGCATCGGGTCACGAGCGGAACGCCGAGCGTGTAGGGCGCGTCGAGGAGGTGCTCGTCGAGGGCCCGAGCCGCACGGAGCCGGCTCTTCTTCGCGGCCGGACCAGGCGGAACACGACGGTGAACTTCAGCGCAGTGGGCAGCGCTGGCGATCTCATGGCCGGCGATCTCGTGGACGTGCTGATCGACGGAGCGACCTCGACCACACTCCGCGGCCGCGCGCGAGCCGCCGTCGCCGCATAGCGTCTCGGGATGCGTCTCGGGAGCGCGGCGGCGGGGCGTGCGCGGAGGATGAGCGCTCCCGAGGTCATCGCGATCTTCGGTCCGACTGCGTCGGGCAAGAGCGCTGCCGGGGAGATCGTCGCCGATCGGACGGGCACCGAGGTCATCTCCGCCGACTCCATGCAGGCGTACGACGGGCTTCCCCTCCTCACGAATCAGCCAACCCGGCCGACCCGCCTGGTCGGCATCTGGCCGCTGTCTCACGAGGGGTCGGTCGCCGAGTTCGCGGAGCTCGCACACGCCGCGATAGACGAGGTCGTCGACTCGAGCGGTGTGGCGGTCGTCGTGGGCGGGAGCGGTTTGTACCTGCGCGCGGCCGTCGCAGAGCTCGAGCTACCGCCGCCGCCGGCCGCCGGTACCCGGGAGCGTTGGGAGGATTCGTACGATCGCGATCCTGAAGCCGCGTACGCGGAGCTCACCGCTCGAGATCCCGCGGCCGCGACGCTCGTGCACCCGAACGACCGGCGGCGTGTCGTTCGCGCGCTCGAGCTCACGGAGGCAGGTTCCTCCCTCGCACCGGGCGATGCGCAGCTGTGGACGTCCGAAACTCGCCGTCCGACGCTCGTCGTCGGCCTCGCCGTGCCGGCCGACGTTCTCGAGCGCCGGATCGAGGAGCGAACGCGCAGGCTCTTCGAGCGCGGCGTCGTCGAAGAGGTGCGTGCTGCGCTACGGTCCGGCGTCTCGAGAACAGCCGACAAGGCGCTCGGGCTGCAGGAGATCGCGGAGCTTCCGGCCGAGGAGGCTCGCGCGGCGATCGTCCTCAGAACGCGCCAGTACGCCAGCTATCAGCGCAAGTGGATGCGGCGCATCCCCGGCATCGTCATGATCGACGCCGATCGCCCACCGGAGAAGGTCGCGGATGCAATCCTCGAAGTGGCACGCACTCGGTAACACGTACGTCGTCGTCGAGCCGGAGGAGGCGGGTCGTCTCGAGGCGAGCCAGGCGCTCGAGCTCTCGCGGGACGCGGACGGCGTGCTCGAAGTGCTGTCCGCCGAGGAGGACACGGTCGAGATCGTCGTCTGGAACCCGGATGGCTCGATCGCCGAGCTCTCCGGCAACGGGACGAGAATCGCCGCGGCCTGGCTCGCCGAGCGCACAGGAGCGACGACGGTGCACGTGCGCGTCGGGAGTCGAGACGTCGTCGCGCGCATTCGACCGGACGGGGAGATCGAACAGGAGCTCGGGAACGTGACCGTCGGCGAACGGGAAGAGGTGGACGGGGTCGAGCTCGTCACGGTCGACGTCGGAAACCCGCACGCAGTCGTCGAGGGCGATCCGAGCGACGTGCAGCGACTGGGGCCGCTTCTCGAAACCCACCCCCGGTTTCCGCGGCGGACGAACGTCCAGGTTGCGCGAATCGACCGTCCCGGAGAGGTCACGGCTCGCGTCTGGGAACGCGGCGTGGGGGAGACGCTCTCGTCGGGCACCGGAGCGGTTGCCGTGGCGGCCGCGACGCACGGGGAGGGCGACGTGGTCGTCCACTTCCCGGGAGGGGATCTCAGGGTGCGAGTGACCGCGGGTCGCGCGTATCTGACCGGCCCGGCCGAACGCCTCGCCTAGTACGGCATCGGTGCTACGGGCTCGCCTGCGCCAGCTCCACGAGTCGTCCGTCCGGATCTCGGAGGTACGCGGAACGACCCCACGGGTAGTCCGCGGCGTCGAGCAGGAACGTGAAACCGAGCTGGACAAGCTCGCGGCACGTCCCCTCGAGGTCCGAGACACCCAGCGCGACGTGGTCCTCGTTCGGTGGACCGCCCTCCAGCGCAGCACCGCGCTCGTGGACGAGCACCTTGGCGCCCCCGGCGGAGAAGATCGCTCCTCCGGGCCATTCCGCTACCGGCGCGGCTCCGAGCAGCTCGGCGTAGAACGTCTTCACCGAACCCACGTCGTCCGTGAAGAGCGCGACCTCGACGACGTCGCGTTCGCTCACGTCGCGATCTCGAACTCGCGCAGGACGTCGTTGAGGGACGTCTTGAGGTCGGTCGACGCGCTTCGCTCGCCGACGATGAGCGCGCACGGGAGCTCGAACCGTCCCGCCGGGAAGTCCTTCGGCCTGGTGCCGGGCAGAACGACGGAGCCGGGAGGGACGTACCCACGATGCTCCACCGGCGTCGAGCCGGTGACGTCGATGACCGGCACGGACGCCGAGAGCACGACATTCGGTGCGATCACCGCGCGCTCGCCGACGATCACGCCTTCGACGACGATGGCGCGAGAGCCGATGAATGCCCCGTCCTCGACGATCACCGGGCGAGCCTGCGGTGGCTCGAGGACTCCGCCGATCCCGACTCCACCGGAGAGATGGACATCGGCGCCGATCTGCGCGCACGAGCCGACGGTCGCCCAGGTGTCGACCATCGTGCGCGGCCCGACCCAGGCGCCGACGTTCACGAAACCGGGCATGAGCACGACGCCCTCCGAGATGAAGGCGCCGTAGCGTGCAATTCCAGGTGGAACGACGCGGACGCCGCGCTCCGCGTAGTCGGCCTTCACGGGGATCTTGTCGAGGAAGTGCAGCCCTCCGACCTCCATCGGCTCCACCTTTCGCAACCGGAAGTACAGGAGAATCGCCTTCTTCGCCCACTCGTTGACCGTCCACTCGCCGTCTCGCTTCTCCGCGACGCGGACATCACCGCGATCGAGGCGGGCGAGCGCGTCCTCGATCGGCGCCGCATCGAGGGTCCCCGTCTCCCACAGGTCGTCGATCCGTGCAGCGAGGTCCATCACGCGCCATCTTCCCGGATCTCGTGCGTCACGAGTCGTTCCAGAGTCTCGTACGCGTGCACGAGCGCCGAGATCTCGACCAGCTCGTCCTGGCGGTGCGCATAGCGCGTGTGGCCAGGACCGAAGTTGACCGCCGGGATCCCGAGGGCCGTGAAGTCGGCGACGTTCGTCCACGCCTGCTTCGGCTCCACGCGCCCGGCGCCGGCCGCAAGGAGCGCCTCGACGAGTGGGCCGTCAGCCACGACCGAGCCTGCCGGCGCGTGACCCACGACCTCGAGCGTCGCGCCTGCGGGAACGAGCGAGCGCAGGTACTCCTCCGCATCGGCAGGAGAGCGGTCCGGCGGATAGCGCAGGTTCAGGGTCACCGTCGCCGTGCCGGGAATGACGTTGTCGGCGATGCCGGACTCGAACCGCGTGACCGAGACGACCTCGACGAACGGGAGCCCACCGACGATGGCCTCTCGACCCTCGAGCGCGAGAAGCGGTTGCAGGCCGTCGACCGCGAGCGCGATCGCACTGTCGGCGTCCCATGGTCGCGCCGAGTGGCCGCTTCGCCCGTGGAAGGTGAGGCGAGCGACGACGTTGCCGAGGCAGCCGGCGTGAACGCATCCGTCCGTGGGCTCGAGCAGGATCACGAGAGCTGCCTGGTGCACGAGGCGCGACGCGGCGAGGAGGGCAGGAAGTGGATCGTGCTCGGCGGGTAGCTCTTCGCGACCGAAGAGGAGAAGTGCGACGTCGGCCGTCCCAGGAAGCCCCCGCGCACGATCGCGCACGAGCTCGAGCGCGACGGCGACGCCGCCTTTCATGTCGCTCGCGCCGAGTCCGTGGACTACGTCGCCTTCGATGCGTCCCGGAACGTTGCCTTGCGCCGGCACGGTGTCGTAGTGACCGGCGAGCACGATCAACGGCGCTCCGGCTCGTCGCGTCGGCGCGAAGAGGTAGGCCTCGTCTCCTGCGTAGTCCGTTCGAAGATCTCCGGGGACGAGCGCGAGGAGGTGCTCGCGAATCGCTGCCTCGTGCCCGCTCTCGGATGGAATGTTCACGAGCTCGAGCGTGCGCGTTGCGAGGCGCTCGGCGAGCTGGGTCACCCGTTCAGCCTACCGCGGCATAATCTCGCTGTGACAGCGCGCCAGCCCGATCCCACGCCTGGGGCGGAGCCGGAGCGCGGGTTCGTTCTCGGCGTTTTCGCGAAAGGCGTGGACGGCGACGAGGAGCTCGCCGAGCTCCGTGAGCTCGCCCGAACCGCGGGCGTCGCACCTGTCGCCGAGCTCGTTCAGCACCGGAGCCGTCCCGATCCGAGGACGTTCGTCGGGAAAGGGAAGCTGGCGGAGCTCAAGACGGAGTACGCAGACCACGCGGCCGAGGTTCTCATCGTCGACGACGAGCTCTCGCCGACCCAGCAGCGCACGCTCGAGGACGCGCTGAAGGCGCGCGTGGTCGATCGCACACAGCTGATCCTGGACATCTTCGCCCAGCACGCTCGCAGCGCCGAGGGCAAGCTCCAGGTCGAGCTCGCACAGCTCGAGTACAACCTCCCTCGGATGCGCGGGATGTGGCAGCACCTCGAGCGGCTCGGGGGCGGAGTCGGGACGAGGGGCCCTGGTGAGTCGCAGCTCGAGTCGGACCGCCGGATTGCGAGAACCCGAGTCTCCCTGTTGAAGCGCCGGCTGCGCGGACTCGGTGCCGAGCGTGCGGTCCGGCGAAAGCAGCGCAAGCGTTCGGCGGTTCCGACGATCGCGCTCGCGGGTTACACGAACGTCGGCAAGTCGACGTTGCTGAACGCCCTGACCGGCGCCCATGCGTCGGTCGACGACCGCCTCTTCGAGACGCTCGACCCGACGACCCGGAGCTTCGATCACGTCGGGAAGCGATACCTCGTGACCGATACGGTGGGGTTCATCCGGCGGCTGCCGACGCAACTCGTCGAAGGGTTCGCCGCGACTCTCGAGGAGACGCTCGTCGCGGATCTCGTCCTGCATGTCGCCGACGGCTCCCTGGGGGAGGCGCGCCTGCACGAGACCATTGCCGCGGTGCAGACGGTGCTGGACGAGATCGGCGCCGACGAGGTCCCGATCGAGTTGGTTCTCAACAAGGTCGACCTTCTCGATCCGCTCGCGCGGCGTCGTCTGCAAAGTGCGTTCCCGCGCGCGCTGCAGCTGTCCGCCGAGACGGGCGAGGGCCTCGACGAGCTGAAGGATCGGATCGCCGAGCTCTTCTCCGATCGATTCGAGGACGTGCGGTTGCTCGTGCCCTACTCGGACGGTCAGGCGCTCGCCGCCCTGTACGACCTCGGCGCGCCGATCGCGGAGCGTCGCGACACGCCCGAAGGCGTTCGCGTGCGAGCTCGTCTGCCCCGGCGCGAGGTCGCGAGATTCGCACGTTTTCTGGTTGCCGGTGAGCCCGATGCCGATGCCGAGGCGTCGGCCCGGTGATCGAGGTCGCGATCCGCCGGGTTCGTGCCGGCGCGGTACTTCCCAGCCAGGCGTACGAGGGAGACGCAGGCTTCGATCTATCGGCCTGCGACGCCATCACTCTCGCCCCAGGCGAGCGAGCGGTGGTCTCGACGGGACTCGCGGTCGAGATTCCGGAGGGTTATGGGGGGTTCGTCCAACCGCGCTCCGGTCTCGCGTCCAGGCACGGCATCGGAATCGTGAACTCGCCCGGGCTCGTCGACTCCGGGTATCGCGGTGAGATTCGCGTCGTGCTCGTCAACACCGATCGGAGCGAGTCCTTCACCGTCGAGCCTGGGATGCGAATCGCGCAGCTCGTCGTGCTGCCGGTTCCGGCGGTCCGGCTCGTCGAGGTCGACGAGCTCCAGACGAGCGAACGGGGCGCGCGAGGCTTCGGGTCGTCTGCAACGTGACGGGTGCGGAACCGAGGATTCGTGTGTCGGCGATCGTGCGTTGGCGAGCGCGCATGCTTCTCTGTCAGCACTCCAAGCTCGGCCAGGACGTCTGGTTGCTGCCCGGGGGCGGTGTCAACGCCGGCGAGAACTTGCTGAAGGCGCTTCAACGCGAGCTCTGGGAAGAGACCCGCCTCTTTCAAGCGGGGACCGAGGTGCACTTCGAGGGGCCGGTCGCGATCGTCGACTCCATTGCGCCCGATTCGAGCGAGCGGCGAAAGCACGTGATCCACGTCATCTTCGCGACGGAGGTATCGAACGTCGCGCTCGACGACGTCGCTTCGGAGGACGAAGCGGTCGGGGGGCATCGCCTCTTCGAGCCGGACGAGCTCGACGAGGTCACCTTGCACCCGCCGATCCAGCGCTTTCTCCAGCGCTGGCAGCCGGGGGATCCGGCGGTGTACCTCGGCGAGATGTGGGTGCCCTGATCCGTTCGTGATCGGGCACACATTCGGGGCAGTCTGCGTAACACCGGTGCGCTTCTGGCCGTTACGCTGAAAGCGGGTGGTGGGCCGGGGTGCCCCACCAGAAGTGCGCTCTTAGCGACGACCACCGCGGGTTCGCGCTCGCTGCGCCGCGACCCGGTGGGCTTCTGCCGCAAGGTCGTCCGGAAGCTCCTCGAAGACGGGTGGAGCGCCGCCGGTGGCGTGTGCAAGCGCCTGGGCGATGAGCCAGTCCGCAAGCCAGGGGTTCCGAGGCAGTAGCGGCCCGTGCAGGTAGGTGCCGACCGCGCGCCGCACGCGACAGCCTTCGAATCCCGACTCCCCGTCGTTCCCGAACCCGTAGAGCACCCGTCCGAGCGGCGCCGCGCCTGGGTCGAGGCGAGTCCGGCCCGCGTGGTTCTCGAAGCCCGCGATCGTCCGCCGTTCGCCGGGCTCGAGCTCGCATTCGATCAGCACGTCACCGATCATGCGAGCGTCGCCCGCGATCGTCTCATGGGGAAAGAGGCCGACGCCCGGCATGAGCGAGCCGTCACGACCCCTGTATCCGCGACCGAGCAGCTGGTAGCCGCCGCAAACCGCCAGCAGAGCGGCACCCTCGTCGATCGCGGCCGTGATGGGAGCGCTCTTGACCACGAGGTCGGGTGCGATGAGCGCCTGCTCGCGATCCTGCCCGCCGCCGATGTAGAAGAGATCGTGCTCCGTCGGGCGTATCTCCGCTCCCAGCCCGATGCTCTCGATCTCGAGCTCGTGTCCTCGTAGCGCGGCGCGACGCTCGAGCACCGCGATGTTGCCACGATCCGCGTAGATGTTGAGGTACTCCGGATACAGGTGCGCGACGCGGATTCTCACCGCGGGGTCTCCCAGTAGTGCTCGACGAGCCCTCGTGACGTCAGGACACCGCGAAGCGCAAGCATGGCCGTGTAGGTCGGGAGCACGACGAGCGTGTCACCTGCCTCGATGAGCTCGAGCCCACGGTCCAGCGCGCTTTCGAGACTCGGGATCACTTCGAGATGATCCGCGTCGAGGCCGCCGTACAGAAGCCGAAGCCCCAGCTCGGCGGCGCGCTCTCCGCTTGCGACGACGTGCTGGGCGTGGGGGAGGAGCGGCTCGAAATCGACGTCCCAGATCCAAGACACGTCCCGTCCATCCGCGATGGCGTCGTTGAGCGCGATCACGAGGACCGGCGGCACACCGATCTCGAGCGTGCGCAGCACCTCGTTCGCTCCAGCCGGGTTCTTGACGAGGAGCATCACGATGGTCTTGGAGCCGACGGGAATGCGCTCGAAACGCCCGAAGGCGGCACGGAAGCTCTCGAGGCCGGCCCTGATCTCGGACGGCGAAGCGCCGAGCGCGAGACAGAGCGATGCGGCGCTCGTCGCGTTGTACACGTTGTACAGACCGGGTAGCGCGAGCTCCACGGGTATGTCCCCGGCAGGCGTCTGGAGAAGAAAGCGAGAGGCCTGCAGTCCAATGAGGTCGATGTCGCGCGCGATGACGTCGAGAGTCGGCCGCGCATGACCGCAGGTGTCGCACCGATATTCGCCGAGATGTCCGACGTAGACGGCGTCGTACGTGTACGGAGCTCCGCACCGGACGCAGTACTTCGAGTCGGCAGCGTGCTGGAGCGACTCCCGAGCGTGTCGTCGGTCGTCGAGTCCGTACCGCATCACGCCCGAACGACCCTCACCGAGGTCGGCGACCACGGGGTCGTCGCCGTTCAGCACCAGGGAGGTCTCGTCCGGCAAGGTACGAACCGCCTCTCGCCAGCGCTCCGCGACGAGCTCGAGCTCGCCATAGCGATCGAGCTGGTCGCGAAACAGGTTTGCGAGTGAGACGACACGCGGCCTGGTGCGCGTGATCGCCTCCGGCAGCGCCGCCTCGTCGACCTCGAACAGGCCCAGCGTCGCATCGCCGGCCGTCAGCAGGGCAGAAGCGATTCCCGAGAGCAGGTTTGCCCCGGCGCGATTCCAGGCGAGGCGATGCTCCGCGCCGAGGATGTGTGCGGCCATGGCCGTCGTGGTCGTCTTGCCGTTCGTCGCGGAGTGGACCGCCACGCCGAGCGGAAGCTTCGCGGCAAGCGCATCGACCGCCTCGGGGTCGAGCTTCCAGAGAACCTTCCCGGGCAGCGTCGTACCACCTCCGCGGCCGGCAGCGCGTGAGAGTCGTCCGACCGCCCGTGCAGCGGACGTCTCCAGGTGCAGCCGTACGCTCAGGGCAACCCTTTCAACTCGGGCGAGGGTATCGGCTGGGGAGGAGGCACCGGCTGCTCTGAACTACTTGCAGATTACCCAAAACGCTCTAAGCTGATTGCACGATGGCCCGTCCGAGGTCACGACAGCGTGCGCGTGTGCGCATCGACGAGGCGGAGCTCGCCGCATTTCGCGCGGGTCTGCGGCGGCGGTACACGAACGAGGAGATCCTCGACGAGCTACGGCAGGCCGCGGAGCGACTGGGCCGGTCCCCGACGATGCGGGAGTTCGCACAGGACTCCGATGCGCGAGTGCACCCGCAAACCGTCATCGAGCATTTCGGCACGTGGAACGCCGCAAAGCGTGCCGCCGGGCTCTTTCCTCGTCGCTTCCTCACGCGCGAAGACCTGCTCTCGCAACTCCGATCCCTCGGCGAGGAGCTCGGAAGGACGCCGCGGACGAGCGACCTTACCGCCCGACGTGGGTCGATCCCGTCGGCCTCCACGTACACGCACACCTTCGGGTCGCTCGCGAACGCGCTGCGCGAGGCGGGCTTCGACTTGCCGGTCGGCGAGGAGCGGCTCGATCGCGCGGTGGAGCAGGGCGCACGGCTCGCCCTCGATCTCGGACGTCTGCCGAAGATGACCGACTGGGCCGACGCCAGGCGCGCCGACTCGCAACTCCTCTCGGAGTGGCAGGTCTACCGTCTTCTGGACGTGCCCCGAGGAGCGTGGACGGCGTTCCAGTACCTCGTCCGCGAACGCCTGCGCGAGGACGGAGTGATGGTTCGCGCGGACGGCACGATCGCTCCCGACGTGGGTATCTAGACTCGGACGGTGGCTCTGTCCTGCGTCTCGTGTGGCGCGGCGGTCTCCTCCGACGAACGCTTCTGTCATGCGTGCGGTGCGTCCCTCTGGCAGACGTGCCCGTCGTGCGGATCGGAGCAGCGCGCGTCGGTCGCGTTCTGCTCGAACTGCGGTGCCTCGCTCCAGAGCGGGGCGCGCCGCAGCACAGCTGCACTGGATCAGGAGGAACGCCGCGTGGTCACCGTGTTGTTCGCCGACCTCGCCGGGTCGACTGCGCTTGGTGAGCGGCTCGACCCGGAAGACGTCCGCGTGCTGCAGTCCGAGCTCTTCGAGCTCGTGAGCTCCCAAGTGGTGCACTTCGGCGGGATCACGGAGAAGTTCATCGGCGACGCCATCCTCGCAGTGTTCGGCGTCCCGCTGGCGCACGAGGACGACGCCGAGCGGGCAGTCCGGGCGGCGCTCGGCATTCACGAGGCGTTTCCCGCGTTCGCAGCGCGTGTCGCCGACGCCCACGGGGCTGAGGTAGGCCTCAGGATCGGCGTCAACACCGGCGACGTCATCGCGAGCCGAGAGGCTGCAGCTCGCGGGGAGATGATCGTGACCGGAGATGCCGTGAACGTGGCGGCTCGGCTGCAGCAGCTCGCCGAACCCGGAGAGGTGCTCGTCGGTGAGCGAACGCGCCAGGCCACGCACCGGGTGATCTCCTACGGCGAGCGAGGCTCGCTCGAGGCCAAAGGCAAGGCGCTACCCGTCCAGGCGTGGCAGGCGATCGCCGCCGTCGCTCCGCTCGGGACACGGGGTTTCGGTCGCGGTGCGCCGCTCATCGGCCGCGACGACGAGCTGACACTCCTGCGCCTGGCGGCGGCGCGCGTCGAGCGCGAGCGGAGCCCGCAGCTCGTCACCGTCTTCGGACAGGCGGGGGTGGGGAAGAGCCGCCTCGTATCGGAGTTCCTCGCTGGCCTCGACGGCGCGCGCGTGCTCCTGGGGCGGTGCGTTCCGTATGGCGACGGGATCACGTATCTGCCGCTCGCCGAGATCGCAGGAGCGCTGGCGGGTATCAGGGGCGACGAGCGAGCCGACGTCGCGATCGAGAAGCTTCGAGCGTCGGTCACGGGGACAGTGCCCGCAGAGCACGCAGAGCGGGTCGTGGCCGCGTTGACGTGGACGATGGGACTCTCGCTTCCCGGCCGTTCGGCGGGGATCGGGCTCGGGGGCGAGGTGCGGCACACGCTGCACGACGCCTGGACGAAGTACCTGGCGGCGCTGGGACGCGGCGGTCTCATCGTGCTCGTCGTCGAAGACATCCACTGGGCATCCGAGCCGCTGCTCGATCTGCTCACCGACGTCATCGACGCGCTCGAGGACACGAGCGTCCTGGTCGTCTGTCCGTCACGTCCAGAGCTTCTCGACACGAGGCCGTCGTGGGGAACCGGCCGCCTGAACGCCTCGTCGCTCACGCTGGCACCGCTGAGCGCCAACGACGCCGAGCGCCTGCTGCAGGCGCTCCTCGACTTCGAGACGATCCCGGAGGCCGTCGCCCGGCAGATCCTCGAGCCTGCCGAAGGCAACCCGTTCTTCGTCGAGGAGCTGCTGGCCATGCTCGTGGAGCAGGGGGCGATCGAGGAACGACACGGGACCTGGGCGGCAACGGAGCGCCTGGCCCGGACGAGCATGCCGGACTCGATACACGGCGTGATCGCCGCTCGACTCGATCTGCTCGAGGCTCGCGAGCGAGAGGCGCTGCGGGAGTGCTCGGTCATGGGGCGCGTGTTCTGGCCGTCCGCAGTCGGCGTCGACGACGACCTCGTCGCGACGCTGGGTCGCCGTGCGATCGTCTCGGAGCAACCGGAGTCCGCCTTCTCGGGTCGACGCGAGTTCGCGTTCAAGCACGCGCTCACCCATGAGGTCGCGTACGCGACGCTGCCACGCTACGAGCGCGGCGCGCTCCATCGCCGAGTCGCCGAGTGGCTCGGCGACTCGGTTCCCGATCGACAGGCGGAGACGACAGAGCTCATCGCGTTCCACTTCGAGCAAGCTCTCCACTGGGGTGAGCGGGACGAAGAGCTTTCCCGGAGGGCCTTCGACGCTCTCCTGGGCGCGGGCGACGCTGCGGTTCGGCGAGGCGCCTACGCGTCCGCGGAGCGGCTCTTCGGCCGTGCGCTCGAGCTCATGCCGACCGGAGACGACCGAGCGAGCGCACTCCTGATGGCGGCCCGGGTCGACATCCACACGACAGCGTACGAGACAGCATTGAGCCGGCTGGGCGAGGTGGCTGCACTCGCGGAAGAGAGCGGAGATCTCTCGGTTCGTGCCGATGCCCTCGGTCTGCGAGCCCGTGCGTCGTGGCTGCTCGGCAGGTGGCGCGACGCGCTCGAATCCGCCGAAGGCGCAGTTGCCACGCTCGAAGGACTGCCGGAGTCGGAGGAGCTAGCCCGCGCCCTCGCGCGGCTCTCGCAGATTCACATGCTCCGTGCGCTGCCCAATGCCGAGGCGACTGCGACCCGGGCGATCGATGTCGCGGTGAGAACGGGAGAGCAGGCGGCGGAGGCGAACGCCAGGAACAACCTGTTCACGGCCAAGTCGTCGCGCGGGGTGATCCCGACGGTGGAGGACGTTACGGGCGTCGTCGACCTCGCGCTCGCGGCGGGTGCCCATGACGAGGCCGTCCGAGGTGTCGTCAACTACCTGTGGTCCGCGGCGCTGCTCGCGCCTCTGGAGCCCGTCGAGCAGTTCGTGGAAGAGCTCACGGCGACGCACCTCGAGCGCGGTCTCAACGCAGAGGCCTACGGCGAGTACCTGCGGCTGTCGCTCGCGGCGCTGATCTACGTCCCGACCGGCCGGTGGGCCGAGGCCGACGCGGTCGTCGCCGTCGAGTCGCATGTCGCCACGAACCGGCTGGTCTGGCTGTGGGTCGTCTCGGGGCTCGCGCTCAGGCGGGGCGATCTCCCGCTCGTGGATCGGTACCTGCCGGAGTTCCGCGAGACCGCCATTCCGAGCGAGGAGCCACAGCGGATTCTCCCGATGGTGAGCGTCGCCATGCCACGGGCTCTGCTCGACGGCGACCTCGCCGCCGTGAGCGACCTCGGGGACCTCGTCCTCGGGCTTCCGACGCACGCGATCTCGTACTCGCCGTCCACGCTCGCGATCCCGCGCACGCTCGCCGCCTCACGGGACGCCGACCGGTTGGAGGCGCTGCTCCGCATGCTCTCCGGCACGACGGAGAGGGGTGGAGCGCCTGGCGTCCTGGAGGCGGTCATCCGGGGCCTGTTCGTCTCGCTCACCGGGGATTCGAGCGAGGCTGCGCGGATCCTCGCCGAGGCCGAGGCCGATCTCCGCACGCTCGACCGGCACTACGACGCCGCGTGCGTCGCGCTCGACCTCGCGCTCTGTCTCGACGTGGTCGGCGACGCGCCCGGCGCGGCGGCTGCGCGTGCACGTGCCTCCGCGCTGCTCGTGCCGCTCGGCTGCGTCAATCCGTACTAGCGCCAGACGGCCGCTACGCCGCCGCTGCGGCGATGTCCGCGAGCTGCGCGAGGCAGGAGACCGCCTCGTGCGGCGAGTGCACCGGCGAGGTGATGCCGGGCTCGCGATACCTTCGATCGGGACGGAAGCGGCGCCGGCGCACGATCTCGCCTGTGACGACCTCCAGCATGCGCCCTTCCTTGAGCGAGCGTGCGTCGAGCCTAACCGAGAGAGCGGCCTCGACGATCATGAGAGCTCGCCGCGTAGATGCGAAGAACAGATCGGTTCCCGTGCGTCCGATCCACAAGGGCCGCGAGATGCCGCGGGCCAGGAACAGGGTCTCGGGCTGCCGCTCGTCCAGCCAGCCGGCCGCCATCGTCCCGTGGAGCTCACGGAGCGCGCGCGGGTCGTGGCGGCGGTGGTGCATGAGCGCGAAGATGACCTCGGAGTCGACGGTCATCTCCGCGTGCGAGCGCTCGATTCCGTAGCGGGCCAGAAGATCGTCGTCGTTTGCGATGACGCCGTTGTGAACACCGACGACGGTTCGATGCCGAACCGGGTGGTTGTTGACGTGGATGTCCGGATGGCCCTTCGTGAAGTCGCGGACGTGGAGGATGACCTGCGATGCCTCTCGTGGCACTGCGACCTCGTCCAGGAGAGCGTTTGCGCCGCCGCGCAGCTTCGTGACGTCGATCCGTCCGTCGCCGTCGCAGTAGGCATATCCCACGGCGTCAGCCCCTCGCTCTGCGATCCCGGCGAGCAACGCCTGGGCCGCGAGCGTGCGTCCGATGGGTGAATCGGAACTCAGGCTGAAACCGGCTATTCCGCACATAGACCGCGTTGTAACTCCTCGATCGGACGCCTTCTCAGAGTAGACGACGGGGACGAAGTCTCTGTTTGCGCCAGGTTGCGCTGGCTTCTGGATTCTTGGTCGGATCCCTCGTCCGCCGTGTCATCCCTCAAGCGGGGCAACCACGCGACCGATACATGCGCAGTGGAAGGTGCGGCCGAGCATCTCTTCGATTCCGCGGACGAGGAGACTTCTCCAACAGAGGAGACCGAACCGCGCGAGCGGCCGGACCTCGCCGGACCGAGCGCCGACGATCCACTGAAGCTCTACGTACGGCAGATCGGTGACGGGCGCCTGCTCACACCCGCCCAGGAGCGCGAGCTGGCACGGCTGAAGGACGAGGGCGACGAGGCCGCAAAACGCAAGCTCATCGAGTCGAACCTGCGACTCGTGATGTCGATCACTCGCAACTACACGCGCGCGGACGTCCCGCTGCTCGACCTGATCCAGGAAGGGAATCTCGGCCTGATCCGCGCGGTCGAGAAGTTCGACTACAAACTCGGCTTCAAGCTCTCGACGTATGCGACCTGGTGGATCAAGCAGGCGATCTCGAGGGCGCTCGCGGAGCAGGGGAGGACGATTCGACTACCCGTCCACGTCGCCGACCAGGTGCGCAAGGTGACGAAGACGCGCCGTCTGCTCGGCCAGAAGCTGAATCGCGATCCTTCGATCGACGAGATTGCGGCCGAGATCGAAATCACACCCGAGCGGGTCCAGGAGCTTCTCGATCTCGTTCAGGACCCGGTGAGCCTCGAGACTCCCATCGGTGACGGCGACAGCATGGTCGTCGATCTCATCCCCGACCTGAGCGCCGACCAGCCCGAGACGAAGACGGCGGATCGCGCGCGTTCCTCGGAGTTGCTCATCGCCCTCTCGAAGCTGCAGCCTCGGCAACGCCGCGTGGTCATCGAGCGATTCGGGCTCGACGGAGTCCGGCCACGGACGCTCGAGGAGGTTGGCACGAACCTCGGGATCACACGCGAGCGGGTACGACAGCTCGAAGCAAGGGCTCTACGCGAGCTACGTGCATTCGCGCCGGGCCTCGAGCTCTATCTGAGAACCTAGACTCGGCTCACACGCCTTCGACGGACTCCATCTCGCGCAGCCCAGCGAGCCGCCGAAGCGATTCGAGCTCGATCTGCCGGACGCGTTCCCTGGTGAGACCCAGACGCCGTCCGATCTCCTCGAGCGTCTGCGGCTCGGCGCCCGTCAGCCCGTAGCGCATGACGACGACCTCGCGTTCCCGCTGCGGCAGCGCCGCAAGCGCTCTCCGCAGCGCCTCGCTACGGAGATTGAGCTCCACCGCCTCTTCCGGGAGCGGATCGTCGCCTGCGACGAAGTCTCCGAAGACGGCGTCGTCGCCGTCGCCGACCGGTGCGTCGAGGCTGGTCGACGCGCGCGCCGCCGCGCGGACCTCCAACACCTGTTGTACGGTCAGCGACGCTTCGTCTGCGATCTCTTCCAGGGTGGGCTCGCGGCCGAGCTGCGTCCACAGCAGGCGGTCGGCGCGATTGATCTTCTGGAGGCGCTCCACGATGTGGACCGGCATCCGTATCGTGCGGGCCTTGTCGGCGAGCGCGCGTGCCACTGCCTGCCGGATCCACCAGGTTGCATATGTCGAGAACTTGAAGCCGCGACGCCAGTCGAACTTCTCGACCGCGCGGATCAGGCCGAGCGTTCCTTCCTGGATCAGGTCGAGGAAGGGCAGCCCCTGGTTGCGGTAGTTCTTCGCGATCGAGACGACGAGGCGGAGGTTCGACTGGATCATGTGCTCCTTCGCCTGCATGTCGCCGCGCTCGATCCGCTTGGCGAGCTCGACCTCCTGAGCCGCAGTGAGGAGCTGATGGCGGCCCGCCTCCCGGAGGAACAGCTGGAGGGCATCGGTCGTCGTCTCGACCGGAGCCGTGATCGCCGCGACGACCTCGGAGTGGGGGACGGGAAGCTCCACGATCTCGATTCCGCGGTGATCGAGCTCGCGCAGCAACGCGTCCTGCTCGAGCTCGGTCAGCTCATAGGTTTCCGCGACTTCTGCGAGGTCGGAC
This sequence comes from uncultured Actinomycetes bacterium, assembly GCA_963716975.1. Taxonomy (GTDB): domain Bacteria; phylum Actinomycetota; class Thermoleophilia; order Gaiellales; family Gaiellaceae; genus GMQP-bins7. Next base: position 23,556 of record CAVQVA010000014.1, on the reverse strand, counting down.
GCCCGAATCGTCCCGACTTGCTCGGACTGCTCGAGCAATAGCCGGATCTCCTCCACGAGGAGGATGTTTTCGATGTCGATCTGGGTCACGCGCGGCGGTAACGCGGGGAAGAACGTGAAGCTCTACTCTCTCGCGTCCGCCGCTCCATGTCTAGGGGGCGGAGCGAAATCGCCTCTGGTGGGTGAGCGTGGCTCACCGGAGATTCACCAGCGAGTCACCACCCCGGGTAGCCGCGTCTCGGATACGGGCGTATCCTCGAGGGAGTCGACAGAGGAGGCACCATGTACGCACGAGTCGCTTCGTTCGAGCAGAGCGACATGAGCCGGGTCGACGAGCTTCTCGCCACGGTCTCCGCGCGAGCGGCGGCCGGTCAGGACATGCCTGATGCCCTGCGCGTGCTCATGCTCACCGACCGGACATCCGGTCACATGCTCGGAATCACGTTCTTCGAGACGGAGGAGGCAATACGCGAGGCCGCGCCCGCGTTCGAGCGAATGGGCCAAGAGATCCCGGAGGACCTACGAGGCCGGCGCACGTCCGTCGAGGTCTATGAGGCGGCGATCGACGACACCGCAGCCGGCGCGCACGCTGCACGCGTGAGCGTGCTCGAGGGTGCGAGCGACAGCATCGACGAGGGAATCCGCTTCATCCAGCAGCACATCGTGCCTGCTGCGAATGACATCAGTGGCTGGCGCGGAATCATCGGACTGGTCGATCGCGCGAACGGCCGATCCTTGACGATCACGCTCTGGGACGGCGACGAGTCGCTCGCCGCCAGCGAGACGTGGGCGAACCAGGCTCGCAGCGAGGCCGCGGCCGCAATGGCCGAGAGCATCACGGCGGTGAACCGGTACGAGGTGGCGCTCGACCGGGTGCTCGCTCCGACGACCTAGCGCGGGTGGTCGAGGGGGCGGTCGTCAAGGCCGCCCCTCCGCCGCCGGAATCGCGTTGTGCGTTCGCCTCTGGCGCCACGCGCCACCGTTCGTAAGATGCGTCTGGGAGAGGGACTGCAGCGGTCAGACACGCTGCCCGAGGAGGAGGGACGATGCTCGAGCCTGCACGGAGGCCCGGGAACGATCAACATCTGCAGGACGTCACGAAGGTCACGTGCCCTCGGTGCGAGACGATCGTGCACGCGTTTCCGCCCGAGTTCCTCGAGGTCGCTGGAGACAGGTCGGACAGCGTCGACGCCGAGTTGCACATCGTGACGAATCTCGTCCAGCTCCGCGGCGGCGACGGAGAGCGGTTCACGGTACGAGATGCCCGCGGCGCGCTCACCTGCCCTGCGTGCAGTCAGCGCATCCGCTATCGCAACGGCCACTGAGCCGGCGACCTTCCTGACGCAACACTGCGGACGTTCGCGTTCGCGCCCGCCTGAATCGTCGCGCTCCTGTCACCCAGTCATCACGTGTTGTCTCGCCTGACTGCGTGGCCAGGACCCTGATGGGTAGAACCCAGGGGTGCGGGGCCGGCGGCCGTTCAGGGGGGAGTCCGGCCCCGCACCTTTGCGTTCCGCCGCGTCGTCGAGAACGAGAGAGTGACCGACGACCGAGCTATCGAACCTAACGGGCCGGAAACGCGGTTACAAGCTCAAAAAGGGGGGTCGCGAGTTTGGGTTCCCCAGGCCGTGAGCCACCCCAGGTGTGTGGCTTCCGCCGCCGGGTCCATGTGATCCTTGACACATTCCTCATTAGGCGAGAGGATATTCGGCGCCGTCGTGAAGCGTCTCGCTGTTCTCGTGCTCTCAAGCCCCACGAACTTCGGCACTGGTTGCGGCCGACCTGTGGCGGTCGAGCGGAAGTCTGCTCGCGCCTCTCTAGCCTGGAGAACGGAAACAAGTCCTAGAGCGAAGCGCGCCTGCAACGCACGATAACGTGCGGACTAGTGCGTCCGAGCCGTTCCACCGTGGAGGCCCGGGCGCGAGGATCGAACGCTCGAATCCGCTAAGACCCGCGCGCATAGGCCACGCTTGAGAGCGTAGGTGGCCTAGAAGGCTCGTAGCCTGGATGGCCGATTCTGGCCCGTCTTCGGTCAACTGCTCGGCTTCCATCACCCGGGTCGTCCTCTCGCAAAACGCAAGCCTGGAGCGCTAACTCCTTGAGCGCGCCCGTGCTCTGGCGCGTGCGCGTGACGGCAACGGGAGATCATTGAGCGCGAGCCGCTGCCAGTCGTCGAGCGTGTATCCGAGCCGCTCGCCGAGTGCGATCACCTCGGAGCCTCGGGTGCCGAGCGCAGGAGGGAGGGAACGGATGCGCGGACGGATCACTCAGGTACTCGGGCTTTCCAAAGACAAGTGGTTCCCTCGTTTCGGAACGTGCTTCCGCCCCCTAGCCTCGGGATGAGTAGTCAACAGGTCGCCCACGAAGGGAAGGAGCACACGATGAAGGGCACCGCTTTCATTCTCGGAGTCGCCGCCGCGATGGGCGTCTTCGTACCAATCGCTGCAGGATCTCCCGATCACACGGCCGGATCCACGCTTGAGTGGGGCACGGGAGCGCAGCCCGTCTACGTGGTGTCGGACTCGTCGATTCCGCCGCAGTACCTAGGGAGCGGCCCTCGTTTCGAGCTTCACTGGGGAGACGGCGGCCCCCCGAAACTCGTCCGGATCGACACGGAATGATCGAGCTGCGCGTACTCCGTTTCTCGTCATAGGGATCCGTTTTCTCGTTGACATTGGGCCGGGCGTTCGGGGGACGTCCGGCCCTCTCCGTGGAGCGAGCGGATGCTGCCAGGAGTGCGGAGTGGCGGAAGGCCCTGAGCGTCCACCAGACATCCGGCCCCTCGGTGCCTGGCGGCAGCAACAGCCTCGAGAATCTCGTTGTGCTCTGCCCGAGATGCCATGCAAGACACAGGAGGGTAGGTAGGGGGGCGGTTGTCGATCGTCGCGGCGCAGCGGCAATTTCACAGCCCGCCAAGTTTTCGCGAAAAACACTTACCGACGTGTGCTTTTGGAGTTCTTGGCGAGCTGTTTCAGTAGCCAGCGCATCGCTACGCGCGCTTGTCGGGGGCTAACAGCCCAATACCGAGCTTCACGCGGCGAGGCGCGCGTTTGCCTCAGTGAAGAGCTTCTCGAAACGGTCGAGGGTCCCCGCATCGACCTTCCCGAGAAGATCCGGGTGCTCAAGGAGGTGGCGAGCCGGTCGGAAATGGTCGAAGGGGCCACCGAGCGCATCTTCAATGCGCTTGACGATCCTTCTTCCGGGCGGGAGTTTCGTCTTTGCGACCTTCGCGGTCCCCGACGCCTTCATGAGCTCTAGGTAGAAAGCCTCGTCGAAGAGGTCCTCGAGGTCGGCCTCGGTCCCGCCTGTGAACGTCGTCAGGGGGATCACATTGCTTCGCGCGATGATCTGCCGCTCGATGAGCGACTCGACCCTCTGCGCGGGTGTTGCGGAGATCTCTTGCAGCACTGTGACATTGGGAAGATGCGCACCCAAGAGGGCGATGAATGTCGGAATCTTGTCGATCCCGCCAACGGGGACAACCTGATGCGTCGGCGCGAGTCGCTCGTCGATATACCGCAGAAGGTCGTTCTGTGCGGCTGCGTGGAGACCGAGTCCCGGCTCGTCGAGAAGAATGATGAGCTTCTCCTTGTTGCGACGACGCAGATGTACCTGCATCCGACGCGCGACGATCTCACGCATGCTCTTGCTCGATTGCAAGTCGTGCGTTTGGAGGAAACGGAAACCGAATCCTAGAGCCAAGCGCTCCCGTCAACGCACGATAACGTGCGTTATGTCAAGTTGAGCTTCGACTCGCCGGGCGACGATCCGGCTGTCGACACCACGAAGCCCCTCCCACACCCGGAGCACGAGAGATCTGCGCCGATCTCGCCGGCGAGGTCTCGCCCGCAGTACGGGCAGAAGCGAACGCCGCCGGTCGTCGCCTCGGCAGCCGCGAGTGCGCCGCGGTCGAGCCAGTGGACGACCGGGATCGTCACGGCGAAGGCGGCTAGGACGATCAGCACGACGCCCATGGTGCGCACGAATCCCGTGGGCGGGTCGTCGAGCCAGGGCAAGGCGCTGTACATCAGCGCCCCCACTCCGAGGAGCGCGAACGTCACCTTGAAGAGCCACTCGTGCGGTGGCGCCACCTGTGCCAGGATCAGCAGGCTCGCGACGACTCCCGCGATCGAGAACGTGAAGATCGTTCCCATCACCCGAGCCCACGTCTCGCTCTCGGGCTCCGTCCAGATGCCTCCGATCGCCAGGGCGAAGCCGGCCACACCGAGGACGGCGGCAGCCGGTGGCACCGGACCGAGAAGCCTGCGCTCCCAGGCCGGCTCGCACGCCAGCGCGAGGAGCACGGCGCCGGTGATGCAGAGCGACGTCCCCAGGATCTTGCCCTGCGTGTCCCCGAAGCCCGGCGCGACCACCGCGTAGATTCCGAGGGCCGCGTTGACGGCGACGGATGCGAAGAACGCGGCGACGCCGACACGGCGGGCACGACGGCCGACCGGCCGATGTTCGACGAGGCCTCCGGGGGCATGAAAGCCGTGCGGATGAGTCGTGACCGACATCTCCCCCACCTTCCTTTCACCGAGAGCGTCGCTCCGTGACGGGGAACTTGCATCGGTGATCTCCCCGATTACTCGTCCGACTACCCGCATGCCCACGCTCGGCCGATCGGTCCTAGAAGGTTGCCTCCCGCACCCCGCTGACGATCGTGAGGACGATGATCGCCGCAACGACGATCCGGTAGACGACGAAGACGCCGTACGTGTGGCGGCGGACGTACCCGAGCAGCCAGTCGATCGCGAGCAACCCGGCGCCGAGCGAGGCGAGCGTTCCCACGAGGAACGGGCCGCGCCAGCCATCCGGAAGGTCGCCGAGAAGGACGTCCTTCACCCCCTTCAAGAGCACCGCGCCGAGAACCGTCGGGATGAGCAGGAGGAACGAGAATCGTGCCGCGCTGTCGCGATCCAGGCGCATGAAGCGCCCGGCGGAGATGGTGATGCCGGAGCGCGACACGCCCGGAGCGAGCGCGAGAGCCTGGGCGAACCCCATGACGAGCGCCTGGCGCAGGCCGAGATCGCCCATCGCTCGGGTCTGCGGGGAGCTGTCGGACCAGTAGAGCACCCCGGCGCCCACGGTCAGCAGCGCGGCGATCTGCCAGGGCTCACCGAGATGCCTCGCGATCAGGTCCTCCCCCAGAAGCCCTGCCAGGCCTGCCGGAATCGTGGCCACGAGGACGAACCAGGCGATGCGTTCGTCGGAGGTCTCGACCCTGCGGCGTCCGAGAGATCTGAAGAAGGCCCTCACGAGCCGATCGATGTCGGACCAGAAGTAGGCGCCGACAGCGATGAGAGTCCCGAGGTGAAGCGCGACGTCGAACGTCTGGTTGAAGCTGTCGTGCTGCTCGAGGTAGGTCCAGTCCGCCGCCCACGGCACGAGGATCAGATGGCCGGATGACGAGATCGGGAGCAGCTCGGTCAGCCCCTGGACGAGCCCGAGCACGAGTGCCTGGGCATCCGTCAGGGCAGCCGGATTCTCCCCCACCCCGAACAGCGTGAGAACGACTGCCGTTCCGAGTGCCGCTGCCGCGACCACGTAGACGTACGAGCGGCGCACGCCGGGATCCTACGTGGCAGCCCGTCGGCCCGGCGTCGGGAGAAAAACGTCGCAAAATGCGGCAATCAGGTGAACGAGTCACTTGACCGGGAAGGCCCCGTCCCATAGCTTCCTGCTTGCACCGAGCACGGAGCGTGACTAGGCCGAAGCTCAGCTCGAAGGCTCTACGCGGAAGCGGAAGGTCAGCGGGTTGGGTGGACGAAAGCGCCACCGGCTCGGTGAACTTTTGGTCCCGTTTCGTGCGATGACGACCGGCACTCGACGGTAGGATCGGCGCATGCACCTCCGCGCGCCGAGCTACGACCAGGGCGCCCATGCGTTCGGCTGGTCGGTCGTCTTCTTCCTCTACATGTGGCTCGGCGCGCTCGCGCTCGAGGCGCCTGCAGGGGCGTCGCTCATCGTCTCCCTCGTCTGCGCGGGCGCGATCTTCCTGTTCGTGCGCACGCGCGGTGCAGGTTCAGCGCGCGACTCGGGCTAGGCGGTACCCGATCCCGAGCTGCGCGTCAGCGCTTGTGGGCGCTGAGAGCAGAGACGAGCCGGTCCGCGAAGTCGCGGCCGAGAGCCTCCTCGAGCCGGCTCAACGCGGGCTCCCGCTCTGCGGTGCGCTCGTCGAGCGCCTTCACGTCGGCGAGAAGCCTGGGCGAGCCGGCCGCTGCGTCCTTTGTGGCGGCGGCGGCACTCATGCATCCGGTATCGGAGCGAGGCCCGCCGGGCGCGATCCCTGGCGGGAGTGAAGCCGGCCCAGCTCAGAGCTCGAGGTGCATGGTCCTGTCGTCGATTCGGCACGAGGCGAGCTCGGCGTGGAGTGCGTCGACCGTCTGCAGCGAAGTGTCGTCGAACACCTGGTCGAGCACCGCGATGTGAGTGTCGTTCCAGAACGGAATGTCCACATGCTCTCGCGAGACCAGGTTCACGGAGATCCTCGAGCAGGCCGGACAGCGGACCGCGACTCCGAAGCGTCCTTCCTCGGGTGTGATCAGCGCGATCGCCGACGGCGTGATCGGACGAGGTTTCGCTTCGAGACAGCAGAAGAAGCTCCACGGCCACTCCCCTGCTCTGATTCGAGACGCGGCCAGATTCGAGAGCTCTGCCTCGACGGAGTCGTCCTGAGCGGTCATGAGGTTCCGGAACGTTCCGGAGACCCCGATGCCAAGAGGTGCGATGTCGAGCTCGTCGTGTGTGACGAGGCCCGGGTGCACGCCGCCGCAGGAGCAGGCGAAGACGACGCTGAAGACGGCGGGTCGGGTTGGTCCAGGAAGCCGATCGAGCGCGCGGAAGGAGGACAGGGGTAGCCGTGCCTTGCCGCGGTAGGGGCACGGAAGCGCGAAAGTGCTCGTCAACGCGTCGTACACAGCTCCCTTTCTACTCGGCAGAACGGACGCCAGGTCACCCCACCCAGAAGCGGTAGATGCTTAGTACTGGACGGTAGATGCTCAGTACTGGATCAGCGAGTGCACGTCGTAGCCGGAGAGGCGCTCGCGACCATTCAGGAAGGTGAGCTCGATGAGGAAGACGGCACCGACGACGACGCCTCCGAGCTGCTCGACGAGCTCGCACTTGGCTTTCGCCGTTCCACCCGTGGCGAGGACGTCGTCGAGCACGATGACGCGGGCTCCGGGAGTCACTGCGTCGCGATGGAGCTCGAGGCGATCGGTGCCGTACTCGAGCGCGTACGTCGCCTCGATGGTCTCCCACGGGAGCTTCCCGGGCTTACGCGCCGGGATGAAGCCCGTGCCGAGCTCGTACGCGAGCGCACCGCCGAAGATGAACCCGCGCGCCTCCGCTCCGAGCACGAGATCGGGTTGGCGAGGCCTGGTCCATTCGGCGAGCTGACGGATCGACTCCGCGAAATACTCGGGGTCGGCGATGAGCGGCATGACGTCCTTGAAGAGGATCCCTTCCTTCGGGAAGTCCGGAACATCGCGGATCTTGTCGCGGAGATCGAGCGTCAAGACACACGCTCCGAGACACCGCGGAGGTCGCGCAGGAACAGGAGCTGCGAGAGTTCCTGCGCAACGCCGGCAAGTGCCTCGAGATCCTCGAAGGCGGCTTTTCGCCGCTCCGGGTTCCGTGAGCGCAGACCTGGCGCGACGAGTTGCTCGACCAGGGCCGCCTGCCGCCCGGCCGCAGTGAGAATGGTTCGGAGATGGCGTGCGTCGATGCCGAAGCGCGCGAGCCGTGCCGACGCGGCCGCGACGTCTGCTTCGCTCTCTCGGTAGCGCCGCTCCCCGTTCTCGACGCGCGACACGACCACGCCGTACTCCTCGAGCTCGCGCAGGAAATCGGGGGATATGGATGCGCGCTCGAGGAGCTCTGAGCCGTCGATCTCGTCCTCGGTGCCGCTCAACCCGACGTTCCGGCGGCGCGGTCGATCGGCAGGCGCACCGGGACCGTCGAGCTCCTGCCTGATCACGCGAAGCGGCAGGAACTCGTCGCGCTGGAGGCGGAGGATCTTCACCAGACGTTCGACGTCGTCCGGGGAGAAGAGCCGGTATCCACCGCGCGTCCGCTTTGGCGTGACGAGCCCCTGATCCTCCAGGTAGCGGATCTTCGAGACCGAGATGTCCGGAAACTCCTCACGGAGCTCGTCGCAGATGGCACCGATCGTTCGAAGCGACTGTCCAGGCGCCTCGGTGCCGCGCCGTCTCGTCACCAGAGATGTCATCGGATGCCGGTCATCGTTTGAGGAAGGTCAAGCGGTACTTGCCGATCTGGACTTCGTCGTCGTCGGCGAGCTCGGTCGACTCGATCCGATTTCTGTTGACGTACGTCCCGTTCAGGCTTCCGAGGTCACGGATCGTGAACGTCTCGCCGGCGCGCTCGAGCTCTGCATGGCGTCGCGAGACCGTGACGTCGTCGAGGAAGATCTCGCACTCGGGCGAGCGCCCGATCAACGTCCTCCCCTCCGGCGGCTGGAACATCTGGCCAGCCATACCGCCGCCGGACCGAACGACCAGTGCCGGACCGCGGATCCCTGCGGCCGCGAGGGCATCCGCGTCCTCACCTTCGGCCTCGAGATCGAAGCTCATCGTGGTCTCTGCTCGAGTCTCCTGGGCGAGCAGCGAGCCGCAGCGAGGGCAGTAGTTCGCGCTCGACGGGCTGAGGAACCCACACTCGGGGCAGTAGACGTGATTCACTCGCCCCCGCCGCCGGGTGGCGAGGCCTTCGCGGAGAGGATCTCGCTCAGGCGCTCGACATCTGCCAGCTGCGCCTCGCCTGCACTCACCTGCTCACGCAGCCGCGCTACGAGCTCGGCGCGGAGGATGTCGATGCGGCCGTGCAGAACGCGTCGCTGGAAGGAGATCTCGTCCTCCTCCTTCTCGAGCTGGCGGATCATCGCGCGGAGGTCGTCGTCGGTGAGCGTCGTGAGATCGGGCAGTGGGTCCACGTGGTGGCCTTTCGTCGCGGGATCACCTGAGTAAAGCACCAGCGGTTCCAAGGGGTCAACCTCAGGTTGAGGGTTCTCTCCCTCTTCGCGCCCGAACCGCCAGTCCCTGCCCTATCGAGAGCGTGCGAGCGCGCGGCGCGCGCGAAGCACGTACTCGATCGCGGCGACGACCGCCAGCGCGACGCCGACCCAGACGAGGATCACGGGCCAGCCCGTGCCTTGTGGGGTCACGATGAGGAAGCAGAGGGACGCGTACAGCACCCAGGTCGCCAGTTTTCCGAGAAAGCTCACCTCGAACTCGTATCCGCGCGGGACGACGACCCTGTAGCCGAGGACGAGCACGAGGTCGCGCGCGACGATCACGATCATCGGGACGAGTGGCAGGCGGTCCTCCACGAAGAGCAGGATCGCCGCGACGTCGATCATCAGCCGGTCTGCGAGCGGGTCGGCGACTTTCCCGAACGCCGACTCCACATGCCACCGTCTGGCCAGATAGCCGTCGAGCTGGTCGGTGAGCGCTGCGCCCGCGAAGAACAGCCCGGCTCCCCACGCGGCGCCGTCGCCGGCGGAGAGGAAGAGCCAGACGAACACCGGAATCGCCGCGAACCGCAGGATCGTGAGCGCGTTCGGGATCTGGCGGCGCATCGTCGTACATGCTCGCAACCCCGGCGCCTTCGCGCTGGACGGTGGTAGCGTCGCCACTCGTGACGAGCATCTCCCTGCCGGGGTTCGTCAACGCACACAGCCATACGTTCCAGCGTGCGCTGCGGGGGCGGGCGGCGGGCACGGACTTCTGGGAGTGGCGCGAGACGATGCTCGCGGAGGCGGAGCGACAGACGCCCGAGCTCGTGCGCTCGACGTATGCCGTTGCGTACTCGGAGATGCGAGCCGCCGGCTACACGGCGGTTGGCGAGTTCCACTATCTCGGCGTCACCGAGGCAATCGCTGCGGCCGCGGCGGCCGAGGAAGCGGGGATCGAGCTCCTGCTTCTGCACGTTGCCTACGCGCGCGGCGGGCTCGAGCGTTTCCGGCAGGAGACGGTCGACGAGTACTTCTCGGAGGTCGAGACTCTGCGTGCGGGCGGTCTCCGCGTCGGTCTCGCTCCCCACTCCGTGCGTGCCTGCCCTGCCGAGTGGTTGGAGGCGATCGGCAGCCACGCCGAGCGCGAGGACATGCCGCTCCACGTCCATGCGGACGAGCAACCGCGGGAGATCGAGGAGTGCCTCGCCGAGCACGGTTGCCGCCCGATCGAGCTCCTCGCCCGAACGGGCTGTCTCGGCGCCCGCACGACCGTCGTCCACGCGACGCATGCAGACGGCACCGAGCTGGATCTGCTCGCTTCCTCAGGATCGGCCATCTGCGCCTGCCCCACGACCGAGGCCGATCTCGGAGACGGCTTCCTTCCCGCGGAGCGCATTCGACACCGCTCGATCCCGCTGTGCATCGGCTCGGACTCGAACGTTCGCATCGACCCGCTCGACGAGCTGCGGGAGCTCGAAGGCATCGCACGCCGCCAGACGGGGCGCCGAGGGGTCTTCGCGACCGAGGAGCTGCTCCGATTCGGCTCGGAGGTCGGCGCTCGAGCGCTCGCACTTGACGCCTGGCCGGAGATCCGGATCGATGCGGACCACCCCACGCTGGCGGGAGTCGCCGAAGCCGATCTCCCTGCGGCGCTCATCGCAAGCTGCGACGCCGCGGTAGTCGTCTCCTGACTCGCGCTACATTCGCAGCGAGATGGCGACCGACGTGACCGAGCAGACGTTCGACGAAGACGTCATCGCGCGGTCGCACGACCGGCCCGTGATAGCCGACTTCTGGGCCGCATGGTGCGGGCCATGCCATCGGCTCGCACCGATCCTGGAGCAGGAAGCGGAGAGCAGGGACGGAGCCGTGGAGCTCGTCAAGGTCGACGTGGAAGCGAATCCCGCACTCGCGACGAGGTACGGCGTCCAGGGCATTCCCGCGGTCAAGGGGTTTCGTGACGGGCGGGTCGTCGCCGAATTCGTCGGTGCAGTCGGTCCCGCGGTCGTGTCGTCGTTCGTCGACCAGCTGCTCGCGCCTCCGCCGATCGAGCGCGCACTCGAGGAGCTCAGGTCGTCAGGTGAGCTTCCTGAGGTCAGGGCCGCGCTCGAGGCAGGAGAGCACGGGCACGCCCTGGACCTCATTCTCGAGGCGATCGCAACGGCGGCTCCGGACGAGCGAGATCGGCTCCGTGAGCTGGCGGTGGCGATCTTCGACGATCTGGGTCAGGACGACCCGCTCGTCGTGACGTATCGGCGGAAGCTCGCCGCAGCTCTCTACTGAACGCGCGAGGTGCGAAAGCGCTCGACCCAGCGTGCCGTCGCCTGGAGATACGCGCGCTGGGCGGGGATGCCGTGCTTCCCCCACGCTCCCTCGTAGTTCCCGCGTTCGCTCTGTGCACGCGCGGGCTCGATCTGGGTGCCCTCCTGCCACTCGTTGTAGCTCGTCACGGTGACGATGTCGGATCGGGCCCGCACGGCGTACCGCCACATTCGGTCGTACGTCGCGCCGCGAAGACGCGGCCGCACGGACTGGTCCTGCGTCGCCAGCCTCGCGTCGTATCCGGGGCCCACGGACGGGGCGCACACGAGTCCGACTCGATGTGCCTGCGAGCAGATCCGAGCGAACGTGCTGCCGTTCCACGTCGCGATGTCGTACGTGTAGAGGCCGTCGAATCCGGCTGCATGGGCGCGCCCCACGAGGTTCGTCTGCCCGAGCACCTCGACACCGTCGAGCGGAGCGAGCGCCGTCGCCCAGTCCGCCGCAGGACTCGCGTCGGCGTCGTAGACGTAGAAGCTCGTGAATCCCTTCTGGCGCAGCGCGAGGATGTCCTGCGCCGTGCTCGCGGGAGTTCGGTCGCGGTACGGCTCGATGTGGACGGCGACGGCGAGCCCATGTCTTGTGGCGGCGCTCGCGACGAGCGGGAGTCGTTGGTCCTCGGGCGAGCCGGCGCCCCACCACGAGACGACGACGGTGCCGATGCCCGCTGCGGCGATCTCGCGCATCTGCGCATCCACGAGCTTTGCGTTCGACGACGAATAGAGCCCGCGGGTCGGATAGAACGGCGTGGAGAGAACCTGCTGTCCATCGGCTTCGTGGACGTACCAGTGCGCCCATTGACCGTCGCGAGCGGGTGTCGAGTACCACGGGTAGTAGAAGATCGCCGTCTGCGTGTCCGCGCCTGCCTGCGGGACCCGTGATCCCGAGCCCGCGACCGCCGGCGCCATGAGGGCGAGGACCACGACGAATCCGGTCGCGGCCGTCCGGAGACGACGTACGCGCATCAGCGCGGGACTCTAGCGTTCGGCCCGGATTGATGACGCCCGAAACGATGGCGCGCAACTAGCATCCCGGCATGCCCGAGTACCGCTACCTGGTCGTCGGTGGTGGGATGACGGCGGACGCCGCCTGCCGCGGCATTCGCGACCACGATCCCGACGGTTCGATCGGCGTTGTCGGCGCCGAGCAGCATCCTCCCTACGTGAGACCTCCGCTCAGCAAGGCGCTCTGGTCGGGGAAGTCGGAGGACTCGATCTGGCGCGGCACGGCGGAGCTCGACGTCGATGTCACGCTCGGGCGCACGATCGAGTCGCTGGATCTCGATGGCCATGTCGCCGTCGACGATCGGGGCGAGGCGTATCGCTACGACCGGCTACTCGTCGCGACCGGGGGCAGCCCGCGCCGGCTTCCATCCGCTCCGGACGGCGTCGTGTACTACCGAACGTACGACGACTATCGTCGGCTGCGCGAGCTCGCGCGCGACGGTACCCGGGTCGCGGTCGTCGGCGGAGGGTTCATCGGATCGGAGATCGCCGCCGCCCTGACGACGAACGGCTGTCGCGTCACCATGCTGTTCCCGGAGCCGGGCATCGGTTCGAGGCTGTTTCCCGCGGAGCTCGCGGCGGCCGTGAACGAGTACTACCGGGAGAAGGGCGTCGACGTGCTCGCAGAGGAGCTCGTCTCCTCGATCGCGCTTCACGACGACGTGTTCCGCATCGAAACCCAGAGCGGGCACGTGGTAGACGCAGACGCGGTCGTCGCGGGGCTCGGCATCGTGCCGAACACCGGTCTTGCGCAGGCAGCGGGCCTCGAGGTCGACGACGGGATCGTGGTCGACGACCGCGGCCGCGCCGGCGGGCGCGACGACGTCTTCGCCGCGGGCGACGTCGCCCGGTTCCCGGTGCCGGCCCTGGGTGGCACGAGGCGGGTCGAGCACGAGGATCACGCGAACACGCACGGACGTCTCGTCGGGGCGAACATGGCCGGTGCAGACACTCCGTACGACCACCTCCCGTTCTTCTACTCGGATCTCTTCGAGCTCGGCTACGAAGCAGTCGGGGACGTCGACTCCCGACTCGAGACGACGGCCGTGTGGGAGGAGCCGGGCCGCAAGGGCGTCGTCTGCTACGTGGAGGGCGGCAAGCCGCGTGGCTTCTTGCTGTGGGACGTCTGGGGGAAGGTCGACGCCGCTCGGGACCTGATCACCGGCGGCGGCCAGGTGGACGCAGACGCGCTCCGCGCCCTCATGGCGTAGAGCCGGCCGCGCGATGATCCTCGACGCTACTCGTCGAGGATGAACGTGACGAGCATGTTCACCTGATACTCGGCGATCGTGCCGCCCTCGAGACGAACGTGCTGCTCCTTGATCCATGCCGACTTGACGTTGCGGAGCGTTGCGTTCGCTCGCTCGAGCCCCTGCTTGATCGCGTCCTCGAAGCTCTGTGACGAGGTCGCGCTGATCTCGGTCACGCGTCCGATTGCCATCGACGTCCCCCCTTCTGCTGATTGGACAGGTGGATGCTAGATGCCCGCGGCGAACGCCTGCTGCACGCGCGCACGAATACCGCGGAGCGTCGACCGGCTGAGACGAGCGGTCAGCCAGAGGGCGACGACGTCGAAGACGACATAGCCGCTCGCGGCGCCGCTGGGTGGGTTGCCCTGCGTGATCCCGAGTCCAGGGACGACGCCCTCCCAGGTCCACGTCCCGATCGCGGTCCCGTAGATCTCGAGCGCGCCGACGACGAGGAACACGCCTGCGTAGACGGCACGGCGAGTCTTCAGCAGGACGACGACGAGGAACGCGCAGCCGATCGCTCCGGACACGTCGGTCGTCATCAGCGCGGACATCCCGAGAGCGCCCCAAACCACGGCTCCGGCGATCGCGGCGGCGAGCAGCACCGTTTGGCGGCGTGCGAGGAGCGTTGCCAGCGAGAGGCCGGACAGATACACGAGCCCATGGCCGGGCGGGACGAATGACGGCAAGTTGTCGAGGCGGTACGTGTACACGCCCCAGATGAGCGATCCGACGACCTCGCCGAGCGTGGCGACGCCGACGACGGCAAGCGTCTGCACTCTCGTTGCGCGCGAATGGAGCATGAGAAGCGCCGTCAGCACGCCGGCGGTGAGGAGACCGAGGAGGAGCTGGCCGGCCTGGCCCACGCCCCGGTCGAGCCACAGACCGCACGCCGTGTAGGTCACGGCGACGCAGAGGGTTACGAGAGCGCGACGGCGCATGCCTGGATATTCGTCGATCCGGTGGACCGCGGTTCGATCGACCCGTATCGGATCAGACGCAGGGGCCGGCGGCCGGAGCTCCGCCCGGACCGTCGACGTGCATCTGGGTCGACGGCCGATCGAGCTGGATGCAGTAGGAGCTCTCGTCGGCGCGGACGAGCGTCATCGGTGGCTGCAGGGGTGTGCCGGCGTACGAGCCGGTCGCCGACCTCTGCGCCTGGAGCGACGCTTCCGCGCCCGTGAAGTACGCGCCAGTCACGGTGTCCACGACCGCATCGGCGCTCTCCCCTGCCGCGTTCGATGCCTTCTGTGCCTGCGGCGCAAGCATCCGCCACGCTCCGAAGGCGAGCGCGACGATCACCACCAGCGTTATCGACGTCCGGACGGTCACCACCCGCTTATCGGCAGGCCGGGCGGAGTTGATGACTCCGTAACACGGGGTGCGCTCACATTTGGAGACACGCGGCGAACGGTTTAGGCTTGCGGCGGGGAAACGGAGGAGAAGGGATGGACACCGTACGCCGCCGGTCCGGTGCCACCATGGCGCCGCCGACCGTCAACGAGACGTTCTGGACACTCGTGGACGAGACCTGGCCGCCCGAGGAGCTCGCCGAGCTCGTCGCCCTCTGCAAGGCAATAGAGGACGCCTACCGGCGGGCGTGTGCGATCAGAGAGCCCCGCGAGTAGTCAGAGGGTCAGGTGCAGTGGCCGGCCGCGGGGGTCCCGCCCGGCCCGTCCACGTGCTGTAGCAATGGAGCCCGGTCGACCTCGATGCAGTAGCCGCTCTCGTCTGCACGGACGAGAACGATCGGTGGCTCGAGCGGCGTGCCGGCGTAGGTGCCGGTGGCGGACCGCTGCGCTTCGAGCGACGCTTCGGCGCTCGAGAAGAACGCCTGGGTTACGGCGCTGATCATCGTGTCCGCGCTATCGCTTGCGGCCTGAGTCGCCTCGTCCGCTCCGGGCACCAGCATGCGCCACCCGCCGAACATGAGCGCGGCGATCGAGAGGCCGATCGTCAGTGAGATTCGTGAGCTCACGGTGTGGTTATCGGCACGCAGCGTGTCAAGAGTGACCCGACCGCGACCCGAGCCGCAGGGCGTGCTTGCGCGCCGCGACTGATGTCACGTCCACGACTGGAACCTCACCGAGATGGCAAACGCTTGGCCACGAAGTGGATAGCGACCCTTCACTCGAGACGCGCCGGTGCCTACGGTAGACGGTGCCTGGGGAACATGAGCGCCCCACGCCAGGGAGTCGAGATAGGCGCGATCGAGGCCTGCCCGCAGCAAGGACTCTCGCGCCTATCTCGCTCAATCGTCCCGTGAAGGCGATTGAGCACGCGTATCGGCTCCCAAGCCAAGGAACGTTCAACCCTGGGATCAGCGAGGTGCTGCGACCAGAAAGCCGATGTATACGCTTCGCGCGCTTGAAGGGAATCGGGATATTCGTCCTCGTCTTGCTGATCGGGCTCGGCGTCGCCACGTTCTTCGCCACGAGGGCGCCGAGCCGCCATCTCGACCGAAGGTCGTGCCTGGGTGGCGCATTTCTCCTCGTGGCGAGCGGACATCGCCCGACCGCTCAACCAGGCGGTGGGAGCGATTGGCGTCTCCCAGGGGAGAAGCTGCCTGTCCGGTTCATCATGCCTCTTCGCAGTTGTGGAGCCTCTCTCGCGCAGCTCGGTTCGCCCCGGGTCTGCTCGACGTGGTCCTGGAAGACGCCGAGGCGGCATGTGCCGAGATCGAGCACGCACTCGCCGTGAATGCGCGCTACGGCAGCCCCGCACTCGCGACGACCAGGCTGCACCTCCACCGGGCCGAGTCATTACTGGAAACCGCCAAGGTCAGCTTGCAGCAGAAGCTCGATACGAGCGCTTCGTAGCTCTACGCCGTCGCGAGGAGTGAGCCCGTCGACGCTGCTCCACACCGCTAGCTTTGCGGGGTGTCAGATGTGCCGCCGATCACCGTGGTCTTCGATCTCGGGGGCGTCCTCATCGAATGGGATCCGCGCTACCTGTACCGGCAGCTGTTCGATGACCCTGAGGAGATGGAGTGGTTCCTGGCCGAGGTGACCACGGCGGAGTGGAACGCGCACCAGGATGCGGGGCGACCATGGGGCGAAGCCGTCGAGCTCCTCGTCGCGGAGTATCCCGAGCGGCGCGAGCTCATCGAGGCGTTCCACCGGCGATGGCCCGAGATGCTGGCCGGCGAGATCCCGGGAACGGTGGACGTGCTCGCGGACTTGCGTGCCACAGGAGTTCGACTGCTCGCGCTCAGCAACTGGTCGGCGGAGATGTTCCCGGTTGCGCGAGAGCGGTTCGACTTCCTGGAATGGTTCGAGGGGATCGTCATCTCGGGCGAAGTCGGAGTGAACAAGCCCGACCGGCGGATCTTCGAGCACCTCGCAGAGCAGTTCGGCATCGAACCTGCGGAGGCGCTCTTCATCGACGACTCGTCGGCGAACATCGACGCGGCGAGGGCTCTCGGGTTCCGCGCGATCCAGTTCAGCGATGCCGCGGCCCTACGTCGCGACCTCAGGCGGGTCGGTCTTCTTCCCGAAGATCCGCCTGGTTCACCCTCGGGGCACCGTGACTGAGGAACCGCACAGCCCCAGCGCGAGCAGCGAGAGCGACCGAAGCGCAAAGCCTTTGGCGGTGTGGAGCTCGAACCCTAGATACGACCCTTTCCCGCACGGCGATAGTCCGGCTCACCGGGATAGCAGGAGGCGTGGAAGTAGACCTGCGGTCCATCGACGCGCACGACCGAGTTCGGGAGCCGGACTTGCTTCACAGCGAGCACGGCGAAGCGAGCCGCGGGATCGAGTCGCTCGCCACACGACTCGCACCTGACCGATACCCGATCTCTTGCAGGCACCTACTCAACGTAGGAACGTCGTGTAAAGACGCTCTGGGGGTGATGTCAGGACGTGGTTAGGCGGTTGCAGAGGGGCGCCGCCGACCGTTACTTACGTTGTCTTGCCTGACTGCACGGCCAGGACCCGGATCGATAGAAAACCCAACGGTGCGGGGCCGGGGGCCGTCAGAGGGACACCGGCCCCGCACCTTTGTGTTCCACCGCATCACCGAGAACGAGGAGTAACTCGGCGATCGAAGCCTCGAACCTAGCGGGCCAGTAGGACGGTTACAAGCGACTCGGGGCGTTGGTCAGAGGCTAGTACCAGCGCCCTCGAGCGAACCCTCCGAAGGCCACCAACCCAACGAGGGCCACGATGATCCCGATCACGAGACTCCAGAAGATCGCGATCAGGATGCCCGCGATCACGATCCCACCGCCAAGAGTCAGACCTACGCCCTTTCCCTGGCCTGCCATCCGTCGCCTCCTTTTCGTCAGTGACGTGGCTCTAGGTTCCGCCACTTTAGTCGGCGCGGCTACGCGGGCCGCGCCATGTCACTCCACTCCTCGAGAAGCTCCAGGCCGATCCCCTCGCGGTAGAGCTCGACGCTCTCCGCGAGCCTGGTCGTCGGGACGACGAAGACGAATCGCGTCGCCCGGACGTGGGACACTCCGAAAAGTCTAGAGAGCCCGTGTGCTCACTACCCGACCGATCACCGATGTCATCGCCTCAACTCATCGGCTTCGGAGCTTTCTGCAAACACCTACAGCCGAAGAGCATGCTGATTTGGCGTCTGGTCGCCCATGGGCGCACACGACGTGACGGCGTCCGCCTGACTACCAGCGTTCGTCCGCGCCGAAGTAAATGACGCCACCACCCGCCGGGTGCTGCCCACCCGGCGCGAACGTCGCGGAGTCGCCCCGATAGATAATCGGCACTCGGCGTCGAGTGAGTAGCCACCGGCTGTTCCTGCCAGGACGAGTGCGGCGACGATACCGGTTACGACGAGCTTCTCATGGCGATCTCCTTCGGCTTAGTCGGCCTACCATCAGGGTGTGTCCCGCGGGATCGCAGCCATGGCGCTCACCCTGCTCGCCGCAGGTCTCGGCGGGCTTGCGCTCGCGCTGTTCATCCCTCGCGGGTCTGATCCTCCCCAAGCGCCGACGCCTGTACTGATCGCCACTCAGACGATCGCTGCCCTGACCAGCACATCCGAGGCAAGCGACGGCGGTAGGCAGTTGCCGTGGGGGCTGATCCTGCAAAAGCCGCCTCGCAAGGAGGCGACGAGCGTGAGGATCGGAGACACGCTGACTGCGGTCGGCTGGTCTCCGCCTTCGGCGAGAGGGCAGCCGTACGGGCTGTGCGTGCCAGCCAGAGCGGGCGCTAGCTTCGTCGAGAGCTGTCTGTATGTGTCCAGGCGGCCGTACAAGCTCAAGGGCACCATGCAGACGTTCGGCACCTGGACGGTAAGGGCAGTGGACGTAAAGGGCGGCGTGTTCAAGATGACGCTCAAGGTCAAGAGGAAGGCGCGGGCGTCCGACACCGTGCCCGTGCGCTGATCGCCTTCGCGCCGAGATCGCACGGTGCTCTCCTACTGCTCGCTGCGCTGATCGCGCTCGGGGTTCGGGCCTGCTCGCGGGGTCGTGCGTAGCCAGCGTGTCTCCCGCGACGAAACTCGACCAGCAGTATTCCAGTCGGGGCGCCGAACGAACTCGGGACCTCTAGTCCGCTCAGAGGGGTGGCGGGCTGTGTCGCGACCTGGACCAAGTGGCTCCGTTGAGCCATTCTCCGACACCGTCCCCCTTGCCTGAGCGGAACCGTTCTCGGACGTTTGGCACGGATTGGGCACTCTGGGAGTCGGCCCAGGACGCGGGGATCGAACGCTCGAATCCGCTTACCCTCGCACCTGCCCGGCCCGGTCCAGGACCATGCGACTGCCAGCCTGGGGCGCGAGCTAAGATCAGGTCGTGGCCTGGTTCGGGACCCGCACCTACGTCGGGGCGTCCTGGACGGTGATGGCCGCGGCGGACGGTTCCCTCACTTGGACCGAGCTCACCGCCACCAATCCGTTTCCGAACACGATCGCCTTGGGGGTGTCGTTCCGCGACACAACGGGCGCCGACGCAGGGTTCTTCACCATACGCTCACTGCCCGGGCTGGGGCAGACAAGGTTCCTCGCTCGCAACCTGATCGTTCCCAATGTCACGACCGGGTGGTTCCTGCTCTGGTCGTTTCCCACGCCGATCGTTCCCTCGGCGCTCGTCTACTGGTCGGACACAGTGAGAAACCAGATCGAGGTGATCAACGTGCCCATCGAGCAGCTCGATGCGGAGGGCTTCCCGATCGGGGATGCGGCTGCGCAGCCGCGTCCTACCGCCGAGACGGAGCCAGCGCGGCTCGACTGGGACCGGCCACTCGCGACACTCTTGTCTGCAGACATGAACGACGAGCAGGCGCGGGGGCTGCTCGAGTTCTTCCGGGCCACGCAGTCGGCGCCGGGATCGCTCGACGCGGCTGAGCCGTTTACGTACGTGGAGGGGCTGCTCTTGGACGAGGAGGCAGCCAAGTTCCGCAGCGGCGTCGGAGAGATCCCCGAACGCTAGCCCGCCACTCGTCGCGGCGCCGGGTGACGCACTGACGTAGCCTCGAGGCCGAGGGGAGGACCGGACCACAGCCCAGATCGGTCAATGTGGCGCTACGGACTGCGACTCGACTCCGGCTACCCGTCGAGCCGCGTGGACGCGGAGCGCTTCATCGCCGAGGTACAAGGCGAACGATCCCGAGCTCGCCGGCCACCTGCGGATCGAGGAGCGCGAGCTCGAGGTGGGCCGGGTTGAACTCAGTTGGAGACCGGCCAGCGGTTCACGGACGGAGCAGCACGTACTGGCGATTCAGGTACTCGTGATCGTGGTATGAGCCGAGCTTTCCAGGGATGCACGAGACCAAGACGCCGTGGCCCATGCCGCCCATCTCCTGATCAATGCCCGAGAACGCCTCATCCAAGAGCATCACCTCGCGGTCGAGGTACGGCGCGCTTGAGACCACGTAGCAAACGGACGGAGCTCCGCGGCTCCTGAGCCACGTCTCGATCTGCTCGAACTCCATGGGGTGTGCGTAGCGAGCGTCCAGGAGAGCGCCTTTGCGCGTCCCGAGCCCTTCACCTTGAGAAGCGCCTTGAGCCGTTGTCGGTGAGCTGGGTCGATGAGCAGCGCGAGCCCTGCTTCGTGCTCCTCCGCGGTCCACTCGGTCTGCATTCCGTTTCCATTTTCCCATCGAGTAGAGATACCGTGGGAACATACGTTCGTGACCGCGCAGCCGAACGCCCAAGTGCGCTTCCGCCAAGCAATCGAACGCCGAGCGCTGTGGGCAGCTGAGGACGCGGCTCGAGAGCTGCCGAACCTGCCGCTCGAGGACGCGCTCGAACTCGTCCAGCTGTACGCGGAGCGTGGCTCACTGAAGTACGAAAAGGCTGCGATGCGCTGGCTGGAGCGCTACCTGACGGAGAGCTCGCCGAGACTGCAGCACTTCGCGGAGATCACTGTGAGTCTGGCGAGGCGCGAGGCCCAGGCGGATTAGTCACGGGGCCGCAGAGCACGCCGCCAGGTCACGATCACGTGCCCGCTCGCATCCTCGACGACAATCGAGACGATCCACTTGCCGCCGCTCCGCCACAGCATGTCTCCAACGTGCGGAACCTTTTCCCTCAGAGTGAGCTCCCACGCTCCGTCGGGGTAGCGAACTGTGGAGAAGGGCGAGGACAGCTTGACCTCCGTCCCATTGAGCCGGAAACCCACCCCCCAAAGCCGTCGTCGTTAGGGGTGGGCTTCCGGCTTGAGTACAACACTTACTTGGGGAGAGGAGATCCTCTCTCGGGTTCAACGGTACGCGCGCGTGCGAACGGTTTCATCGGGGGAACTACCGACGAGCCTTGAGCGTCATGGAGCCGCTGCTCGGTGGCTAGTTGATCGCGTTCCCGGAGCGAGAGCCCTGAACGAGGCCCAAACCATTGCGGTTCAGCGAGTGTTTTTCGCGGAAACCTGGCGGGCTGTGAAATCGCACACTGCGTTTCACGATGGATGGGTACCCCTTACCGACCTTCTGCGACGCATAACAATGCGCAGAAAGCATCACATCAGGGCCGCCGCTGACCCTTTTACCCGGAACTACCGAGGGTGCGTCAGCCGCGCCGCAGCGTCCAGAGGACGGCGTGCCGAGAACCGTTCTTCGCGGCGCTCCAGCCGATGATCTGACCCCGGTTGTTGATGGCGAGCGCCTGACTCTGTTTGCCGCCGGGCAGAGTGCCGAGGTCGGTCATCTCTCCGTTCTCCCAGACGAATCCATGGAACTGCCCGCGCGCTCCGTCTCGGGTGATGCCGATGACCTGGCCCCGCTCGTCAATGGCAAGCGCTTGCCCGCGATCACCGAACGCAACCCCGAGGTCTTGAACCTTCCCGTCTCGCCAGAGGCAGGGATGTGGCCGCCTCGTGGGCGAGACGGTGCAGACGCCGACCGCCGTGCCCGCCTCGTTGATGTTGACGGCCCGCACGCCCTTGACTCCGGGCCCGTTGGGGAGAAGTCGTACCGCCCCATGCTCCCAGACCGCTGCCTGTGGCCGATCAACGAAACCGGGAATCTGACCCTGATCATTGATCGTCGCTGGATCCCAGGTGCGAAGGCGCGACCCGAGGTCTGTCATCTTTCCGTTCGCCCACACGACTCCGTGCGTCTGTTCGATGCCGCCGAGGACGATGTCGCTCACGCCGACGATCTGCCCGCGATTGTTGATCGCGTCCACCTTCGTGTACGAGTGCGCTTGCTTCAGCAGCACGGAGTAAGGCGTGAGCGCTCCGAGGTCGATCATCTCCCCGTTCTGCCAGATGAAGCTGTGGAAGATGTGAGAGCCCTCGGCGTCCCTTCCAACGATGTCATTTCCGGTGACCTGGCCCCGCTCGTTGATCGAGACAGCCTCGCCATACCTTCCTCCAAGCGTCCCGAGACTGCGCACTCTCCCGTTTTCCCAGAGCGCGGCGACCTTGCCATTCCGCAGCCGAATGGATCCCACTACCTGGCCGCGCTGGTTGATATCCACGGCGGATTGCATCGGTAGCGCCCGCATCTTCCCGTCCTGCCACAGGAATGCGGCCCGCACGACCCAGCCGTTCTTGTCCTTCCGGTCGGTCTCGGCCCAGCCCACGATCTGGCCACGGTCGTTGATCGCTCCAGCGACCGAGGTGCCATACGTGCCCAGTTCCCCGACACCACTGGTCGGTCACCAAGCGTCCCAAGGTCACGGATCACCCAGCGAGCCTGGACCTGAGTCGCGCCACCAGACACCGTGACAGCGACACCTGCGACAAAAGCCAACCCAGCAAGGAGGGACGCAAACCGGCGCATGCCTCACCTCTCTGCCTATCAGCCTGACGCAGGCAGCCGCGCACTGCATCGGGGCAACCACTGAAGCCCGACCCGAACGACTGAGGGTGCGTCAGTCGCGCTTCAGCGTCCAGAGGACGGCGTGCGTGGAGATCGACCCTAGTCGAACCGCGAGTGACTCCTCATCAAGTGGCGACTCGCGGCGCGGCGTCTTCCCCACGGGCAAGTGCCCTTACGATCCTGGTGGCCTCCAGCCGAAGCCTGTCCTCCTGGGCGGTGCACAGCTCGCGGATTGGATCGAGGAGATCGCGGTCGAGAGGGTGCCAGGTCTCGACGTGTTCAACGTGAGCAACATCACCCTCGACCTCAATGACGAGCTTCGCGAGCGAGCGACCGCTCTCAAGGTCGGTGTGGGCATAGACCTTCTGTCGCAAGTTCATGAGGACGTTGTGAAGTTCTCGCTCGGGAGTCCCCTTCTTCGGAGCGAACGCCTTAGCCGGTAGTTGTCTAACCGTGCTCTCGGTGAAGGCGCGCGCGTAACACACGGCGATCGCCGTCTCCAGCGCGCGGGCGCGGTGCGGGTCGCTCGTCTCCAGTTCGAGCATGTCGCACGCCGCAGCGGCTTGCCGCATATCGACCGCTGCAAAGAGAAGCGCCTCCGCCAAGCGGCGGAAAGAGTCGAGCGTGCCCGGGATCCTCCGACCCTCGCTCGTCTCGTATACGAACTTCGACTGCGGATCCATAGTCTGGCTCTCGACCTCGGCTGGCGAGACTTGCCCAACGCTTGTCCAAGCCTCGCCTCGATCGCCGTAAACCCAGTCGGGGCGCCGAGATTCGAACTCG
>CAVQVA010000013.1:0-28158 GCA_963716975.1 uncultured Actinomycetes bacterium | reverse complement strand
GGGGCGTCCCCGGGCGTGTCATCGTGATGCCGTGAGCGTCGAGCACGTCGAACGCCTCCGCGTGGCCTGGATCGATACCGATGCGGGCGGGCGGATCCACTTCTCGAACGCGTTCCGCTGGGCCGAGCTCGCCGAGACCGCTCTCATGCGCGGCGCGGTATCTCTGGACGAGTGGGGAGACTTCCCCCGCAGGCACGTCGAAGCCGAGTTTCTGAAGGTCCTGACGTTCGACGACGAGATCGACGTGCGGATCGAGGTCGAGCGCCTCGGCCGCACCTCGATCACCTACGCGTGGACGATCTCGAAGAGCGGCGAGGCATGCATCGTCGGCCGCCACACCGTCGTCCATGTCGACAAGGAAGGTCGTCCCGCGCCGCTGCCCGACCGCGTGCGCGCAGGGCTGTCTCACTAGTGCTGTCTCACTGGCCGCTGAAGGCGACATCGACCGACGCGTCGTTGTCGGGGCCGAGGACGCCAGGCGGCAGTGACGCGAGGAACCAGCGGCCGCGCGTCTCGGCGGGCACCATCGCCGACTGGACACTCACGGTGGCGGCGTTCGCACCGGCGGGCAGCACGCCGACGACGAGCGACGGCTTCGCCTTCGACTCTGGGATGGCGACGACGTACGAGCCGGTGTCGTCCACGGCCTCGAGGTCGAAGCAGCTGATGTTCGAGGCGTAGAAGAAGCCGCCGACGTTCATGCATCCGCGCCCTTGCTCGTCGGGTCCGTAGGCGACATCAACCGGGTCGCCCTTGTCGGTGGAAAACACGTCACTCTGAGCGATCTCGGACGGGCCTCCTCCTTCCTCGTCCGTGGCCCGCATCACCACGAGACCGGCCGCAAGAGCGCCGATCAAGAGCCCGACGACGAGCAGCCACCGGACCTTGCGGCTCACGCGCTAGGGCTCCTCTTCGTGCCAGCGCGCGTGGTAGTCCTCGCGCACCGGCGTGAAGACGTCCAGCACGAGCGCTCCGTCCGGCCCGCAGTACGCGGAGTGCTCGATGCCGCCCGGCAGGACGTACGCCTCGAGCGGGCCGAGCTCGTACGGCACGCCGTCGACGACGAGCGCCTGCATGCCTTCGAGCACGATCCCGAGCTGCTCGTGGGGGTGGCTGTGGAGTGGCACGGTCGCCCCCGGCTCGAAGCGGATGAGGTTCAGCATCGCGGCGTCTCCGAAGAGCGGCTGCCCGCTCACCCCAGCGGCGAGCTCGAAGGCGCGGATCGCATCGAGTCGTACGAACTGCGGCTCCATGCACTCGATTATCGTTCGTCGTCGTCATGATCGTCGAGCAGCGCGAGTACCACGTCTACACCGGGAAGCTCCCGGAGCTCGTGAAGCTGTACGAGACCGAGGGCATCCCGCTGCAGAACGAGATCCTGGGTGGCCTGGTCGGCGCCTTCACGACCGACGTCGGCGCGCTCTCGACGTACACGACGCTCTGGCGGTACGACTCGTACGCGGAGCGCGAGGAGAAGCGCGCCCGCCTGCAGGCGGACGAGCGCTGGAAGACGTTTCTCGCCAAGGTGCAGCCGCTGATGCACACCCAGCAGAACCGCATCCTCGTGCCGACGCCGTTCTCGCCTCTGCAGTGATGGGAGCGCTCGAAGGCAAGGTCGCGATCGTCACCGGGGGTGCGCAGGGCATCGGCAAGGCGATCGCCGACGGTCTCTCCATCGCGGGCGCCCGCATCGTCGTGGCCGATCTCCAGGGTGCCGAGAAGGCGGCCTCCGCCTACGCGGACGGCGTCGGGCTGACCGTCGACGTCTCGAAGGAGGACGACGTCGCGCGGATGACATCTGAGACCGTCGAGCGCTGCGGCGCTATCGACATCCTGGTCAACAACGCGGGCCTGTACGCCTCGCTCGCCATGCGCCCGTTCACCGAGATCCCGCTCGCGGAGTGGAACCAGGTGATGGAGATCAACGTCGCCTCGATGTTCCTCACGTGCCGGGCGGTGGTGCCGGTCATGCGCGAGCGCGGCGGGGGGAAGATCGTGAACATCTCCTCCGGGACGCCCTTCCGGGGTGTGCCGTTCCTCCTGCACTACGTCACGAGCAAGGGCGCGATCGTCACGCTGACGCGGGCGCTCGCGAGGGAGCTCGGTAGCGACGCGATTCACGTGAACTGCGTCGCTCCAGGGTTCACGATGTCGGATGGTGTGAAGTCCCACCCGGATGTGATCGAGGCCCTCCGCGATGTGTCCGTGTCTGCGAGGACGATCAAACGCGACCAGGTCCCGGAAGACGTGGTCGGGGCGGTGGTGTTCCTCTGCACTCCCGGGGCCGACTTCATCACTGGTCAGACGATGGTCATCGACGGCGGCCAGTACTTCCATTGAGCCTCGTCCTCTCGGAGCATCCGCACGGAGTCGAGACCGAGGCCGGGAACCGCGTCGTCTACGACCTGGAGCGGAACGAAGCGCGGTTCGGGCAGGCGTGGGTAGACGGGCCTGCGCTCGTCTGGGAGCTGGCCGGAGACCCGGGGCCCGGTGACTGGCTGCTCCGTTGCGATCGTGTGGACTTCCCTCCCGGCGGAATCGCCTATCGGCACGTCCACCCGGGCCCGGGGATCCGCAGGATCCTGCACGGCGAGCTGACGATCGACCGCGACGGCGAGACGCATACCTATCGCACAGGAGACTCCTGGCTCGAGGGCGCCGACGATGCGGTGCTCGCGACCGCGTCGGCGACCGAGGACACGGCGTTCGTACGCGTCCTCCTCCTGCCCGCCGAATGGGCCGGCAAGCGCACGATCCGGTACCTCGATCCGGCCGACGAGGACAAGCCGAAGCTTCAGCGCGCGACCGTCTTTCTCGAGGAGCCTCTCGAGCCGTGACGCGTACCGGCGGCCAGATCCTGGTCGACCAGCTCGAGCTGAACGGCGCCGATCTGGCTTTCTGCCTCCCGGGGGAGAGCTTTCTGTCCGTGCTCGACGCGCTCTACGACTCGCCGATCCGTCTCGTCTCCTGCCGGCACGAACAGGGCGCTGCGAACGCCGCAGAGGCGTACGGCAAGCTGACCGGGCGTCCCGGTATCTGCCTGGTCACTCGGGGACCGGGGGCCACTCAGGCGGCGGTCGGCGTCCACACGGCGAAGCAGGACTCGACTCCCATGCTTCTCCTCGTGGGCCAGGTACCGAGGGCGTTCCGTGGGCGAGAGGCGTGGCAGGAGCTCGACTACGCGCAGGTCTTTGGAGGCATCGCAAAGGCGGCGTGGGAGGTCGACGCCGCCGACCGGATTCCCGAGCACCTGGCGCGCGCCTTCTCCCTGGCGCTCTCGGGACGGCCTGGGCCGGTCGTGCTGTCGCTCCCCGAGGACGTGCTCATGGAGACGACGAATGCGCCCGATGCGGCGCCGGTCCTGCTGGAGCACTCGGCGCCACAGGCCGACGATCTCGCTCGCCTGCATGCCTTGCTCGCGGCCGCAGAGCGGCCGCTCGTCGTCGTCGGGGAAGGCGGGTGGACGGACGCGACCGGTCGGGACGTGCTGACCTTCTGCGAGGCGAACGAGCTGCCGGTTGCCTGTGCGTTTCGCTGTCAGGATTTCGTGGACAACCACTCGCCGTCCTATGCGGGCGTGCTCGGGGTCGCGATGGACGAGCGCCTGGCAACGCGCCTGCGAGACGCCGATGTCGTCCTCGCGATCGGCGGTCGCCTCGGCGAGGTGCCGACCCGCCGCTACACGCTGCTCGAGGCGCCGAGGCCTCGCCAGGCGCTGATCCGGGTCCATCCCGATCCGGACGAGCTCGGATTCGTCTATACGCCCGATCTGGCGATCGCCTCGTCGCTCCCCGCATTCGCAGCGGCGTTGACTGGACTCGGGGAACTCGCTCCCCGCTGGGGCGAATGGACGCGAGCCGCGCGCGAGGACTACGAGGAGAATCTCGTGCACGAGCCGATGGAAGGCCCGGTCGACCTGGGCGAGATCATGGCGTTCCTACGCCGCCGGCTCCCGGCTGACACGATCCAGACGTGCGGCGCCGGCAACTTCACCGTGTGGGCCCATCGCTTCGCGGAGTTCACGCAGTTCGGCACCCAGGCGTGCCCGCGCAGTGGTTCCATGGGCTACGGCGTCGCGGCTGCGATCGCGGCGAAGCTCGTGCACCCGGACCGCATCGCGCTCTGCTTCACCGGAGACGGCGACTTCGTGATGAGCTCGCCCGAGTTCGCGACCGCGGTGCAGTACGAGGCCCCGATCGTCGTGCTGCTCGTCAACAACGGCATGTACGCGACGATCCGGATGCATCAGGAGCGTCAGTTCCCGGGCCGCGTGATCGGCACCGGCCTCGAGAACCCGGACTTCCCTGCGCTCGCACGTGCCTACGGGGGGCATGGCGTGCGGGTCGAGCGGACGGAGGACTTCGAGACCGCCTTCGAGGGCGCCCTCGCGTCGGGCAAGCCGGCGCTGATCGAGTTGCCGGTCGACCCGGAACGGATCAGTCCCCGAGTCAAGCTCAGCGAGCTCCGGGCGGGTTGACGTGACCCGCGAGGAGTATCGCGTGGACGGGCTCGCCGAGCCGATCTCGCACTTCACGGACGCCGTGCGCGCCGGCGACCTCCTGTTCGTCTCCGGGATCGTCGCCGTGGACGGCGAGGGCCGGCTCGTCGGCGGAGACGACGTGGTCGCTCAGACGCGGCAGGTCTTCGAGAGCATGCGCGCCGTCCTGGCCACTGCCGGATGTGGCTTCGAGGACGTCGTCAAGGTCACCATCTTCCTCACGGATGTGGATGACCGGCCACTGATCAACCCCGTGCGTCAAGAGGTCTTCGGAGCGACCCGGCCTGCGAGCACGCTCGTGGAGGTGCCGCGGCTCGCAGTAGCGGGCGCCAAGGTCGAGGTCGAGGCGGTCGCACTCGTCCCGCGATGAGCGGTCGCAGGCAGATCAGCGTCTCCGGTCGCCCGGAGCTCGCGCACTCCGCGGATGCCGTGCAGGCGGGCGGTTGCCTCTTCGTCGCCGGAGTGCTTCCGGTCGACGCTGCGGGCGATCTCGTCGGCGGCGAGGACACGGTGGCGCAAGCGGAGTTCGTCTTCGACGAGCTCGGCCGCATCCTTGCAGCGGCGGGTTGCGCGTTCCCCGATGTCGTCAAGGTCAGCGTGTTTCTGACCGACGTCGAGGACCGGCCGCGGATCAACCCGATACGGCAGCGCGTGTTCGGACTCGCGCGTCCCGCCTCGACCCTCGTCGAGGTGAGCGGCCTCGCGATCCCCGGAGCGCGGATCGAGGTCGACGCCGTCGCGGTCGTTCCCTCGTGACGAGCGATCCCTGGAACGCGTTCATCACGCGGGTGGAGCCCGATCCCGTGGAGCCACGTCCCGGCCCGCTCTCCGGGCGCACCCTCGCGGTCAAGGACCTGCTCGACACGGCGGGGATCCGAACGACCTACGGCTCGGGCCTGTACGCCGACCACGTCCCGGAGGTCGACGCCGTCGCCGTACGGCGGCTCGTCGACGCCGGCGCCGTCGTCGTCGGCAAGACCCATCTACCGGAGTTCGCGTGGAGCGTCCTCGGGCAGAGCCAGTGGTACGGGACGTGCGGCAACCCGACGCACGAGGGGCGCACGACGGGCGGCTCCTCGAGTGGTTCCGCCGCCGCGCTCGCCGCGGGGCTCTGCGAGCTCGCGCTCGGCACCGACACGGGCTGCTCGATCCGGCTCCCCTCGGCCGCGTGCGAGGTCGTCGGGCTGAAGTCGCAGTGGGGGCTCATCCCCATGGACGGGGTCTTCCCTCTCGTTCCGCTCCTCGACACCGTGGGGCCGATGGCTCGCAGTGTCGAGGACGTCGCGCTCATGTGGTCGGTGCTCGCGGAGCGCCCTGTTCCGGCGCCGCGACTCGACGGTCTCGCGGTCGGGATCCTGCGACAGCCACCTGGGATCGGCGACGGCCGCGAGACGGAAACGAGCGACGCCGCCGAGGTGTGGGCCGCCGACCTCGAGCGCCTGGGGGCTCGCGTCGTCGAGGCCCGCGTCCCGGAGCCGAGTGCGAGCACGTGGCCGCAGTTCCAGCACGAGGCGCTCCGGTCGCATGCCTCGACCTTCCCGTCCCGGGCCGAGGAGTACGGCGAGCTCATGCGCGAGAAGCTCGAGGCCGCGCTCGCGGCCACGCCGGACGAGATCGAGGCTGCGTACGGCGCGGTCCGTGAATGGCGGCGCTACGAGCCCGACGTCGATCTGTACGTGAGCCCGTGCTACGCGGTCGAGCTTCCGCCGGAGGACGCAGACGAGCTCGAGGTGCGGCTCCCGCTGACTTCGTTCCTCCGCTGGGTGAACCTCATCGGCTGGGCGGGGCTCGCGATCGGGAACATGCAGCTGATCGCACCGCGCGACGAGGTCGTGCTCGCGGCGGGCCTCGCCTGGGAACGCGGCTGAGCTACTCGCCGCGGAACTCGGGCTCCCGCTTTTCCGTGAACGCTTCGACTCCCTCGCGGAAGTCGTGCGTCTGCCGAAGCAGCCCGTACGCGAGGCCCTCGAGCTGGAGTCCCTGTGCGAGCGGGCCCTCGTAGGCCTGGTTCAAGACGCGCTTCGCCATCGCGAGCGCGAGCGGCGAGAACTTTGCAAGGCCGTCGAGCAGGTGATCGACAGCGTCGTCGAGTCCGTCATCCGGGGCGACCTCGGTGACGAGGCCGAGCGCGAGGGCTTCCTCGGCCCCGACTCGCCGGCCGCGCATGACGATGTCCTTCGCACGCCCGAGGCCGACGAGTCGTGCAAGACGTTGCGTCCCGCCGGAGCCGGGGATCATTCCGATGGTGACCTCCGGGAAGCCGAGCTGCAGATCTTCGGCGGCGAGGCGGAAGTCGCAGGCGAGCGCGAGCTCGAGCCCGACGCCGAAGCAGTAGCCCCGAAGCGCTGCGATCACGGGCTTGGAGCAACGCTCGGGAGCGGCGACGTTGTCGGCGAGTCGCGAGACGTCCCACGGCGAGCGCTCGAGGAACCCCGGGATGTCGCCGCCCGCGGTGAATGCGCCACCCGCGCCCGCGAGCACGACGAACCGGACCGTGTCGTCGCGGTCGAGCTCCTCGAACACCGCCCTGAGCTGATCCCGAGCAGGCATGGACACACGGTTGAACTTGCCGGGCACGTCCAGCGTGACCGTGGCGACGCCGCGGTCGGCATCGCGCTCGACCCGAAAGCCGTCGTGCTCGCTCACGTCTCGTCTCTCAGCATCCGCCGCAAGATCTTCCCAGACGGGCTCTTCGGGAGCTGTGAGACGAACCGATACTCGCGCGGCCGTTTGAAGCGGGCGAGGGTCTCCGAGCCGAGGCAGTACGCGTCGAGGTCGTCCGCCGTGATTCCCTCGTCCGTGACGACGCAGGCAACGACCCGCTGCCCCAGGCGATCGTCGGGCGCGGCGACGACGGCGACCTCGAGGACGCCAGGCGCGCGGACGAGCACGTCTTCGATCTCGACCGGGTGGATGTTCTCGCCGCCCGAGACGATCATGTCGTCGACGCGCCCGACGACCCACAGGTCGCCTTCCGGGTCGATTCGGCCCACGTCGCCCGTGTGGTACCAGCCCTCCCGAATGGCCTTCGCATCCGCGTCGGGCCGGTTCCAGTACCCGGCGAATGCCTCGTCAGAAGACATGTGGCACAGGATCTCGCCTTCGCCGTCAGGGTCGAGGCGCAAGCGTGCGTTGAGCGCGGGGCGTCCCGCGCAACCCGGTTTCGCGCGCTGGTCGCGGTGCACGGAGAACGTGTAGATCTCGGTCGACCCATAGTGGTTCACGAAGATCTCGGGCTCGAGCGCCGCGGAAACCGCCTCGACGAGGGATCCAGTCATCGGCGCGCCCGCGTAAGCGACGGCACGAATGCCGGAGGTGGCGGAGTCGCGCAGCCCCGGGTCGTGCACGAGGTCGTAGTAGAGCGTCGGAGCAAGGTAGAGGGTGTCGATCCGCTCGTGCTCGATCAGGTCGAGCGCCTCGCCGGAGCTCCACGCCGGCTGTGCGACGTAGCACCCACCGACCAGTGCCGCCGCCAGCAGCGAGTGGATGCCCATCGTGTGGTAGAGCGGCATGACACCGAGCGTCCGGTGGGCGGGGCACAGCCCGTGCTGGAGCACATGCGAGATCCCGCCCGCCCGCTCGGCGCGATGCGATCGAGGCACGCCCTTCGGCCGGCCAGTTGTTCCGGAGGTGTACAGCTGTATGGACGCCTCGCGCTCGTCGAGGGCGAGCGCGCCGGGATGCTCTGTATCGCTCACGAGCTCTCGCACTTCACCCGTATCGCGCACGACGAGGGCGGCACCGGAGTCGCGGATGCAGTAGTCGAGGTCGAGCTCGGAGACCCGGTGCGACAGCGGGACGACTGTCGCGCCGAGCCATTGACATCCCCAGTAGAGCTCGACGAGCTCGGTCTCGTTCGCGAGGACGCAGGCGACGCGGTCGCCGCGCCCGACGCCACGTGCTTCGAGGCCCGCGGCGATCCGCGCCGCCCGCTCACGCAGATCGGCATACGTCAGCCGCTCGCGCTCCCCGACGAGTGCCTCCGCCTCCGGCGTTCGCTCGGCAGCGTAGAGGAGGCTGAGCGCGAGATTCACGCTCCGGCGACCTCCGCGATCGCGTCCACGATCGCCGTGTAACCCGTGCAGCGGCAGAGCTGGCCGGAGAGCATGTCGACGATCTCCTCGCGCGTCGGCGGCCGGTCGCGCGTGAGCAGGTCGTCGGCCGCGATGAGGATGCCCGGCGTGCAGAAGCCGCACTGGAGCGCGTGGTGGCGCCGGAACGCCTCCTGGAGTGGTGTGAGCGGGCCACTGCCGGCAAGACCCTCCACCGTGACGAGCTCGGCACCGTCGACCTGGGCGGCCAGGAGCAGGCACGAGCGCACGGCCACGCCGTCCAGCTTCACCGTGCAGGCCCCGCACACACCGTGCTCGCAGCCGACGTGTGTCCCCGTGAGGCCGAGACAGTGACGGAGGAAGTCCGACAGGAGGAGACGCGGCTCGACATCCTCGCGGTATCGGCGGCCGTTCACCGTGAGCTCGACCGTGATCACGCAGCCGCCTCCCGGCGCGCTCTTGCGACCGCGCGGTCGACGAGGACCTTCACGAGCTGCTTCAGATACGCAGGGGAGGCATGGATCGATTCCCAGGGCTCGACCTGGGCGGCGGCGGACGCGCCGGGGCGGTCCGGATCGACGTCGAGCACCGTCGGCATCGCCGTGACCGAGCCGACGACGACCCGTGTCGAATCGCCGTGGACGCGCGCGGCCGCCATGGCCAGCGCGAAGTCGCCGGCGCGTTGCGCGAGCTCTTCGAATGCGAATCCGTCGCCTTCTGCCGGCAGGGGCCAGCGGGTCTCGACGATGACCTCGTCCGCCGCGAGCGCCGTCGTGTACGGGCCGACGAAGAAGTCCTTTGCGGAGATCAAGCGCTCGCCACGCGGCGCTCGAGCGATGACAGCTCCCTCCAGCAAGACAAGACAGAGCGAGAGCTCCGACGCCGGGTCGGCGTGAGCCACCGAGCCGACCACCGTACCGCGGTTGCGCGTGACGAAGTGGCCGACGTGGGGGAGTGCCTCCGCGAGAAGTCGATGTTGCCGCAACCGGCGATCGGACTGGCGAACGAGGGCCTGGACAGAGAGCCAGCCCGTCTCGTCGGACACGGTGTCGAGCCCGTCGACGTGATTGAGGTCGACGACGACCGCCGGTCGAACGAGCCGCATGTTCATGGCCGGGACGAGGCTCTGCCCTCCGGCGAGCACCTTCGCGTCGTCACCGCTCTCAGCGAGCACCACGAGCACCTCCTCGAGCGTGCCGGGGCGGAAGTACTCGAACCGCCTCGACTTCATCGGTTCAGAAGCTCCCACACCCGCGCGGGCGTGAACGGTGGCTCGACGTCTTCGCGGCCGAGCGCGTCGGCGACCGCGTTCGCGATCGCGGCGGGGACCGACATCGTGGTTCCTTCGCCGAGCCCCTTCGCGCCAAGCGGCAGGAATGGGGACGGTGTCTCGCGGTGTCCGAGCGTAGGCGCCGGGAGATCCGGAGCCGTCGGGCAGAGGTAGTCCAGGAACGATGACGTGAGCAGGTTTCCGTCCTCGTCGTAGACGATGCGCTCGAAGAGCGCTGCGGCTGCTCCGTGCGCCACGCCGCCGCGCACTTGTCCTTCCGCCAGCAGCGGATTGAGGAGGCGCCCCGCGTCATGGACGGTGACGTAATCAAGGACGGCGAGTTCGCCCGTGTCGGGATCGATCTCGACGACGGCGACATCGACGACGAACCCGTGGGCCGCAGACGATGCGACTCGATCGTCCTCGTCCGGCGGATGGAGGTTCGGCGCTGCGTAGTACGCGGTCACGGCGAGCCCCGGCTCCATGCCGGCAGGGAGCGCCTCGGGGTTCCAGTGTGCGGTGCCGGCGACCCTGCGTAGAGAGGCCGCCTCGTCGCCGAGATGCTCGCGAATGAGGGCGATCTTGTCCGCCAGACGCTCGGCCGCGAGGGCGATCGCGCCGGCGCCGACCCCGGAGAAGCGCGACGAGTAGTTCCCGGAGGCGATCGTCCAGGGCGAGGTCGAGGTATCCGACTCGGTCAGGACGTCGACGTCTCTTGGCTCGACGCGGAGGCGATCGGCGACGATCTGCGCGGCGACCGTCCTGTGGCCCTGTCCCTGCGGCGTCGTCGAGAGTCGGACGGTGATCCCGCCGAGCGCAGAGACCGTGATCGTGCATCCCTCGGCGTTGCCCGACTTCGGCAACCCGCGCGTCTCGGTCGGCTCGGCCAGGGTGATGTAGCCCATGTTCGAGACCGACGGCTCGATGACGCATGCGACGCCGACGCCCAGGAGTCGACCCTGCATGCGCGCGGCGGCTGCCTGATCCCGGCGCTCGGTGTACCGGGCGAGCCCGAGCGCATCGTCGAGGCAGCCCGCATAGTCGCCGGAGTCGTACAGCGCACCGGACGGTGTCTCGTACGGAAACTCCTCGCCGGTGATCAAATTCCGCCGTCTGAGCTCGGCCGGATCGAGACCGAGGCGTCTGGCCGCGATGGACATCGTGCGTTCGAGCGCGAGGTAGAGCTGAGGCCCCCCGAAGCCGCGGTTCAAGCCACTGGGCACGGTGTTCGTCAGCACGATGCGGTTCCGCGCAGCCACGTTCCGGACGCGGTAGGCGCCCGAAAGCGACCCGTGCATGCGGTAGAGCGTGGCGGGCTCGGGAGCGCGGACGTATGCGCCTACGTCCTCGACGACGTCGTAGCGGATCCCGAGGAGCTCACCTGCTTCCGAGAAGCCGGCTTCGACGCCCGTCACGCGGCCGCTGGAGGCCGAGCTCGCGGCGAGGTGCTCCATGCGATCCTCGATCCAGCGCACGGGCACGCCGAGCTTGCGAGAGGCAAGTCCCAGCAGGACGACGTAGGCGAACACCGCCGACTTGATCCCGAACGAGCCACCCGAGTCGGGCGGCGTGATCAGACGCAGCTTCGAGCCGGGTAGACCGAGCGCGGCCGCGGCGACGGAGTGCAGCGTGAACGGCCCCTGGAAGTTCGCCCAGGTTGTCAGCGACCCCTCGGCGTCGTTCCAGTCCGCGACGACGCCGTAGCACTCGACGGGCGTGCAGCTCCAGCGGTGGAAGCGAAACGTCTCACGCACGACGAGGTGCGCCGTGGAGAGCGCCCCGTCCACGTCGCCGTAGTGGAATGTGCGATCGGAGACGCACGCGCCGGTCGCGGCGGCGGCCGTGGGATCGAGCACCGGTTCGAGTGGCTCGTACTCGACTTCGATCAGCTCGAGAGCGTCCTCGGCGAGGTACCGGTCA
The DNA here is from genome assembly GCA_963716975.1 of uncultured Actinomycetes bacterium. Taxonomy (GTDB): domain Bacteria; phylum Actinomycetota; class Thermoleophilia; order Gaiellales; family Gaiellaceae; genus GMQP-bins7. Next base: position 16,418 of record CAVQVA010000013.1, on the reverse strand, counting down.
CGTGCGACGACGACGGCGACCGGCTCGCCGACGTAGCGCACCGTCTCGGCTGCCGCGGCGTACAGCGGGATCGGCGAGTCGATCCCGGCCGGGAACGGCCGTGACATCGCCGCCACGTCGGTGCCCGTCAAGACGCCGACGACGCCAGGGAGCTCCAGCGCGGCCGCCACGTCGAGCGCGGCGATTCGCGCGTGTGCGAACGGCGACCGGAGGATCGCGGCGTGCTGGGCGTTCGCGACCGGATCGAGATCGTCGATGAAGCGACCGGCACCGCGGAGGAGCGCCTCGTCCTCGAGGCGGGGAAGCGGGCGGCCGACCCACGGCTCCGAGGCGGCCTTGGCTCCCACGCACCTACCTTACTATCGCCCTGTGGGCGGGCTCCGCGAAGATCTGCGCGAGCTGCTCGAGGGTGTTCGGACCGGGTCGACGAGCCCGGACGACGCGCTCGAGCGGCTCTCCGAGCTGCCCTACCGTGATCTCGGATTCGCACGCGTCGATCTCCATCGCGAGCTGCGCCAGGGCGCTCCGGAGGCCGTTCTCGCCGAGGGGAAGACGCCCGAGCAGGTCGTGCGCATCTTCGTCGCGCTTCTCGAAGGAGGCGCAGGGAGCGTGCTCGCGACGCGGGCCGACGACGCTGCGCGCGCTGCCGTGCGCGAGGCGGTCCCCGAGGCCGAGGAGGACGCACTCGCGCGCTGCATCTGGATCGCACGGGGCGTGCCGGAGCCGCGAGGTCTCGTTGCCGTGGTCTCCGCGGGGACATCTGACGGACCCGTCGTGCGCGAGGTGCGTATCCGTGCCGAGCTGCTCGGCACGACGGTCGCCGTCCACGAGGATGTGGGCGTCGCAGGCGTCCACCGCCTCGCGACAGCCCTGCCCGACCTCGAGCGAGCCGACTGCGTCGTCGTCGTCGCCGGGATGGACGGGGCGCTCGCGAGCCTCGTCGGCGGCCTCGCACGTGGGCCGGTAATCGGCGTGCCGACGAGCGTCGGCTATGGATCCGCGCACGGCGGCACGACGGCTCTCAACGCGATGTTGGCGTCGTGTGCGGCCGGCCTGGCCGTCGTCGGCATCGACGACGGGCTCGGCGCCGGGACGATCGCGGCCCGCATCGCGCGAGGGCGCGAGTGAGCCGGGTCGCGTACCTCGACTGCGTCGGCGGCCTCGCCGGCGACATGCTCGTCGCCGCGTTGCTCGACGCGGGCGCGGAGCTCGACACGCTGCGACGCGTTCCGGACGCCCTTGGCATCGAAGGCGTGGAGATCGACGTCGAGCGCGTCGAGCGCCAAGGCATCGGTGCGCTCCATCTCCGTATCCACGCCGCCGACGATCACGCCCACCGCCACTACCGGGACATCCGCGAGCTCGTCGAGAAGGCGGACCTGCCGGAGCGAGCCCGCGCGCGGTCACTCGACGCGTTTCGGCGGCTCGCCGAGGTCGAGGGTGGCATTCACGGCGTCCCTCCCGACGATGTCCACTTCCACGAGCTCGGCTCGCTCGACACGCTCATCGATGTCTGCGGTGCGTTCGCCCTCCTTGACGAGCTCGGCGTCGAGCGTGTCGTGTCGTCGCCGCTCCCGTTCGCCCGCGGCTTCGTGAGGGCTGCGCACGGCGTCCTTCCGCTGCCCGCGCCCGCGACGCTCGGGCTGCTCGACGGCGCGGTTCTCGTCGGCGTCGAGACGGAAGCGGAGCTCGTCACGCCGACCGGTGCGGCGATCGCCGCGACCGTGGTCGAGACCTGGGGCGCGTTTCCGCCGCTGTCACTCGAAGCCATCGGCTACGGCGCGGGGACGAAGGATCTCGCAGACCGACCCAATGTCGTTCGCGTGATCCTCGGCTCGGACGCGACGGCGCTGTCACCGGTGGTGCTGCTCGAGACGAACCTCGACGACTTCTCGCCGGAGCTCGTCCCAGATGTCATCGAGCGCTGCTTCGACGCGGGCGCGCTCGACGTGTGGACCGTGCCGGTGCAGATGAAGAAAGGTCGCCCGGGATTCGTGCTCTCCGCGCTGGCGCGGCCCGACGCGCAGGCGGCGATCGCGCGCGTGCTCCTCGAGGAGACGAGCGCGCTCGGCGTACGCGTGTCGCGTCTCGAACGGTACGAGCTGGAGCGGGAAGAGCGCGTCATCGATGTCGACGGCGGAGCGATTCGCATCAAGGTGGGCCTCCTCGACGGCCGTGTCGTCAACCTTGCGCCGGAGCACGACGACTGCGCTGTGGTTGCCAGGGCAGCCGGCCGCTCCGTAAAGTCGGTGTGGGCCGAGGCGCTCGCTCGAGCCCAGGAGCTATGACGAGGAGAGAAGAGCTCGAAGTCAGGATCGGCTCGCTCGGGAGCTGCGTCGTCGCATTCTCGGGTGGGGTGGACTCGTCGCTCGTCGCAGCGCTCGCGGCACGTGCGCTCGGCGATCGCGCGCTTGCCGTGACGGCCGTTTCTCCAGCGCTTGCATCGGGTGAGCTCGACGGGGCGCGCGAGGTCGCGGGCGTGATCGGCGTCCAGCACGAGGTGATCACGACTGGCGAGCTCGAGCGTGAGGGGTATCGCCGGAACGATCGCGACCGCTGCTACCACTGCAAGTCGGAGCTCTACGACCACCTCGTCACACTCGCGGCGCGGCGCGGTTACGCAGCCGTTCTGTCGGGTGCGAACGCCGATGACGTAGGCGACTGGCGTCCAGGGCTGATCGCTGCGGCCGAGCACGGAGTGATCCATCCCCTGCTCGAAGCAGGTGTCGGCAAGGACACGGTTCGGCAGCTCGCCCGCGAGCTCGGAGTGCCGAGCGCCGAGAAGCCCGCATCACCTTGCCTCGCCTCACGCATCCCCTACGGCACGGCGGTCGACCCGGCCGTGCTCGCACGAATCGACGGGGCCGAGCTTGCGGTGAAAGCTCTCGGGTACTGCGTGCTGCGCGTCCGGCACTACGACACGGTCGGTCGGGTCGAGCTCCCCGAGGACGTGCTCCAAGGGCTCACGCCCCAGACGCGTGCAGCGATAGTGGCAGCGGTGACCGCGGCCGGCTACGCCGAGGCCGAGATCGCCGACGAGCCGTTTCGCTCGGGGTCGCTGAACGCCTCGTTCACGAGGCGCCTCGAGGTCGCCTCCTAGGCCACGCGCGCGAGTGCGGCCTCGACCTCGGACTCGCTCGGGCCGCCTCGCTCGAGTGCACGGAACGCCTCCAGCATTGCCCTTGGCTCACGCCTGTGGCGCTTCGCCGCCATCGTCAGCGGCTCGTGGAAGGCGCCGCCGCAATGCGCGCACGGCATCTGGAGACGCGCGAGGAGCCGCGCGGCTTCGCCGTCCGGGAACATCCGGAGCAGCTCGACGATCGTCGTCGAGCCCTTGATCACCCGCGACTCCGGAGCCTCCGCGGCCGTGCCGCGCGCGTCGAGCCCCGGAACGGCACGCTGGGTCAGTGGGCGAGCACCTCTTCGGGATAGCGCAGCGGCTCGGCGTCCATGCGCACCATGTTCCGCGGCAGCTGGTAGCGAGCGTACGGAAGGACGATCACCTTCGCATCCGCACCATGGCGCTCGAGCGCTGCCGCAAAGGCCTCGTCCAGCGACGTCGTTGCGTCGATCCCGATGTCAGCCGCCATCTCGAGGTTCTCCTCGAGCGTGACCACCGTGAGGTGCTTGCGTGTCATCACCTCGTAGATCGGGACCCAGATGCACCCGGCCCACATCTGGATCGCCCGCGCGTGGATGTCTTTCAACACCGACTGGTAGTTCTCGGGCGTCGCCGGCATGTACGGCTTCATGAGGTCCATGAGCGCGAGCCCGGGGAAATCTCCGATCGCCGTCGAGACGCCGGGCGAGGGCGAGCAGTAGATGATCGAGCCGCCGTCCTTGACGACGAAGTCCGCCGACATGCACCCCCAGCCCGTGTGGAAGAAGAGATGGTCGGTGGGGGCGAACACGCCGCAGATCGCGATGTCGGCCTGCGTGCCCGGGTGCTCGTAGGCGTAGATCTCGTTGAAGCGCTCGATCGCCTTCCGATGCGCATCCGGGTGCGAGCCGAAGATGCACTCGATCACGCGCCCGTGCGTATCGAGCACGACGTTCATGGTCGCGGAGAGCCCGCACATCGTCGCGACTTCATCGATGTCCGAGCGCATCGGCCCTGAGTACGCGCCGTAATGCGTCTGCGGCGAGGGAACGAACGCGCAGTGGTTCGACTCGATGGTCTCGTCCGAGACGACGCCGGGAAGGATGAGCTTCCCGCCGCCGCCCGCACCCCAGTGGTTCGACTGCGCCTGACCGATCGAGATCTTGACATCGCACGCCGCGACCTCCCTGTGCAGCCACACAGGCGTACCGCGCGACGAGACGCCGACGTACTCGTAGTTGTCCGCGTTCCGCGGGTCGTTCTGGTGGAACGCGATCCCGAGTCGCTCCATGCGCGCGAGGTTGTCCTTGCCGATCTTCTGATCGATGTCCGAATCGGACATCGGGAAGACCTTCCCGTTCGCGCAGACGATAACCGCATCCTTGCCCGCCTCCTCGATCGCATCGAGCACCGGCGGCAGGAGCTTCGACTGCGGGGTGGGGCGGAACTGGTTGTCGATGATCACGCACACCTTCGTCGCAGAGGCGATGAGCTCCGAGAACCGCGGTCCGGACACCGGCGACTCGAGAGCGGTTCGAGCGGCCACGGTCGCATCGCCAAGGGGCGCCGGCTCTTCGGGGTAGATCGCGGCGAGCAGGTTCGACTCGGGGAACCCGAGTTCGAGAACGTCTCTCGTCACCTTGTCCTCGTCTCCTGACGCGCCGATCGTCAGCGGGTCGAGCGACTCGTAGGGAATGACCGCCGTGTATGTGCTCGCCATCGTTCCTTCCTTCCTCGCTGGCTTCCTTGCTGCTTCCTCGTCGGGGCGCTCTCGGGCCAGGCTAAGCCTGGGTCCATGAGCAGTCAAGCAGACTCGTGCCGGCTCGGCAGTAATCGATTATCGAGCAGTTGCCGTTGAAAGCGACCGGCCGGATTGGTACGTTCGCACCCTTCGGTGGCCGAGCGATTCCGCGCCTGGGGTGTCGTAGGAACGGTCCCGCGAGTCATCGCGGCCGGCCTCGTGGTCTTTTCGATCCTCTACGTCCTCGTGATCGCGAATCCGCCCGGTGAGCTCGGGGGCGGCGACTGGAAGACGACGAACACCGGCTCGGCGTTCGACGACCCGGGTGCATTCCTTGCGACCGTGCTCGACGGCCTGACGTTTGCAGGGTTGCTGTTCATCGTTGCGAGCGGCTTCTCGCTCATCTTCGGGCTGATGCGCGTCGTCAACATGGCCCACGGGGCGTTCTACCTCCTCGCCGGCTACATCGCCTACGAGATTCAGCAGGCGATGACGGGGTCGGGATACTCGCTGCAGCCGAGTGAGGTCAACACGCTCGAGTGGGTCGTGCCCTGGCTCGTCGCGATGGCGTGCATCGCCGTGTTCGGGCTCGCCGTTCAGCAGGTCCTCCTGCGCTGGAACCAGGGACAGGATCTCCGACAGGCGCTCATCACCATCGCCGTCTCCGTGATCGTCGCCGACCAGGTGATCGCCCACTTCCCGCGTCACGTGCCGGTCGGCGCCGTGAGGTTCGGAGGCAGTGCCGTCAACCTCTCCTGGCCGGGCTGGGCGTATCGCCGGGTCGACCTGCACGTGGCAGGGATCGACTATTCGCTGTCGCGACTCACGATGCTCGGCCTGGGCATCCTCGTCGGGCTCGCGTTATGGCTGTGGCTCTACCGGACGAAGACGGGGATGATCATCCGCGCTGGCGTCGACGACCGGCAGATGACGACGGCGATCGGGATCAACATCCAGGTGACGTTCGCCATGGCGTTTTTCATCGGCTCGGCGCTGGTCGCCTTCGGAGCGGTCGTGAGTGGCTCGCAGAGCTCCATTGCACAGGGCCAGGACGGCCAGTGGCTGCTGTTCTCGCTGGTCGTGGTCATCATCGGCGGAATAGGCTCGCTCGCCGGGGCGGCGGCCGGTGCCATCCTCTACGGCCTGGTCTTCTCCTTCTCGGTTGCGTACCTGCCGGTACCCGGTGACAACTGCTGCACGCAGTACTCGGTCGTCCTGACCTTCGTGCTGCTGGCACTCGTCCTCGCCTTTCGTCCTCAGGGGATCTTCGGGAGAGCAGCGTGAGCGCGCGTCCGGCGAAGACCACAGCCGAACGGGCGATCGGGATCGGAGTCGTCGTCGTCGCGGTGCTCGCCCCGCTCATCTTCAGCGACTTCTGGCTGAACGAGATCCTCACCCAGGGGCTCATCCTCGGGATCGGCGCGGCGAGCCTCATCTTCCTCTCGGCGTACGGCGGCATGATCTCGCTCGCTCAGACCGGCCTCATGGGCATCGCCGGCTACGCGCTCGCGAACATGGTCACGCAGGAGGTGCCGGGCGGTGAGACGAAGGGGCTGCTGCTGGGCTGGAACCCGACGCTTTCCCTGGTGCTCGCCATCGCTCTCACCGTCGGGATCGGTCTCGTCTTCGGCGCAGTCGCCTCCCGGAGCTACGGCATCTACTTCCTGATGCTGACCCTGACGTACACCGTGATCGCCTTCCTCTTCGTCGGCTCGGTCACCCTGATCGGTGGTTTCTCTCCCGTCGCGGGTGTCGGTGACTACACGCCTTCGTTCATCGGCGACATCGTGAACGACCGGCAACGCCTGTACTTCATCTCACTTATTGCGGCGGTTTTCGTCTACGTGCTCATCCGCTACTTGATCCGGACACCGTTCGGCATCACGCTGCAGGGCGTTCGCGACGAGCCCGTGCGCATGGCGTCGCTCGGGTACAACGTCGCGTTGCACCGAACGCTCGCGTTCGGAATCGGCGCCTTCATCGCGGCCGTCGGAGGCGTGCTCTACGCCTGGTGGTTCGGACAGCTCTCGCCGACGACCATGGGCCTCGACGCGACGATCCAGCTGCTGATCATCGCCGTCCTCGGCGGGCTCCGTCGGATCGAGGGCGCATGGCTCGGAGCCGTCGCGTTTCTCTGGATCAACAACGAAGTGACGAATCGCATCCCGTCGGACGGGCTGCCGATCATCGGCGGCACGTTCAACACGGTGATCGGCTTCATCTTCCTCGCGATCGTCATCGTCTCGCCCGACGGGCTCATGGGACTGTGGGAGCGAGTCTGGGAGGTCGGTCGCCGTGACCGCTCCTCGACTCCTCCCGCCGAGCTGGACCAGTCCGCCGCAGGAGTGGGCTCATCGTGAGGGGGGGTGGAATCCGCAGAGCGACTTGACGTAGGCTCCCGAACACTTCGAGGCAGGTTGGATGTGCATGCACGAGAGGAGGGAAAATGAAGGTAAGTAGGTGGAAGCTTCTGCTTCCCCTCGGGTTGGTTCTGATCGCCGGGACCGTGGCGGCCTCGGGTGCCCTCGCGGGCACTTCGCAGGGCGCGACGGTGAACATCGGGATCATGACCGACTGCAAGGGCGCCTTCGCGTTCGGGTACGAGCCCGACATCGGCGGGGCCCAGGCTGCGCTTTCGCAATATGCGGGTGCCAAGCCGAAGAACAAGAAGAAGCCGTCTGCGGGAATCACCGGCGGCTCGGCCGGTGGTGCGGCTCTCAAGATCGTCGGCTACGGCTGCGGCGACGAGTCGCCCGCACTTGCGCTCAAGGAGACACGTCGTCTCATGGTCCAGCTCAAGGGCGACGTGATGATCGGTCCGCTCTCAGGTGACGAGGCGGTCACGATCGCGAACTGGGCGAAGCAGAACCCGCAGAAGACCGTGATCATCGGCACCGCCGGGTCGCAGGATCCGACGATGCAGATCGCGCCGAAGAACCTGTTCCGCTACCACGGCGACGGTGCCCAGTGGAACGCGGGCCTCGGGGAGATCCTGTACAAGAAACTCCACTGGCGCACAGCAGCGCTCATCGGAGACGACTACAGCTTCCCGTGGACCTCAGCGGCCGGCGTCATCGCCGACTTCTGCGGAATCGGAGGCAAGATCACGAAGCGGGTGTGGACTCCGCCTACCGGCGGTGACTACGCGCCGTTCATCCGCCAGCTGCCGGCACCCGACAAGGTCGATGGGTACTTCTGGCTGGTCGGCGGATCGAATACGGGCACGTCGCTCCAGGCCTACGAGCAGATCTACGGCCAACTCGATCCGAAGAAGATCTCGGGGAACCTCTTCCTCTTCTTCCTCGGGAACTACGCGACCGTCGCGCCGAAGCTCATCGGCTCGTACTTCGGCGGCTTCGGTACGTTCCAGACCGGAGGGCTGAAGACGAAGCAGGCCGCGAAGTACGTTGCTCAGTCCTCGAAGTGGTACCCGGGCGTCGCGGACGTCAACGACGGGTTCTACTACAACTACTGGAATGCAGCCTGGGCGCTCGTCCAGGGTCTGCAGAAGTCGGGCGGCGAGGTTGGCCCGGCGCTGCAGAGCGCCCTTCCGCGCGCGATCAGGCCGGCGTTCCAGGTCGCCAACAAGGGCGTCCTCAAGCTCGACAGCCGACGCCAGGCGATCCAGGACCAGTACCCGCTGCAGATCATCAAGGGCAAGGACGGCAAGCCGGCTGCAAGTGTCGCGGGCTACGTCCCGAACGTCGACCAGACGTTCGGCGGCCTGTTCGGACCGAAGAAGCCGGCCCCCAGCCGGACGTTCCCGCCCTGCGTGAAGCGGAAGCTGCCCTGGCAGGGGAAGATCCAGGTCGTCAAGAACGGCGTCATCACGAACCGGTTCATCAAGTAGGTCGGTGACCGAAGCAGCACCGTCCCTCGAGAATGCCGAGCCGACCCTCCGCTTGCGGGGGGTCGGCAGGCGTTTCGGGGGCTTGCTCGCAGTGAGCGGCGTCGATCTCGACGTCGCTCACGGCGAGCGTCGCGCGATCCTCGGCCCCAACGGCGCCGGGAAGACCACGCTCTTCAACGTGATCTGCGGTGACATCCCCGCGTCGGCCGGGAAGGTGGAGCTCTTCGGCGAGGACGTCACCCGCCGACCCGCCCGCTATCGCGCCAAGTGCGGGCTGGCGCGGACATACCAGCAGTCGCGTCTCTTCAACGGCCTGACGGTCGAGGACTCGATCTACCTCTCGATCATCGGCGTCGACGGCGGGAGACTCCGGCCGGTGGTGCTTCCGGGTCGCGATCGCCGCATCCGCGAGCGAGCGCGGGAAGCCGCAGGGAGGGTTGCGATCTCGCACAAGCTCGACGAGCTCGTCGGCTCGCTCTCACACGGCGAGCATCGTCAGATCGCGATTGCGATGGCTCTTGCGGCGGAGCCGAAGGCACTCATGCTCGACGAGCCGGCATCGGGCCTCTCGCGTGGCGAGCGACAGCTCCTCACGGAGCTCCTGAACGGGCTAGACCGGAGCATCACGCTCATCTTGATCGAGCACGACATGGACATCGCGCTCTCGGTCGCCGAGCAGGTGACGATGATGCACGACGGCCGCGTGATCGTCGAAGGGACCCCTGACGAGATCAGGGCCAACCAGACCGTTCACGACCTCTACCTCGGCCGCGGCTATCGCGATGAGTGAGGAGCGGACCGCACAGTCGCCGACCGGCGAGGGCCTGCTTCTCGAGATCGACGGGCTCAACGCGTTCTACGGGAGTGCGCCGGCGCTCGAGGACGTGACCTTTGCGATGGGCCACGAGTCGATCGCGATCGTGGGCCGGAACGGCATGGGCAAGACGACGCTCTGCAACGCGATCATGGGCATCAACCCTCCGCGAACGACGGGCTCGATCCGCTTCGAGGGGAACGAGATCGTGGGGACCCAGCCGCACAAGATCGCGCGTTACGGGCTGGGCTACGTCCCTCAGGGCCGTCGCCTGTTTCCATCCCTCACGGTCGACCAGCACCTGCGTATCGCCGCCCGGGGCGACACGGTGAACGGGAGCAGCAGCTGGACACGAGAACGTGTCTACGAGCTCTTCCCGCGACTCGGCGAACGGAAGCGAAACGGCGGCGCCCAGCTTTCGGGTGGCGAGCAGCAGATGCTCGCGATCGGGAGAGCGCTCGTCACGAATCCGAAGATCCTCGTCATGGACGAGCCGTCCGAAGGATTGGCGCCCACCGTCATCGAGAACCTCATCGAGACGTTCAAGCGCCTCGAAGAAGAGGGCCTGGCGATCCTGTTGATCGAGCAGAACCTCGGTGTCGCCACCTCGCTCGCGGAACGGCAGCTTGTGATGATCGGTGGTCGGATCGCCGCCGAGACGACCGCCGACGCCCTGTCGGGCGACCCTGACCTGCAACGCAGGTACCTCGGCGTCGAGCCTCTCGCGAACTAGTCTTCCGCGCGTGTCTCGCCCGATCGTCGGTCTCATGGTGCTCGCGGCTGCTGGTGTTCTCGCGCTCCCTGGCTGCTTCGGCGGAGGGGACGGGAGTGCCGATATCGCCTTCGTCAGCACGCGCGACGGTGACTACGCGATCTACGTGATGAGCGCCAACGGCGGGCATCAACGGCGCCTGACTTCCAGCGACGTGTCCAACCCGGCGAGCCCGCAAGAGTTGTTCTTCCAGATCGAGCCGGCCTGGTCTCCCGATGGGGCCGAGATCGCCTTCGCGAGCCGCCGAAGCGGCTCCTACGACATCTACGTGATGAACGCCGACGGGACCGGCACGCGCGAGCTCACCTCGGGAAAGCAAAACGACAATCACCCGACGTGGTCGCCAGACGGAGCCCGGATCGCATTCGAGCGGGACGGCGACATCTACGTCATGAACGCGGACGGCTCGGCTCTGCACCGAATCTCGGACATCGCCGCCGAAGAGATCGATCCCGCGTGGTCGCCGGACGGCAAGTGGCTCGCGTACGTCCACAGGACTCCGGGCGGCCCGATACGCGAGGTCTGGTTGATGCATCCGGACGGCTCGGATCGCCATCAGCTGACCCATCAGGACGCGGAGCCCCTGGGACCGGCCTGGTCGCCGAACAGCTCGCGCATCGTGTTCTCGAACAACCCGGACGAGAAGCCGTACGAGCTCTTCACGATCGGGGTCGACGGGAAGGGCCTGCGCAGCGTCGTTCCCACGGCGAGCGACGACTTCGAGCCATCCTGGTCGCCCGACGGGTCGAAGATCGCGTACCAGGAGGGCGGCGCGATCTTCACGATCGAGCTCGGCGGCGGCGACGTGCAACGGCTCACGGAGCAGAAGAACAACGACTCGTCTCCCGCATGGAATCCGCTGCCCTCGACGGAGGACAAGTGATGCGGCGGACCGAGGCTCAGAACGTCCCATAGCGCTCGTACGCCTCGAGCGGCGATACGCCGTTCCTGACCGCCTCGCGAATCTCGCTCTCGGTCGCGGCCTTCGTCTCGGCCTCTCCGAGCACCTCTCCGGCGATCGCCTGTGGCACGACGACCACGCCGTCGTCGTCGCCGACCACCCAGTCTCCGGGCTGGATCCGAACCTTCCCGATCGTGATCGGAACCTGCGTCGCCTCGAGCTCCCAGCTCCAGGTGGAGTCCTCCGGCGTGATGTGGCCGCAGAACACCGGGAAGCCCTCCTCGAGGATGAAGCGCACGTCCCGGCAACCGCCGTCGAGAACGCAGCCGGCGACGCCTCGAGCCTTGAGCGACGTGACGGACAGCTCGCCCAGGTGGGCGGTTGTCTCGTGTCCGCACGCGTAGACGGCGACATGGCCCGCGGGCACGTCGCCCAGCATCTGCAGAACCTTGCGCAGCGAGGTGTCGTAGTCGGACGTACGGCTGCTCGTACGACTGCTGGCGCCGAGGACGGTGAACGCCTCGCCTGCGAGCCTCATGCCGCGTTCGAGAGGCCTGATGGTCGGCGGGAGCGTCTGCTCGTGGTGGCCGTGCCCGGCGAGAATGTCGGCGAGTGCGGCGGTGTAGATCGCCGAGAAGCGCTCTCTCATTGATGTTGGCTCATCGATGTTGGCTCACGGCTCGGGAATTCCGAGATCCGGCGGTCGGTCGTCACCGCGGCCCTCGACGAGCTCCGGAGCCCGCTCGCGCAGCAGTCGGAGGACGAGCGCGGCCCGCCGGACGCGCTCGCGACCGAGCTTCACCGCGAGATCTTCGAGATGCATCCCCGACGGGTAGATGTTGGGCGCGTTCCGGAGCCCGAGCTTCACGTACATCGGCGCGGCGGCACGGATCATGTCCGGTACGTCGTAGTAGCGCACGAATCCGCCCTGGTCGTCCGGGACCTCGACGTAGACGTCGAGCGGCGCCGAGCATGCCGAGCGCAGCTCGCCCAGCTCGGCCGGAGAGAGGTCGGTCGAGACGTTGATCGTCGTCGCCCCGTGCGCCTCGAGTGCCCGGGCGGTGGCCCCGTTCGCGCACGGCATCAGCACGGACGTCTTGAGGACGAGCGTTCGCGGGAGCTCGTCCTCACGCCTCATCTGGCCGAGCACCGAGAGCACCCCGACGTCCGCGACGAGGAACGAGCGGATGCCGAGCGCGAGGCCGCGTCTCACCTCGGCGACGCACTGCTCCACTCCGGCGTCGCCTCGCGCCACTCCTCCGACCGCTCCGGTCGCGAACGACTGACCGCCCGCGTCCCATGCGCCTCGGGGGCCGATGAAGAGCGACACCTCGACGCCATGCTCCGATCCGAGCGAGGCCATCTCGGAGATCTCGGCATCGGTGAGCATCATCACGCCGGAGCCCTGCGAGATCCGCCGGACCGGGACCTCACGGGCCTCCGCCTCCTCGAGCACGGCGCGGAAGACCGCAGGCCCTTCCACGGACGGGATCTCGATCCGATAGCGCAGCCCGTCGGCGAATCGTGCGTCGGACATCGAGGGCTAGCTTCGCGCAGCCGACCCCTCGGTCGCAACTGCGGTCACCGAGACGGTTAGGGTTGACGTCGATGCTGCCGATCGATCGCCCGGGCAAGATCATCTGCGTCGGTCTCAACTACCGAGACCACGCGGAGGAGCAGGGCGTCGAGCTCCCGAAGGAGCCGCTCCTCTTCGCGAAGTGGGGGAACACGCTGATCGGGCCCGGCGAGCCGATCGTCATCCCGCCGCTCGTCACGAAGGCCGACTATGAGGCCGAGCTCGGAGTCGTCATCGGCGCACGGGTGACGAGAGTGTCGAGGGAGAACGCCTTCGAAGCCGTGCGCGGCTACATCTGTGCGAACGACGTGAGCGCCCGCGATCTCCAGTTCTCCGACGGGCAGTGGACGCGGGGCAAGTCGCCCGACACGTTCTGTCCGATCGGCCCTGCGCTCGTGCCGGCCGCCGAGATTTCCGATCCGCACAATCTCCGCATCCGCGCGATCGTGAGCGGCGAGGTGCTCCAGGACTCGACCACCGCGAACCTCATCTTCGGTGTGGACGAGATCGTGAGCCACATCACGCAGACGATGACGCTCGAGCCCGGCGACCTCATCTTGACCGGTACTCCCGCGGGGGTCGGCGTCTTCCGGGACCCGCAGCGGCTGCTCGTGCCCGGGGACGAGGTCACGATCGAGATCGAGGGCGTGGGGGAGCTCACGAACCCGGTCGTCGCCGGCTGACGCCGATGAGCGTCGAGCGCACGGTCCTTCGCGAGCAGGTGAAGGAGATCTTGCTCGAGCGCATCCTGCGCGGCGATCTCGAGCCAGGCGAGCGCCTGGTCGAGACGCGCCTCGCGAAGGAGCTCGGGACCAGTCAGGCACCCATTCGCGAGGCGCTCCGCGATCTCCAGCTCCTGCGCCTCGTCGAGTCGGAGCCGTTCCGTGGAGCTCACGTCCGTGCAGTCGACGACTCCCAGCTCCTCCCGGTCTTCCCGGTTCGGGCAGTGCTCGAGGAGCTCGCGGCACGCGAGGCCGCGCTGAGGGTCGAGGGGGACGTGACACAACTCGACCTCGAGGTCGAGCACATGCGCGACGCCGCCCGGCGAGGCGACTGGCGGACGCAGATTGCCCACGACCTCGCGTTCCATCGCGTCGTCGTGGAGATGGCGGACAACGAGCCGCTGTTGCAGAGCTGGCTCGTGCTCGGCATCGAGGTGTCCACGGCGTTCGCCGTGTACTGGACGGACTGGGACCAGAAGGAGCTCGCCGAGTTTCACGTGCCGATCGTGGAAGCCATCCGTGCCGGCGACGCCGCCCGCGCCGGCGCCGAGGCGCGGAAGCACGTTCGCCGCACGGAACGGGTGGTGCGTCGCAGGACGCAGCGTGCAGCCGGTGAGGTGCCTGCCGCATGAGGGACCTCGTAGCGCTATCTGACCGCGAACCCCGCTGGGTGGAGGTGCCCCGATGAAGGTGATCACATGAAGCTGGGACTGCTGACCGCTCCGTTCCCTCGGCGCTCGCTGGCGCACGTCGCGACGTGGGCTGCCTCCGAGGGCTTCGAGACGCTGGAGATCGCGTGCTGGCCCGCTGCGGGGGGCGAGCGCCGTCGCTACGCGGGGACGTCGCACATTGACGTCACGCACTTCGATCCGGCCGCGGTCCGCGAGCTGCTCGACAAGCACGGTCTCGGGATCTCGTCGCTCGCCTACTACCCGAACAACCTCCATCCGAATCCGGCCGAGCGCCGCGCCGCGCACACGCACCTGCGAAAGGTGATCGACGCGGCGGCGAGGCTCGGGGTCCAGACCGTCGGAACCTTCGTCGGGCGCGACAAGACGAAGAACGTGCCGGACAACTTCCGCCAGTTCCGCAGGGTCTGGCCGCGGCTCGTCGACTACGCCGACTCGCGTGGCGTGAGGATCGCGATCGAGAACTGCCCGATGATCTTCTCGTACGACGAGTGGCCCGGCGGCACCAATCTTGCGTCCACCCCCGCCGCGTGGGACGAGATGTTCTCGATCGTCGACAGTCCGGCGTTCGGGCTCAACCTCGACCCCTCACACCTCGTCTGGCTCATGATCGACTACGAGCGGGTCGTGCGCGACTACGCCTCGAAGATCTTCCACGTCCACGCGAAGGACATGGAGATCGACCGCGACGGCTTGTACCGCTACGGGACAGCCTCGTTGGGAATGGGCTGGCAGGTACCGCGGCTACCGGGGCTCGGTGAGGTGCGCTGGGACAGGTTCATCGCGGCGCTTTACCGCGCCGGGTACGACGACGTCGTATCGATCGAGCACGAGGACCGGGCATTCGAATCGACCGAGGAGCTCGTCAAGCGAGGCTTCCTCATCGCCCGCGACGCTCTGCGGCCGCTCATCCACTGACGCGATCCGCTGGCGCCGCTACGCGTCGTCGACCCGGTACACGCCGGCTTCGCCGATCACCCGCGCGCCCGACGGAGGCATGCGCTCGCAGGTGGCGCCGGCGACGCCCTCGGAGCGACAGATGACGAACACGTCGTGGCCGTCCGTGATGGCGTAGACGGTGCCGTTGGGCTGATTGATCGTGCCGTACAGGGTCAGGTGCCTCGCGCGGCAGACATCGTCGACGGACTGCGGGCACTCGATCTTCGAGGGCCAGTCGAGCGTAGGAGGGAGCCCCGTCTGTACCGGGCCGCCGTAGCTGCACGCGCTGAGGAGGAGAGGCAACGCGAGAAGCATTGCCCCAACGAGCGTTCGTGAACTAGCTGTCTTCGGTCGTCGAATCGTCGTGTCTCCCTTTCGTCAGCTCACGAAAGCGCTCGACGGTCCGACGCACCCCCTCCGAAAGGGTGGTCTGGGAGACTGGGCCGACAAGACGCTCGAGCAGCCCCGACTGGAGCCGCTCCGGAAACGGCAGGCGCTCGTCGGCGAACGTGATCATCCCGCTGATCTCGGGCGCCGCCGCCTCGATGGCCGCCACGACTTCCTCCATCGGCGCGGCCTCACCCGGGAAGTTCGCGACGTGCGCCCCGTCGGTGGCGGCACCGGCCGCGAGGGCGAACGCCCGCCCGACGTCGGCGGCGTAGTCGTACTGAACCGTGCCTCCGTACCCGATCTCGTACGGCTCGCCCTTCGCAGCGGCGGCCATCGCGAGTGTCGGGCCGGACGTCAGCCCTTGGTCGCGGCCGGGCCCGTAGACGACGTACGGCCGGATGCCGATCGAGGCAATCCCGTCATCGGCCCAGAAGCCGCGTGCCGTGCCTTCGTTCGCGAGCTTGTAGGTCCCGTACAGCGTCGTGGGAGACGTTCCGCCGGACTCGGGGGCCGGGGACGGGTCGGACGCGTTGTAGACGGCCGTCGAACTCGCATACGCGAGGCCGGGAATGCGGTCGCGACGAGCCTTCACCGCCTCGAAGACGACAACGGTGCCGAGGACGTTCACCCGTGCCCCGCGTGCCGGGTCGGCGCGGCAGAACGGAACCTGGAGCGCTGCGAGATGAACGACTCGCGTGATCTCGTGCTCGTCGAGCGCGTGCCCGAGCGCGTCTTCGTCGGTGACGTCGCCCTCGACGAGTGTCACACGCGCTCGCTCGCTCTGCGACAGGACGAGCCGCAGTCGAGCGTCGTCGCCCCCGAGGTCGTAGCCGACGGGATTCTCGCCGCCGTCGAGGAGCGCCTTGATCGCCCAGGCGCCGACGCAGCCGAGGGCGCCGGTCACCAGCGTTCGTTCAGCCAAGC
>CAVQVA010000012.1:0-14894 GCA_963716975.1 uncultured Actinomycetes bacterium | reverse complement strand
TCTCGAGAACCTCCTCGCGGGAAGAATCGACGCGACCGAGATCCGCGCGACGTCCCAGACGCTGCGCCTCCAGGCAGAGGTCGCTCGCGCGGCCGACCGGGAGCCGCTGGCGGCGAACCTCGAGCGCGCGGCAGAGCTGGCCGCCGTCCCGGACGAG
The DNA here is from genome assembly GCA_963716975.1 of uncultured Actinomycetes bacterium. Lineage (GTDB taxonomy): Bacteria > Actinomycetota > Thermoleophilia > Gaiellales > Gaiellaceae > GMQP-bins7. The sequence continues at coordinate 14,737 of CAVQVA010000012.1, read as the reverse complement.
CTGCTCCTCGCCGTCTACACCGCGCTCCGTCCGCGGCGGGCGAGCGCGGAAGAGCTCGAGGAGTGGGCGGTGCGCCTCGAGAGCCACGGCGCGACTACGACCGCGTCGTTCGTGCGCGAAGCAAGTGCCGCGTACGCGGAACGGGGGCTCCTTGCAGGCGGGTAGCGCCGTTGCGCCGACCCCGATGCGCGGGGAGAGCCGCTTCGTCGAGGTGGACGGCGGTCACCTGCACGTGCTCGAGTACGGCGAGCCCACACAACCCGCGCTCATCGTGGTGCCCGGGATAACCAGTGTTGCGATGACCTGGGAGTTCGTCGCTCTCGAGCTTGCGCGTGACTTCCACACCCTCACGGTGGACGTCCGCGGTCGTGGCCTCTCGGATCCCGGCACGAGCCACACGTTCGCGGACTACGCGGGGGACGTCGCAGCGATCGCGCAGCAGCTGGGCCTGCATCGCCCGACGGTGCTCGGTCACTCTGCCGGGGCGCGTATCGCCGCGACGTTCGGCGTCCTCCATCCCGAGCTCCGTGGGCCGCTCATCCTCGCCGATCCTCCCTTGTCGGGGCCGGGGCGCGCCCCCTACCCGACGTCGCTCGACGAGTTCCTCGAGCAGATCCGGCTCGCGCGGACGCAACCGACGGCGGACGATCTGCGGCCGTTCTTCCCGTCGATGGCCGATGAACACCTCGCGTTGCGCGCCGCCTGGCTCTCGACGTGCGACGAGACCGCCGTCGCTGAGACCTACCGCGGGTTCCACGAGGAGGACTTCTTCGACTTCTGGCCGCGGCTGCAACCCCCGGTCCTCTTCCTGTGGGGAGGGGCGAGCCCGGTCGTCACCGAGGAGTCGGCGATCGAAGTGGGTGCGGCGAACCCGGAAGCCGAGGTGGTCTGCCTCGCCGGTGCCGGCCACATGTTGCCCTGGGACGATCTTCCGGGATTCCTCGGAGCGGTGGGTAATTTCCTCGGCCGGGCCGGGACGCCGCGAGGCGTTGCCGATGCGTAGCCGGCGCATCGCATCGCGTGACCGGCGGGGTCTCCATCGCGAGCAGCTCGTCTCGCCGCTCCCCGAGCTCGGGCTCGTCGCATCCGGCGGGCCGAACGACCCGGAGGCGGAGCTCCTCGTCGAGAACGGGGTCGTCGTGCGGATGGACGGGCGTGCGGCAGCGGACTTCGACGTGATCGACCGCTTCGTCGTCGCACACGGTCTCGATCTCGAGGTCGCGACCGAGGCGATGTCGCTGGACGAGGGAGAGCTCGCGCGCAAGCTCGTGGACGTGGGAGTTCCACGCTCGGAGCTCGTCCGCCTCGCACGTGGCCTCACGCCGGCGAAGCTGGCTCGCGTCATCGGACTCCTCGACCCCGTGGAGCTCATGCTCGCGCTCAAGAAGCTCCGCGCCCGTCGCGCTCCTGCGAACCAGGCGCACGTAACCAATCTCAAGGAGAGCCCGGCGCTGCTGGCTGCCGATGCCGCAGAGGCGGCACGGCGCGGATTCGCCGAGATCGAGACGACGGTCGGCGTCGCGCGCTATGCGCCGCTGAACGCCATTGCGCTTCTCGTGGGCTCGCAGACGGGCCGCCCGGGAGTCATGACGCAGTGCGCGGTCGAGGAGCGACGGAACCTCGAGCTCGCGATCCGGGGTCTCGTCACGTACGCGGAGACGCTCTCGGTCTACGGAACGGAGCCGGTCTTCGTCGACGGCGACGACACGCCGTGGTCGAAGGCGTTCCTCGGCGCCGCGTACGCATCGCGGGGGGTGAAGGTGCGATTTACCTCGGGGACGGGGTCCGAGGCGCTGATGGGGTACGCGCAGGGCATGTCCATGCTCTACCTCGAAGCGCGCTGTCTCGCGGCGGTACGGGCGGCCGGCTCGCAGGGCGTCCAGAACGGGTCGATCTCGTGTGTCGCCCTCGTCCTCTCCGTTCCCGGCGGCACGCGCGCGATCCTCGGAGAGAACGTCCTGGCCGCCTGGCTCGATCTCGAGGTCGCGTCCGGAAACGACGCGATCGCGTCGCACTCGGAGATCCGCAAGACCGCGAAGCTCATGGGCCAGTTCCTCCCCGGCACGGACTTCGTGACGTCGGGCTACTCCGTCATGCCGCGCCATGACAACACGTTCGGGGGCGGCAACTTCGACGCGGATGATCTCGACGAATGGCTGACGATCCAGCGCGACTGGCAGGTGGACGCGGGGATCGAGCCGGTCGACGAGGAGGAGCTGCACCGCGTTCGAGGGCGTGCGGCGCGTGCGGTACAAGCCGTGTTCGACGCGCTCGGCCTGCCGCCCGTCTCCGAAGACGAGATCGCGGCCGCGACGACCGGCTACGACTCGAGCGAGATGCCCGATCGGGATCGCGCCGCAGACGTCGAGGCCGCGGACGACCTGCTGTCGCGCGGTGTCTCCGGATTGGACGTCGCTCTCGCGCTCGAACGGCGGGGCTTCGGCGAGGTCGCCGAAGCTGTTCTTTCGATGCAGCGCCAGCGTGTCTCGGCGGACTATCTCCAGACCGCTGCCGTGATCGACGCCGACGGCCTCGTGCACTCGGCCGTGAACGACCCGAACGTCTACTCAGGCCCGGGCACCGGGTATCGGCTCGAGGGCGAGCGCTGGGCGCTCTTACAGTCGCTGCCGAACGTCGTCGATCCAGCAGAGCTGCTCGGAGATGCGTCGATCGGCGATCAGCTGGTCGTCGAGCTCGGCGACGCGGCAAGCGATAGCGATCCGACCGATGTCGTCGTCGCGATCGGTCCCGCGTTCGCGGACACGATCCGGAGGACGATCAACGACCTCGAGCACCGGGACGTGCTCGAAGCGATCTGTGACGGAGTTCGCGACGGTGGCGCCGTCCCGCGCATCGTCCGTGTGCGCCGCGTCGCGGACGTCGCGTTCATCGCACACGACGGCGCGGAGCTTTCCGGCTCCGGGATCGCGCTCGGGATCCAGTCGAAGGGCACGACCGTGATTCACCGTGCTGACCTCGAGCCGCTCGACAACCTCGAGCTGTTCGGCATGGCGCCGCTCTACACGCTCGAGTCCTATCGGGCGATGGGGCGAAACGCGGCCGGCTACGCCCTCGGGCAGCGTGTCGGACCGGTTCCGACCCAGCTCGACAACTTCGCGCGCGCGAAGCTGATCGTCAGGACCACGCTTCTGCACGCGCGCGAGACGCAGGCAGTCCAGCCGGGTAGCGCGCCTGTCGAGCTCGAGCTCGCGGTGCCGATCACATCTCCCTGAACTTCGCTGGGTCGGCAGAGGCCTCCGCCCCGCCAGCCCGTACACTGAGATCCGGTTGTCAGCTGCTCGCGGGCGCGAGCCCGCTTTGCCCGATGAAGCCCGCCCGCAAGGCGGGCTTCATCGGGCTACACGTACGACTGGTAACGACGTGATCTGCCCTCTTGTCGCACCCGAGCTCCCGGTCGCCGTTCAGGCATCGGTTCTCACATGAAGGTCGAGCTCTTCTTTTGGGAGGGATGTCCTTCGCATCCCGAGGCAAAGGCGCTCCTCGAGCAAGTACTCGACGAGCGCGGGATTACGGCCCCGATCGAGATGCACGAGGTTTTCACGTACGCCGAGGCCGTTGAGCTCGCGTTTCCCGGATCGCCGACTATCCGGGTCGACGGACGTGACATCGACCCGGCGGGAGCCCAATCGCCGCCTGCGCTGACATGCCGCGTGTACGTTCTTCCCGACGGTCGTCCCTCGCCCGTCCCCAGCCGTCAGCAACTCGAGGAGGCACTTCCATGAGCGTCATCGAGAGCCCACCAGCCTTCGATCTTCCCGGGGTCGACGGGCGCAACCACGCCCTCGCCGAGTACGCCGATGCCCCCGTTCTCGTCCTCGTCCAGTCGTGCAACCACTGCCCTTACGTCCTCGCCTGGGAAGGCCGCATCGACGCGCTGCAGCGCGAGTACGCCGATCGCGGAGTCCGAATCGTCGCGTTCAACTCGAACGACGCCACGACGCATCCGGACGACTCGTTCGAGAACATGGTCGAGCACGCCCGCGAAGCCGGGTACTCGTTCGACTACCTCCACGACGAGAACCAGGAGCTGGCGCGCGCGCTCGGTTCGGAGCGCACGCCCGAGGCGTTCGTGTTCGACGCCGATCGCAGGCTCGTGTACCACGGCGCCGTCGACGACAACCGCGATGAGTCGGACGTCACGACGCACTACCTGCGCGACGGGATCGAGGCGGCGCTCGCCGGGGAGCCCGCGCCGGTCGCTGACACGGCACCCGTCGGCTGCACCGTCAAGTGGCGTAGCTGACTCGACCGGTTCGGCGTCTCCCCCGGAGAGCTACTCGTACTGCCTACTCGCCCGGCTTGCCGCCCTGCCCCCAGTGCTTGGCCGGCACGCCCTGGATGATCACGTGGATGTGCTCCTTGGCGGCGCCGCTCGACTCGTGGAGCGCGTTCGTGAGAGCCTCGATCATCTTCGGAACGGACTCGTCGGTCACGCGGCGGTCGTACAGCTTGACGTCGATGACTGGCATTCGCCTCTCCTCTTCTCGGGGAACGTGATCCTATGACAAGGGCGCTCGAGCTAGTTGGCCGGCGGCATCTGGTCGACCGGCCAGGGCTTGCCGCCGAGGCCCCAATTCTTGGGATTGTGGCCCTCGACGATCACCCACGTGTGGTCGCGCAAGCCGGGGTGCGTCGCCTCACACAGTGCGTCCGTGAGCTTCTCGATGAGCGCTGCGCTCGTGTCGTCGTTCATTCGGTAGTCGAAGAGCTCGACCCTGATCAGCGGCATGCCGCCTCCTCTCTCGTCTCGGCACGGTTACGGTAGGGGCCGTGCCGAAAGGACTCCAGCATCTCGGGCTGATCGTCGCCGATCTCGAGCGCTCACGAAGCTTCTACGGTGGGGCGCTCGGCCTCGACGAAGTGCCGCGGCCGACGAACTTCGTCTTCGCCGGCGCCTGGTTCGCCGTCGGTGCTGAGGATCAGCTCCACCTGATCGTGGAGACCGATACGACGGGCCATGCCGGCGCCACGGATCCGGGTGCGAGCGTGAAGGTGGGCCTCGCGACCCACATTGCGATCGAGGTGGAAGACCTCGAGGCCGCGTGCGCACGCCTCGATGACCACGGGATCGAGCTCGTCGGTGGCCCGATGCCGCGCGGCGACGGTGTGACCCAGGTGTTCATGCGCGACCCGGACGGCTACGTCATCGAGCTCTTCCAGTGGACGGGCGAGGATCAGAGCGACGCGCCTCTGCGAGAGCCAATCCGCGCCTAAGCCTCCGGCCCCGCGCGTTCGACCGGAGTCGGCCGCGCGCAGATCGCGCTCGAACTACCTCCCGAGCTCGACGACGAGCTCCCGCTCGCCGCCGCGCCAGCTCTCGCTCAGCGATGTTCCGAGGCGCTTCAGGAGCGCGACGACGCGTGGATTGTCGCCGCACACGTTCGCGACGAGCTCCTTGATCCCCGCGGCGCGCGCGTCTGCCGCGAGCTCGCGTGCGAGGATCGACCCGACCCCGCGGCCCTGGTGCGCGTCGGCGACTGCGAACGCGACCTCGGCCGAGGAGCCCTGCCGAGCGAGACGGGCGATACCGGCCGGCTCCGCGTCGCCGTCCAGGTAGCCGACGAGCACGTGATGGTTCTCGTCGACGCGCGCGAGGGCCCGGAGCTCGGCCGCGGACAGCCGGGGCTTCGCACCGCAGAAACGCCGCGATCGCGAGCGCTCTCCGAGCCGTGCGAACAGAGCGGCCACAGTCGCGGCGTCGCCGTTTCGAAGTCGCCTGATTGTGAGCCCGTCGACGTAGCGCGTTTGCATATGACGTAGGTAAACGTGCCGGTACGCCCGTTGCTTCCCAGTCGCCTCAGGAGTGAGAACGCCTGCATGGGCGGGCGTTCGCGATGTCGCCTGAGGTCTAGCTGTTCTTCGTGAAGCGCATCAGCAGTGCGTCCGCGACCCGTGGAGGCGAGTCGAAGTCGAGGCTCATCGCCTCCCTGTAGTGGCTGGGACCGTCGACGCGACGCTCGACGATCAAGCCGTGCCGCTCGTAGAACGCCCGAGCGTCGCCATTTGCCTCCGCGACGAGCAGCACATACGAACTCCCAGGACGAAGACGTGCATGCAGCTCCCGCATCAATGCGCTGCCGATTCCCGCGCGCTTGCGCTCGAGGTCGACGTAGATACGGTGAAGCTCGGGCTCGCGGCCGTCGCAGTCGTAGTCCAGATAGCCGAGAACTTCCCCGTTGTCCTCTGCCACCAGAAACTCCGCGTCGTCGTCTTTCCCGCAGCGGGTGATGCACGCGGTCAGCGCCGCGATCGAATACGTCTGCTCGACGACCGCAGCAGCGAACGTCGGGCCGACGACGTCGGTTGTGCACCGCGGGGAGTCCTACACTGCCGATGGCCGCGATTGCCGGCGCGTCGGCGACAGTGGCCGAGCGAATGACCAGCGTGTGATGACCGAGCCTCGTCCCGCACAGGTCGAGTCCGCGCCGCGACATTCACGTGTTCAAGTCGGCGCGAACACGCGTAGCCCTGTCGGTGTCGCCCTGCCACCGCTCTTTGTGAGGAGACTTCGGCATGCGCACGTGTGCCGGGTCGTTCTTCACTTGCTACTAGCAACGTAACTCGCAGGAGACTCAGGTGAGAGGACTCTGGCTCAGGGCGCCATCACCTCGCCGGCGGTGAGAGATACCCGTGACGCGAGGCGTATCGTCCGTTACATGGGGGATGCGCTCTCGGTGGGGATCGTCGGTGGTGGTATCGGCGGCCTTGCCGCCGGGCTCTCGCTCCACCGGGCCGGGTTCGACGTGCACGTGTACGAGCAGGCGGGTTCGGTCAGCGAGGTCGGTGCGGGCATACAGGTGAGTCCGAACGCGACCCGAGTCTTGCACGGGCTCGGACTCGGTGACGATCTGGCAGCGATGGGTGTGCGGCCTCTCGCATTACATCAGCGCTGTTGGAGTGACGGCCGTACCCTGTTGCGTACCCCGCTTGCCGACGCGGCTGTCGACGCCTTCGGGTTTGCGCATTACCAGATGCACCGCGCCGACCTGCTGACGACCTTGCTTCGGGCGTTGCCGTCCGAGCGTCTGCACGTCAGGCACCGCCTGGTGGGCCTCGTCGATCACGGCGACGCCGTCGAGGCCGACTTCGAGAACGGGAAGTCCGTCTTCGTCGACGCGCTTGTCGGCGCGGACGGCATCCACTCAACGGTCCAGGGGATCCTGTTCGGTCCACGAAGCGCCCATTTCACGGGCTGTGCGGCATACCGCGGTCTCATCCCGGCCGAGCGCCTGAGCCACCTCGATCTCGAAGTCACGTGCGATGTGTGGATGGGCCCCGGTCGGCACTTCGTCCACTACTTCGTACGCAACGAACAGCTGCTCAACTTCGTCGCGATCGTCGAGGAGGACACCTGGACGGGCGAGTCATGGACGGACAAGGGCGACGTCGCGACCGCGCTTGCCGAGTACGAAGGCTGGCACCAACAGGTACGCGGGATCCTCGCGGCGGTCGACGAGACGTTCATCTGGGCGTTGTTCGATCGGCGTCCGCTCGAGCGCTGGTCCGTCGGGCGCACGACGCTCCTTGGCGATGCCTGCCATCCGATGCTGCCGTTCATGGCCCAAGGCGCTGCACAAGCGATCGAGGACGGCGCGACGCTCACGGCCTGCCTCGCGCGCACCAGCCGCGCAGACATCCCGACGGCACTACGCCGCTACGAGCAGCTGCGGCTACCCCGCGCCTCACGTGTGCAGGCGATGTCCGCTACGAACAAGACGCGCTTCCACCTCGCCGACGGTCCGGACCAAGAGGAACGCGACGCAGCGATGGCAACCGGATCAACCGACTGGTCGAAGACGGCGATCGCCTGGATCTACGAACACGACGCCACCAAGCCCGAACCGTAGGACACGGCGGGTCACCGCGGGTGCGCTGCGGTCGACGGTAGATCTCGTCAAGCGACATTCCCGCACGCTCGCGCAGGCGAGACGGTCCTTACTCCGAGCGCTTTCCTCAGGGCCGTTGTCGCAGCCAATCATCGCGGGGAAGCGTGTAAACCGTTATCGGCTCGCCCGAGCGCCCGTGGCCTCTGCCGCGTACCGAGAATCCGAGCTTGGCTGCCACGCGGCGGGATGCTTCGTTTCCCCCGTCCGAGATGTACGCCGTGATCGTCTCGACGTCGGTGCGGCTGAAGAGATCGTCGATCGCCGCTTCCATCGCTTCGGTCGCGATGCCGTCATTCCGCCGGTCCTCGGTCACCCACCAGCCCGCCTCGACTTCGTCGGGGGCGATGCCCTCGATGCCGTCGCCGGCGAGACGCAGCTCGGCGCAGCCGAGGAAGCAGCTGCCCTGCTTGTCCCGGACGGCCCACGGGCCGAAGCCGTGCTCGCGCCACTGGACATCGGCCGCGCGGGTGTCGCGCAAGGCGTCCGCTGCATTCCTCGATGCACGAGCATGGTCGGACTCGTCGCGGCTTGTCAGCGGGAGAAGCCTCAGCCGTGCCGTTCGAAGACTGGTTCCTTCCGGGTCAGGCCCCGGCGGGTCGCTCTCGCAGCGTCCACCCACGCGCGGAGTATGACCGCCCCGTTCGGGTGACATTCCCGAACACTGGCCCAGGCGATCGGCATCATCCCAGGATGAGGAGGTACGAGTACGAGGAGCCACCGCACCTTTCGCACGACGAAGCAACCTCCGTGCTCCAGCACGCTCTGACCGAACTGGATGGGTCGAACGCGAGTGTGGTCATCATCGGCCTGGCGCTGTTCGACGAGGATCTACGGTTCGTCGAGGGCTGGTGCACCACGCTCGGACTCCACGCGCGCGATCCGTGGCTGCGCGGGTCTGCGGCTCTCTCGGCAGGGCACCTAGCGCGAAGGTTCGGAGCGCTCGCCCCGGAGACCAAAGAGATGGTCTATGCCGTCGCGGCCGATGAGAACGTCGACGGCCGGAAGCACGACGCCGTCGACGACATGGAGCACTCCCTCGGGCGTCATTGATGAACGCTGGCGCAGGCAAGACTGCTGTGTCTAGGGTGCCGAGCTGTCGAGCTCGCTGAGAGTTCCGTGGTTAAGCGACCTTCGAGACGATCTCGACCAGGTTTCCGTCCGGGTCTCTGAGCAGTGCGCTCCGGTTGTTGTTGCCGGTGTCATGTGGCGCGTGGACGACGGGTACACCAGCGGATCTCAAGTGCTCGAAAGCCCTGTCCACGTCGTCCGTCCACACGACCAGGACCATCGCAGGGGTTCCGGGCGACGCGTCGACACCGTGCACCCTCTTTGCTGCCTGCACGGTTCCGAGTCCGAGCGCGAATCCGTGGAGTGTGAGTTCCACGTGTTCGGGCGTTCCCTCCTCCGGGGTGCGGAAGGTCTCCTCGAACCCGAGGAGGTCACGATAGAAGTGAAGTCCGGCTTCGATGTCGACCGTGTAGAGGTTGACGAACCCGGATGCGAACATGTTCGGGAACCTACTGCAGAGCGACTGGTCCGCGCGGGTGCCAGGAGTGCACCGTAGGCCGGCTCGCTCAAGGGACATTCCCGCACACTCGCGCAACGCAGGCACCTATCGCCTGGTCCCCGATTGAGCACAGGCCGGTGGTCGGCCCCGCTCGGCGCTCGCCCGTCGGTCCCCGACACCCGCCGTACAGGGCGCTCGGGTTCTCAGCGAATGAGGAAGCGGGGTCGTTGCCGCCCACGTCCGGCCTGCCCGTGCTCTTCGCGTGGACTGCGATACGGTCATCGTGTGGCGATACCACGTCCCTCCGAGCGGGCCGAAGGGGATGCCCCGACTGTGCCGCTCGATCGCCGGCTCGTCGCGGTGATGTTCACCGACATGGTCGGATACACGGCGCTCGTCCAGGCGGACGAGCGTGTGGCACTCGACAAACGCGACCGGTACATGAGTGCGCTCGAGAGCCACCACGACACCTTCGGCGGGACGATCATCCAGCGACTCGGCGACGGCAGCATGAGCATGTTCCCCAGCTCGCTTGCTGCGGTGCTCGCCGCAGTCGAGATCCAGCGGGAGCTCGCCGCGGAAGACATTCCAATTCGCATCGGAGTCCACGTGGGCGAGGTGGTCGTCGATTCCGAGCGGCTCACCGGTGACGCTGTGAACATCGCGGCTCGGATCGAGTCTTTCGCCGTACCGGGCGGTGTGATGTTGTCCGACTCCGCGCACGATCAGATCAAGAACCGGAGCGACGTCGGCGTCATCCACCTGGGACGGTTCAGGCTCAAGAACGTCGGGCGCTCGTTCGAGCTCTACGCAGTAGCGGCCGAGGGCATCGTGGTGCCGGATCCGGAGGCGCTCGAAGGCAAGGGCGAGCGCTTTGCCAGCCTGCCGAGCAACCTGCCGGAGCCGACCACGCCACTCGTCGGCCGCGCGGCTGATCTGGCGTCGCTCGTCGAGCTGGCACACGAACACCGGGTCGTCACGATCACAGGCCCCGGCGGTGTTGGAAAGACGCGCATCGTCGTCGAGCTGGGCCGTCTGCTCGCGCCCGAGTTCCTCGACGGAGTCGCGTTCATCGCGCTGGCCGAGGTGACGGACCCTGCGCAGTTCGTCCCCGCTCTCGCGGACGCGTTGGACGTGAAGGAAGCCGAAGAGCGGACGTTGGCGGAGGGCGTCGCCGCACTGATCGGTGACAAGAAGGCACTTCTGCTCCTGGACAACCTCGAGCAGGTCGTGGCGGCGGCGCCGGACGTGGCGGGCCTGATCGAGAGCTGCCCGGGGCTCCAGATCGTGACGACGAGCCGGACGCCACTCAGGATCGCCGCCGAGCGGGAGTACGCGCTCGACCCGTTGGAGCTTCCCCCACCGTCGGATCCAACCTCGACCGAGTCGCTCGGCTCGTATCCGGCGGTCGCGCTCTTTGTCGAGCGCGCGATGATGACCAGAAGCTCGTTCGAGCTGACGCCGGAGAACGCCGGGGCTGTCGCGGCGGTCTGCCGGCGGCTGGACGGCCTGCCGCTCGCTCTCGAGCTTGCTGCCGCCCGTCTCCGGCTCCTGGCTCCGGAAGCGCTGCTCGAGCGGCTCGATCATGCGCTCGACGTGCTCACTTCCGGTCGTCGGGATGCGCACGAGCGGCAGCAGACGCTGCGCGCCACCATCGATTGGAGCCACTCGCTTCTGAGCGAGCACGAGCAGCGCCTGTTCCGGCGCATGGCCGTCTTCGCCGGCGGGTGCACGCTGGCCGACGTCGAGGCGGTCTGTGCCGACCCTGGCTCAGCCTGTCTCGACGAGTTGGAGTCGCTCGTAGACAAGGCGCTCGTTCAGGCGGACGGACAGAGCGATCGGCTTCAGATGCTGCAGACGATCGGCGAATTCGCGTCGGAACGGCTCGACCTCGCCGGCGAGTCGGGCGAGATCGCGGGGCGGCACGCACGCCGCTATGCGGGGGTCGCACGCGAGATTCGCGACGCGATCGAGGGGCCCGGCCAGATCGGATCCGTGGAGCGCGGCATTGCCGAGGAAGGCAACCTGCAGACAGCGCTCGAGACGCTCCTCGGCGGCGCCCAGCGGGGTGACCCAGCCGCCTGTGAGGCGGGAATGCAGTTGTGCGGCGACCTGTGGATGTACTGGCACATCCGCGGGAAGAACGTCAGCGCGCGCGAGTACTCGGAGGCATTTCTCGCAGCGGGTCAGGGTCTGCCTCCCAGCCTGGGTAGATCCGGGGCGCTGCTCAACGTCGGGCTTGCCTTCTGGATGACCGCGCAGCTCGAGCGCGCGAACGAGGAATGGGATGAGGCGTACCGGATCGCCGAGGAGTTGGGGGCCGGACGTGAGCTGTGCCTTGCCGCCCTGTGCCGAGGGCTCGGGCTGCTAGGAGTGGACACCGGGGGCGCGTTGGAGTGGACGGCGCGCGGGATCGAGCTGGGCCGCGCTCATGACTTCGATTGGGCGCTGGGTTTCTCCCTGAGCTTCAGCGGCATCGCCCACGCACTGAGCGGCGAGGTCGACGTGGCAGAGGCGCAATACCTCGAGGCGCTCCGGATCCAACAGCGGCTCGGTGACTGCGAAGGGATCGGCACGTCGTTTGGCGGTCTCGCGCAGCTCGCCGCCGGCCGCGGCGAATCGACTGCGGCCCTCGACCTCTACCGGCAGTCGCTGGCCGCGTTCGAGGCGGTCGGCGACCGCGGCGAGGTCGCGCGGATCCTGTCCGAGATGGCCTGGGCCTGCCTCGGCGGCGGCGAGGTTGCGCTCGCCCGTCGCTACTTCTTCGACTCGGTGCAGGCGCACACCGACGTCGCCAGCGTGCGCGGCGTGGGGCTTTCGCTCGTCGGGCTTGCAGCCGCCGAGGCGGTCGAGAACCGACCCGAGCGTGCCGTCCAGATCGCTGCCGCGGCGGAGGTCTACGCCCAGGACGAAGGCATCGTCGTCGTGTACTCCGACGAAACGCCCGGCCGTGAGCTCGTCGACCTGGCGCGAGCGGCGCTCTCAGCCGACGAAGCCGCCCGGGCCACCGAGGCCGGCCGGCATCTCACGATCGAAGAGGCGATCGACCTGGCCAGGCTCCCTCAGACGACCGCGACGTAGACCCGCCGGCTGTATTTCAAGGCGGCCGCATCTCGGCGAGTCTGAGAGTCACGCCTTCAAGCGACATTCCCACACACTCGCACACAGCCGCGCCCTATCCCCAGTGCAGGACGAATCAGTCGCGCTCGAGAACGTGTGAAAGCCACTGCAGCGCGACCTGGTAGCGCTCGTTCGCGCGACCGCCGTGGTTGCCGGGGTTCTCTCTGTGCTCGTGCGCGATGCCGGCCTCGTTGAGGTAGTGACTGAGTAGCCGGTGACCCCAGTGCAGGTTGTAGTCGTCGTTGGAGCCAGCGTCGAGCAGGATGCCGGACAACCTTCGAAGATTGTCGAGACGCTCGTGCACGTTGACAACCGGGTCGAAGGCGAGCCAGCGGTCCCAGACCTCCTGGATCAGCTCGCCACTGGGCCAGGCCACAGGCAGGTCGACGTAGTAGGGCGGGCGATCCGGATTAGGTGAATACGTCGCCGAGTAGTCGTAGACGAGCTGCGACCAGATGTTCCCCTCGATCGGGCCGTCGGGCGCCTCCGGCCAGATGCTGTCGAAGTACTTGTACGGCATAAATTTGTGGGTCATATCCAGGAACGAGTCGCCCGAGAGCATGGCCAGCGCTCCGAAGACATCAGGGTTGCGCGAGGCGACGTTCCAGGCGCCGAAGCCTCCGGACGAGAACCCGAACACGCCTCGGCTGCGCGCGTCGGGGATGGTCCGATACGTGGCGTCGACAGCGGGGACGACGTCGTGCAGCACGTACTGCTCGAAGTTGCCGGTCACCGGTGAGTCCACCCACTGTCCGCAGCCGTAGCGCGAGTTGCCGTCAGGGATGGCCACGATCATCGGCGGCACCCCCAAGCGGCCGAACACCGGGTCGAGGACGTCTTCGATTGGCGGGTGCCACCGCTGTCCATCCGTGTCCGGTGTCAGCACTTGCGCGGCGGTCTCGCCGAACGCATGTAACAGGTAGGCCGTCGGATACCGTCGATCCGACTCCTCGTAGCCCGGTGGCAGATAGACGAACAGATCCCGTTCGCTCGGATCACCCAGCAGATTTGCTGCTAGATGCGAGCTGTCGAGCCTCGAGTGAACGATCACGAGTCCTCCTCGCCGCGGTTTGCGAGGATCCTAAGGCGCTCGACCTCTAGACACCGGTCAGGGCGCGCTCAAGCGACATTCCCGCACACTCGGCCACGGCAGCGCGATGTCGCCTGGACGTCGACCCCCGCGATGCTATCGCGCCCGTAGAGCCGCGCCGCGCCCCTTCCGACGCAAGCGGCGCACGTCGCGGCCGCTGGCATGCGGACGGAGCAGCCAACCCAGCGTGCCTCAGCTTCAGGCGTCGGCGTGCAGCGAATCCCCTTGCGCCCCGAGCACGAGGTCGCGCTCCGCATCCGGCACGTGGTCGCGCAGCACAGGGGCCAGCGCCTCGACGAACGTCATCCCGCTCTCGGAGTAGAGCTCGTGCTCGATTCCGGGATTGACGACGACGACGTCTCCGGCAACGAGATCCTTCGTCTCGTCCCCGATCGTCATCGTCACCGAGCCGTCCACGATCCACATCACCTGCTCTGCAGTCGGATGCGAGTGTCGTCGAACTGTCGTGTCCGGCTCGTAGACGACGTGACAGAGCATCACCTGCTCGCCGCCGATGGCGTGGATTGCCACCCCGGGGAAGAGGGTATGGCGCTCCACGCCGTTCCAGGACCGAAATGGCGAGCTCAGGCGGGGACCTCGAAGCGCATGCCGCCGCCCGAGACGGTGTTCACGGAGAGCTCCTCGTCGAACACGACGAGCTTTCCGTCGCGGCGCGGCTCGCCGCCTCCGGCAGCCTTCGTCTCCAGTGCTCGGAGCACTCGTTCCGGTGTGATCGGGAGCTCCGTGACCCAGACGCCGATGGCGTCGTAGACCGCGGCCGCGATCGCCGGCGGCTGCGGGTTGTTGGCCATCTCGCCGATCCCCTTCGCTCCGTAGGGCCCGTCGGCGGACGGGTTCTCGATCATGATGGTGTCGATCTGCGGCATGTCCTCCATCCCGGGAGCGAGGTAGCTCCCGAACGCGCCGCCGCGGTGCTCGACGTCCGGGTAGTACGGGTAGCAGTTCTCGAGGACACCGAGCCCGAGGCCCATGATGGCCCCGCCCTCGATCTGGCCCTCGACCAGGGTCGGATTGATCGCACGGCCGACGTCGTAGCACTGCGACAACCGGAGCACCCGCACCTCACCGGTTTCGTCGTCCACCTCGACCTCT
>CAVQVA010000011.1:0-181528 GCA_963716975.1 uncultured Actinomycetes bacterium | reverse complement strand
GGCGTCGCGGCGACGAAGTCCATCCCAAGCCGCCCGGCGATTCTCATGAGCGAAGCGCAGACGTTGTTTCCATCGCCCACGTACGCGAGTCGAATCCCGGCCAGCTTCCCGAATCGCTCTCGCAGCGTCATCGCGTCCGCCAGCGCCTGGAGCGGGTGCGTCTCGTCCGTGAGGCCGTTGATCACGGGGATCGACGCATGCTCGGCGAACTCTTCGATCTCCCCCTGGTCGAAGGTGCGGATCATGAGCGCCGAGAGAAAGCGTGAGAGGACGATCGCCGTGTCGCGGTAGGACTCGCCGCGCGCGAGCTGGAGCTCGGCGGCGGGTAGGAAGAGCGCCATTCCACCGAGCTCGGCGATGCCGACCTCGAACGCCACGCGTGTACGTGTCGACGGCTTGTGGAAAATCAGGCCGATCGTGCGCCCGGGGAGGACGCGGAGCTCGCGACGACGCGCCCGTTCCGTCTTCAGCTCGTCCGCGAGGTCGAGGAGCGTCTCCAACTCGTCGCTCGACCACGACGCGACACGCGTGAAGCTGCGGCCCTTCAGGGTTTCGGGTACGCCGGCCATCTGTCGATGCTACGCGTCGTCGTGCATCATGCGGGCCTCGATAGAGTCGTGCCATGGCCACCTTCGCTGAAGCACTCAACGAGCAGATCGGATACGAGTTCGGCGCATCGCAGCAGTACATCGCCGTCGCCGTTTACTACGACGACCAGGCTCTACCTCAGCTTGCCGGCCACTTCTACCGGCAGGCGGTCGAGGAGCGGAACCACGCGATGATGATGGTGCAATTCCTCCTCGATGCGGACGCGCCGGTCTCCATCCCGGGCGTGGCTGCACCGCAGACCGCGTTCGCCGACCCGGTAGCCCCGGTGGCGCTCGCGCTCGAGCAGGAGAAGCGAGTGACCGATCAGATCGTCGAGCTCGTCAAGCTGGCGCGAGACGAGGGAGCCCTCGTCGGCGAGCAGTTCCTGCATTGGTTTCTCCAGGAGCAGCGCGAGGAGGTCTCGTCGATGACCAACCTGCTCCAGGTGATCGAGCGAGGCAAGGCGAACCTGCTCCAGGTCGAGGAGTACCTGAGTCGTGAGAGCGGCGGCGAGAACCCGCTCGAGGTCGGCTCTCCGCCTGCAGCAGGCGGCGCGCTCTAGCGGCTACGCCAGCCTGGCGCGGATCGCCTCGGCGACGGACTCGAACTCGATCCCGGCGCCGGTCACGTCCTGCAGCAGCTCGTCGGCCGTCGGCCGCTGGCCGAGCTCCCAGAGCTCGCGCAGGAGCGCACCCGCCTGCCGCTGCGTGAACCAGTCGTCACCCCAGCGCTCGCGAAGGTAGGCGGAGATCTGCGCTTCGAACCCCCACGAGCGCAGGTAGGACGTGCAGTAGAAGTGGTCGTCGACGTCGGCGACGTAGTCGGTCGGGCTCGGCTCGATCTTCAGCGCGTTACCGAGGAGCTCGACGTAGCGGCCTGACATCGCGGTCGGATCGTCCGCCACGTACAGCTCCCGCTCGTAGAGGAGCTTTGCCGAGTACCTGCGGGCGAAGTAGAGATCCTGGAGGGCGCCACGCTGCGCGAACTCGAGCGGCTTCGGAAACGACAGGAGCCGGGTCAGCCAGCTCGGGTCCACGACCAACCGCTCGAAGAGCGCTGCCCAGCCCTCGGTGACTGCGTTGTCTCCTGCAAGCCGCTCCTCCGCGAGGAGGCTCGCGCTCGTGTTGGCGAAGTGCTCCGTGTGGCCCGCCTCGTGGAAGAGCGCGAGCCAGTCGTCGACGCCCCCCATCGGCTGGATGACGAGGACGACGCGGCCCGGCACCTCGATGCCGACGCAAAATGCGCGCGGGTCCTTCGTGGGTCGCTCCTCGATGTCGAGCTCGACGTTCTCCTGGGCAGCCAGCTCGATCCCGAGTGCGGACAGCGTGCCCTCGAGAGCCGGGAGCATTCGGTCGGCCGGGAAGCCTGTGTCCCATTCCGTCGAGCGCATCCACCGGCGGACGTCCCAGCGCTCCGCCTCCGAGAGACCGACGCCGACCGAGCCTCGGAGGCTTCGGTCCATCCACGTCTCGTAGAGCTTCTCGGTGGATTCGAGGAGCGCCTCACATTGGCCTGCGAGACCGTCGAGGTCGAACCCGAAGCGATCCCGGTAAAGCTCGACGACGGAGGTAGCGCCGAGAGCCTCGGTTGCCTCCCTGACGCGGTGAAGTGCCTCGAGCTGGAGTGGAACGAGGTGCTCCTCGGTGAGTCTGTTGCGCGCCTCCTCGAGCGCCTGCCGAGTTGCTCGGTCCGGGCTGTTGGCGATCGTCGGTGGCAGCATCCGGTACCCCACGGGCTTGCCGTCGACGGTCGTCACCAGGGTCGCCTCGAGCTCGGCCACCTGTGCGTCGAGCTCGCGCTTCCGCTCTCCGACGATTCCTTCGCAGCCGAAGCGGTAGAGCTCACGGTTTCGCCCGCCGGACACTGCGTTCCCGATCCGCTGGACGGCGTCGAGGTCGGTGAGTGAGGGGTGCCGCTCGTAGACGGAAGCGAGATCGAGCGTCTGCTTGTGACCGGCGAAATGGAGGTAGAACTCCTCCTCTCGCTCGGCGACGAAGCGCTCGAGCTCGAGGCGGTAGGCGTCGAGCTCGACCTCGGTTGCAGCCTGTGTCGACACCGCTGCCTAGCATACGGCCCCGTGCACGAGATTCGACTCAGGACGGAGCGGCGGAGCCAGCTCCTCGACATCACGCGGCAGGTGCGGGACGCCGTCGCGGACGAGTCCGGTGCCGCCGTGGTCGTATACGTGCCGCATACCACCGCCGGCATCACGATCAATGAGCACGCGGATCCAGCCGTCGCGCGCGACTTCGAGGCGGCGCTCGAGCGCATGGTCGAGGACGGCTGGCCCTGGCAGCACATCGAGCCGGGGGAGGAGAACGCCCCGACGCACATCCGTGCCAGTCTCATGGGGCCAAGCGTCGTCATCCCGCTTCGCGACGACGGTGCTCTCGCACTCGGAACCTGGCAGGGCGTCTTCTTCTGCGAGTTCGACGGCCCACGCGAGAGGTCGGTATTCGTCGCCGTCTTGAGGTAGCGAGACTCCGGGGACTTCGTAGAGTGAGCCACGGATGATCGAGGTCGAACGGCTCACGAAGCGATTCGGATCGACGCTCGCCGTCGACGATCTGTCCTTCACGGTTCAACCGGGAAGGGTCACGGGCTTCCTCGGTCCGAACGGAGCGGGGAAGTCGACGACGCTCCGCGCGATTCTGGGCCTCGTCCATCCGAGCAGCGGGCGAACCACCGTCCTCGGGCGGCGCTACGCCGATCTCGACCGACCCGGGAAGCAGGTCGGTGCCGTGCTGGAAGCCTTCGACGCACACCCGGGACGCTCGGGGAGAAACCACCTGCGCGTGCTTGCAGCAGCGGCCCGCCTACCGCGCTCTCGGGTCGACGAGGTCCTCGCCCTCGTCGAGCTGACCGATGCGGCGCGGCGCCGGACGAAGGGCTACTCGCTCGGCATGCGCCAGCGACTCGGTCTCGCCGCGGCACTCCTCGGGGACCCGGAGGTCTTCGTCCTCGACGAGCCGGCGAACGGGCTCGATCCCCAGGGGATCCGCTGGCTCCGCGACTTCCTGCGATCCCTTGCGAGCGAGGGCCGGACCATCCTGATCTCGAGCCATGTTCTCGCAGAGGTCGCCCAGACCGTCGACGAGGTCGTGATCATCCATCGTGGCAAGCTCATCCGGCACGCCGCGATGGGAGAGGTGGAGGCGATGGCGGCCGGCGCGACGACCGTGCGGACGCCGGAATCCGATCGCCTCGCGTCATTGCTCATCCGGGCCGAGCTGGACGTGCGCCCCCTCGGGGACGGCCGACTCGCAGTCAGCGGCCCGCCCGAGCGCGTGGGGGAGATCGCCGCGGCGAACGGTGTCGTGCTGCACGAGCTCTCGACGGAGCGTGCGACGCTCGAGGACATGTTTCTCCAGCTCACCGCGAGCGAGGAGCCGGCCGCGTGAGCGCGCTCGTAGGTGCCGAGCTCCTCAAGCTGCGCACGACGCGGGCGTGGATCGGGTTCGTGCTCGCCGTCCTCGCGGTGTCGGCCATCGGCGCGGCGGCGACCGTGGGCACGGCGACCGATCTCGATCTCGGAACCACCAACCTCTCGCGCGACGTGATTCACAGCTCGCTCCTGGCGGGGTTCATCGCATTCCTGATCGGAATCACGCTCGTGACCTCCGAGTGGCGTCACGGGACGATCACGCGCACGTTCCTGATCACACCGCGACGCGAACGCGTCCTGGCGGCGAAGGAGCTCGCCGCGATGACGATCGGTGTCGCGCTCGCCCTGGTCGCGCTCGTCCTCGTTCTCGCCATCGCGATCGTCTGGCTCGCGATAGACGGCTCCTCGTTCGGATTCGACGCGGATGTGGCCGAGTCTCTCGCCCGCGTGCTGCTCTCTGCAGCTCTCTGGGGGGCACTCGGCGTCGGCGTCGGAGCCGTGATCCAGAGCCAGACCCCCGCTCTCGTCATCGCGATCCTCTGGATCCTCGTCGTCGAGCCTCTCGTTCGCGCGCTGCTCGATCTCGTCGATGCGGCGCGGGTGGGTGACTACCTGCCCGGCGCGGCTCTGGCGTCGTTCGAGGGTGGCGCCGAGGAGGTCCTCACCCCGTGGGTCGGGGGAGCGGTCGGACTCTGCTGGGTCATCGCGTTCGGCTTGGCGGGCTACCTCCGCATCTCCCGTCGCGACGTGACCTGACGTTACGCTGGCCAGGTGGCCGCACCCGTTCGCAACGGTCAGGAGGTCGAGCTCAGCGTCGACTCGCTTGCATACGGCGGGAACGGCGTCGCTCGGCTGGACGGCTTCGTCGTCTTCGTCCGAGGCGGGCTCCCCGGAGACCGCGTTCGAGCGAGGGTCACGAAGACGAAGCGGGGCTTCGCCGAGGCGATCGCGGAAGAGGTGCTCGACCGGAGCTCTGCGCGGGTCGAAGCGCCATGCCGGCATTTCGGCATCTGCGGAGGCTGCCGCTTCCAGGACTTCGAGTACGAGGCGCAGGTCGCCGCCAAGGAGCAGCAGGTCAGGGACGCCCTGACGCGCATCGGGCGGATCGCGGAGCCGCCGCTCGAGCCGATCGTCCCGGCGCTGTCGCAGTACGGCTACCGCAACAAGCTCGAGTACTCGTTCACCGCCGGCGACGACGGGATCGATCTCGGCTTCCATCGCGCGGGGCGCTGGGACGAGGTGATCGGGATCGAGGAATGCCTGCTCACGACCGACCTCGGGAACGCCGTTCGGCTGGCCGTGCGGGACTGGGCGCGCGAGGAGCGGCTCGAGCCCTACGACCAGGAGACCGGAGCCGGGTACCTCCGGCACCTCGTCTTCCGAGAAGGGCGGAACACGGGTCAGGCCCTCGTCCTGCTCGTGACGGCTCCCGGCGAGCGGTTCGAGACCGGCTATCTCGTCGACGTCCTCCGGCGGTTCCCGGAGGTGCGCTCCGTGCACTGGGCTGTGAACGACACTCCCGCCGAGCGAACGAACCTGCCGACGCAGCTCCTCTGGGGAGACGACGCCATCGAGGAGGAGATTCTCGGGCTGCGCTTCCGCATCCGGCCCGGCGCGTTCCTCCAGACCAACACGCAGATGGCGGAAGAGCTCTACACGCTCGCACGGGAGTACGCCGCGCTCACCGGTGCCGAGAACGTGTTCGACCTGTACTGCGGCACCGGCACGATCGGTCTCGCGCTCGCCGCTGCTGCTGCAGCGGTGTGGGGCGTCGAGATCTCGGAGGAGTCGGTGGCGTGCGCGATCGAGAACGCCGAGCTGAACGGGATCGAGAACGCCAGGTTCTTCGCGGGCAACGTGGGTCAGTCGCTCGAGGAGCTCGTCGAGCAAGCGGGGAGGCCCGACGTCGTCGTGGTCGACCCACCGCGTGCGGGGCTGGCCGGGAAGGCTCTACGCCGCACCGGAGCGCTCCAGGCGGCACGCATCGTCTACGTGTCCTGCAACCCGACCACGCTCGCCTCCGACGTGCAGGTGCTTCGCGACGAGTACGGCTACGAGCTCGTGCGCACGCGACCTGTCGACATGTTTCCGCACACGCCGCACGTCGAGAGTGTGTCGCTGCTCGTCGGCCGCTAGCTACGCGCTGTCACTCTGGCCCGAGTGACGGCGGGAGCGCAGCTCGTCGCGAGCGTGGCGCCAGAGAAGATCGGCGTTCGCGGCGAGGAAGCCTGCGCAGACCGCGGGGAGCGCCGGCAGTCCTGCCACGTCCCACTCCCAGACGAGGACGAGCGTGAGTCCGAGGAATCCGGTCATGGCGAACCAGGTCCACGCCGGGCGGAGCGCGAAGCGCACTGCGGCCGCGAGGAACAGCGCGAAGAAGATGACGTCCGGCGGCCCGAGATTGAGTGTGCCCGACTCGCCGGGGATCGCGAACGCGACCGAGATGCTCCCGAAGACGCCGGGCTTCTCCTCGATGACGTAGTGAGTGGGGCCGACGATCACGGACCAGACGTCCACCCACGGCACGAGCAGCGCGATGAGGGCGACCCACCAGAGCTCCTCGAAGAAGGAGAGGAGCCAGAAGCCCACGAGGACGACGCACGCGAACTTGAGGACGTTCGCGGCGGATCCCACTCCGACGAGCTGGAGCACCACCCAGGCGAGCCCGGCGAGCGCCGCGCCGAGGAGCACCAGGTACGACGGCTCGACGCGTGCAAGTGGGAGCGCGAGCCAGATCGTTGCGAGGAACGCAGGCACGACGAGGAGCGAGATGACGGCCAGATCGGCATGCGACGGGAGCTCCGGCAACCGCTCGGCAAGGGCGCCGTAGGCGACGAGAGCGACGGCCAGGCAGGCGAGCGTGAGCGCCCGCCTGCGTGTCAGTACGGGGGCTGCTCCGCCCACCAGGGGCCGAGCGCCTTGAACGCGTTCCAGAAGCGTGTCTTCTCGGACTGGTCGTCGAGCGACTCGTCGATGTCCGGGGTCACCAGGACGTCGATGGTCGGCGTGAACCGCTGAAGTGTGCCGATGATCTCGGTGGACACGGGCTCGGAAAGGGGGAACCGGAGCTCGTCGACAAACCCGACGACCCGCTCGCCCATCGCGACCACGAGCTTCGGCTGGACGATGTGGAGCTCCCGCGTGAGCCAGGCGGCGGCCTCGGCCGGATCCTCCGTCCCGAACTTCAGGCAGTTCGTCCCGTAGACGGCGAGCGGATCGACCTGGAGGCGTTGAAGCGACTTCAAGATCGCCTGGCCGGCACGCCCGAAGAACGCGACCCCTTCCTGGATCTCCGAGGGCTGCGGCGTGAACTTCAGCAGGAAGACGTCTGCGAGCGGATGGCCCGAGCCGAGAACCGGAACTCGCAGCTCGTCCCCGGCGCGTGCGAGCTCGTCCCCGAGCTCGTTGATCTCGGCGATTGCCTTCTTGAGATAGCGCTCGTAGATCTCGTCGGTGGGCACGGCGGCGGACACGAGGTCCGGATCATCTTCCCCGTCAGCGGACCTTTTCCTTGACCTGAGCGACCCACTTCAGCGACTGGAGGTACGCCAGCGACTTGGGTCGCCGCAGGATCTCGGCCGAGCGCAGCGAGAGGAGGAACTCCTCGGGCCCGTCGAACCGGCGCATGCGCACCGCTCCGGTGCCGACGCCCTGGAGGACGTGCGCATCCGATCCCGCGCCCTGCAGCAGGCGGTACTTGTGCGCAAAGCGCAGCGCCTCGTCGTTGAACGTCTCCCGGAGAAGCCGCGCGTTGAAGACCTCGAGCACGTCGATCTCGGCCACGTGGCGGTGGAGCGTCGCCGGGTCCGGAATGGCGTGCATCCGGTCGAACGGATGCGGAAGGTAGACGAGCCCGCCCTGGTCGTGGATCGCGGTAATGGTGTCGCCGAACGACAGCCCGCGCGGAACCTCTTCCTCCAGGAAGAGGCCGATGATCTCTCCCTGACCGTCGGTCTTGACTTCCTCCCCCGGAATCACGATCAGGTCGCGCTCGCGGGCGAGCTCGACCGCCTCGAGCGCTCCGCCGAACGCGTTGTGGTCCGTCACGGCGACTCCGCCCAGCCCGATCTCCTCTGCGTGGTCGACCAGGTCGTCCGGCTCGATCGAGCAGTCGTGTGACCAGCTCGTGTGCATGTGCAGGTCGACGGCGATCCAGTCGCGCTCGCTCAGCGGATCAACCCCGCCCCTGCCGCGTCCTTGTCGTCGCTTGTGCGTGAGATCCGCGTACACCGCATCGAGTTGCGCCGCGACGACGTCGAAGTCCTGCTCCTCCGCACGCGCGCGACCCTCGGCGCCGAGCTGCGTGCGGTGCGTCTCGTCTGCGACGAGCGCCGCGACGTCGTCGACGCCGGCGACCGCTGCCCCACACGCGGCGGCCTCGAGCTCGAGCCGCTCTTCTCCCCCCGGAGCCGGTACGAAGATCGACGCCTCGCCGAGGACGGATGCGCGCTGGTCGGGTCGCCGAACGGAGCGCACGTGCGCTCGGTCCCGCAGCGAGCGCGAGATGGCGGGCCGGTAGGCGAGGGGCTTGGTATGGAGGAGGTGCAGCTCCCACCCGTCGTAGTCGTGGAGCGAGCGGATGAGCTGGCGCGTGATCGGCCGCCCCGCGATCTCGAGCTCGAGCGCGATCACGTGACGCTTTCTCCGGGGTTGGAAGAAGTCGGCGTCCACTCCGATGGGCACGAGCCGGTAGTCGCCGTGGAAGCGATCTGCGGCTGCGGCCATGGTCTCTTCCGAGGTGGCGAGGAGTGCGTCCACCCGGATCCGCAGACGATCTCTTCGCGACCTCCGCGCCGGGTAGCCGAGCCTCTCGGGCGAGAAGAACGTCGCCGCAGTGAGCGTGTCGGCCGATGTGAGCGCGAGATACGAGAGGCTCGGAAGGCCGGGCTCGAAGCCGTGGACGATGTCGAAGTCCCCTCGGCGGAGCGCCAGCGAGAGGTTTGCGCGAACCCCCACCGGGACTCCGATGTGCGTCCGCCGCGAGATCGGGATCGACGGCCCGATCGCGATCACGTCTTGGTCGATTCCGCGGTGCAGGGCTCGACGTCCGGCGAGGAGATCGCGCGCTCGCGAGGACGGCGCGAGCACCGTGACCTCGTGGCCGAGCCGGCGGAGAGCGCTGGCCACGCCGTCGACGTGGGCATTCACCTCGTGCGGCTGCGACCACGCGAAGGGCGTGACGAAGCAGATGCGGAGGCTCACCGGCGGCTCACGGTCGCTCACCCCGGCAACGGTACAACTTGTACGTTCCTGGAATGGAGGACGTCACGATCAAGGCACGGGCGAACGGCCCGTACAAGGTCGAGGGGCCTGTCCGGATCGTCGATGCGGACGGAAACGAGTTCGTCCTCCCAGAGGGCAGTGCCGTCGCGCTGTGCCGATGTGGGCACTCGCAGACGAAGCCGTTCTGCGACAAGTCCCACCGGCGCGTCGGGTTCGTCGCGGACGACTCTTCGCCGCGCGTCTCCGATTAGCTCAGCCGCTGCGACGCAGTACAAGCCGCTCGCCGCGCAGTGGCGCCTCGACGCTCATGCCTTCGAGGGGCTTGCGAGACGCGACCAGCTCCACTCCGTCGAGCGTGCCGAGCACACGAATCGCACTCGGCCGGGCGCCCAGCGAAGTGAAGCGCTGGAGCACCGGTGAGAGGAAGTAGCAGAGCGTGGTCAGGATCCACAGCACTGCTATCACCTTGACGAAGCCGTCGCCTGAGGGCTCGGTCCAGACACCGATGATCGAGAGAGCAGACGCGATGCCTGCGAGAACTCCGGCGGCGGTTGCCAGGCTCACGATCCGCCGCGCAAGGAGAAGCCCGGTGGCTGAGATCAGCCCAGCGAGCAGCGCGAGGACTGCCGACCACGCGAACTTGTCTGCCGTCTCGCTCCCGCTGCCGTCGAACGCGAACGACCAGACAGCCCAGAGCACGAACGCCAGACAACAAGGAGCCGCTGCAGCCACCAGCCAGCCAAGACCCCTCGCAGGCCCGCGCTCGACGAGCGCGAGGCCTGCGAGCGCTGCGCCTCCCGTGTAGAGAAGCGCGGCGAGAGTGACGAGGATGCGGCCGTCGGTATCCGAGAAGTCGCCCCGAACGATCGCCCCAATGGCGACGAGCGCGGCGGCGACGAGAATCGCCGCCGCGCCGATCCAGAAGATCCGCGCGAGGCGGAACCTCGTCATGCTTTCGCGGCGGCCTTCGTCTTGGTCATCGCGTTCTTGACGATGAAGCGCTCGATCTGCTCGTGCGCCTCGTCGTCGCGGATCTGCTTCGGAGGCGACTTCATGAGGTAGGCGCTCGGTGCCTCGAGCGCGCCCGAGACCCCGTTGTTGAGCGCGAGCTTCGCGAGCCTCACCGCGTCGATCACGATGCCGGCCGAGTTGGGGGAGTCCCAGACCTCGAGCTTGAGCTCGACGTTGAGCGGGACGTCACCGAAGGATGAGCCCTCCATGCGGATGTACGCCCACTTGCGGTCCGTGAGCCACGGGACGTAGTCCGACGGTCCGACGTGGACGTTCTTGTCACCGATGTCGTAGTCGAGCATCGAGGTGACTGCGTTCGTCTTCGAGATCTTCTTCGACTCGAGGCGCTCGCGCTCGAGCATGTTCAGGAAGTCGGAGTTGCCGCCGACGTTGAGCTGCATCGTCTTGTCGAGGTGGACGCCGCGGTCGCCGAAGAGCGTGGTCAGCACCCGGTGCGTGATCGTTGCGCCGACCTGTGACTTGATGTCGTCGCCGATGATCGGGACGCCCGCCTCTTCGAAGCGCTCCTGCCAGTACTGCTCACGCGCGATGAAGACGGGCATGCAGTTCACCATGGCGACGCCGGCGTCGAGAATCTGCTCCGTGTACCACTTGGTCGCGGCCTCGGAGCCTACGGGGAGATAGTTGACGACGACATCGGTGCCGGTCTCCTTGAGGATCTTCACGACGTCGTCAGTCTTTCCCGGCGCCTTCTCGACGACCTGGGAGAGGTACTTGCCGATCCCGTCGTGCGTCATGCCGCGCGAGACCTTGATGCCGGTCTTCGGCACGTCGGCGAACTTGATCGTGTCGTTCGGGTGCGCCCAGATCGCCTCTGACAGATCGGCGCCGACCTTCCCCTTCACGACGTCGAAAGCGGCCGTGAACTCGATGTCCGAGATGTGGTAGCCGCCGAGGTCGACGTGCATGAGGCCGGGGACCGAGTCCTCCGGCTTCGCATCCTTGTAGTACTCGACTCCCTGGAGGAGCGAGTTGGCGCAGTTCCCTACGCCGATGATCGCGACGCGCACCTTGTCCTTCGCGCGCGCGCCGTTCTTCGAGCCGTTCGTGCTGGCCATGACTTCCTTTCGTCTGCGCTCTGCTTCTCTTGGCTGGGATGGGATGCCGAGCCCATCAGCGAGCGCGGCGAGGATGACGTCGTTCGCGTTGGAGTTGCGTCGCGACGCCTCTGCGTGGATCTCGTCCTTCAGCTCCTGCGGTACGCGGAGGAGGAGGACGGGGCTGGAGCCTGCTAGCACTTTGCGGCGGCGACCACTTGGGGCGTAGTCGACGCCGAACTCGTCGGCGAGGATGCCGGCCGCGACGTCGTTGACGTTCGACTCGCGGCGAGCCGTCTCACGGACGAGAGCCCCTTTCAAAGGAGCGGGCATCCTCACCAGGATGCCCGCTCTCTTCTCTGAATTGCTAGCAGTCAAACTGCTATCAGCTTACACGACGACTCCCTGCCACGTGAAGGCCCATCGACCACCGCCGAGAATGGCTCGTGCTCAAGTCGAGGACGCGTGCGCCGCGCGCGTAGGTGATGCAGATCGCCTTTCGATTGACCGTTGCGAGTCGGTGACCGCACCGCTCATCTCGTGAGCGCTCGTCGTAATTGCGACCAAGCGGTCGAGAACGCTCGCCTCGTTCGAGAACGGGCGCGTGTATCTGGCAGCGAGCTCGAGTTGGACGAGTCTGCTCGTCATCGCCTCAGGCTTCTTCGGCCATCGCGAGGATGTCCTCGCGGCTGAGCTTGCCCACGAGCTCCGGATGGTTCTCCACGACGTGCGCCTCGGCCGCCTTGACGAGCTCGTCGTCTGTCTGCCCGCGAACGATCGCGCCGCACTCACAGTTGATCAGCTTGCTCATCGCAACTCCTCTCGATCGACTCGGAGATTGTGAACTCGGAGGACATGTCGTTACCTTGCGGAAACCTTGTCGGAGACGCGGATCCAGCTGTGCGGACGTGTGCTCTTCCGTATCGCCGGCGCCGACGTCACCGAGCGGGTGTCGGGCCGGAAGGGACGCCTTCTCCTGGCGTACCTCTGCACGAACCGTCTGCGCCCCGTACCTCGGTCGGAGCTCGTGGATGCGCTCTGGGGTGAGCGGGCGGCAACATCGCCGGAGAAGTTGCTCGACCCGGTCGTGTCGCGCTTGCGCAGCACGCTCGGTGCCGAGCGGTTGGTCGGCCGCAGCGAGCTCCGCCTCGTGCTGCCGAGTGACACGTACGTCGACACCGAAGCTGCGCTCGAGGCGATCCACCGTGCGGAAGGCGCGGTCCGCCGAGGCGACTGGGCGGCTGCGTGGGGTCCTGCTCGCGTCGCCCTTCACGTGACCAACCGGACGTTTCTGCCCGGCGATGAAGCCGCCTGGATCGACGAGGTCCGTCGGGAGCAGGAGACCGTTCGCATACGTGCGCACGAGTGCGTGGCCGCGAGTGGGCTCGGCCTGGGCGGACCAGAGCTCGACTCGGCGAAGAGATCAAGCCGAGCCCTCGTCAAGCTCGCCCCGCACCGCGAGAGCGGCTACCGGTTGCTGATGGAGACGTTCGAGGCCGAGGGCAACGTCGCCGAGGCGCTCGACGTGTACGAGACGTTGTGTCGCGTGCTGCAGGAAGAGCTCGGCGTCTCGCCGAGTCCGGCGAGCCGCGAGCTCCATCGTCGGCTTCTCGCGTAGAGCGTCGTTGCCACAGCGCGTTCTCTTGGGCATCCGCCAGTCGTCACTGCTTCCCTCGCGGCTCGGCGGACCCCTCGACCGCTTCGACGATTCGCTCGAACGGAAGCGCCGCGCGGCGGCCTGCCTCGTCGAGTGCCGCTGCAGAGGGTGCCTCGAAGAGGTGCAGGATCGTCTCGTCCTCGGGCAGGAACGTCGTCCGCACGTAGCGGACGCCCACCCCGAGCTCCGCGGCGTGCCGGGCGCGCTCGCGTGCATCGTCCACGGCGCTCGACGACGCAGCGTACGACTCGACGAGATAGCTCGGCACTCAGTGAGGGTTGCAGGCCGCCGACGTGCCCGAAACCTGGAAATCCCTAGTGTTTGCTCGGATTTCCGGCCGGGCGGCGTCTCATGGGAGCGCGCACACTCCTCGACCGCAGACACCCGACTCGCACACGTTCCCGCAGCGTCCGCAGTTCCTCGGGTCGGACTGCAGATCCGCGCAGATGCGGCCCGAGCCGGACTGGCAGACGAGGCCGCGCGGGCAGCAGTCCGGAGTGCCACCGGGCGGCGGTATGCGGAAGCCCCGCGTGTTGAGAGCCACCGTCCCGGCGGGGCAACAGAGATCCGGACTGCTGTTGACCCGTTCGGGCGGACAGCAGATTGGCCGCGTCCTCGGTACTGGTGCCAATGTTCCCCGGCAGGATCGGGGTCCGGCACTTGTGACGGGCCGGGCAGCACTTTGTGCCGTCGGCCGTGTTGCAGCAGGAGCGGCTCTTCGGGCAGCAGACCCCGTCGCCGCAGCAGTGCGACGTCCGACGGTCACAGCACTTGTTCCCGCACTCCTCCTCGTTCTGTCGGCACCGCTTGCAGAGACCCGTGCGCTCGTTGATGCAGTGCCACCTCGGCGGGCAGCACTTGTCCCTGCCGCACCAGGCCTGCCTCGGCGGACAGCGCTGCACGCAGACCGCGGCGCTCCCGCTGCTGACTCGCACCCGGCGACACTCCTCGTTCGGCTTGCAGCAGTCGAGGCCGCAGCCTCGCTCCTCGTTCTTGCAGCAGAGCTGCTCCCTCGGGTTCGCGCAGACCTCGCCTCGACCGCAGCACTTTCCTCCGCAGTCGTTCACGCACGGGCAGTTGACCTCGCCGAGCCTGCCGCACCGGGTGCCCGGAGGACAGGCGACGGCTCCAGCTGTTGAACCCGTCCGAGCCCTTCAAGCAGCAGCAGAAGGAACCGGGGGGGCCGCAGGTCTCGAAGCAACCCGCATATGGACCGCTATCCCTGTCGTTCTTGCAGATGCAGGGGACGGGAGTGGGATTCGAGCAGGTCTTCTCGCAGAACCCCAGCGAGCCCGCCGGCTTCGGCCCACCTCCGGATGCGGACTGCGGGCGCAGTACGCCAGGAAGAGCGACGGTGACCAGCGCACCTCCGAGCATGCGGAGCGCCCGGCGACGCGGCATCGGCTTCGACATCGTGCGAGCGAGCTCGTCGAGGAACTCGCTCACGCGCAACACGTCGTCGGCATCGGGCGATCGTTGCAGCCGCGCGTCGCATCAGAAACCTGGAAATCCGTAGTGTTTGCTCGCTCCCCGCGAATCCGAGCTAGCAGCCGGGATGCGTCGCGCAGTTGATCCCGCGATAGCTCAGCCGCTGCAGGATGACCTTCAGATCCCACTCGATCGACTCGATACCGGGGTCGGTGAACCTCTCCGCGTGATGCCCCGTGATCGTGACTCGCGGCCTCGACAGGAGCCGTGCGGGCGCGTACCCGATCTCGTCCTGGTACCAGTCGCCCATCGTCGGCTCCCCGCACTTCGGGAGTGGTGTGGTGCTGTAGTCGGGCTGGCTCCCGTCCTGACCCGGATGCGGCTCGGCGAGCGGGATCCGCCCGACGCCTGCGGAGACCTGGCGCAGCTCTCCGCGCGGAGGCTTGAGGCTCACGAACACCTGCACGATCTTGTTCCCGGCCGGCGTGTACTGGATCTTCTTGCCGGTGCAGCTCGGGTCGGGGCTCGTGTAGGTGGCCTCGGCGACGACGTCGACCACTGGACCGGCGAACGTTCCTCTCCACGCGGCCTGCGGGTTCGTCGGATGCGGCCCGAGGTAGTAAAGCGACTTTGCAATGGACGGTTTCAGGAGCCGGTACCGGATCGTCGCTGACGTCTTCGCGTAGGTCAGAGTTGCCGTCATCGAGAAGCCGACCACCCGAAACTGGTACGTGAAGGGTGCGATCCCGCTGGGCTCGGCCGTGGCGGGTTGACCGGCCAGACCGGCCAGGAGGGCGAAGGCTGCTGCCAGTGCAGCGGCCAGAGCGAGGCGTGTGCGGCCGATCGGCCTCGAACGGCTACGCATGCCCGTTTGCGAGGGACAGCACGCCCTCGGCGCCGGCTGCGACCTCCGACGCGACCCGACCGTCGGCGTCGAGAAGCACTGCCATGGGGGTGCCGGTCGCATGGAACGCCGGGCCCGCCTCGAAGTCCTCGTCGAGGAGGACGCGTGACGCGAACCCCTCCGCGCGCGTGCTCTCGACGTCTCCCGACGACACGATCACGAGCTGCGGCGTTACGCCGTTGGCCGACTTCTCCCACTCGATGACGCTGTCGTGCATCTCTCGACAGAACCCGCAGTCGGGATTCCAGAAGAGGAGGAGCGCGTCGCGCCCGCGCAGATCCGTGAGCGACACGCGCTTGCCGTCGAGCGAAGGCAATTCGAGGGCAGGAGCTTCCGTCCCGAGTGGAAGCCCCTGCTCTCCTCCGCTTCCTTCCTCAGTCGCGTGGCGGACGAGTCGCTCGATCCATTCCCCACCTGATGCGACCCAGCTTCCGATCGTCCCGTCCGGTGCGACGAGCACGGCCGCCGGCGTCCCGCTCACCTGATAGGCGTCGGAGACGTGCCGGCCGTCGTCCAGCAGGACGCGATCGAGCTCGAACTCCTCGGCCTCCGCGCGGACCTCCTCGAGCGAGCCGTCGCTGACGAACGCGATCGTCAGCTCGTCGCCGTACGTGTGTTGCCACTCGGCCGCCGTCGGCAGCAGCGTCGAGCAAGGGCCGCAGTGTGGGCTCGTGAAGAGCAACAGAGCCGGAACGCCGGCAGCCGTCAGCGAGTCCAGCGTGACCTTCCCCCCCGTGATCGAGGCCACGCTGAATCGTGGTGCCGGCGTACCTGGCTCGAGGCCGACTTCGGGCATCTGCTCCTCTTCGAGCTCGATGCCGGCCTCGGCCAACGCCGTTTCGACGCGGTCGAGCCGCACGAGGACGCTCCCGTACGAGCGCATGAGCGACAGGAACGCGACCGCGCCGGCTGCGAGCAACGCGGCCGCCGCGACGCCGACGACCGACGCGATGAGCGTGGCGCCGTCGAGCCCGGAGATCCATGCGATCGCGCTCGCATCGGGTTCCTCGATCGCGCCGACGAGCGCGATGGCCGCGATCCCCGCGAGGACGCCGTTGCGAGCGAGTGTCCTCCAGCCCGCGGGGGCGGAGTGCAGCTGACCGAAGCAATGGCAGTCGGGCGTGCGGCCGCGCGCGAGGTTCCAGCCGATCGCGGCGCTGAAGATCGCGAGCAGGACGAGAGCGCCGACGGCTCCGTACGCAGCGGTCGGAGCTGCGAGCAGCAGCCCGGAAATCGCCAGCTCCACGAGCGGGATTCCGAGAGCGAGCCCTCCGGCGAGTCGCTCTGGAGCTCCGAACTCGAGCACTGCCTTCCCGGTGCCGGCTCGGTCCGCGAGCTTGGTGGCTCCTGCGACGGCGAACACGGCTGCGAGAACGAGACGGGCAGCGACGGCAGCGAGCGAGACCGCAGACATCGTCTATCGGCTCACGCTTTTCGGAGCTTCCCGTTGACGCACAGCTTGCCTCTGGGGGGTGGCAGCGGCGAGAGGTCGTCATCGCCGTTCCGCGGGTCGAACTTGTCACAGCAGTCCTTGTGTCCTCTGCGGCAGCAGAGGCCGGTCGCACCAGGCACCGCAATCGTGCCCGCTGGACAGCAGGCGACGGCTCTGCTGTTCGGCCCCGTCGCCTTCGTCGTGCGGATCGCGGGGCAGCACTTCCCCTTCACGCAGCGCCCAGTCTTCTTCGGACAGCACTGCTTGTCGACGCTACAGACGGGCCCGTTGCACTTCGGGACGCACGGCGGCTCGCCGCCCTGGACGTTGCCGCAGATCGTGTTCGGGGGACAGCAGCACGCAAGGCCGCCCGGGGGGCTGTTCTCCTGGGCTCCGGCCTGTGCACACAGTCCCGCGGCGCCACCAGGTGACCACTGGCCGAGGAATCCGGGCCACTTGCAGCAGACGGGAAAGCCGACCGACTGACCGCTGCCGCAGGTCTTGTTGAGCACACAGCCCGCGAGGTGGGGCACGCCGCAGCCGGTACATGCCTGCGTGGCCAGCGGCGCCGCGGACACCGGCCGTGCCAGAGCGGCGGGCGCGACGGCGGTGACAAGGGCAGCGCCGACCGTCCGCAGGGCGCGTGAACGAGGCATCGGTTTCGCCAGCGTGCGGGCGAGGTCGTCGAAGAACTCGCTCATCCGGCTCGCGTCGTCGGCATCGCTCGATCGTGGCAGCGGGCGATGCGATCGGAAACCTGGAAACCCCTAGTGTTTGCTCGGTCGGAACGCCACCGCCGCCTTCGAGTCCCACGTCTCGCCGCCGCAGTCGTAAACCCTCTCGTGGTGCCAAGAGAACGTGCCGGAGAAGGTCTTCGGGAAGGCGCGCGCGATGTCCGCGCTCGCCGCGTCACTCGACGCGGCGGGTGAGGCGAGGACTCCAACTGCGAGCAGGACGGCGAGTGGCCCTCTCCACATCTGTGCATGTGCGCCTCCGCGGCGTGGTCGAAACCCGGAAACCCCTACTGTTTGCTCGCGCTCGCCGCGAGCCTGTGTGCGAGCTCGGTGCGAGAGTGGATCTCGAGCTTCCGGTAGATCGACGTCAGCGCGGCCTCGACCGTGTGTACCGAGACCACGAGCTCGGAGGCGACCTCTTTATTGCTCCTGCCTTCGGACACGAGGTCGGCAACGCGCTGCTCTGTCTGAGTCAGGCCACCCGATGATGCGGCCCGGCCACCGATGCGACCGAGCTCCGCGCGAGCCTTTACCACCCAGAGCTCGGCCCCCAGCTCCTCGAAGATCGCGAGTGCCGAGCCGAGCGTCTCCCGCGCGCTTCTCCGCTGCCTCGCCCTGCGCTGAGCGGCACCGAGCGCGAGCAACGTGCGGGCTTGGTCGAATGGAAGAGGTGCCAGGCGATGGTGGTCGAGTGCCTGCTCGAGCGCCTCGAGCGCCGCGTCGACATCGCCTCGCTCGAGCGCGGCGAGGCCCCGAACCCGCCATGCGACGGCGAGGGCCGATGAGCGCTGCAACGCCGTTCCTCGAGCCTCGAGCTCATCGGCGAGGAGATCGGCGTCCGCCATACGCCCAAGACCCACGAGCGACTCTCCGAGATCACCGAGATATCGATTCTCCCCCGGGTCGACGATCCCGGCTGCCTGACTGGCCGCTCGCAGCGTCTCGAGTCGGTCGTGCGCGTCGGCGATCGAGTCGCGGCTGAGATCGAGAAGGGCGAGAGCCCACTGGGCGAGCCGCCGGCCGATGCCGGCACCGCAGCTCTCGGCGAGCTGGATGCCTTCCTCGGCCGCCGCCCGCGCCTCCTCGACACGACCCATGTGGGCGAGCACGAGTGCGCGTGTACAAAGCAGGTCGGCCTGCGGGGGTCTCTGGCCGGTCTCGAGAGCAACCTCGAGACCCGTGTCCGCATAGCGGATCGCCCGCACCCAATCGCCCGCCAGCAACTCGAGCTGCGACAGGCGCATGAGCGGCCAGGGCAACGCGCTCTCGTCTCCATGCGCGTCGGCCAGCTCTCGTACGAACTGAAGGTGCGAACGCGCTTCGTCGAACCTGTCGGCGCAGAGCAGCAACAGCGCCCAGTGCTGTCGAGGCTGGCGCAACACGCGCTGGTCGGTCACCTCGGCTTGGATGCCGAGTGCGCGCTCCATCGTGGCACTCGGCAGGCCACCGCCGAGGAAGAACTCGATCTGGGCAAACACGGCCAGTGAGTCCGCCAGCAGGACCGGGTCCTCGATCGTCTCGCAGAGCTCGACCGCTTTCTCCGCATGCCGTGCTGCGAGCACGACGTCCTCGCGCATGATGAAGAGGCACCAGGCCAGGAGAGAGTGAGTCTCCGCCTGGAGCACGGGGTCGTCGACCGCTTCCTCGAGCGCGGCGCGATAGAGGTCGAGCGCGATCCGGCGATCCCCCGTGTGGTGATCGAGCCAGGCGAGCCGGACGAGTGTACGCGCGTGCAGGGCTCCGGCCGGGGCCGTCTCACTTGCGCGCTCGAGCAGAGTGCCGGCGCGCGCGGTGTTGCCTGCAATGAACTGACACCAGCCGGCATCCATGGCCCGCCGGCTGCGCTCGACGACGTCCTCCGCCGGGGTGAGCCGGTGTGCTTCCTCGAGGAGCTCGGCTGCCGCCGCGGATGCGCCGCGAGCGGCTGCCAGCTGCGCTGCGCTCTCCACCACCGCGGCGACCGGCTCGCTCGGCTCGTCGGCGCTCAGAGCAAGGTGGCGCGCATGCTCCTCGTCGTCCGCGACGACCTCGGCGAGCCGGCGATGCGTCTCGCGTCGTCGATCTGCGGCTGCCAGGTCGTAGACGGCCGCCGCATAGAGCGGATGCGCGAAGCGAACCATCGTGCCGTCCGCGCGCGCGACCTGCGCCTCGGCCGCCGGCGCGAGCAGCGGTAGCGGGTCGCATTCGAATGCGACCTCGAGCAGGGTGAGAGTGGGCCGGGAGAGAGCAGCCGCGACGAGAAGCGCGTCCTGCGTCTTCGAGGGCAGCGATACGAGACGTTCGTCGACGAGCTCGTGCAGCGTGCCGGGCACGGGAAGCGTGGTGCGGACTCCGATCGGCGCGGTGATCCTGCCGAGCGCGCGGGCGAGCTCGAGGGCGAAGAACGGGTTCCCGCCCGACACCTGGTGGAGGCGTAGCAGGGTCGGACGCGGGTAGGTCGTGTCCAGCTGGCTGTGAAGGATGCGCCCGAGCGCGCCGACGCTCAATGGCCCGATCTCGAGCGTGCGGATCGAGGACGGATCGAGGCGGTCGAGCTCCAACGGGAGTGCGCTCGTCTCGTCGATCCGATGTGCAAGCAGAGCATTCACCGTTTGCTCGGTGCCGAGCCGGCGCAGCGCGTACCGGAGCGGAACCTGGGAAGCGGCGTCCATCCACTGGACGTCGTCGACCGCAATCAGCGTGGGAGTGCTCTTTCCCAGCACACGCAGCGCTGACAGGAATGCGACGCCGATCGCGCCGCGGTCCGGCGGACGACCCGCAGGGGCCTCGCGCAGCAGCGTGACGGCGAGCGCATGTCGTTGTGGAGTGGGCAGCTCGTCGGCGACCTCGTCGAAGATCTCGCCGACGAGATCGCGGATGGTCGTGAACGAGAGCTGCGTCTCCGATTGCACCGAGGCGCTGACGAGCACGCGCTCCCCCCGAGCTCGAGCCTCGTCGACTCCGACCCGCCAGAGTGTCGTCTTACCGATTCCCGCCTCGCCTTCGAGCAGAAGGATCGGAGGCCACGGTCGATCGAGCCAGTTCCCGATCGCATCGAGCTCAGCGGTACGGCCGACGACCTCCTCCACAGAGGGAAGCCTGACCCCCGCGGCCACGCGAGGCAAGTCAGGCTTCGGCGAGCTCCCGGAGTTGTCTGCGCACGAAGAGCATGCGCTGGACCACGGTCAGCCAGGCCATCGCGGCGAGCAGGTAGATCGGCCACTGCAGCCAGCCCCAGGGAGCGAGGAAGAGCCCTGCCGAGATGATGACGACGCGCTCGACGCGCGAGCCGAAGCCGACGTCGCCTCGGAGTCCGAGCGCCTCCGCCTTCGCGCGTGTGTAGCTGACGAGGAACGAGCCGATCACGGCCGCGAACGCGGCGACGAGTGCGACTTCGTTGCCCTCGCGCATGAAGACGAGCCCGATGGCGGCGAGCATCGCGGCCTCGCCGAGGCGGTCGAAGGTCGAGTCGAGGAAGGCTCCGAACACCGTCCCCTTGCTGGCGGCTCTGGCGAGCGCGCCGTCGAGGATGTCCGCGACCGAGCCGACGATGAAGAGCACGGCGCCGAGCCAGAAGAAGAGCTTCTCGTTCCGATCCTCGAAGCCGACGAGGACCGCTCCGGCGAGGCAGAGCGAGACGCCGGCGAGGGTGAGCATGTCGGGCGTGAGCTTCGTCCGTCGCGACGCCGCGCATGGAGCGAGCGAGGATCTCCCGCGCCGCCTGCGTGTACTCCTGCTTGACCCGGTCGAGTTGGTTGACGCGCGCCGGCTCGTCGCTCGCAGGCGGCCGTTCCTCTTCGGTCATGCGCGCTTCGGAGCGCGCAGCATGCGGGCGTGCCGCAGAACGAGGCCGGTGAGCACGGCAATCAGGATCCCGGCCGCGATGTCGAGCCAGTAGTGGTTGCCTGTCGACATCACGGCGAACGCCACCCAGGCCGGCCAGGCGGCCCAGATCGCCTTGGCGAAGCGGGAGCGACAAACGCTGAACATGACGACGCCGACGATGAACGCGTCCATCGCGTGCAGGCTGGGCATCGCAGCGTACGGATTGGCGAGAACGGGCAACGGGCCGCTCTCGTGGTTCACCGCGGAGTACTGCGCGAGGGTGTCGGTGAAGCCCCACTCCGGGAACATGCGGGGCGGCGCTGTCGGGACGACGACGTAGCAGACGAGGCCTACGAGGTTGGCGCCGATCAGCCAGTTGCGGAAGCCCGCGAAGCGCTCGTGGTGGAAGAAGTAGACCCAGAGCAAGGCGATGCCGACCACGGCGAACTGCGAGAGCCAGTACGTGTACGAGGTGAGCCAGACGAGAATCGACGAGGTGTCGACGACGTGTTGGAGCGCGGGCTCGAAGAGGGCGCCGACGCCCTTCTCGTTACGCACGATCCACTCGCCGTTGTCGAATGCGGCCGACACGTTCCGGTCCGCGAATCCGCGCGTGATGTTGTAGGCGAAGTAGAAGCCGATCCAGATGAGGAACTGGAGACAGAGATGCGTGACCCCGCGCGGTAGGCGACTCTGTCTCTCGGCAGCGACAGTCGACACGGCGACCCGATTCTAACGTCCCACGGCCGTCGCCGCCGGAAGGCTGCGGCGAACGGGCGGCTCGGGTCGAGCGACGATCAGGCGCCCTGATCGAGCGCCGGCGGAACTGGACTTGAGCTGATCGCCCGGCGGCCGCCATGCTGCGCGGATGGTTGCGCGACACGGCGCGCGAGTCTGGCTCGGCCTCGGGACGCTGTACGTCGCTTGGGGCTCGACGTTCATCGCGCTCGCGATCGTCGTCCGAGACCTCCCGCCGCTCCTCTCGATGTCCGTGCGCCACCTGATCGCGGGAGCCGTCCTGCTCATGTTCGCGCTGCCCCGGGGGGACCGCGGCGGGGATCGCGTCGGTCGAGCTCAGATTGGCGCCGCGTTCGTCTTCGGCGGGCTGCTGTTCGTAACCGGGCATGGCGTCCTCGCGTGGGCTCAGCAGACCGTCCCGGCGGGGGTCGCCGCGCTGCTGGTGGGGAGCATCCCGATCTGGATGGCGCTCCTCGACCGCATCGCTTTCGGTCGCCGACTTCCGCCGTCGGCCTATGTGGGCTTCGGACTTGGCTTCGTCGGCCTCGTGTTCCTCTTCGATCCCTTCGGTGAGGGATCCGTCAACCGGCTTGCGGCGCTCGCGATCGTCCTCTCGGCCGTGTGCTGGGCTGCAGGCTCGCTCTACTCGCGTGGCGCTCCGCTCCCGAAGCGCCCGCTCGTCTCCGCCGGGCTCGCGTCGGTCTGCGGAGGCGTGCTGCTGCTCGTCACGTCCACGATCGCCGGAGAGCTCGGAGACGCCGACTGGTCGCACGACTCGCTGCTCGCGCTCGGGTACCTGATCGTCGTGGGAAGCCTCGTCGGCTTCACGACCTACGTCTGGCTGCTTCGCTCGGCGCCCACTTCGCTCGTCGCAACCTATGCGTACGTGAACCCGATCGTCGCCGTCGTCCTCGCGTGGGCGCTCCTCGGCGAGGAGATCACCCTCCAGATGGCGATCGCGGGGGCTGCGGTCGTGGCCTCGGTGGCCTTGATCGTGCGCTCGACAGCTTCGACGATCGAGCCGGGACGGGGGCTGCTGAGGCGTAGGGCGGTGGCGATGCCGGCCGCGTCCGAGCCGACCGCCTAGCCCCCGATGTAGGACATCTCGACCTTGCGCAGGCTCGAGGTGGCCTCGGTGCGACGCTCGGAGTAGCGATCGGCTCGCCGCTCCCAGACGGCGCGGATCGCATCGTCCAGCTCCGCGTCCGTCGCTCCTGAACGGAGCACCGTACGCAGGTCGTGCCCCCGCACGGCGAACAGGCAGGTGTAGAGCTTCCCGTCCGCGGAGAGCCGGACGCGGGTGCAATCGCCGCAGAACGGTTGCGTCACGGATGCGATCACACCGATCTCGCCGCCTCCGTCGCGGTAGCGGTAGCGCTGCGCCACCTCGCCCCGGTACGCGGCGTCCACGGGCTCGAGCGGGAACTCGGCGCCGATGGTCGAGACGATCTCGGTCGCCGGGACGACGTCGTCGAGGCGCCACCCGTTCGTCGCGCCGACGTCCATGAACTCGATGAATCGCACCGCGTGCCCTGTCCCCTTGAACCGCCGGGCGATGTCGACGACCGAACCATCGTTCTGGCCGCGCTTGACCACGACGTTGATCTTCACCGGGAGCCCGGCCGCGGCGGCAGCGTCGATCCCGCCCAGCACCCGTGCGACCGGGAAGTCGACGTCGTTCATCGTCCGGAAGACCTCGTCGTCGAGCGAGTCGAGGCTGACCGTGATCCGGCTCAAGCCGGCTGCCGCGAGCGCGTCCGCCTTTTGCGAGAGAAGCGCACCGTTGGTCGTCAGGGTCACGTCGAGCTCGCCCGGCTGCGAGGAGAGTGCGGCGAGGCGCGCAACGAGCGACTCGAGATCGCGGCGGAGCAGCGGTTCGCCGCCCGTGATCCGGAGCTTCTGCACACCGAAGCCGACCATGACGCGGGATACGCGCTCTATCTCCTCGAAGCTCAGGAGCTCGCGTCGAGGCATGAAGCGGTAGTCGCGCCCGAACACCTCTTTCGGCATGCAGTAGACGCAGCGGAAGTTGCAGCGATCCGTAACCGAGATCCGGAGATCTCGGAGGGGTCGGCCGAGCGTGTCGAGGACTCCCACGAGCACAAGCGTAGAGAAAGGGTGGTCGCGTAGCCTGCCCGCGTGCGTGCCTCGGCCCCGATCCTGCTCCTGGTCGGTGTCACGGCGATCTGGGGAGTCACGTTCGTCCAGGTACAGGACGCGCTCGCCCTCTATCCGCTCTTCGCGTTCCTCGCGCTCCGCTTCGCGATCTCGACGCTCGTGCTCGCGCCGTTCGCCTGGTCGTCCATGCGGGAGTTGCCGCGCGAGGGTGTGGTCGCAGGGCTGGGAGTCGGTGTCCTCCTCGCCGTCGCGTACGGCTTGCAGACCGCGGGCCTCGAGCTGACGACTGTCACGAGCACCGGCTTCATCACCGGCCTGTACGTCGTCTTCACGCCGCTCATCGCGTTCCGGCTCTTCGGCACCCGCGTGCCGACGGCCGCTTGGGTGGGGGTCGCCTTCGCGGTCGTCGGCCTGCTTCTGCTGAACGGCGTGCCGGGCGGCTCGACGCTCGGCAACGCGCTCGTGCTCGGGAACGCGATCGCCCAGTCGTTCCAGATCGCCTCGATGGAGCGCTATGCGCCCCGATACGACCCGCGTGCCCTCACGTTCCTCCAGATGACGACGTGCTTCGTCGGCTTCACCGTGATCGCCGTCGCCGCAGGCGAGCTCGAGGTCCCGCACGGTTCGACCGTCTGGGGAGCATTGCTCGTCACGGGGGTCTTCGCGGGCGCGCTGGGCTACCTGATCGCGACCTGGGTGCAGGCGCGCACGACCGCGGCCCGGGCGGCACTCGTCTTCACCCTCGAGGCGCCGTTCGCCGCGCTCTTCGGAGTGCTCCTCGCGGACGAGGTGCTCGGCTGGGTGGGCGTTCTCGGCTGCCTGGTAATGCTCGCCGGAATCGTGCTCGCCGAGCCGGCGGCAGCCGATGCGCTGCGTCGGCTCACGGGCAAGGCAGCGCGGGTCTAGGCGGCGTATGGACGCCGTCGCTCTTGCGCTCGCCGCGGCGTTCTTCTTCGGGGCCACCACCGTGGCCATACGCGTCGCGTTCGGACGCGGGGGGCTCGCCGAGGGCGGCTCCCTCTTCACCGTTCTCATCGCGCTGGCCGTGACGCTTCCCTTCTCAGTCGTTCAGGGCGGGTTCGGCGCAGGAGCCTGGCCGTTTCTCGTTGCGGGACTCATGAGCCCCGGCATCTCGCAGTTCCTCTTCACCCTCGGGGTTCGCGAGGCCGGCGCTTCCCGCACGTCGGTCGTCATCGGCTCCGCTCCGCTCTTTTCCGTCGCGATCGCCATCGTCGTTCTCGACGAGCCGCTTGAGGCGGCGCTCGTCCTCGGGGCGGTGCTGATCGTCTCCGGCGGGTTCTTCCTTGTCAGCGAGCGAGACAGGCCGTCACACTTCCGCCGTATCGGGCTCGTGCTCGCGCTGGCCGCGACGATCGTCTTCGCCGTCCGGGACAACTTCGTCCGCTGGCTCGCGGTCGACTCCGATATCTCTCCCGGGGTCGCCGCAAGTACGACTCTCGCTGCGGGCGCTCTCTTGATGACCGTGTTCGTGCTGGCGACACGCGCGCCGCTGCGAGCCCGCGACGCACGCGCCTTCGCTCCGGCCGGGGTCGTGTTCGGTCTCTCGTATGTCTGTCTGTTCGACGCCTACTACCGCGGTCTCGTCACTGTCGTATCCCCACTCGTCGCGACCGAGTCCCTGTGGGGGGTGCTGTTGTCCGCGATCGTCCTGGGACGCTCCGAGCGGGTCGGCACGCGACTCGTCGCCGGAGCTCTTCTCGTCGTCTCGGGCGGGATCCTGATCGGCGCGTTCCGCTAGACGAGTTTCTGCTCGATCGCCTCGAGGCGCGCCTCGATCCTCGCGAGCGACTCGTGCACCGGAGGATGACCGGAATCCTCCGAGGCCTGGCGCCGGCGCTGTTCCCCGGTGACGAGTGCCGACGTCACGAGCGCGGTGAGGAGCGAGAGGAAGGTAACGCCGAGGATCATGACGATCCCGCCGACGAACTTACCCCAGCCGTTACCGGGGACGACGTCCCCGTAGCCGACCGTGGTGACGGTCTGGAGCGCCCACCAGACGCCGATCCCGACCGACGAAAACGAGTCCGGGTTCAGAAGCCGCATGACGACGCCGCCCATGAGGCTGAGCACGAACGTCGCTCCACCGAGATAGAGGACGATTCGGTTCGATCGAACCGCGCGCTCGATCCAGGGCACGCGCAGGCCGAGCACTGGACGTGGCGAGTCCGTCACAGTGCCTCGGTTCGGCAGACACGCGGCAGTTCCTTTCGTGCCTCATATCTGCTACGGTGAGACTCAGGTTTACCTAAGTGCAAGAGACTCAAGGACGGAAGGAGCACGTAGAAGATGGCAAAGACGATCGGTATCGACCTCGGCACGACCAACTCGTGCATGGCCGTGCTGGAAGGGTCCGAGCCCACCGTCATCCCGAACGCCGAGGGCGGACGCACGACTCCGTCCGTCGTCGCCTTCGGGCGTGACGGGCAGCGGCTCGTCGGCGCACCGGCGAAGCGGCAGCAGGTCACGAACCCGCAGAACACGATCTTCTCGATCAAGCGGTTCATGGGCCGCAAGTTCGAGGAGGTCTCGGAAGAGATGAAGATCGTCCCCTACGAGGTCGTCCAGGACCCCAACGGGGACGTTCGCGTGAAGGCGGAGGCCAAGGAGTACGCGCCGCCGGAGATCTCCGCGATGATCCTGCAGAAGCTCAAGGCGGACGCCGAGGCCTACCTCGGCGAGCCGGTCGCGGACGCGGTCGTGACCGTTCCCGCCTACTTCAACAACGCCCAGCGCGAGGCGACGAAGGACGCCGGCAGGATCGCCGGTCTCAACGTCCTCCGCATCATCAACGAGCCGACCGCGGCGGCCCTCGCCTACGGCCTGGACAAGGAAGGCGCGGAGCAGACGATCCTCGTGTTCGACCTCGGCGGCGGCACGTTCGACGTGTCGGTGCTCGAGCTCGGCGATGGCGTCTTCGAGGTGAAGGCGACGAACGGTGACAACCACCTCGGCGGCGACAACTTCGACAAGGCGATCGTC
Organism: uncultured Actinomycetes bacterium; assembly: GCA_963716975.1. Classification (GTDB taxonomy): domain Bacteria; phylum Actinomycetota; class Thermoleophilia; order Gaiellales; family Gaiellaceae; genus GMQP-bins7. Next base: position 154,448 of record CAVQVA010000011.1, on the reverse strand, counting down.
GACTGGATGATCGCCGAGTTCAAGCGAGACCAGGGCATCGACCTCGGTCAGGATCCGATGGCGCTCCAGCGCCTGTACGAGGCGGGCGAGAAGGCGAAGATCGAGCTGTCGTCCACGATGACGACCCAGGTCAACCTTCCGTTCATCACCGCGACGCCGGAGGGGCCGAAGCACCTCGACCTCCAGCTCACACGAGCGAAGCTGAACGAGCTCGCACACGGCCTGCTCGAGCGGACGGTCGGGCCGACGAAGCAGGCGATCGAAGATGCCGGCCTGTCCGCGTCGGACATCGACCACGTCGTCCTCGTCGGAGGCATGACCCGGATGCCGGCGGTGCAGGACAAGGTCAAGGAGCTGATCGGCAAGGAGCCGCACAAGGGCGTCAATCCCGACGAGGTCGTCGCCGTCGGCGCCGCGATCCAGGCGGGCGTCCTCAAGGGCGAGGTCAAGGACGTCCTGCTCCTCGACGTGACCCCGCTCTCTCTCGGGATCGAGACCAAGGGCGGTGTCTTCACGAAGCTGATCGAGCGCAACACCACCATCCCGACTCGCAAGTCCGAGGTGTTCACGACCGCGGAGGACAACCAGCCGTCGGTCGAGATCCACGTCGGCCAGGGCGAGTCCGAGATGATCTCGTTCAACAAGACCCTCGGGAAGTTCCAGCTCGTCGGCATCCCGCCGGCGCCGCGGGGGATGCCCCAGGTCGAGGTCTCGTTCGACATCGACGCGAACGGGATCATCAACGTCTCCGCGAAGGACCTCGGTACGGGTAACGAGCAGCAGATCCGCATCGAGGGCGGCTCGGGGCTCAGCTCCGACGACGTCGACCGGATGGTCAAGGACGCCGAGTCGCATGCCGAGGAGGCGCACCGACTCCACGAGCTCGCGGATGCGAGGAATCAAGGCGAGCAGCTCGCGTACCAGACCGAGCGTGCGCTGGCCGAGCACCGGGACAAGCTTCCCGAGGCCGATGCGTCGACCATCGAAGGCCGTGTCATGGAGCTCCGCCAGGCGGTGGAGGGTTCCGATCTCGCCGACATCAGGGCGAAGACCGACGCGCTCCAGGAGGCCTCGCGGACGCTCGCCGACGCGGTCTATGCGCAGGCGACCGCGGCCGCACAGTCCCAGCCGTCCGGGAACGGCGGCGCGTCCTCCGACGAGGAGGAAGTCGTCGAGGACGCGGACTACGAAGTCATCGACGAAGAGGAAGAGGCCAAGCGCTCGTGACCTCGCCACGTCACGAAGAGTTCGTCGAGAACGACGCCGAGGCGGAGTCGGGCCCCACAGGCCCGACTCCGAGCCTCGAGGACCTGGCTCTCGCCACGGCCGAGCGCGACGAGTACCTCGCTCTCGCCCAGCGCGTGCAGGCCGACTTCGAGAACTACCGCAAGCGAGCGGCGCGCGATCAGGAGCGCTTGATCGCACACGCGCACGAGCGGCTCGTGCAGGAGCTCCTGCCGATCCTCGACGACCTGGAGCGGACGCTCGAAGCGGCGGCCGACCACCAGGAAGCTGCGCTGGTGGACGGGGTGAAGCTCGTCGAGCAGTCCCTGCGCAAGGCGCTTCGGAAGGAGGGCCTGGTCGAGATCGATGCCGACGGGCCGTTCGACCCGCATGTCCACGAGGCGCTGCTCACTCAAGCGCAGGAAGATGCCGAGCCCGGAACTGTGCTCCAGGTCGTCCAGCGCGGGTACCGGATCGGCGACCGGGTCCTGCGTCCGGCGAAGGTGATCGTCGCCGCAGATTCTGCGGAGACCTGATGGACGCCACGACGGCGACCTTTCCCGCGGCACCACTCGATCGACTGGCGCGGATCGTGACGGCGTCCGTGTGGGGGCTTGCTGCCGTGTTCGTGGTGGTAGGCCTCGTCATGATCGGAGCCGGCTCGGCGTGGGCGGCGGGCCTGGTGCTGCTGGTTGTCGGGGTTCTCCTCGCCGTGATGTTGTGGTCGTACCGCCATCGTGAGCCGCTGTCGTATGCGATCGAGGACCGGGCCGTGTCGATCGGCCGCCGCTCGGCGTCGCCGCGAAGGTTCGAGGGCCCCGTGACCCGCGTTCGGCGCGGCGCCCTCGGCTGGCGCGTCGCGGGTGACGGCGGCTTGTACGGCTACCTCGGCCGCTTTCGGGCCGAGGGGAAGACCGTGCACACGTTCGTGACCGACCGCAATCGCGTCGTCCTGCTCGACGTCGGCGACAAGGGGCTCGCAATCTCGCCGGCCGACCCCGACTCGTTCGTCGCGGGGGTGGGCAGTGGCGCGTAATCCGTACGAGGTGCTCGGCGTCTCGAAGACCGCGTCCGACGACGAGATCAAGAAGGCGTACCGGAAGCTCGCTCGCCAGTACCACCCCGATCGAAATCCCGGCGACGACGGCGCCGAGGAGCGTTTCAAGGACGTGCAGTCGGCCTACGACCTGCTCTCCGACGAGGAGAAGCGCCGCGCGTACGACACGTTCGGCGCGGCTGGATCACGCGGCGCGGGAGCCGGGCCCGGTGGATTCGGCGGCATGCGCTTCGAGGAGTTCAGCTTCGGCGACCTGGGAGATCTGTTCGGTGGGATGTTCGGCGGTGGAGCATCGCGGCAGCGGCCCCGGCGCGCCACGCGAGGCGAAGACCTCGAGGCACGCGTGAAAATCTCGTTCGAGGACTCGCTCGACGGTGTGCAGGTTCGGGTGCCCGTCGAGAGCGACGCGGTGTGCACCGCCTGCCACGGGACGGGAGCGGAGCCAGGCACCTCGCCCATCGTCTGCCCCGAGTGCAGCGGACGGGGCGTCGTCTCCGACGCGCAGGGCCTCTTCGCCTTCTCGCAGCCGTGCCCCCGCTGCCACGGCAACGGGACCATCGTCGAGTCGCCATGCAGGCGCTGCCGCGGGAGCGGACGCGAGCGTGTCGTGCATCGCTACAACGTGAAGATCCCCGCCGGCGCGAAGACGGGGACACGCGTTCGGCTCAAGGGCAAGGGCGAGCCGGGGCACGACGGCGGGCCGCCGGGTGACGTGTACGTCGTCGTCGAGGTCGAGCCGTCGGCCCTCTTCGAGCGGCGCGGCACGGACCTCGTGCTCGACGTCCCGGTCACGTACCCGGAGGCGACTCTGGGCGCGAGCGTCCAGATCCCGACTCCGGACGGAGCCGTAGCGCTGAAAATCCCGTCCGGCACGGAGAGCGGGAAGCTCCTCCGCGTCAAGGGACGCGGCGCGCCGCACCTCAAGGGGAACGGGCGGGGCGATCTGCTCGCGCGGGTCAAGGTCACGGTTCCGAAGAAGCTCACGAAGGCAGAGCGAGAGGCGCTCGAGGGGTACCAGAAGGCGTCGCGGGAGAATCCTCGTGAACGCTTCGCCGCCGGCGGGCCGGCGGGGAGGTCCACATGAGCTCCGATCGCCCTCGGTACATGATCGGTGTCGCCGCCGAGCTCGTCGGGATGCATCCGCAGACGCTCCGCATGTACGAGACGAAGGGCCTCGTCCGTCCTGCGCGGACTCCGGGCGGGACGCGGCTCTTCTCGGACAACGACGTCGATCGCCTGCGGCTCATCCAGCGGCTTACCACCGAGCTGGGCCTGAACCTCGCCGGGGTCGAGCAGGTCCTTCGGCTGGAGGACGAGATCTACCGCCTCCGCTCGCGCATGGAGCGGCTCGAGCGGGAGCTCAAAGCGGAGATCGCGTCGGTTCACCGCTCGTATCGCCGCGACATCGTCGTCTACCGCCCACCCCAGTCACCCGCAGCGAGGAACTGACATGGACTTCAACAAGCTGACCTTGAAATCGCAGGAGGCGGTCGCAGGCGCACAGGAGCTCGCGCGCCGGATGGGCAACCCCGAGCTCACTCCGGACCACCTCACGATCGCGCTCCTCGACCAGGAGCTGCCACGGACGCTCGTCGAGCGGGCGGGCGCCGTCCCCTCCGAGCTTCGTGCCGAGGCCGAGGCTCGCCTCTCGCAGCAGCCGTCGATCTCGGGCGGCAACGCGCAGCCGCAGGTGTCGGCTCGTTTCAGCCGGGTGCTCGACCGCGCCTTCGACGAGATGCGGGCACTCGGCGACGAGTACGTGTCGGTGGAGCACCTCCTGCTCGCGCTCGAGACGGTCCCGCGCGACTCGTTGCTCGAGGCGTTGCAGGACGTTCGAGGCGGGCAGAAGGTGACGTCGCAGGATCCGGAAGGCTCGTATCAAGCCCTGGAGAAGTACGGGCGTGACCTGACCGCCCTCGCGGAGATGCGGCAAGCTCGATCCGGTCATCGGCCGGGACGAGGAGGTCCGTCGCGTGATCCAGGTCCTCTCCCGGCGGACGAAGAACAACCCCGTCCTCATCGGCGAGCCCGGTGTCGGAAAGACGGCGATCGTCGAAGGCCTCGCGCAGCGGATCGTCGCCGGGGACGTGCCCGAGGGCCTCAAGGGCAAACGCGTCTGGGCGCTCGACGTCGGCGCGCTGCTCGCGGGATCGAAGTACCGCGGTGAGTTCGAAGAGCGTCTCAAGGCCGTGCTCGGCGAGATCCAGAACGCGGCCGGCGAGATCGTCCTCTTCATCGACGAGTTGCACACGATCGTGGGAGCGGGCGCCGCGGAGGGCGCGGTCGACGCGGCCAATCTCCTCAAGCCGATGCTGGCGCGGGGCGAGCTCCGTGCAGTCGGCGCGACGACGCTCGACGAGTACCGCAAGCACATCGAGAAGGATGCGGCGCTCGAGCGGCGCTTCCAGCCCGTGTACGTCGGCGAGCCGACGGTCGCCGACACGATCGCGATCCTGCGCGGGCTCAAGGAGCGGTACGAGGCGCACCACGGCGTCGAGATCAGGGATTCCGCGCTCGTCGCCGCCGCGGTCCTCTCCGATCGGTACGTGGCCGACAGGTTCCTGCCCGACAAGGCCATCGACCTCGTCGACGAAGCCGCCTCGCGGCTGCGGATGCAGATCGACTCCTCGCCCGTCGAGCTCGACGAGGCGGAGCGCCGGGTGCGTCAGCTCGAGATCGAGCTGGCGGCTCTCGCGAACGAGCCCGAGAGCGTTCGCGCGCCGATCGAGCGGGAGCTCGCCGAGGCGAAGGCCATCCGGGACGAGCTCGGCGCTCGCTGGTCGCGCGAGAAGGACTCGCTCCAGCGCGTGGCGGAGATCAAGCGCCAGATCGACGAGCTGCGGATGGAGGCGGAGCGCGAGGAGCGGCTCGGCAACCTCGCCGGCACGACCAACTCGTGCATGGCCGTGCTGGAAGGGTCCGAGCCCACCGTCATCCCGAACGCCGAGGGCGGACGCACGACTCCGTCCGTCGTCGCCTTCGGGCGTGACGGGCAGCGGCTCGTCGGCGCACCGGCGAAGCGGCAGCAGGTCACGAACCCGCAGAACACGATCTTCTCGATCAAGCGGTTCATGGGCCGCAAGTTCGAGGAGGTCTCGGAGGAGATGAAGATCGTCCCCTACGAGGTCGTCCAGGACCCCAACGGGGACGTTCGCGTGAAGGCGGAGGCGAAGGAGTACGCGCCGCCGGAGATCTCCGCGATGATCCTGCAGAAGCTCAAGGCGGACGCCGAGGCCTACCTCGGCGAGCCGGTCGCCGACGCGGTCGTGACCGTTCCCGCCTACTTCAACAACGCCCAGCGCGAGGCGACGAAGGACGCCGGCAGGATCGCCGGTCTCAACGTCCTCCGCATCATCAACGAGCCGACCGCGGCGGCCCTCGCCTACGGCCTGGACAAGGAAGGCGCGGAGCAGACGATCCTCGTGTTCGACCTCGGCGGCGGCACGTTCGACGTGTCGGTGCTCGAGCTCGGCGAGGGCGTCTTCGAGGTGAAGGCGACGAACGGGGACAACCACCTCGGCGGAGACAACTTCGACAAGGCGATCGTCGACTGGATGATCGCCGAGTTCAAGCGAGACCAGGGCATCGACCTCGGTCAGGATCCGATGGCGCTCCAGCGCCTGTACGAGGCGGGCGAGAAGGCGAAGATCGAGCTGTCGTCCACGATGACGACCCAGGTCAACCTGCCGTTCATCACCGCAACGCCGGAGGGGCCGAAGCACCTCGACCTCCAGCTCACACGAGCGAAGCTGAACGAGCTCGCACACGGCCTGCTCGAGCGGACGGTCGGGCCCACGAAGCAGGCGATCGAAGATGCCGGCCTGTCCGCGTCGGACATCGACCACGTCATCCTCGTCGGAGGCATGACCCGGATGCCGGCGGTGCAGGACAAGGTCAAGGAGCTGATCGGCAAGGAGCCGCACAAGGGCGTCAATCCCGACGAGGTCGTCGCCGTCGGCGCCGCGATCCAGGCGGGCGTCCTCAAGGGCGAGGTCAAGGACGTGCTGCTCCTCGACGTGACCCCGCTTTCTCTCGGGATCGAGACCAAGGGCGGCGTCTTCACGAAGCTCATCGAGCGCAACACGACCATCCCGACTCGCAAGTCCGAGGTGTTCACGACCGCGGAGGACAACCAGCCGTCGGTCGAGATCCACGTCGGCCAGGGCGAGTCCGAGATGATCTCGTTCAACAAGACCCTCGGGAAGTTCCAGCTCGTCGGCATTCCGCCGGCGCCGCGCGGGATGCCCCAGGTCGAGGTCTCGTTCGACATCGACGCGAACGGGATCATCAACGTCTCCGCGAAGGACCTCGGCACGGGGAACGAGCAGCAGATCCGGATCGAGGGTGGCTCGGGGCTCAGCTCCGACGACGTGGATCGGATGGTCAAGGACGCCGAGTCGCACGCCGAGGAGGCGCACAGGCTCCACGAGCTCGCGGATGCGAGGAATCAGGGCGAGCAGCTCGCCTACCAGACCGAGCGTGCGCTGGCCGAGCACCGGGACAAGCTTCCCGAGGCCGACGCGTCGACCATCGAAGGCCGTGTCATGGAGCTCCGCCAGGCGGTGGAGGGTTCCGATCTCGCTGACATCAGGGCGAAGACCGACGCACTCCAGGAGGCCTCGCGGACACTTGCGGACGCGGTCTATGCACAGGCGACGGCGGCCGCACAGTCGCAGCCGTCCGGTAACGGCGGCACGTCCTCCGGCGAGGAGGAAGTCGTCGAGGACGCGGACTACGAAGTCATCGACGAAGAGGAAGAGGCCAAGCGCTCGTGACCTCGCCACGTCACGAAGAGTTCGTCGAGAACGACGCCGAGGCGGAGTCGGGCCCCACAGGCCCGACTCCGAGCCTCGAGGACCTGGCAATCGCCACGGCCGAGCGCGACGAGTACCTGGCTCTCGCCCAGCGCGTCCAGGCCGACTTCGAGAACTACCGCAAGCGGGCGGCGCGCGATCAGGAGCGCCTGATCGCACACGCGCACGAGCGGCTCGTGCAGGAGCTCCTGCCGATCCTCGACGATCTGGAGCGGACGCTCGAGGCGGCGGCCGACCACCAGGAAGCTGCGCTGGTGGATGGGGTGAAGCTCGTCGAGCAGTCCCTGCGCAAGGCACTCTCGAAGGAAGGCCTGGTCGAGATCGAAGCCGACGGCCCGTTCGACCCGCACGTCCACGAGGCGCTGTTGACACAGGCGCAGGAAGGTGTCGCCCCCGGCTCGGTGCTCCAGGTCGTCCAGCGCGGGTATCGGCTGGGCGACCGTGTCCTTCGCCCGGCGAAGGTGATCGTCGCCGCGGACTCCGCAGAGGCCTGATGGGCGCCGTGTCGGCGACCGTTCGAGCGGCACCTCTGGATCGGGTGGCGCGGGTCGTGACGGCGTCCGTGTGGGGGCTCGCGGCCGTACTCGTAGCGGTCGGCCTCGTCGTGCTCGGAGCCGGATCGACGTGGGTCGGCGTCCTGCTGGCGGTCGTCGGCGTTCTCCTGGCCGTGATGTTGTGGTCGTACCGTCTTCGCGAACCGCTCTCGTATGCAATCGAGGACCGAGCCGTGTCAATCGGCCGCCGATCCGCGGCGCCGCGAACGTTCGAGGGCCCCGTGACGCGCGTCAGGCGCGGCGCGCTCGGCTGGCGCGTCGCGGGTGACGGCGGCGCCTATGGCTACCTCGGCCGGTTTCGGGCCGAGGGGAAGACCGTGCACGCGTTCGTGACCGACCGCAAACGCGTCGTCTTGCTCGACGTCGGTGATACGGGGCTGGCGATCTCGCCCGCGGACCCCGACTCGTTCGTCGCGGGAGTGGACAGTGGCGCGTAACCCGTACGAGGTGCTCGGCGTCTCGAAGACCGCGTCCGACGACGAGATCAAGAAGGCGTACCGGAAGCTCGCTCGCGAGTACCACCCCGACCGCAATCCCGGCGACGACCGCGCCGAGGAGCGGTTCAAGGAGGTGCAATCGGCCTACGACCTTCTCTCCGACGAGGAGAAGCGCCGCGCGTACGACACGTTCGGCACGGCTGGATCACGCGGCGCCGGAGCCGGGCCTGGTGGATTCGGCGGTATGCGCTTCGAGGAGTTCAGCTTCGGCGACCTGGGAGATCTGTTCGGCGGGATGTTCGGCGGTGGAGCGTCGCGGCAGCGGCCTCGGCGCGCCACGCGAGGCGAAGACCTCGAGGCACGCGTGAAGATCTCGTTCGAGGACTCGCTCGAGGGCGTGCAGGTTCGGGTGCCCGTCGAGAGCGACGCGGTGTGCTCCGCCTGCCACGGGACGGGAGCGGAGCCAGGCACCTCGCCCATCGTCTGCCCCGAGTGCAGCGGACGGGGTGTCGTCTCCGACGCGCAGGGGCTCTTCGCCTTCTCGCAGCCGTGCCCCCGCTGCCACGGCAACGGGACCATCGTCGAGTCGCCATGCAGGCGCTGCCGCGGGAGCGGACGCGAGCGAGTCGCGCACCGCTACAACGTGAAGATCCCCGCAGGCGCGAAGACGGGGACACGCGTTCGGCTCAAGGGCAAGGGCGAGCCGGGGCACGACGGCGGGCCGCCGGGCGACGTATACGTCGTCGTCGAGGTCGAGCCGTCGTCCCTCTTCGAGCGACGCGGCACGGACCTCGTGCTCGACGTCCCGGTCACGTACCCGGAGGCGACTCTGGGCGCGAGTGTCCAGATCCCGACTCCGGACGGAGCCGTGGCACTGAAGATCCCGTCCGGCACGGAGAGCGGGAAGCTCCTCCGCGTCAAGGGACGCGGCGCGCCGCACCTCAAGGGGAACGGCCGGGGCGATCTGCTCGCGCGAGTGAAGGTCACGGTTCCGAAGAAGCTCACGAAGGCAGAGCGCGAGGCGCTCGAGGGGTATCAGAAGGCTTCGCGGGAGAATCCCCGAGAACGCTTCGCCGCCAGCGGGACGGCGGGGAGGTCCACATGAACTCCGACCGTCCTCGGTACATGATCGGGGTCGCCGCGGAGCTCGTCGGGATGCATCCACAGACGCTCCGCATGTACGAAACGAGGGGCCTCGTCCGTCCTGCACGGACTCCCGGCGGGACGCGGCTCTTCTCCGACAACGACGTCCATCGTCTGCGGCTCATCCAGCGGCTGACCACCGAGCTCGGCCTGAACCTCGCCGGGGTCGAGCAGGTGCTTCGGCTCGAGGACGAGATCAACCGCCTCCGCTCGCGCATGGAGCGGCTCGAGCGGGAGCTCAAGGCCGAGATCGCGTCGGTTCACCGCTCGTATCGCCGGGATGTCGTCGTCTACCGTCCGCCACAGGCACCTGCGGCGAGGAACTGACATGGACTTCAACAAGCTGACCTTGAAATCGCAGGAGGCGGTCGCAGGCGCACAGGAGCTAGCGCGCCGGATGGGCAACCCCGAGCTCACTCCGGACCACCTCACGATCGCGCTCCTCGACCAGGAGCTGCCACGGACGCTCGTCGAGCGGGCGGGCGCCGTCCCCTCCGAGCTTCGCGCGGAGGCCGAGGCTCGCCTCTCGCAGCAGCCGTCGATCTCGGGCGGCAACGCGCAGCCGCAGGTGTCGGCTCGTTTCAGCCGGGCGCTCGACCGCGCGTTCGACGAGATGCGGGCACTCGGCGACGAGTACGTCTCGGTGGAGCATCTCCTGCTCGCGCTCGAGACGGTCCCGCGCGATGCGTTGCTCGACGCGCTGCAGGACGTTCGAGGCGGGCAGAAGGTGACGTCGCAGGATCCGGAAGGCTCGTACCAAGCCTTGGAGAAGTACGGGCGTGACCTGACCGCCCTCGCGGAGGCCGGCAAGCTCGATCCGGTCATCGGACGGGACGAGGAGGTTCGTCGCGTGATCCAGGTCCTCTCGCGGCGGACGAAGAACAACCCGGTCCTCATCGGCGAGCCCGGTGTCGGAAAGACGGCGATCGTCGAGGGCCTCGCGCAGCGCATCGTCGCCGGGGACGTGCCCGAGGGCCTCAAGGGCAAGCGCGTATGGGCGCTCGACGTCGGCGCGCTGCTCGCGGGATCGAAGTACCGCGGTGAGTTCGAGGAGCGTCTCAAGGCCGTGCTCGGCGAGATCCAGAACGCGGCCGGCGAGATCGTGCTCTTCATCGACGAGCTGCACACGATCGTGGGAGCCGGCGCTGCAGAGGGTGCGGTCGACGCGGCCAATCTCCTCAAGCCGATGCTGGCGCGGGGCGAGCTCCGCGCGGTCGGCGCGACGACGCTCGACGAGTACCGCAAGCACATCGAGAAGGACGCGGCGCTCGAGCGGCGCTTCCAGCCCGTGTACGTGGGCGAGCCGACGGTTGCCGACACGATCGCGATCCTGCGCGGGCTCAAGGAGCGGTACGAGGCGCACCACGGTGTCGAGATCAGGGACTCCGCGCTCGTGGCCGCCGCGGTCCTCTCCGACCGGTATGTGGCCGACAGGTTCCTGCCCGACAAGGCAATCGACCTCGTCGACGAAGCGGCCTCGCGGCTGCGGATGCAGATCGACTCTTCTCCCGTCGAGCTCGACGAGGCGGAGCGCCGGGTCCGTCAGCTCGAGATCGAGCTCGCGGCTCTCGCGAACGAGCCCGAAAGCGTTCGCGCGCCGATCGAACGGGAGCTCGCCGAAGCGAAGGCAATCCGGGACGAGCTCGGCGCCCGCTGGTCGCGCGAGAAGGACTCGCTCCAGCGCGTGGCGGAGATCAAGCGCCAGATCGACGAGCTGCGGATGGAGGCAGAGCGCGAGGAGCGCCTCAGCAACCTCGCACGTGTCGCAGAGATCCGGTACGGGATCCTCCCCGGCCTCGAGCAGGAGCTCGTCCAGCGCGAGTCTCCGACCGAGGCGCCGATGGTGAAGGAGGAAGTCGACGAGGACGACATCGCCGCCGTGGTCGCTGCGTGGACGGGTATTCCCGTCTCGCGGCTCCTCGAAGGCGAGGTCGAGAAGCTCATCCACATGGAGGAGCGACTCCATCATCGGGTGGTCGGCCAGGACGCCGCAGTCGAGGCGGTCTCGAATGCACTCCGCCGCGCGCGCTCCGGGCTCCAGGACCCGAATCGGCCGATCGGCTCGTTCATCTTCCTCGGCCCGACAGGCGTCGGGAAGACCGAGCTCGCCCGTGCGCTCGCCGAGTTCATGTTCGACGACGAGCGGGCGCTCGTCCGGCTCGACATGTCCGAGTATCAGGAGCGGCACACCGTTGCGCGCCTCGTCGGGGCGCCGCCCGGCTATGTCGGCTACGAGGAGGGCGGCCAGCTGACCGAGGCAGTGCGCCGGCGGCCCTACGCCGTCGTCCTCCTCGACGAGATCGAGAAGGCACACCCTGAGGTGTTCAACGTCCTGCTCCAGTTGCTCGACGACGGCCGTCTCACCGACGGTCACGGGCGGACGGTCGACTTCCGCAACACCGTCGTGATCATGACGTCGAACATTCGCTCATCCGAAGATCTCCGCGAGCAGTTCCGCCCCGAGCTTCTGAACCGCATCGACGAGATCGTCGTCTTCGCACCTCTCGAGCGCGAACAGCTGACCGAGATCGTCGAGCTTCAGCTCGGAAGGCTGCGAGAGCGTCTTGCCGAGCGGGGGATCGAGCTCGACGTCACCGACGCTGCGAAGGAGCGCGTCGTGGAAGAGGGGTGGGACCCCGTCTATGGCGCTCGCCCGCTCAAGCGCGCGATCCAGCGGCTGCTGGAGAACCCGCTCGCACGTGAGCTCCTCGAGGGGCGCTTCTCCGAGGGCGACACCATCCTCGTGGACGCCCGAGACGGCGAGCTCGTCTTCGAGCGAGGCGTCGTTCTCAGCCCGACGACCGCCTGAGCGCGGTGGCCGGCTGCCGGTCAGTCCTCCGCTAGGGTGGACAGTCACCGAGATGTGCCGACACTCTCGGCTCATCTCGCCTTCACCTTGCGAGCACCGTAGACGATCTCGGCGGGGATTCGACCGCGGGTGAGACGACCGGTGTGTACGCGGTCGAAGTTGTAGTAGCGCAGGTACTGATCGAGGTCGCGCTTGAGCCCCGTGAAGCGCACATGCAGGTAGCGAGCGAAGGAAGGCCGCCAACACTCCTCGAGCATCGTCCTGTGCAAAGCCTCCACGGCTCCATTCGTCTGCGGCCTGCCGGCGTGAATGAAGCTGTGGCGAGCGCCGAGCCCGTCGAGCGTCTCGCGGAACGCCAGCGCTCGGTACTCGCCGCCGTTGTCACTGAGCACGCGCTCCAGCTGCCAGCCGGCGGCTCGAAGGTCGTGCGCGACTCGGCGGGCGAGCTTCGAGGTCTGCTCTCCGCTCGGGTTGCCACGGGAGCAGCTGACGAGCTCGGCCCAGGCAAAGGAGGAGTGGACATCGATCGCGGTCAGCTGCCAGACGGCGCCCTTGGTACCGCTCAGGCGCCCGACGTAGAACGAGTCCACTCCCACGAGCTCGCCTGGGCGGGAGGCTTCCACGTGCCGCTCGGGCTCGGGCTCCCGCGGCGGCTCGAAGGGAGCGGCGTAGCCAGCGACGAGACTCAGGCGCTTCTGGCGCGTGTTGAGACCGTGCCGGCGAAGGCAGCGCCAGACGCCGTTGTGGCTGACGACGAGACCACCCCAGCGCTCACGGCGCAGCTCCGCGGCGATGCGGGCTGGGCCGAGGCCAGGATGGCCGAGGGCGAAGGCGACGATACGGCCCTCGACGAGCGGGGAGAGCTGGTTCGGCATGCGTGGCTGCCGCCGCTCCCGAGGACGCAGGATCTCGAGCCCGTGGCGCTCGATGCGCCGCTTCCAGACGTAGTAGGTCGAACGGTGGACACCGAAGATGCGGCACGCCTCCGAGACGCCGACGCGGCCGGCGAGGTCGACGAGCTGCAGCCGGTAGCCGAAGAGGACGTCATCCTCGGACATGCGGCTCACTCCTTTCCTCCGACGTGGTGGTCGAAGGCGAGGGTGAGCGGATAAACGGACGGCACCCGGCTACGAAGGGCCGGGTGCCGTCCTCTCAAGCCTCTGTCGAGGGTCCACCTGTCGGGACCACTCGGTGATAGTCCACGCTAGGGCGACCAGCTTCGTCACCGTCGTCCAGTTCCTGGACGTCGCATCGACGCCGAGACGCGTTCCGCCGAGCAGGGCCCAGAGACGCGATCTCGCACTGCCTCGCGGGTACCACGTGTAGATCTCTCGTCCGCTGACGACGAACCGCTCGCGTAGCTCGGGCATCGCGATTCGATTCCGCGGGCCGATGTTGATTCCCCGCAGGAGCGCGACGAACCGCGCCACGTCCTACGGCACGTCGTCGAAGAACTCGGCCTGCCCGGTGACCGGTGGGGCCCCGTAGATGAAGAGCACTAGCTCCTCGGTTCCGGCGTTGCGGAGCTGGAGGGGCGTTCCCATCTCGACGACGAGGACGCCTCCGCGCGGTACCTCGTGGCGCTCGGGTGGGTCGCCGAGGTCGACCGTCAGCGTGCCGTCGAGCACGACAAAGATTTCTTCCTGCGCATTGTCGGCGTGGCGCTTGCCCCGTGCGCCCGGCGGGTAGCGCCAGATGTTCGCCCGCGAGTGGGTGAGCGAGTCGGAGAGCTGCGCAATCGTCCTCCCGCTCTCGTCGCCGCGGGGAACCCACTCCAGCTCGGCCTGTCGGAAGATCGTGTATGCCACCTGCGAAGTATCGCCGAGCCAGGTCTGTTCTCGTCTCGTGTCGACGCGTACGATCGGCGCGACATGCCCGAGGTGGTCGTCGGCCGGGACGCCGAGCTCTCGTCGATCCATGACTTCGTCGTAAGCGTCTCCGACGGAGCGGCCGCGCTCGTCCTCGAAGGCGAGGCGGGCGTCGGGAAGACCACGCTCTGGACAGCTGCGGTCGTCGAGTCGGAGCAGACAGGCATTCGGGTACTGCGCGCGCTGCCGGCCGAGAGCGAGACCGCGCTCAGCTTCGCAGGGGTGGGCGACCTGCTCGAGCCGGTGCTGGAAGAGGCGCTCGCGGAACTCTTCATCGGGCAGAGACGGGCACTCTCACGTGCCCTCGTGCTCGAGGAGGCCGAGGGGCCTCCGCCGGACGCGCACGCCGTCGGCGTCGGTCTCCTCAATGCGTTGCGTGCGCTCGCTACTCGCGAGGCGCTCGTCGTTGCGGTCGACGATGTCCAGTGGCTCGATGCCGCCTCGGCTGGAGCGCTCGGCTATGCCGCGCGGCGACTCCGTCACGAGCACATCGGCTTGCTGCTCTCGCGCCGGGCGCCGCTCGAGAGCCCTCTGCTCACGGAGTTGCGGCGATCGCTTCCGCCGGGGCGGTATCAGGAGATCGAGGTCGGCCCACTCGGAGTGCTTGCGCTCCACCGGGTCGTGCAGGCGCATCTGGGAGTCGTCCTTCCTCGCCCGCTCCTGGCGGAGGTGCACGACGCGTCCGGCGGGAATCCGTTCTACGCGCTCGAGATCGTTCGAACGCTGCAGCGCACTGGCGTCTCGGTCGAAGCCGGGCAGCCGCTTCCTCTCCCCGAGTCGCTCCACGATCTCGTCCGCGGCCGCTTGCTTGCCCTCTCGCCCGAGAGCCGTGACTACCTGCTCGCCGCCGCGGCGCATGCGCATCCGAAGACGTCAGTCGTCGAAGCAGCGTCCGGAGTCGGTCGCGAGGCTGGTCTCGTACCGAGCCTCGGGGCGGGGATCGTCGAGGTCGACGGCGAGCGGATCCGATTCACCCACCCGCTGCTCGCGGCCGGTGCGTACGAGACGGCGGATCCGACGCGTCGGACCGAGATACATGCTCGACTTGCAGAGCTGCTGGGCGACCCCGAGGCACGTGCCTGGCAGCTGGCGGCGTCGGTTCACGAGCCGGACGAGAGCGTCGCGGCGGTCCTCGAGGATGCAGCCCGACATGCTCGCGCGCGCGGCGCGCCCAGGCCGGCGGCGCTGCTGCTCGACCGAGCGCGTGAGCTGACTCCGACGGAGAGTCGGGACGAGGCGCTGCGCCGTGCCGTCGACGCCGCCTATCTGCACTACGAGTCGGGGGACTCTCCACGCGCGGAGGCTCAGCTGCGGGATGTGATTGCGGCGCTCGATCCAGGCAGGAGCCGTGCGCGCGCCATGGTGCGACTCGCACGTGTCCGTACGTTTCGAGCTCTCCGCGAGGCTGCCGAGCTCTTTCTGCAGGCGATCCCCGACTGCGAAGGCGACAAGGAGCTCCTGGCGGTTGCGCACGAGGGTGTCGCCACGTGTTTCTGGCAGCTCTACGAGCGGCTCGACGAGGCCGTCGAGCATGGCGATCGGGCCTTCGAGCTTGCGCTCGAGGTCGGCGACGAGGCTCTCGCGGGAGAGGCGCTCAACTCCCGTGGAATGGCCGAGCTGCTGCTGGGGCGTGAAGCGGCCTCGACGACGATGGAGCAGGCACTTGCCTATCAGCCCGCGGCGGAGCAACGCCGTGTGCTCGCCCAGCCGCGCCGGTTCCCCGAGTACCTGCAATGGATGGGAGCGCTCGAGGAGGCGCGCGACGAGCTCGGCGGGATGCTGCGTCGTGCGAGCGAGCTCGGCGACGAAAGCTCGCCCCCGTACCTTCTCGCCTCCCTCAGCCGTGTCCAGTGCGAACTGGGCGAGCTCGAGAGTGCGTTCGAGACCGCGTGTCTGGCGCGGGACGCGTCGGAGCAGGCTGGGCAACAGGGGATTCTCGCTTTCAGCGTGGCAAACGAGAGCCTCGTCGAGGCACGGCGTGGCCGCAGCGCGCTCGCGCGTGCGGCGGCGGCACGCGCGCTCGATCTGGTCGGAGAGACGGGAGATCGCCAGGCAGAGCTCGTCGCGACGTGGGCGCTCGGGCAGCTCGAGCTCGTCGGCGGGGCATCCGCCGCGGTCCTCGGGCTGTGCGGGCCGTTCGTCGCCTGGGCCCGGCAGGAAGCGATTGCCGAGCCGTCCGCCGTGCCGTTCGTCGTCGACCAGATAGAGGCGCTGATCGAGCTCGGACGCACCGACGAAGCTGTCGAGCTTCTCGACTGGTACGAGGGAAATGCACGACGGCTCGAGCGGACACCGGCTCTCGCCTCTTGCACTCGCTGTCGGGGGTTGCTCGCGGCGCAGAGCGGCGCACTTGACGACGCGCTTGCGGCGTACGAGGAGGCTCTCGGTCTGCACGCGGAGGCAGAGCTTCCGCTCGACCGGGGACGCACGTTGCTCGCTCTCGGGGCGGCCCAGCGCCGCGCCAAGCGGCGGCGCGAGGCGCGGCAGACGCTCGAGGAGGCGCTTGCGGTTTTCGAGCGGATCGGTGCGGCGCTCTGGGCAGAGCGCGCGCGCGACGAGCTGAAACGGATCAGCGGCCGCGCGGCGACTCCCGGCGCGCTCACCCCGGCCGAGGAGCGGGTTGCAGCCCTCGTGGCCGAGGGCAAGACGAACCGCGAGGTCGCCGCCGCGCTGTTCCTCTCCGATCGAACGGTCGAAGGGCACCTCTCGCGGATCTTCGGCAAGCTCGGCATCAAGCATCGCTCGGAAGTCGCGCCCGCACTCGCGTCGCGTCAAACCCAGGCGACTCAAACACAGGGGATCGCCGCCTCAAACACGGGGGACTCGCCCGTTTCAGCGGATTCCGTCGCTCCCTAGCCTCCAAGCAGGTGGTCAGAAGGGTCACCAGGAGCAGAAGGAGAGGGAGCAATGAACCGCAAGTCCCGCAAGAGCCGCAAGATTCGGAAGGCCTCACTCGTCCTTGGCATCGCGGTCGCCGCGCTCTCCATCGGAGTTCCTACGGCGCTCGCGGAAGGCCGTATGGTCGGAACACAGGAGCCCGACGGCGTCGCGTTCTTCAAGGCCAACGAGATGTCGACGCTCTCGCAGCAGAATGTCTCGCCGACCACCAACGGGCCCGGCAACGTGCCGCAGGAGATCAAGGCGCTCCGGGCCCGCAGTGAGGCGCTGAACCGCCAGTACGGGCTCGGCGACTACGCGACCACTGCCGGCTCGAACACGTACCCCGACGCCTCCGAGCGCGGACTCAGCAAGCTGTACGGCTCCTACCTGTATGGCACCGGACAGGGGACCGGGCTGAGCTCCTACAAGGACGGCGCCGAGCGGGCCGTGCCGCAGCCGCAGTCGCCGAACGTCACGCCCATCTCGTCCGACAATGAGTTCCAGTGGCCGCAGATCGGAGTGGGGATTCTGATCGCACTCTTCCTCGCCCTCGGCATCGGGCTGGCCGTCCGGACGAACCGCATGCGCCCCGCACACTGAACTCCCAGAAACGGGTCACCTCGGACCCGACCAACGCGACGACCGCCCATCAGGGCGGTCGTCGCGCGTGCGGCTGTTTACTTCGGACCATGCCGTCGACCCCTCGTCCGTATCGGCTGAGCCCCGTCCGGCGGGCGATCAACGCGGTCGTCCGGCCGCTGGCACGAGTCGGGTTGACCGGACCGCGCACGTATCTCCTCACGGTGCCGGGGCGGACGACCGGCCGGCTCTGGTCGACACCGGTCTCGATCGTGAGAATCGGCGCGGAGCGGTGGCTGGTGGCGCCGTACGGCGATCGCAACTGGGTGAAGAACGCCAGGGCGGCGGGTTGGGTGGAGCTGCGGCGCGGAAGGCAGCGCGAGCGGCTCGATGTCGAGGAGCTCCCGGCCGAGGAGGCCGTGCCCGTGCTGCGCGAGTACTACCGAGTCGGACGCGTGACGCGGCCGTTCTTCGATGTATCGCTCTCGTCTCCCGACGAGGCCTGGCTCGCCGAGGCGCCCAGCCATCCCGTTTTCCGGCTCAGGGCGTCACCGTAGGATCGGTGAATGACGTCGCCTGCGACCGAGAGCACCACGGCGCGAGTCCTCGTCGTGGCGGCGACCGAGCCCGAGCTCTGCGGAGGGCCGGGCCTCGCGTGTGGAGTCGGGCCGGTCGAGGCGGCATCCGCTACTGCCCGCGCGCTCGCGCTCGATCCGCCCGCTGCCGTCCTCCACGTCGGCCTCGCGGGGGGCCGCGGACTCGCCCCCGGGACGATCGTCGCGGGCACCGAGGCCGTGTACGTCGACATCTCGGCGGTGATTCCGGTCGTCGCTCGCGTCGAACCCGACCCGCGGCTGTTCTCGTCGCTCGGCAAGCTGCTTCCGGACGCGCTCGCCTTGCCCATCGCCACGAGTGCGGCGGTGGGAGGAGCGCATCGAGGCGTCGAGCCGGAAGGCACGATCGTGGAGGCGATGGAGGGTTTCGCGGTCCTGCGTGCGTGCGAGCTCGCGGGAGTTCCGGCCGTCGAGCTCCGCGCGATCTCCAACGAGATCGGCGAGCGGGATCGCCGACGGTGGCACGTGGACGCTGCGCTCGATGCTCTGGCAGCGGTGCTGCCGCTGGTGTCCGCCGAGCTCGCATCGAGCCTCTAGCGTTCGGCCGCATGGCACAGGGTCGTTCGAAGACGCGGGAGCGAGAGCTTCCGCCGCCACTTCCACCCGAGAGTCGCACGGTCGGCCAGCTCGTGGCCGAGACGATCAAGCTCTACGGCTCGGTCATCTATCGGGCACTTCCGCTCGGGCTGGTCGTCGCCTGCGCGAACCAGCTGGCACACGGGCTCTCGAGGGAGAGGAACGCCGTCGTGCTCGTGGCGGCGGCGCCGGTATTCGCGCTCGCATACTCGTACGCCTCGCAGCTCGCGACTCGTACGAAGGCGCCGCTCGGCTCCTGGGTTGTCGCCGTCTCCGTGGGGACGCTCGTGTTCCTGCCCGCGGCGATTCTCCTTCCCTGGTTCGCCCTTGCCGGCGTCGTGTGGCTTGCTCTCTTCGGACTGGCGGTCCCGGCGGCGATGGCCGAGGGGACATCGTTCGGCGCTTCGCTTCGGCGCGGGCTCGAGCTCGGCCGCGCGGACGTCGTGCACGCGGCGGGCGCGCTTGCCACGCTCGTCGTACTCTTCTTCCTCACGCGGGTCGGACTCGCGCTGCTGCTCGACTCTCAAGCGGAGAACACGGTTCGAACCGCGGTCTTCCTCGCCGATCTCGTCCTTTCGCCGCTGCTCTTCCTCGGCGGTGCGCTCCTGTACGTCGACCAGGAGGCTCGGCTAGGCTCGCGGGACGAGCGAGGAAAGGAGTGAGATGCCGACCTACCTGATGCTGACGACGCTCACGGAGAAGGGCGTACAGACGCTGCACGCGAATCCTGGACGGCTCGCCGAGGTGAATCGCGACGTCGAGGAGATGGGCGCGAAGGTGCTCCACCAGTGGGCAGCGCTCGGTGAATACGACTTCGTGAACATCGTCGAAGCCCCGGACGACCTGACGATCGCGAAGGTTTCGATCGCCCTCGGCGCCCGCGGCAGCGCGAAGTTGGAGTCGCTCCCGCTGATCGCCGTCGACGATTTCCTCGCCAGCCTGGAGTAGCTACACGGCGAGGAACCCGGTCTCGTGCGGACTGACGACGAGCGGGCTCCGCGGAAGGCCGGCCTGCGGTTCGAGATTGAACCCGCGCGGGGCGACGTCGTTCGGTGTGTCCGGGTGGTTGAGAGCCGCGAGCAACTGGATCTGTCCCCGGCCGGGACCGAGCTCCCACTGGCCGCCGCCGTAGGCGCCGATCGCGTGCTCCTCGCAGTAGTCGTACGCGGCGAAGAGTCGCTCCACCGAGCCGAAGCGCGAGGGCTTGACGTTCACCGTTCGAGGAACCCATGGCAGCGACTCGATGTCTTCGACCGCATGGATGATCGCGTCCCAGGTGACACGGTCACGATGCGGCTCGAGCACCGCCAGCGTCTCCTCGGTGAGCGCGGGATCCTCGAGCCACGCGGACGGCAGCCCCTCGGCGACGCGCCGGTAGAGCGCCGCATCGGGAGGCGTGTCGACCACGGTGCCGCGGTACTGGCCCTTGAAGTCGATCGAGTCGATCGCACCGGTGGCTGCCAGCTCACCCACCAGATCGTCCGTCCAGGCGGGATTCGCATCGAGCTTGAACCGAAGGCCCGGGTAGAGCGCGAGCCACGCATGCACGCGTTCGGTCGAAGGGGGATCGCCGAGCCCCATCGAGACGACGAACTCCACCGGCCGCGCCCGACGGCCGAGTGCCTCGCCCAGCGAGAGCCCGGCCTGACGGAGCGCGAGATCGAGTGCGGCGCTCTCGAACGCCCACCTGCGATAGTCGTGGTACGCGTGCTGCGCGGGCTCTTGCTCGAAGAGCGGAAGCCCGGCGAGATGCTCCGAGAAGGTGTGCAGCGTCCAGCTGCCGGCGAGCGTGAGGTCGGGGCCGCGCGCCTGCAGTCGCTCGTGCTCCTCGCCGTGGTAGGTGACGTCCTCGCCGATGCCCTCCTCGCCTCCACCCTGGAGGTGGACGACCGTGGTCTTGCGCAGGAAGTCGGGGCGCGCCTGCAGCTCGAGCCCTTCGAGCTCGTAGCCTTCGATCTCGAGCGGCTGCTCGCGGACTGCGTCGTAGAGGCTCATCTGACGGCGAACGCTACCGCCACCGCCCCGGCGAGCCGCGCGTTGGCGATCGCGAGCTCGCGGTTCACCTCGCGCGTGCGGCCGCCAGAGCGATCGTGCAGGAACGCGAGCACGAACGGCGTGACGGCCTGTCCGGACACCCTCTGCTCGGTGGCGGCGGCGAGCGCGTCGTCGATGAGTGCGTCGACGTCGATGCTCTCGGGTGGCGGATTGGCGAGCAGCAATCCGCTGCCGTCGAGCTCCCAGTGGGTTGCTGCGATCTCGGCTGCGGTCTCGACGTCCTCCACGCGTTGGGGCACCGCGGGGCCGCCCGTGGCCGAGTAGAAGAGCGGCATCGCATCGGTGCGGTACCCGAGGATCGGAACACCGAGCGTCTCGAGGAGCTCCATGGTCGCGGGGATGTCGAGGAGCGACTTCGCGCCGGAGCACACGACGAGGACCGGTGAGGAGGCAAGCGCCGGAATGTCGGCGGAGACGTCGAGCGGTGTCGGGTACCCGCGGTGGACGCCTCCGATCCCGCCCGTCGCGAAGAAGCGGATGCCGACCTCTCTTGCGACCGTCAGCACTCCCCCCACCGTGGTCGCACCGATGTCTCCTGCAACCGCACACGCCGCGAGATCCCTCGGGCCGACCTTGCGCGCGTCGCTCGTGAAGCGCTCGAGCTCCGCGCGCGTGAGCCCGACGCGGACGGTGCCGTCGAGGACGCCGATCGTCGCCGGGATTGCGCCCGCGTCCCGGACCGCCCGGTCGCAGGCAAGCCCGACCTCGAGGCCGTCCGGCGCGGGGAAGCCGTGCGCGACGATGGTCGTCTCGAGAGCCACGACCGGCCGGCGCTCCTCGATCGCAGTCTGCACCTCCTCCGAGAAGACGACGAGCTCCGTCATGCGTCTCGCTCCATCTCGACGAACGGGAAGACACCGCCGTTCGTCTCGTGCTCGAACGAGCGCGTCACGAGAAATCCGGCGCGCTCGTACACGCTGATCGCCCGGGCATTGAACGAGGCGACGCTCAACCTGAAGCGACGGGGCCGATAGCGCTTGCGCGCAAATGCGAGGCCGCTTTCCAGGTAGCTCGACCCGAGGCCGTGGCCGGTGAGGTCCGGCCGAAGCCCGAGTCCGAGGACGACGAGGTCGGCTTCTTCGGCTGGAAGCTGAAGAATCCGATCAGCTCGCCGCGCTCGTCGTGGGCCGAGAAGTAGCGGTCGCCACGGAGATCGGACGTGAGCAGCTCCGCCAGGTCGTTCGTGTCCGCCTTCCAGTCGTAGAACGCATAAGGCCCGTCGTACGTCCAGTCGGCGATCGCGACGGCTTCCGCCTGGCTCATCGTCGCGATGCGCATTCGACCGATCGCCGAGCTCACGGCATCGACCCTAGTTGGGCCACGCACCGGGCCGCGGCTTCGAGCGCCAGCTCCGGACCGCCGACGATGTACCCGGCAGCGAGCGCGTCGCCGGCCCCGGTCGAGTCGACGACGCGGTCGACCGGGACTGCGGCTCGCTCGTCCCCGGCGAACGAGCATCCGCGCGAGCCCCGCTTGAGGATCCACGGAACGCCGGGTAGCGGCCCTCCGACGACTCGGGTCTCCTCCTCGTTCCCGAAGACGACGTCCGGTGCGAGCGCCTCGAGCTGCGCCCTGAATGCGTCGGCGCCGGTGTCCTCTATCGCGCTCCAGGACGAGAGATCGATGCTCAGGCGTGCACCGGCCGCTCGCGCGACCTCGACAGCGCGTACTGCCGTCTCGCGAACGGGCTCGCGCAGGAGTGCGTAGCCGGAGACGAAGAGGTGATCGCAGCCTTCGAGCCAGGACGGATCCAGCTCGTCCGGCCGGAATTCGGGAGCATCGCCTCGGTCCGACAGCATCGAGCGCTCGCCCGACGCGTCGACGAGCGAGCAGATGATCCCTCCCCGCCTTCCGATCGGGCCGGCGAGCTCGACGCCTCGCCGCTCGAGCCCGTTCGTGGCGAGCGTGCCGGCTTCGTCGGTGCCACGCTTGCCGATGAAGCGCGCACGCGCGCCGAGCTCGGCCGCCCAGGCGGCCACGTTCGCTGCCTGCCCGCCCGGCCCGATGTGCGTCAGGGCGGGTGTGTCCGCTCCACGTGCGATCGGCCCATCGATCCTGACGACGACGTCGAGCGTGAGATCCCCGAGGGCGCAGACGAGCACGAGGAGGATCGTAAGATCTGACCATGGACGGTGAAGGTCGGCGTGGAAGCTTGCGCTCGTTCCTGCTCGGGGGCCTGCTCGGCGTGTCGGCCACCGTCGCTGCGCTCGACCGCCGCCGCCGGGTGCAGCGGCGTCGAGGTCGCCCGCGGGGTCTCGCGGCGTTCGAGAGCGCGCCGTGCTACCAGGAGCTCCTCGACCAGGAGCGTGACGAGGGGACGAGGCCGCCCTAGATGCGCCGGGACGCGCGCTAGCCTTCGCCGGTGCCGATCTACGAGTACCGTTGCCCGAACGGGCACACGTTCGAGCTCTTCCAGAAGATGAGCGATCCTCCGGTCGAGAGCTGCACCGTTTGCGGCGCGGGACCGGTGGAGAAGGTCCTGTTTCCGGTGGCGGTGCACTTCAAGGGATCGGGCTTCTACTCGACCGACTACGGCAAGGGGCGGAAGAAGGCTCCTCGAGACGGCGGCGATACGACGAGCGGCGACAAGCCGAAGACGGATAAGCCCGAGAAGAGCGCGACCGAAAAGGGATCCTCCGACAAGAAGCCGACCGGCGACTCCTAGCGTCGCCGCGTGCAGCCGGGGGCGTAGAGGTTCCCCTTGGCGGGTGCGACCGGCGCCGAGCGGCCGAGGAACATCGACACGACCGACGCGTTGTCGTCCCCGCCGATGATGACCGACTCGCCGCCGATCGTGGCCGGATCGCCGCCGAGCCGGCAGTGGAGCGAGTGGCTCGAATCGGCACGGAACCGGACCCATCCGAGCTTGGCGAGCTCCCATGCGCTCATGTCGGTGGCGAGCGGCGACGCCAGCGAGTCCCCGATGAACGGGAGCCGCAGGAACGTCCCGACGCTCGCGACCTTGTCGCCGACTGCGTCGGCGACAGCCTGCTGCCGAGCCGTCCGGGTGATGTCCGACTCGGACGGGTCGAGGAGGTTCTTGCGGATGCGTGAATAGGCGAGCGCGTGCCGGCCGTCCATGTGCCATCTCCCCTTGCCGAATCGCCATCCCTTCCACGTCTGGCAGCGTTTGGGCGAGTGCGGGCAGTCGAACGGGGTCGACAGGATCGGCTTGGGGACGTTGATCTCGATTCCGCCCACGGCGTCGATCAGATCCCTGAAGCCGACGAAGTCGACGGCGACGACGTGATTGATCGGCAGGCCCGTGAGGTTGTGCACCGTCGCGAGCGTCAGCGCCGGTCCTCCGAACTGGTTCGCGGAGTTGATCTTTCCCGAGCCATACCCGGGGATGTCCACCCGGAGGTCTCGCGGGATCGAGAGGTACGTGATCCGGTGCTTGCCCGGGTCCGTGCGCACGAGGAGGAGGGAGTCCGCACGCCGCGCGTTCGTGCGACCCGGAGTCGTGCTCCCGTCCGTGCCGATGACGAGGGTCGTCGCGGGCGTCGTCAGGAGCGAGCCGTCCAGCGTGGCGAGTCGGTTGTACGCCCGACGTGGAAGGCGGTCGTTCGCCTTGTCCACGCCGTTGGAGAACGACACGAAGCCGAGCACGCCCCAGACGACCATCAGCAGGACGAGGCCGGCGACGCCGAGCAGAGCCCAGACCCACCAGCGACGCCGTCGTTTTGACGTGGGTGGGATCTTGGGCGACGTGGCCGCTCGGCGGGGTCGCTCGAGCGGGACCTTGCCCTTGGCGCGGCCGCCCCGATACACCCGGTAGGGCTTGTCTCCGACGGCCATCCGGGACGCTATGGTAGCCCGCGCCCGTGAGCGCCCCTCCTGAGCTCGTGATCGGCGTCGACCTCGGCGGGACCAAGACGCTCGCCGGCGTCGTCGATCGCGACGGGCGTGTCCATGTACGGCACGAGATCCAGACGCCGGAGGGCTCGGAGAGCGAGGTGATCGGCGCTCTCGACGAGGCCGTCGAGAGCCTCGTCGACGAACGCGTACGCGCCCTCGGCTACGGCGTCCCGTCGAACCTCGATCGCTCGACGCGCCGCCTGCTGCGCTCGATCAATCTCCCTCTGGGCGACTTCGATCTCGTCGGCCATGCCCGGTCCCGCTTCGAATTGCCGGTGGGCGTCGAGAACGACGGGAACGCCGCGGCGCTGGCCGAGTGGCAGCTCGGTGCAGGCCGTGGCACGTCGAACCTCGTGATGCTGACGCTCGGAACGGGAGTGGGGGGAGGTGTCGTCCTCGACGGCCGGCTGTTCCGCGGCTGGGCGGAGCTCGGGCACATGGTTCTGCAGGTCGGCGGCCTGCCCTGTCAGGGGAACTGCCACGGCCGCGGCCACGTCGAGGCGATGGTGTCCGGGACGGCGGCGGATCGGGCGGCGGTCGAGCTGTGGGGACCGGGATCCGACGCGCGTGCTCTCGTGGACAACGCTCGTGCGGGCGACGCCGGCGCGCAGGCTGCACTCGCCGAGATCGGCAGATTCCTGGGGGCGGCGATCGCCTCCCTCGCGAACATCCTCGATCCGGAGATCGTCGTCGTTGGTGGGGGCTTCGGCGAGGCCGCGGGCGACCTCTTGCTCGAGCCGGCGCGAGACGCGGCGCGTCTGGACGCGCTCTCGCCGGCTGATGCCACGCTTCGTATCGTCGCCGCAGAGCTCGGCGCCGATGCGGGCCTCGTGGGTGCGGCTCTCGTCGCGTTCGAGTCGCTCGACGGGTCGTCGTAACAGGTCGGCGATGCCGCTCGCGGTCTGTGCCACGCCGATCGGGAACCTGGGCGACGTCACCCTTCGCGTCCTGCAGGAGCTCGCCGATGCCGATCTCGTGCTCTGCGAAGACACGAGGCGCACGCGGATCCTCCTCGGGCGCCACGGTGTGCAAGCGGCGCTCGAGAGCTACCACCGACACAACGAAGCGACCCGCTTGGGGGCGTTGCTCACGAGGTTGCTGCAGGGGGCGCGGATCGCGCTCGTGTCGGATGCAGGCCTTCCGGGAGTCAACGATCCGGGCGCACGGCTGATCGCAGCGGCACTCGACTCGGGCGTGCCGGTCACCGTCCTGCCGGGACCATCTGCTGTCGAGACCGCGCTCGTCGCGAGCGGCCTCGTCTCGGACCGGTACCAGTTCGTCGGGTACCTCCCGCGCCGCGACGGCGAACGCCGTGCACTGGTGGAGGAGCTCGCCCGGTGGCCGCATGCGGTCGTCGCGTTCGAGTCTCCGCGCCGCGTACCGGCGACGCTCACAGTGCTGGCCGAGGTCATGCCGAAGCGCCGGGGTGCGGTCTGCCGCGAGCTGACGAAGCGGTTCGAGGAGATCGCGCGTGGAACGCTCGAGGAGCTCGCAGCACGGTTCGCCGAGCCGCCACGCGGTGAGATCACGATCGTGCTCGGCGCGTACGAGGTCGCCGGGATCGACATCGACGAGAGTGCAGCCGTCGGTGCGATCGCGGAGCTCGTATCCGCCGGTGTCCCCCGACGACAGGCCGCTGGCATCGTCTCCCGACTGAGCGGGGTCCCCCGAAACGCGCTGTACCGGGACTCTCTGTAACAACTCTGCACCATGCGTTGACGCCGATCCGAGCCACCCGCTACGGTCGAGAGATGTTCGCTCCACGGACAACGCGCGTACTCGTCGTCGGCGTGGCCGCGATTGCGTCGATCGTGTGGACGCTCGTCTGGACGCCGGGCGCCTGGGCGTGGGGGTGGCCGGCGGACGGACCTGTCCTGCGCCCGTACTCCCTCGGCGACGATCCATATGCAGGCGGCCAACATCGCGGAGTCGACATCGGAATCGTCAACGGGGCCGCGGTCCGCGCTCCCGCTTCCGGACAGGTCACCTTCGCCGGTCAAGTGCCGACGCACGGCCTGACCGTCACCATCGTGACGTCGGATGGCGACAAGGCGTCCTTGACTCACGTCGGACGCCTCCTCGTCAAGCGAGGCGCCCAGGTCGCCGAAGGCGACCCGGTAGCCGAGAGCGGGCCGTCGGGCGAGGCGGAGCACGACACTCCGTACGTTCACCTGGGCGTCCGCACGGGCTCGAGTGAGACGTACGTCGATCCACTGACGTTGCTCCCAGCGCGCAGCGCGCCTCCGGTGCCCGCCCCTGCTCCGTCGAATCCGCCGGCGGCGCCGGCACCCGTGCCGAGCTCTCCGCCAGCGCCGCCGGCGGCCGCACCCGCTTCTCCTCCAGCGGCGACGACGCCCTCTCCCAGCCCCAACCCCGTCCCTCCTCCCAATCCCTCACCTGCTCCCAGCCCCCCGCCAAGCGCGGTTCCGAGTCCCACACCGAGCCCGGTCGCGAGCACGTCGCCCACGCCGGCTGCTGATCAAGCTCCTTCACACGTGTCGGGATCGCCCGACGCGGAGGCTCCCGATTCGGGGTCGTCCGAAACGGACGCAACGACGGACTCGAGTGCCCCGAGAACCGCAGAGCGAGCTACGTCTCCTACCGTCAGCGGACGGCCGCGCACATCGGCCGTGAACGAGCAAGGCGTCGTCGAGAGCTCGGCGGCCAACCCTGCCGCGGGCCACGCCCTGGGGCTCGCGGAACCCACGGCTGCGCGTGTCGGCACGGTGCGGAGATCGGCCGCCGCGTCTGCAGACGGATTGGCGACCACCGTGCGACGCTCGGGCGCGCAGCTACGACTCGCTCTGGGCAGGACCGGGCAGTCCGCTGCGCGGGTCGAGCTGGATACGCGCGAGCGTGACACTGCCGACGACGCCGATGCGGTCGGCCCCGGCGGCGCCGGCGGCTGGTCGAGGCCTCGCTCGTGGGCGTCCGTCGTTGCGTTGGTCGCTCTCGTGATGCTCGGCCTCGTCGGTGTGATGGTCGGCGCGGTTGGGGCGCGAAACCGACTCCTTATGATTCGCGGCCGTGAATGCGCCGTCCCGTCCTCCGAGGAAGATCCTCGTGGCAGTGGCGTGGCCGTATGCGAGCGGCTTGCGCCACATCGGCCACGTCGCGGGATTCGGTGTCCCGTCGGACACGTTCGCTCGCTACCACCGCCTGAGGGGCGACGACGTCCTGATGGTCAGCGGGACGGACGAGCACGGCACTCCGGTCATGGTGGCGGCGGACGCCGCGGGCGAGTCGCCACGCGAGACGGCCGAACGTTTCAACGCGCTCATCCGTGAAGACCTCCGCGACCTCGGACTCTCGTACGACCTGTTCACGCGGACAACGACGGTCAATCACTACCGCATCACTCGAGATCTCTTTCGCACGCTGTTCGAGAAGGGGTACGTCATCGAGCAGGAAACCCTCGGGGCGTTCTCCGCCTCGACGGGGCACACGCTTCCGGATCGGTACATCGAGGGAACGTGTCCCATCTGCGGGTACGAGGGCGCGCGAGGAGACCAGTGCGACAACTGCGGGAACCAGCTCGATCCGACGGACCTGATCGAGCCTCGCTCGAAGATCGACGGTACTCCGCCGGTGTTCAGGACGACCAAGCACCTCTTCCTCGACCTCCCGGCGTTCAAGGAGCAGTTGACGTCCTGGATCGAGTCCCAGGATCACTGGCGTACGAACGTGAGGCGCTTCTCGCTCAACTTCGTGCAAGAGCTCAAGCCGAGACCGATCACGCGTGATCTCGACTGGGGTGTCCCGATCCCCGTCCCGGGCTACGACGAGAGGGACGACAAGAAGATCTACGTGTGGTTCGACGCCGTCATCGGGTATCTCTCGGCCTCCGTCGAATGGGCCGTGAACAAGGGTGATCCCGATGCGTGGCGCGAGTGGTGGCAGAACCCGGATGCGGAGCACACGTACTTCATGGGCAAGGACAACATCGTGTTCCACACGGTGATCTGGCCGAGCATGCTCCTCGGCTACGGCGCCGGCGGTGAGCTCGGCGGCGGCCGGGCCAACCTCGAGCTGCCCGACAACGTCGCCTCGAGCGAGTTCCTGACGATGGAGGGCAGGAAGTTCAGCTCGAGTCGGAACGTGGCGATCCTCGTTCGCGACTTCCTGAGCCGATACGACCCGGATGCGCTGCGCTACTTCATCTCGATCGCCGGTCCGGAGACGCAGGACACAGACTTCACCTGGTCGGAGTTCGTGCGCCGCAACAACGACGAGCTCGTTGCGACATGGGGAAATCTCGTGAACCGGACGCTCCAGAGCGCTTTCAAGAACTTCGGTCACGTCCCCGAGCCCGGCCCGCTTGCGGAGGCGGACTCGGAGCTCCTGGACGAAGTCGAACGGGGATTCGAATCCATCGGCACGCTGATCGAGGCGGCCCGATTCAAGAGCGCCCTCCAGGAGGCGATGCGGCTCGCCGGCCTGGGCAACCAGTACGTCGCCTCTCAGGCACCGTGGTCGCTCCTGGAATCGGATCGCGAGAGGGCTGCCACCGTCTTGTTCGTCGCGCTGCGGGCGATCGACGGCCTCAAGATCCTGCTCACGCCGTTCCTCCCCTTCTCCTCGCAGCGGTTGCACGAGTTCCTCGGTTACGACGGCTTGATCGCAGGGCCTCTCGAATTTCGGACCGTCACGGAAGACGAGGGTCACGAGCACGTCGTACTCACGGGTGAGTACGAGGGCTGGGTCGGGCACTGGCGGCCCAGCGCGCTTCCGGCGGGGCAAGCGCTTCGCGAGCCCGCGCCGCTCTTCACCAAGCTCGACGCGGAGCAGGTCGTGGCTGACGAGCTTGCGCGGATGGAGGCCGCCGCTACCGCGTGACCGACACGCACGCGCACCTGGACGCGTGCGAGACGCCCGACCAGGTCGTGAAGCGAGCACAGGCCGCGGGAGTCGCGCGGATCGTCTCGATCGGGACCGGAATCGAGTCGTCGCGCGCGACGCTTGCCCTCGCCGAGAAGCACGAAGGCGTGTTCGCCGCGCTCGGCGTGGACCCGCATCAGGCTCGAGCACCCGATGCGCGCCGACTCGAGGAGCTCAGGGAGCTGCTCGCGCATCCGAAAGCCGTGGCGGTCGGGGAGACGGGGCTCGACGGGTTTCGCGATCCCTCGTCGCTGGTCGATCAGCGGCCGCTCTTCGAGGCGCAGCTCGAGCTCGCGGATGCACTCGGTCTGCCGGTCGTGATCCACAGCCGCGAGGCCGCCGAGGAGACAGCTGCGACCCTCGCCGAATTCACCGGCACCGTCGTTCTCCACTGCTTCTCGTCCCCCGCACTCCTGCCGGCTGCGCTCGAGCGCGGGTACTACGTCTCGTTCGCAGGAAATGTCACGTTTCCGAACGCCGGCGACCTTCGCGAGGCCGCAGCGCTCGTGCCGCTGGACCGTCTGCTCGTGGAGACGGACAGCCCGTACCTCGCCCCGCAGCCGGTCCGCGGACGCCCGAACGAGCCGTCGTATGTCGTGCACACGGCCGCGACGCTCGCAGCCGTCCGGGGTCTCGAGCAGCCGGTCCTCGAAGCGCGACTCGATGCCAACGCATCCGCGGCCTTCTCCTTGCCGTGACCCCGAGACCCAAGAGGAGTCTCGGTCAACACTTCCTCGTCGACGAGAACATGCTGGGCGTGATCGGGCGCCACGCGCAGCTGGAGCCGAGCGACGTCGTGCTCGAGATCGGGCCCGGAACGGGGATCCTGACGTCGTACCTGGCCTCCCGTGTGCAGCGCGTCCACGCCGTCGAGCTCGACCGCTCGCTCGAAGAGACGCTCCGAGAGACTCTGGCCGGAGTGGACAACGTCAGCGTCGTGTTCGGCGATGCGGTGAGGTTCGACTACGGATCGCTCGATCCACCGCCCGCGAAGCTCGTCGCGAACCTCCCGTACAACGTCGCGACGCCGATCGTGCTGGACAGCCTCGACGGCATCCCGTCGCTCATACGGTGGGTCGTGATGGTGCAACGCGAGGTCGCAGACCGCTTCTTCGCGGTGCCCGCGGACGAAGGCGTACGGCTCCGTGTCCGTCCTGCTCCAGCTGAACGCGCGGCGCGTCGGCTTCCATCGCGTGCCGCCGACCGCGTTTCGCCCGAGACCACGAGTCGAGTCGGCGATCGTCGCGTTCGAGCGCATCACCGATGCTCCTCCCGTCGGGTTCGTGCGCCCCGTCGTCGAGGCGTCGTTCGCTCATCGGAGGAAGACGCTCGCAAACTCCGTCGCCCTCGCAGGACTTGCTCCGCGCCC
Source organism: uncultured Actinomycetes bacterium (assembly GCA_963716975.1). GTDB lineage: Bacteria > Actinomycetota > Thermoleophilia > Gaiellales > Gaiellaceae > GMQP-bins7. The sequence continues at coordinate 123,733 of CAVQVA010000011.1, read as the reverse complement.
GGACGCCGAGCGGGCGCTCGCTGCCATCGGACGGTCCGTCGACAGCCGCGCGGAGGAGCTCGCACCGGACGAGTTCGTCGCCCTGGCGAGGCTGCTGACATGAGATCCGCGGCGGCGTTCGCGAAGATCAACCTGGGTCTCGTCGTGGGGCCTCGTTCGGACAGATGGGAAGCACGAGGTCGCCACGGCTCTGGTGCGAATCGATCTGCACGACACCGTGGAGGTCGAGAGCACCCGATCGGGCGAGATCGTGGTCGAGGGCTTCGAAGACACCATCGTGCGGCGCGCACTCGAGGCGCTCACGACGACAAGCCGCTGATCCGTGCGGGTGGAAGGTCACGATCGACAAGCACATCCCCGTCGCGGCCGGGCTCGGAGGAGGCAGCTCCGATGCCGGAACGGCGCTCCGACTCGCGAACGATCTCCTCGACCGACCGCTCGCACGTCGTCAGCTGCATGCGCTTGCAGCGGACCTCGGCTCCGACGTGCCGTTCTTCCTCGAGGACGGGCCGCAACTGGCCACCGGCGACGGCTCGGAGCTCGAGCCGATAGCGATACCGCTCGACTTCTGGGTCGTGCTCGTCCTTCCGGTCGGGGTAACGAAGACCTCGACGGCCGACGTCTACCGCGCGTTCGACGCGCGTGCGCGGAGACGCAGACTTCGACCAGCGTCGTGCTGCGCTCGTGCGAGCGCTGCGAGAGGCACGAGTCGCCTCGGACCTTGCCGCACTGCCGCGCAACGACCTCCTGAGCTCGCCCGTCACCGACGACCTCGTGCGACTCGGCGCGCTGCACGCGGACGTCACGGGAGCGGGGCCCGCGGTCTACGGGCTGTTCGAGGATCAAGACGGGGCGGAGCGTGCTGCACGTGAGCTCGAAGGCCGGGGCCGAAGGTGGGTCGTTCGACCGTCGCCGGCCTCATGACCGGTATCCCCGCCGCCTGCGAATGGCAAACTGAGCGTCCTGGCATCTCACTGGGGCGTGGCCAAGTGGTAAGGCAACGGGTTTTGGTCCCGTGATCCCAGGTTCGAATCCTGGCGCCCCAGCCACCGACCGCACGATGGACGAACCCAAGATCGCAGCAGTCGTCATGGCCGCAGGCCTCGGCACGCGTATGCGCTCGAGCGTGCCGAAGCATCTCCACCCGTTGCTCGGGCGCCGGATGGTGGACTGGGTGATCGATGCAGCCCGGGGTGCGGGCGTCGATCCTCTCGTCATCGTCTCCTCCCCGTCGCACGCTGACGCGTTCGACGGGACGACGACCGCGATTCAGGAGCAGCCGCTCGGTACGGGAGACGCCGTGCGAAGCGCTCGGCCCTTGCTCGACGGTCGAGCCGACGACGTGCTCGTCCTCTCGGGCGACACGCCTCTCATCACCGCGGAGCTGCTCGGCGCGCTCGTCACGAGTCATCGCGAGAGCGGCGCGGAAGCGACCGTGCTCTCGTTCGCGCTCGACGATCCAGGGAGCTACGGTCGGGTGCTGCGGAATGGTCACGGCGGGCTCGAGGCGATCGTCGAGGCTGCCGACGCGACCGCCGCCCAGCTCCAAGTTCGCGAGCTCAACTCGTCGATCTACGTCTTCCGTGCCGACCGGCTCTGGCCCGTGCTCGATCGGCTCGAGCCGCACAACGCCCAGGGGGAGCTCTACCTCACGGACTCCGTCGCGCTCCTCGTCGCCGACGGTGGCACGGTTACCGTCCATGCTGCGCCCGACCCAGAGGAGGCGATCGGAGTGAACACGAGGTCGGAGCTCGCGGAGGCCGCAGCGCGCCTGCGTGACCGCGTCAACGGCGCGCACATGGCGGCCGGCGTCACCATCGTCGATCCGCAGAGCACCTGGATCGACGCCGAGGTCGAGATCGAGCCCGATGCGGTGATCCAACCGTTCACGGTCATCCGGGGTGCGAGTCGGATCGGCGCGGGGTCGGAAATCGGCCCGCACGCCGTGGTCCGCGACGCGACCGTCGGCGAGCGTGCTCTGGTCGGCCCGTTCTGTTACCTTCGCCCCGGCACGGTGCTCCAGGCCGAAGCGAAGGCAGGCACGTTCGTCGAGATCAAGAACGCCACCATCGGACAGGGGGCGAAGGTTCCACACCTCTCGTACGTCGGAGACGCAGAGATCGGCGATGGGACAAACATCGGTGCCGGATCGATCACCGCCAACCTCGAGCACGAGGTCGGTCTTCCGAAGCGGAAGACAACGGTGGGACGTAACGTCAGGATCGGAGTGGACACTGTGTTCGTAGCCCCAGTCGAGGTCGGAGATGGCGCGTGGACTGCAGCGGGATCCGTGATCACCGAGGACGTGCCCCCGGACGCGCTCGCGATTGCGCGCGCGCGCCAGGTGACGAAGGAAGGCCGGGCGGACTTCAGAAGGAGAGCGATGGACACCGGGACGATTGAGCAAGCACTCCCGGGGCTCGAGACGGTGACTCCGCACCCCGAGCTCGAGGTCGGGCGCGCGATAGCGCTGTCGCCGCAGAAGCGGCTGATGCTCTTCACCGGCCGCTCGAATCCCGAGCTCGCGCAACGAATCGCAGAGCAGCTCGACATCGAGCTTGGTCGGGTCAAGCTCAAGACGTTCCCGGACGGCGAGACCTACTGCCGCTACGAGGAGTCGATTCGCGGCGCCGACATGTTCATCGTGCAGACGGCCTGCGAGCCAGTCGATCGCCATCTGGTCGAGCTGCTGATCATGATCAACGCGGCGCGGCTTGCCTCGGCGAAGCGGATCACTGCGGTAGTCCCCTGGTACTTCTACGCACGCCAGGACAAGAAGTCTCGACCTCGCGAGCCGATCGCCGCTCGCCTCGTCGCCGACATGCTCGAAGCCGCAGGTGCGGACCGCGTCTTGACGATGGATCTTCACGCCGGCCAGGTGCAGGGCTTCTTCAGGATCCCGGTCGACCACATGACCGCCGTCCCGATGTTCGCCCAGTACGTGCGCGACCTGAACCTCGCACAACCGGTTGCAGTGGTCTCACCCGACACCGGACGAACGAAGCTCGCCGGGAAGTTCGCCGAGATGATCGGCGGAGATCTGGTCGTCCTGAACAAGGAGCGGCCCGCCCACAGCGTCGCACGTGTCACAGCATTGATCGGCGACGTCGACGGGAAGGTCATGGTCATGACGGACGACGTCGTCGACACTGCGGGAACGCTCACCGCCGGAGCCACCGCGCTCAAGGAAGCCGGCGCCGTCAAGGTCTACGCCTGTGCGACGCACGGTCTCTTCAACGGGCCCGCGCTCGAGCGCATCGCGAACAGCGCCATCGACAAGCTCGTCGTCACCGACACCGTCCCGGTCGATCCGACGACGAAGCCCGAGAACGTCGAGGTGCTGTCGGTCGCCGGCATCCTCGCCGAGACGATCAGCAACGTGTTCGCCGACGACTCGGTCTCGGCCATCTTCGCGGGCGAGAACCAGCTCTTCTAGCGTCTGCACCGATCCTCGTCGTTCCATCGCCGGCAGAGGCCGTGGGCCCGATCGCACGCTTAGCTACAATCCCCCGCCGGTGTCCGGGGAGAGATTCAGGCTCGAGGTGCAGGAGAGGGACGCGCGCGGATCGCGCCGTGTTCGTCGCCTGCGCGCCGAGGGCCTCGTCCCTGGCGTCCTCTACGGAACCGGCTTCTCGCGTCGCGATCGTCGTTCCCGAGCGTGAATTGCGCACGGCGGTGACGGGCGCGTCAGGCCTCCACGCCATTCTCGACGTCGTCGTGGCGGGCGAGAGCGCCGTCCATCCGTCTGTTCTCGCCGACTACCAGCAGGACCCGATCCGCGGGACCGTCTCGCACATCGATCTCCGCGAAGTCCGCCTCGACCGGCCGATCCAGGCGACCGTCACGGTCCATCTCGTCGGAGAGGCGGAAGGCGTGAAGGTTGGTGGCGTTCTCGCGATCATCACGCGCGAGCTCCACGTCGAGGCGCTTCCGATGGAGGTTCCCGAGCACATCGATGCCGACATCTCGTCCCTGCAGATCGGCGACGCTCTCCGCCTCGAGGAGCTCCCGGCGATCGACGGCGTCACGATCCTCGACGACCCCCACGACACGGTGATTGCGACCGTCTCTGCTCCCAGGGTCCTGGAGCTGGAGGAGGAGCCCGTGGCAGAAGAGGGTGAGGAGGCTGCCGAGGGTGAGGCGGAGGATGCGGGTCAGCCCGAGGAGTCGCCCGCCGGCGAATCGTCCGGCGAGGAGTAGTGCGCCTCTTCGGTCGCGGCCGTGGCGCCTCGACCCTCGATCTCCTCGTTGCTGGTCTCGGGAACCCGGGTCGACAGTACGAGCGTGACCGGCACAACGTGGGGTGGATGGTCCTCGACGAGCTCGTACGCCGTCATGGCGGCACCTGGCGCTCGAAGTTCAGCGGTCAGCTGGCGGAGACCCGTATCGGCGACTCCCGTGTCGCGCTGCTGAAACCGGAGACGTACATGAACGAGTCCGGGCGCTCGATCGGCGCTGCAGCCCGCTACTTCAACGTCGATCCCGGCGCGTTGCTCATCGTTCACGACGACGTCGATCTCGAGGTCGGGCGACTCCAGGCAAAGCTCGGCGGCGGCCTGGCGGGGCACAACGGGCTCCGGTCGATCTCTAGCATGCTCGGCACACAGGACTTCATGCGGCTGCGCATCGGAGTCGGTCGGCCGGGGCGTGGCGACCCTCGGAGTGTTGCCGATTACGTGCTGGCGCCGTTTGCATCCGAGGACGACCCTGGTGCGCTCGTCGAACGCGCCGCCGGCGCGGTCGAGGTGCTTCTCGGCGACGGGCTCGTCGCGGCGCAGCAGCAGTTCAACTGAGCCGCTCCCGGCGGTGATCCTCTTGGCGCAGACACGACAACCATCCGTGCGCAAATCGTGGTTAGGGTGTCTGTAGGGGCACGGGAGTGCCCCTCGGGGTTTGTGGGAGTCGTCGCGCCGCCGCAGACGTGAGCGACAGCTGTTAGCCATCGACCCACGGTTCCGACCTAGCAAGAGGCGCGCCGGGCAGAAGGTCGGTCGCCGTTACGATGGCCTCGCGGGACTGCGTCCCGCCGCCCGCATGGACCCGTCGCCGCTCCGCCCATTCGTCGTCGAGCTTGCCGCCAGCGAACGGTTTCGCGCATTCGTCGATGCGTTGCCGGCCAATGCGCGCGTCTCCGAGCCCGCGCTCCCGCTCGTGCTCGCAACGCTCTTCGAGACCCTCGGTCGGTCGCTTCTGATCCTGCTTCCCGAGGACGAGCACGCCCGGGACGCCGCGGAGGCGGTCGGTTGGTACGTCGAACCGGCCCACGTCGCACTTCTACCGAGCCGTGGTGTGCACCCGGACTCCGGCCTCGAGCCGCCCGCGCACCTCGTCGGCGAGCGATCTCGCGCGCTCACGGTTCTCGCTCAGGGCGGGCTCGTGCTGGCGTCCGCGCGCGCAGTGGCCGAGGGAATGCCGCCGCTCGAAGCCCGCCCGGTGCCGATCCAGCTCGCGCAGGGCGATGAGCTCGACCTCGAGGAGTTCGGCACGACGCTCGTTCTCGCCGGCTACGAGCGCGTCGAGCGGGTCGAAGAGCGCGGCCAGATAGCCATTCGCGGCGGTCTTGTCGACGTCTTTCCGAGCACCGGGCGAGAGCCGCTCCGCATCGAGCTCTTCGGCGACGTGATCGAGCAGCTCCGTGCGTTCTCCCCGTTCACACAGCGCACGCTGCATCCGGTCGCGGAGACGGTCATCTACCCGGCGGTCGAGAGGCTTCGGAACCTGGTCGATCCCGAGGCACTCGCGGCCGAGCCGCATGTACGCCAGCTCGACCTCGTGCCGCCGCTCGAGCGGAGCCCGGATTTCGTCTGGCAGCCGGCTGACGTCCTCGACGTCTGGGCCGAGGAGTCGCTCGATAGCCCTGCGCTCGACGGTGTCTCCGAGCTCGACCCGTTCCCGCACGGTCAAACGCACTCGTTCGAGGCACAGCGACCCGCCATAGCCGCCCGTGGTCTCGCAGAAGCCGAGAACGAGCTCGGCGCGATGTTGCGACAGGGTCGGCGAGTCGTCGTCGCGTTTCCTCACCGTGGAGAGGCGCAACGCACTCAGGGCCTGCTTCGACGAGTTCAGGCCGAGCTCGTGGAAGGCGACCGCGCGCTCCCACACGACCCTGCACTGCGGTTCGTCGTCAACCCGGCTCGACGCGGGTTTGTATGGCGTGAGCTCGGCCTTGCTCTGTTGCCGGACGTTCAGGTCTTCAGGAAGCGTCCGCCTCGCTCGGACGCGCGACTCGGCCGCGCGCTCCAGTCCTTCGCGGACCTCCGTTCGGGGGACTACGTCGTGCACGAGGACCACGGCGTCGGACGTCTGCTCGGGTTCGAGACGAAGGAGGTGGCTGGCGTTACGCGCGACTACCTCTTCGTCGCCTTCCGGGGCGACGACCGCCTGTACGTCCCGCACGAGCAGCTACCGAAGGTCAGCCGCTACATCGGAGCGGACGCAAAGGCGCCGGCCCTCTCGAAGCTCGGTGGAAAGGCGTGGCAGAACCTCAAGAGCAGAGCACGCGCGTCGGTCCGGGAGCTTGCCGGCGAGCTGCTCTCCCTGTACGCGCGACGCCAGCAAGCGCCGGGGTTTGCGTTCGAGGTAGGAGGTGACTGGCTCGAGCGACTCGAGGCCTCGTTCCCGTATCGCGAGACCGACGATCAGCTCCAGGCGATCGAGTCCGTGAAGGAAGACCTCGAGTCGGCCCGGCCGATGGATCGGCTCGTTTGCGGAGATGTCGGTTACGGCAAGACCGAGGTCGCTGTCAGAGCCGCGTTCGTCTCGGCGCTCAACGGCAAGCAGGCGCTCGTCCTTGCGCCGACGACGATTCTGGCGGAGCAGCACTGGAACACCTTCCGCGAGCGCTATCAGGACTTTCCGGTCACGGTCGACATGGTTTCCCGATTCCGTTCCCGGGCGGATCAGACGCGGATCCTCGAGGCGTTCCGCGAGGGAAAGGTCGACGTCCTGATCGGCACGCATCGCATCCTCTCGCGCGACGTCGTCCCGAAGAGCCTGGGACTCGTCGTCCTCGACGAGGAGCAGCGATTCGGCGTTGCGCAGAAGGAGTTGCTCCGGTCGCTCCGCCTGGAGGTGGACGTGCTAGCGCTCTCCGCGACGCCGATTCCGCGAACGCTGCACATGTCGCTCTCGGGACTGCGCGACATCTCCATCATCGAGACGGCTCCTCACGGCCGGTTGCCCGTACGTACGACCGTCGGCGAGTACGACGAGGAGCTGATCAGGATCGCGCTCGAGCGCGAGCACGCGCGCGGCGGTCAGTCCTTCTACCTGCACAACCGCGTCGAGACGATCGAAGAGGCGGCCATCAAGCTCCAGGAGGCGTGCCCCGAGCTGCGGTTCCTCGTTGCGCACGGCCAGATGTCGGAGCGTGATCTCGAGGAGCGAATGCACGCATTTCTCGCGGGCGAGGCCGACGTTCTCGTCTCGACGACGATCATCGAGTCGGGCATCGACATCCCGCAGGCGAACACGCTCATCATCGAACGGGCCGACGCGCTCGGGCTCGCCCAGCTCTACCAGATCCGCGGGCGGGTCGGCCGCTCCGACGTGCTGGCGCACGCGTACCTGTTCTACCCGGAGGCATCGGAGCTGACTGCCGAGGCTCGTGCCCGGCTCGCGACGATCGCCGATCACACCGAGCTCGGTGCCGGCTTCCAGATCGCGATGCGCGATCTCGAGATTCGCGGCGCGGGCGACTTGCTCGGCGCGGAGCAGTCGGGACACGTTGCCGCACTCGGTTTCGAGCTGTACGTCGAGATGCTCCAGGAGGCGGTGTCCGAGCTCTCCGGCGAGCGCCGGGTCGTCGCACGGCCCATTCGGGTCGATGCGCGCGTGGACGCGTACGTGCCGGCCGCGTACATCGCGGGCGAGGCGCTCAAGATCGATCTCCACCGCCGCATCGCTCTTGCCGAGGACGAGGACGAGTTGCACGAGCTTCGCATTGCGACCGAAGACCGGTTCGGTCCGGTCCCGGAGCCCGTCGAGAACCTCTTCTCCATCCAGTCGGCGAAGCTCAAGCTCGCCCGGCTCGGCGCGGACTACCTGGTCTACCGAGGAGGTCGAACGACGATCGGGCCGCTCGAGATCGGATCGGAGGAGCTTCAGGCCTTGCGGGCCGCCCTTCCGACGGCGATCTACAGCACGCAGCGCCGGGAGGTGTCGCTTCGAGTCGAGGATCTCGAAACGGCGCTCGAGCTGCCCGATGCTATAGTCCGCGCCCGCCTGGCCGCGTGAGTTGCGGCCTTTTTCGTGGCCGAACCGTTCGCAACTTCCGCCTAACACCTCCTCGGCTATAAGAGACGAGCCAATGAAGCGCGCGCCATACCTTCTCGCACTCCTCGCTCTCGGCCTGGGCCTTTTCGCGGCCGGCTGCGGCGGTGGGACGCAGGATGTGCCCGCGACTTCCGTCGCCGTGGTCAATGGAACCGAGATCCCGAGGTCGGACCTCGACGAGCTCTTCGGGCTCGCGAAGGCAACGTACGGCACCGGCTTTCCCAAGGCAGGAACTCCGGAGTACCAGAGCCTCCAGCAACAGCTCGTTGCGTTCCTCGTCCAGCGAGAGGAGCTCGAGCACGAGGCGGAGAAGCTCGGCGTCAAGATCTCGGACAAGGATGTCGCAAAGGCACGCGAAGAGGTCGTCGCGACCCGCTTCAACGGCAAGGAGAAGGACCTCGAGTCAGCTCTCAAGGACCAGGGTCTCTCGAACGCAGTCCTTCTGAAGACGCTCCGGGTATCGGTTCTCTCGAAGGCGATCTTCGACGCCGTGACGAAAGACGTGAAGGTCGACGACACCGAGGCTCTGACCTACTACACGCAGAACCAGGACCAGTACAAGACCACCGCGCCGTCCCGCGACGTGCGGCACATCCTCATCGGACAGCAGGTCGATCCGACCTGCGTGCCGAGTCCCCCGACCACGACGTGCGAGATCGACTTCGCCAAGAGCAAGGAAGAGGCAGACCGCATCTATGCAGAGCTCAAGGGCGGTGCGGACTTCGCCGCTCTCGCCAAGAAGTTCTCCGACGATCCTGGCAGCAAGGACATCGGCGGCAAGTACTTCGCCGTCAAGGGTAGGAGCGTCCCCGAGTTCGACAAGGTCGCCTTCGAGCTCAAGACGAACGAGATCTCCGAGCCCGTCCGCACCCAGTTCGGCTACCACGTGATCCAGGCGATGGGCAACATCGAACCCGCCGGCGTCACCCCGTTCGAGACCGTCAAGGCGGCGATCAAGCAGCAGTTGCTCCAGACGAAGCGCAACGAGACGATCACGACGTGGCTCGAGGATCTCCAGAAGCAGTACGACGGCAAGGTGAACTACGCCGCTGGTCTCGCTCCGCCGCAGATCCCCGACCAGCCCACCGAGACTCAGTAACGTCCGCTCCATGTCCCTCGCGGAGGCGCTCCTCGATCTCCAGGAGCTGACCCGGCGGCTTCGCCAGGATTGCCCCTGGGACCGCGAGCAGACGGCGGGCACGATAGTCCCGCACACGATCGAGGAAGCGTACGAGGTTGCGGACGCCGCGCACTCGGGCGACGACGGCAAGCTTCGGGACGAGCTGGGCGACCTGCTGTTCCAGGTCTACTTCCTCTCGCTGCTCCTCGAGGAGCGCAGCGCCGGTGATCTCGAGGTGGTCGCGCGTGGAGCCCACGAGAAGCTTGTCCGCCGGCATCCGCACGTCTTCGGAGACGCGGACGCACAGACCGCGGGCCGCGTTCGCGAGCGGTGGGAGCAGATCAAGAACGAAGAGGAAGGGCGCGAGGGAACGTTCGTCGATCTTCCGGGGGCGCTTCCTGCGCTGACCTACGCACGCAAGGCCGGCAGGCGTGCTGCGACCGTCGGCTTCGACTATCCGGGCGCCGCGGACGCGTTCGGGGACCTCGTGGACGAGGTCGAAGAGCTTCGGGACGCCGTCGACGTAGCCGGTACCCGCGCTCCCGAGACCGAGCCCGATCCCAGCGTGTTCGCAGAGCTTGGCGACGTTCTCTTTGCGGCGGTCAACCTCGCCCGGCACCTGAACGTCGATGCGGAAGTCGCTCTCAGGGCCGCCGTGCGGCGCTTCGTCGCGCGCGTCGAGGAGGCGGAGAAGATGGCCGAGGCAGACGGGCGGGCCTTCTCGGAGCTCGCGTTGTCCGAGCAGGATCGCTACTTCGACAGGGCGAAGGAGGCCATTCGTTGAGCGCAACGACGATTGCCCGGATCCATGCGCGCGAGATCCTCGACTCGCGCGGGAACCCGACCGTCGAAGTCGACGTCTGGCTCGAGTCCGGCGCGTTCGGCCGGGCTGCCGTCCCGTCCGGCGCCTCCACCGGCGAGCACGAGGCCGTCGAGCTACGGGACGGAGACGACGGCCGATATCTCGGGAAGGGTGTCCTGCGAGCGGTTGACAACGTGAACGGCGAGGTCGCGAAAGCGATAGTCGGGCTCGATGCCGACGGCCAGCGTGAGGTCGACCACGCGCTGGTCGCGCTCGACGGAACGCCGACCAAGAGCAGGCTGGGAGCCAACGCGATCCTCGGCTGCTCGCTCGCCGTGAGCAAGGCGGCGGCGGCCCACAACGGTGCCTCGCTCTTCCGCTGGATTGGCGGGGGCGAGGCGCGAACGCTGCCGGTGCCGATGATGAACGTCATCAACGGCGGTGCGCACGCACAGAACCGGCTCGACCTCCAGGAGTTCATGGTCGTCCCGGCCGGAGCAGAGAGCTTCTCGGAGGCGCTGCGGATCGGGACCGAGGTCTTCCATCATCTGCGCGGCGTGCTTCACGACCGGGGGCTGGCCACGGGAGTCGGCGACGAAGGGGGCTTCGCGCCCGACCTCGCGTCGAGCGCGGAAGTCATCGAGGCGATCCTCGAAGCGGCGGAGCGAGCCGGGCATCGCGATCGCGTCGCGATCGCGCTCGACCCCGCTGCGAGCGAGTTCCAGCGCGACGGCACGTACGAGCTCGCCGGGGAGGGACTGACGCTCTCGCCCGACGAGCTCGTGGGGCTCTACGAGACGCTCGCGGAGCGGTTTCCAGTCGTGTCCATCGAGGATGGGCTCGACGAGGACGCGTGGGACGACTGGAGGACGCTGACCGACCGGCTCGGCGGACGCATCCAGCTCGTCGGGGACGATCTGTTCGTCACGAACACGCAGTTCCTGGAGCGCGGAATCGCCGAGGGCGTGGCGAATGCCATCCTCGTCAAGGTCAACCAGATCGGCACGCTGACCGAGACCCTCGACACGATCGACGTCGCCCGCCGCGCGGGCTACGCGACCGTCATCTCCCACCGCTCGGGGGAGACCGAAGACACGACGATCGCCGACATCGCAGTCGCGACGAACGCCGGGCAGATCAAGACGGGAGCGCCGTCACGGACGGACCGGGTCGCGAAGTACAACCAACTGCTGCGTATCGAGGAAGAGCTCGGCTCGGATGCGATGTTCCCCGGGTGGGCGGCGTTTCCGAGGGCCCGTCGGTGAAGAAGGGCACACGGGGGAAGCATGGTTTCCCGCGTGCCGAACCAACTGCTGCGCATCGAGGAAGAGCTCGGCTCGGATGCCATGTTCCCCGGGTGGGCGGCCCTTCCAGGGCCTGTCGCTGAAGAGTCCGCTAGCGACCCCGATGGACTAGCCTGCGCCAGATGCCGGCTTCGCGCCGTACGAAGATCGTCGCCACCATCGGACCCGCGTCGTCGAGCGACGAGGTCCTCGCGCGCCTGATCGAGGCGGGCATGGACGGCGCGCGGCTCAACTTCTCGCACGGTGTCCAGGCCGACCACGGAGAGAGCGCGCGTCGCATCCGGGCGGCGCAGGCGGCCGCGGATCGGCCGCTGGCGCTCATCGCCGATCTTCAGGGGCCGAAGATCCGAATCGGAGATCTCGCCCAGCCGGTCGTGGTGCGCGCGGGCGACGAGATCGTGATCGCAGGAGAGGAAGCGGCACGTCCGGACGATCTGCCGGTGGCCCCGGCGGCGCTCGGCTCCGTGCTGGAAGTTGGCCAGGAGGTACTCGTCGACGACGGACGCGTACGCCTCCGCGTGGGCAAGGTGGAAGCCGGCCGTGCGTTGTGCGAGGTCGTGACGGGCGGCTCGATCGAGGAGCACAAGGGCGTCAACGTCCCGGGCGTGCAGCTGCCCGTTCCGTCGCTCACGGAGAAGGACATCTCGGACCTCGACTTCGCTCTCGGTCTCGGAGTCGACTACGTCGCGCAGTCCTTCGTCCGTTCGGGAGCCGATGTCGCAGCATTGCGCGCGCGGCTCGAGAGTGCCGGCTCCGAGGCGTGGGTGATCGCGAAGATCGAGCTCAAGGAGGCGGTCGCGGCCCTCGACGAGATCCTCGACGAGGCCGATGCGGTGATGATCGCCCGCGGCGACCTCGGTGTGGAGATCGGCGTCGCAGAGGTTCCTCTGCTGCAGAAGCGGATCATCCTGGCCGCGCTGGACCGCGGGAAGCCGGCGATCACGGCGACGCAGATGCTCGAGACGATGATCGAGCAGCCCGAGCCGACGCGCGCCGAGGCGTCGGATGTCGCGAACGCGATCCTCGACGGGACCTCCGCGGTGATGCTCTCCGCCGAGACGGCGGTCGGCTCGTATCCGATCGAGGCCGTGGCGACGATGGATCGCATCGCGCGAGCCGTCGAGCCCGCGCTCGGCTATCGCCATCAGCTGCCGAGCGCCGCCGAAGAGCCCACGGTGGGCCGCGCGATGTCGAACGCCGCCTGCGACCTTGCCGAGGCGCTCGGTGCGACGGCGATCCTCGTGCCGACCTTCACCGGGAGGACGGCGTCCGCAGTGTCCCGTCTGCGCCCGCAGCGACCGATCGTTGCGCTGACGCACGTCGGGGTTTCGCTCCAGCACATGGCCATCGAGTGGGGTGTCACGCCGCTCGAGATCCCGGAGTCGACCGACGTCCAGGATCTGTGGCAGAGCTCGATCGAGGCGGCACGCAATGCAGGCATCGTCCAGGCTGGTGATCGCGTCGTCCTCACAGCCGGCACCGCGGTGAACATTCCCGGCTCCACCAACGTGATCAAGGTGGAGATCGCGTAGCCGCGGTCGAGGCGGAAGGGGATCGCGCGTGCGGCGGGAACCTAGCCCTGTGCCGGCGGCCAGCGCGAAGAAGGGAAGAGGACGGAGCGTGCGCTCGGTGGGGCGAGCTCGGCGATTCCGAGTCCTGTGGCTCGTCGGGATCGTGGCGATCTCCGTCTATCTCTACTACCGGCCGCTGTCTTCGTACTTCGACACGAAGCACGAGCTCGCCAAGTCACGCACCGAGGTCGAGGCACTGCGGGTCGCGAAGGAGCGCCTCGAGCAACGGCTTGCCTTCTCCGGGAGCGTCGAGGCGACCCGTCGCGAGGCAAGGCGGCTGGGCTTCGTTCGACCGGGGGAGCAGCTCTTCATCGTGAAGGGCATTCCGGCGTGGCGGCATGCCCACGCGCGTAGTGTCCGAGGAGATGGATGACGTTGCGCTCGTCGCGCGTCAGCTGGGTAGGGCGCCGCGTGCGTTCCGGCGTGTCGTGGTCCGCTGCCCCTACGGCGCACCGGCGGTAACCGAGCAGCATCCGTACGACGCCGACGGCGAGCCCTTTCCGACGACGTACTACCTCACGTGCCCACAGCTGGTCGCCTCGATCGCGCGGCTCGAGGCGGCCGGAGGCGTCGGCCGGTGGAGCGAGGAGGTCGCCAGAGAGGAAATGCTGGCCGCGTCACTCGACCGCGCGACCGAGGAGCAGGCGCTCGTCCGTCGCGCGCTGGCAGGCGGCCGCGAGGGACGTGACCACGGGGCCTCGCTCGGTCTCGGGATCGCGGGCTCGGGATCGCCCGGCCAGTTGAAGTGCCTGCACGCTCACGTCGCGTACGCGCTCGCGCGGCCGGGCTACGAGCTCGGTGAGCGGATCATGGCCGAGGTCAATCCACTCTGGCCGGCGGATGGGTGCTGCTCGAGCGCACTCCGCGTCGCGAGCTAACCTCACGCGTCGTGGCCGCGGACGTCGACAGCGCGAGGCGCGACTGGGAGGACGCATACCGCCGCCTCGAGGAGCAGTCGAGCGACTCAGTCCACGCCGAGCGGCTTCGACTCCAGCTCGAGCTGGTCACTGCAGAGCTTCGGAAGCGCGTCGGGTCGCGCTTCACGCTGCAGGAGCTTGCGAGCGCGTACGACGACTCGGACGTCTGGGTGCGCGACGTCGTCGGTGAGCGGGCCGCTGCGCCGGGCTGGCCGCGGACACTATCGGTGGTCGAAGGCGCCGCCTTCCACATCTACTCGCGCGGGGCGCTGGACTACGCCCCGTGAGCATCCTCGAGCGACCGGGCCGGCGCAACCGAGCGTCCAAGCCCTCCCGGAGGCGTGCCCTGCGTGTGCTTGCCCTCGCTCTCGGGCTCGTCGCCGTCTTCGTCATCGGAGTCGCGTTCGGTCAGGCGCTCGACGACGGCCCCGAACCGGGCGGCTCGACGACGATCGTCCGGACGCTCACGCCCCTCCCGCAGGAACCGCCGCCGCGGACGGTCACCGTGACGGTCACCGAGCCGTAGAGCTCCACTCGGTCGACGGGTGGCTGTACTAGAGGTCTTCGGAGGCCTCGAGCAGCCCGGCCGTGATGATCCCGATCGAGCAGACGAGGCTGATCCAGATGCCGATCCCGCGGCCTGCGAACCAGAACGTGTCCGGGATCGAGATCAGCCGGACGAGGACGAGCACGGTCGCTACGGAGCCGATGGCGATGGCGACCAGGCTCTCGGGGACCGAAGCCGGCAGCTGGACGCCGACCTCTCTCAGCACGACGAGCAGCACCGCCAGGAGTCCGAGGAGGAAGACGACCTTGCCGACCGTACCGGTGTGCCATCCGAGAACCGAGACGGTGGTTCCCTCGCCCTCCCCCGTGTACCAGCCGGTGAAGGCCGACACCGCGAGGAGGAGCCCGAAGAGGAAGATCAAGCGGCCACTCCATCCTGTCATCCCCGGGGATCCGAGTGGAAGGCGTGCACGCCCGAGACGTCCCTCGCCGGAGGTCATGACCCGAACACTAATCGGCTCGCTCGGGGCCGGCAGTACGTACCGGCCCGATTCGGTTCGACTTACACTTCTTCCGTGGCCAGAGCCGTGCGGACGACTACGACCGACGAGGCGCCTCCGCTCGATCCGGACGCGGTTGATCGCGCGTACCGATTCCACCGCGCAAAGCGCGCAGCTCGTGAGCGACGGCACAAAGAGCGACGCTGGGCCGGTCTCCGGTTCTGGCTCGTCTTCATCCTCGTGCTCGCCGTGGCGGTGTTCGTCGCCGCGCGGACGATGGGTGAGATAGAGCGGGTCTTCGGCCTGTAGATCACGGGGATCGATGGAAGCGGTGAGCGAGAGGCCGGGGAGCCTGGCTCTCGGTGCGCTCGTGTTCGGGGCGGGGATCGGGGCGCTTGCCACCGAGATCACCGCCTCGCGGCTTATCGCGCCGTACTTCGGGTCGTCGACCATCGTCTGGGCGAACCTGATCGGCATCGTGCTGGCTGCGCTCGCCGTCGGCTACTGGCTCGGTGGGCGCGTAGCCGACCGACGTCCCGAACCGTCTCTGCTCGGGTTCATCGTCCTCGGGGCGGCGGTCTGCGTCGCGGCGATCCCGTTCGTGGCGAAGCCGTTCCTCGAGCTCACCGTCGACGGCCTCGACGACGCATCCGCCGGCGCGGTGATCGGAAGCTTCCTCTCAGTTCTGCTGATCTGTGCGCCGCCGGTCGTCCTGCTCGGGATGGTCTCGCCGTTCGCGATCCGGCTGGCCGTGACGAGCATTGCAACTGCGGGCGCCGTGGCGGGAAGGCTGTACGCGTTGTCCACCGCGGGCTCGCTCGTCGGCACGTTTCTCCCTGCTCTCGTGCTGATCCCGGCCATCGGGACGCAGCGGACGTTTCTCGTCATCGCCGCGCTGCTCGCGCTCTCGTCGTGCTTCCTCCTCGGAGCCCGGTATCTCGTGTTCGCGGCGGGACTCGCCGCGCTCGTCGCGATCCCTCCTGGAGTGGTGAAGGAGCACGCCGGGCTCTTGCACGAGGAGACGTCGTACCAGCAGTACATCCAGGTCGTCGAGCGGACCGACGGCGAACGGCTCCTGTACCTCAACGAGGGCGTTGCCGTCCATTCGGTCTGGAGGCCCGACTCGGTTCTCACCGGCGGCGAGTGGGATACGTATCTGGCCGTTCCCCCGCTTCTCGGGCGCGATCTGACGCGTGTCGCGATCCTCGGGAACGCGGGAGGAACGACTGCTCGTGCGCTCGGCGTCTTCTATCCGCGAGCTGCCGTGGACGGAGTCGAGATCGACCCCGCGGTCAGCCGGATCGGCCGTCGCTACTTCGGGATGGGCGACAACCCCCGTCTCGTCGTCCACGAAGCCGACGCACGTCCGTTCCTTCGGTCCACGGACACGCGTTACGACCTGATCGTCGTCGACGCGTACCACCAGCCCTACGTGCCGTTCTACCTCGCAACGCGCGAGTTCTTCCGACTCGTGCGCGAGCACCTCACACCGGGAGGGATCGTCGTCCTCAACGTCGCGACCGTCCCCGGCGACAAGAGGCTCGTGCGCGCGGTCGGGACGACGCTGCGCTCCGAGTTCCCGCAAGTACTCGGGTGGCCGGCTCTTCGTTTCAACACGTTCCTCCTCGGCCTCACGGTGCCGCTCGGCCAGGCCGAGCGCGCGCGCCGGCTCGAGCACGGACCGCAGGCGCTCGCGTCGCTCCAGGAGCTCCTTGCGACTCAGGCTCGCCCTGTGGTGCCTTCGGGACGGGCGTGGACGGACGATCGCGCTCCGGTGGAGTGGGTGACGGACAGGATGATCGTCACGTATGCCGCAGAGGGAGGACGGCTCCACGAACGGGATCTGCCGACGGAGCCGACTCTGAAGCCGAAGCGTGTCATCCCGTGATCGCGCTCGAGCGGCGAGCTGACCGCCCGCTCTGCATCGGGCATCGCGGAGCAGCGGCGCTGGCCCCTGAGAACACGCTCGAGTCGTTTCGCGCTGCCGCTGCGGCGGCCGTCGATCTGATCGAGTTCGACGTCGTCGAGCTAGCGTCGGGCGAGCTCGTCGTCGCGCACTCGAACGATCTCGGCGAGGTGAGTCACGGACGCGCACGCGGGACGGTGCGGGACAAGTCCCTTGCGGCTCTGCGCGACGTCGCACCCGACCTGCCCGGGCTCGACGACGCACTCGAGTTCTTCTGCGTGGAGGCGCCAGAGATCGGAGTCCACGTCGATCTGAAGACGGCGAGGTCAGCCGAGAAGGTCCTGTCCGCGCTCCGCCGTTTCGAGCTCGTCGAGCGTACGCTCGTGAGCTCCCATCACCTGGGTGCGCTCCGGCGTCTCGGCAGCCTCGAGCCGCGCCTGCGAACGGGAGCGTCGTTTCCTCGCGACCGGCTTCATGTCTCGAGCATCGGGGGCTCCGACCCGCTGATCGACGTGGCTCTTCGCATCGCGCGGCCTTTCGTGCCGATCGTCGTTCGCGCGCTCCTCGCGCGGTCGCGGGCGTCGGCGCTCGTTCTGCACCATGCTCTCGTGACGGAGCGCGTCGTGACCCGTGCCCATGCTCGCGGGATTCCGGTCGTCGCCTGGACCGTCGACGACGCACTCGACGGGGCGCGGCTCGACAAAGCAGGGGTCGACGCGCTGGTCGTGAACAATCCAGCGAAATTCGTCTTTACACTGGAACCGTGAAACGGGGCTTGTTCGTAGTCGGCGCCGGCCTCCTCGCAGCCTTCGCGCTGCTCGGCTTCGCATCCGGATTCGCCATCGCGTCCTCGAGTGGGACGGACACCGTCCTCCCGGCGCAGACGACGGCCCCGCCTCCGACGACCGAGCCTCCGCCGGCCGAGCCGCCACCGACTGAGCCTGCGCCGCCTCCACCGCCGCCTCCGGGACCACCGCCGAAGCCTCAGCTCATCGCTCCCGGGGTCACGGTCGGACACGTGTCCGTGGGCTGGCTCCGATCGAGGGAAGCCACGGAGCTCGTGCAGAAGACGTTCCTCCGACCCTTCGTGCTCGAGGTCGACTCCGAGCATCGGATCCGCGTCGCCCCGCGGGAGCTGGGTGCCCGCGCGAAGATCGCCAAGGCGATCCGCCGAGCGCGTAGCGCACGCCCCGGTGTTGCAATCCCCCTCGACGTCCAGGTCTACCGGCCGACGCTCCGACGCTATGTCGAACGGCTTGCAGGACGTCTCGACCGTAAGCCCGTCGACGCGGGCGTAGTGCTTCGCGGGATCAAGCCCCGGCTGATCGAAGCTGCTGACGGCCGCACGCTCAAGCGGCTGCGCCTCGGGCTGTCTCTCCGGATCGCGCTCGCGAAGCAGGTGCGCGACCCGATCGCGCTGCCGTTCGACATCCGCAAGCCGAAGATCCGGAAGGCCAAGCTGGCCGCGTCGATCGTCATCCTCCGAGGCTCCAACGAGCTCCTCCTGTACGAGAAGGAGAAGCTGGTTCGGAGGTTCGGAGTTGCGACAGGTCAGCCGTCGTATCCGACGCCGACCGGTGACTTCGAGATCGCGAACATGCAGCGCGATCCGTGGTGGTATCCGCCTCCCTCACCGTGGGCGGCGGACGCGGACCCGGTGCCTCCGGGTCCGGGCAACCCCCTCGGCACGCGCTGGATGGGCCTGTCGGTCCCGTACGTCGGGATCCACGGGACCCCTGACGCGGCTTCGATCGGATACTCGGCTTCGCACGGATGCATCCGCATGCGCATCCCGGATGCGGAGTGGCTGTTCCAGCGGGTGAAGCTGGGCACGCCCGTGTTCATCGTCTCTCGTTGATCGCGCGTCGTCGCCTGCTGCTCGTCGCCCAAGGGGCGGCCGTGGGGCTCGTCGTGCTGCTCTTCGTGCTCCTCGTCTGGAAGCTGGTCGACGACAACGGCGGCGCGCTCGCCGCGGCTGTCGAGAGGGGAGAGCAGCCACCCGCGCCGACGTTCGCGTTGGAGCGCCTCGACGAGGACGGCACACTGGATCTCGCGAGGCTCCGCGGGAACCCTGTCGTGCTCAACTTCTGGGCCTCCTGGTGTGACCCGTGCAAGGAGGAGGCGCCGTACCTCGAGCAGATCTGGCGTGCGAATCGACATCGGGGGCTCACGGTCATCGGCCTCGACGCGAACGACTTCCGTCGCGACGCACGCGCCTTCATGCGACGGTTCGATCTCACGTTTCCGGTCGTGTACGACGGTCCCGGGAAGACTCTCGCCGGCTACGGCGTGACCGGGTTTCCCGAGACGTTCGTCATCGACCGCGAAGGACGGGTCGTCGAGGCATTCGTCGGAGCGGTCAACTCCGACGAGGATCGCGCGCGCCTGCGAGCCGCGATCGCGAATGCTCTCGACTCATGAGCGGCCGCCTCGCAGTCGTCGTCGCGGGGGTGCTCGCACTCCTGCTCGTCGGCACTCCGGTCGCATTGGGCTCTGAGCGGCCGAACGCGGCAGACCTCGAAGCGGAGTTCGTCTGCCCGGTCTGCAAGACGACCCTCGACCAGTCCAATGCGCCGGTCGCCGAGCGGATGAAGGCATTCATCCGTGAGCGCATCGCCGCTGGTGACACCGAGCGGGAGATCAGGAACGCACTCGTCGCCCAGTTCGGCCCCGGCGTCGTCGCGACTCCGCGAAAGGGCGGGTTCGGGCTTCTCGCGTGGCTCGTTCCGCTCGTCGTGATCGTCGCAGCCGGCGTCGTGCTCGCGGTCCTCATCCGGGGCTGGAGCAGCCGTCGCGGGGAGACACCACCCGCGGAACCCCCAGTCGACCCCGACCTCGAGCGTCGCCTCGACGAGGAGCTCGCACGGTTCGACGCCTGACGTGGATCTCGGGTCGCTCCCTGTCGCCTTTCTCGCGGGTTTCGTGTCGTTCCTGTCCCCGTGCGTGCTCCCGCTCGTCCCCGGATACCTGTCCGCCGTGTCGGCTGTGGACGCCGACCAGCTCGGGCGCCCCGGCACGAGCCGCCGGGTCGTCGTCTCCAGCATTCCCTTCGTCGTCGGTTTCACTGCCGTCTTCGTCCTGCTCGGGATCGGGGCTGCGCTCGTCGGGGGGCGCCTCTTCGCGAATCAGTTCCTGCTCGAGAAGATCGCAGGATTCGTCCTCGTCGTCTTCGGCCTCGCCTTCATGGGGCTCCTGCCCTGGCCCGAGCGGCTCATGGGTGCGGGCCTGCTCGAGGGAGCGAGGAGCCGAGGTTCACGTGTTCTGCTCGGGGGTGCATTCGCCGTCTGCGCCGCGCCGTGTATCGGCCCCGTTCTCGCAGGGATCCTCGTCCTCTCGGCCTCCACGGGCACCGTCGGTGAAGGAGCGCTCCTCCTCGGTGTCTACTCGCTCGGCGTGGCGGTTCCCTTCGTGCTCGCTGGTGCGGTCTTTGCACGAGCGATGGGTGCGTTTCGTTGGTTGCGCGACCACTATCGTGCGATCCAGGTCGTCGGCGGCGCGATCATGGTGGCGCTCGGCCTCCTGCTCTTCTTCGAGCGCTTCTACGTCCTGCGCGTCTATCTCAACCGTACGCTCGAATGGCTCGGCCTCGACTCGTCGTTCTAGCTATATCTCGATCTCGCTGAAGACGAGATCGCCGTCGGCTGCACTCGTCGCGGCGAGCTCAACCTGATCGAGCACCCGCGCGACGTCGACGCCGCGATGCTTGGGGGCGTACGGGGTGAGTCGGCGTGCCGCCTTCTCGAGCTGACGCTCGCAACCGGGCCGGTTGCCGCGTTCTGCATGGAGCCAGCCGACCGCGACGTGGACGAGGCCTTGCAGGAAGTCACGCTCTTCGGCCGGCGCGTCGCGCCATTCGGACTCGAGCTCCTCGTGTGCCTCGAAGTACTCGCCGGCGCGAATCAGCTCGAGGCCACGTTCGAGCCCCATCGCGGGATTATCGGCGTCCGCGAAGAGTGCTAGTGTCGGCTCCGTGGCCACGATCCTGCTGGCTGGGGTCGATCTGTTCTTCCGGGGGAAGCTCGAGGCGCTTCTTCCTGGGCATCGATTCGTGACCACCGACAGCGTGGTCACGCCCGAGCTCGTCATCGCCGACATCGCGCGGGTCGAGCCGGAGGAGGTCGTCGACGCCTGGCCCGACATCCCCATCGTGGGGTTCACGAACCACACGGACCGGGCCGGGCTCCAACGTGCGCACACCGCGGGCTTCGACCAGGTGATCGTCAAGTCGGCGCTCGTGGAGCGTGCTCCGGAGCTCGTCGACGAGCTCATCGGCGTGACCTAGCGCCCAGTCCGCGGTACCCGGGTTTGAGCTCGAGACCCTCTCGCTAGACTCGCCCGCGTGACGTACATCATCGCCGAGCCCTGCATCGACATCAAAGACAAGTCGTGCGTGGACGTCTGTCCCGTCGACTGCATCCACGAGTTCGAGCGCATCCTCATCATCGACCCGGAGGAGTGCATCGACTGCGGGGCGTGCGAGCCCGAGTGCCCGGTCGAGGCGATCTTCCCCGAGGACGCGCTACCGGACAAGTGGAACGCGTTCGTCGAGATCAACTACGCGTTTCCGGATCCGGCGAAGATCAATCAGCTCGTCGACAAGTACGCCGAAGAGAACGACGTTCACAACGAACCGCTCGAGTAACCCTCAGGAAGGAAGCAGGTACGCGCAGCGTCGTTCGTCGCCCGGCAGCGGCGATGCGGCGATCTTCGTAACCCGGTAGCGCCGCTCGCCGTCCTCGATCTCGGCGCCGACCTGCGGCGGCTCGCCCGGCTGCTCGACGAGCTCGTAGCCGGCGACGGACCACACGAACAGCAGGTACCCGCGCGCACCGTTCCCGTCCACGGGTTCGATCCTAGCGTCGGGCGGACGAAGGAGGGAGCTCGATGCGGATCGCCGACCCTCGCGGCCAGCGAGCCTCGGAGGTGAACCTGGCATTCAGCGTCGCTGCCCGCTCGGCGAGCATCTCGAGGACTGCACTCCGCCGCTCGGGCGGCCCGTCGTCCGAGACCGAGAGCTCCGCGCCACCCCCTTCGACCGGACGGACGGCGATGTCGATCCGGGTCAACGCCCCTCGTCGCACGGCCTGGTCGATCGCATCGCTGACGATCTGAAAGAGCCCGGTCTGGGCGTGCTCGCCGAGCTCGTCTCCGTGGTCGACGTCGAGCGCGACCTCGATCTCACGTCGGGCGGACACGCGACGGCCGAGAGCCGACACGGCTGCCGCGAAGCCGAGCTCTCGCAGCGCGCGCGGCTCGAGGTCGTCGCAGAGCGACCGGAGGTCCTGCGCGGCCTCTCGAGCGAGGGTGAGTCCCCGGGCGAGGAGCTCGGCGGCCTGTGACGGCTCGCCGCTCCGGACTGCGTCGAGCGCGGCGTCGACCATCTGCGTGATCGCCGACAGGTGCTGGACGGGGCCGTCGTGAATCAGCTCGGCGAGGCGGCGGCGCTCCTCTTGCTCGGCGAGGATCCGCTCGGCGAGAAGCGCTCGCTCGGCGTTGTCGGAGGTCGTCAATCGATCATGGCCTCGCGGAGTGCGATGGCGACCGCCTGCGTACGCGTGTCGGCCTCGAGCTTCGCGAGGATGTGACGCACGTGGCTCTTCACCGTCTCCTGGCTGATGAACAGCTTCGCAGCCACCTCGACGTTCGACATGCCGTCCGCGAGGAGCTGGAGGATCTCGCGCTCGCGCGGAGTGAGCACGTCCATCTGCCCCTTCCCCGCGACGAACTCGGCCATGAGCCCGGGATCGACGAAGGTGTCGCCGGCGGCGACCTTCTCGATGGCACGGAGCAGGGTCTCGTGCGGCGTCTCCTTGAGGATGTAGCCCCGCGCGCCCGACTCCATGCCACGCTGGAGGAGCGATCGCTCGCCGTACGCGGTGAAGATCAGGATGGCGGTGCCCGGGATCTTCTCGAGAATCTGCTCGGTCGCCTCGAGGCCGTCCATGTCGGGCATGCGCAGGTCCATGATCACGACATCAGGTCGTCGGCGCTCCGTCAGCGCGACGGCCGACGCGCCGTCCGCCGCCTCGCCGATGACGCGAATGCGAGGGGAACGCGACAGTGCGAGCCTCAGACCCTCGCGGACGACCTCGTGGTCATCGGCGATGAGGCAGGTGATCTCCTCGGCCACTCGGCGATTCTACGATCCGGTCCGGCGGGTGCGGCCGAGCGAGTGGCTAGACAGCGAGTGTCAACTGTGCGGACCGAGCGGGGAGGCGTCGCTCGATCGGCCGCGGGCCTGCTGCGAACGGTGCCGTGCGAGCTGCCGCGCGGACGTGCTCACGGACCTGCTGTGTGACGGCGCTCGGGAGGTACGCGCCGCGCGCATAGAGCTCCTCATAGCGCGCGACCTCCTCCGGCCAATCGCGCGCGAGCGCCTTCAGGAAGTGCTCGCGTACCCCGGGCCGGAGGTGCAGCGGTGCACTCCAGACGGTTCGAGCGCCTGCCGCCTTGGCGGCGCGCACCACAGCGGCGAGCTGCTCGGGGTCGTCGGAAAGGTGGGGGAGGATCGGCGCGAGCCCGACCGAGACGTCGATCCCGGAGTCGGCCAGGCGCCGTACCGCCTCGAGTCGGCTCCGCGGCGGAGCGGTGCCCGGTTCGGTCGTTCGCCAGACGCGCTCGTCGAGGGTGGGGAGGGACACCGTTACGCTGGCCGAGATCCGCGAGGCGGCCTCCTGGAGCACGTCGATGTCGCGGACGACGAGCGGTCCCCGCGTGATGATCGAGAACGGCGTCCACGCTTGCGCGAGCTCGACGATGCAGGCGCGCGTTAGCCGGAAGCGACCCTCCGCCGGCTGGTACGGGTCGGTCGCCGTGCCGATCGCGACCTCTTCCGGCACCCATGACTTCCTCTCGAGCTCCCGGCGAAGGACGTCGGCGACGTTCGGCTTGACGCGGATCGAGCGGCCGTAGCGGTCGTCTGCCGGCCGGTCGGCTCGCTGCTCGAAGGCGCGGACGTAACAGAACGTGCAGCGATGGGCGCAGCCCATGTACGGGTTGAGCGACCAGCGAAAGGGCATGCCGCGAACGGGGTTGAGGGCGCTCCTGCACGGCTCCTCCCGGTACTCCATCCGCACCCGGCCACTATAGAACATATGTTCGATTGTGTCGCCTTGATCGTCCAGCCGGTACACCCGATGCTCTTTAGATGCTTGCCTATCCGCTGTCGGTGCTTCTGGCGACGCTGCACCTGGGCGGGCTTGCCGTGACCGCCCTCTTCATCGTGCTGGTCGCCGGGTTCCGATGGGAGAACCAGACTGCTGAGAGCGCTGCAGCGGACAACTGGCTTCTCGTGTTCGCGCCAGTCCTGTTCGTCGCAGGGCTGGCCACTCTGACGTTCGTCATCCGAAGAGAGTGGCGTCGCGGTGCGTCGGTCTTCGCGCTTCAGGCGGTCGCAGCCTCGGTGCTCGTGATCTACGCGCTCCGAGAGTCGGTGCACAGCGATCACCAAGTGATCGTCTGGACTCTGGCGGTCGAGGCCGTCGGTTACGGCGCTGTCGCCCTGTCGGCACGCCCGACCCCAGGCTCGTCAGGCGCCTGAGCTGACGGCCTGTAGCGTTCGGCGCCATGCCGGATCTTCCGGGTGGAATACGCAGGGTCACGTTGCCGCTGCCGACGAGGCCCGGCCACGTGCACGCGTACCTCTTGCCAGGTGACGACGGCTGGACGCTCGTCGACACCGGTATCGGCCTGCCCGATGCGAAGGAGACCTGGGCGGCCGAGCTCGAGGAGGCGGGCGGGCGCGTCGCTCGCATCTTCGTCACCCATTTTCACCCCGACCATGTCGGGGCGGCCGCCGACGTCCACGAGCTCACGGGGGCACCGGTCTACCAGGGAGCGCTCGACTACGCGCAGTGCGAGCTCGTGTGGGGGAATCCCGCGTGGTCCGAGCGCCTCGTCGACTGGTTCCGGCTCCAGGGGGTGCCGGACGCGGTCACGGCGGAGCTCGTCGGCCAGGGCTCGGTCTACCGACCGTTCGTCCGCTACCAGCGAGATCCGATCCTGGTCGAGGCCGGCGAGCGGCTCGACGGCTGGGAGCTCGTCGACGCTCCGGGGCACGCCGACGGCCAGCTCTGCCTGCTCAAGGACGGCGTCCTCGTCGCAGCGGACCACGTGCTCGGACGCATCTCGCCGACCGTCGGGCTCTGGCCCGCGAGTCGTGCCGATCCGCTTGGTGACTACCTCGACGCGCTCGCGCGGACGGTCGAGCTCGAGCCCACCGTCGCGCTTCCCGGCCACGGGGACGTGATCGCGGATCCGGCGGCTCGTGTGCGTGAGCTCCAGGAGCACCACCGCGTCCGGCTCGACGAGGCCGCTGCGGCGCTCGGCGGGGACCCACAGACGGGATACGAGCTCTCGTTCCCGCTCTTCGGGGAAGACCTCGCCGCTGGCCCGCGGAGGTTCGCCGTCGCCGAGACGCTCTCGCACCTGGAGCGGCTCGTTCGCATGGGAGCGGCGAAGCGGGACGAGGATGGCGGAGTCGTTACCTATACTGCGGCCTGATCGATGGACGACGGGCTATTGCCTAGTACCTGCGCCCCTTCCGGGGCGTGAGCGTTCTCATCCGAATCCTCGTGGTGCTTCTCCTCGTGGCGGGGAGCGCCCTGTTCGTCGCCGCCGAGTACGCGCTGATCACCGCGCGACGGGCGCGGCTCGAGGAGAGGGCGGGTCAGGGAAGCGCAGGTGCGCGGGCGGCCCTGCGGCTGATGGACGAGCCGGTCCGGTTCATCAGCTCGACCCAGCTCGGCATCACCGTGTTCGCGATCCTCGTCGGTGCAGTCGGCGAGCCTCTCATCTCGGACCTCATGGAGCCGCCGCTCTCGACCACTGTGAGCTTCCTCATCTCCTTCGCGATCCTGACGTACATCTCCGTCGTGCTCGGCGAGCTCGTGCCGAAAGCGTTCGCTCTCCAGAAAGCAGAGCGCCTCGCGATCGCGCTCGCGGTCCCCCTGGACATCCTCGGGCGCGTGGCCCATCCCATCGTCTGGCTCCTGCAGGTGTCGGCGAACTTCGTGCTCCGCCTCTTCCGGGTGAAGCCCGCCCCGGCCGGGATGATCGCCTACACGCGCGAGGACATCCGGCACAGCGTGGCGGCGGCCGAAGACGTCGGCGAGCTCCAGGAGGCCGAGGAGGAGATGCTGTACAAGGTGTTCGACTTCGCCTCGAAGGAGGTGTCGGCGGTGATGGTGCCGCGACCCGAGGTGGTGGCGATCTCGGTGGACATGCCTCCCGAGGATGCGCTCGCCACGGTCGTCGACTCGCCGTTCACGCGCTATCCCGTCTTCCGTGACACGCTCGACGAGATCGTCGGCGTCCTCCACGTGCGCGACCTCTTTGCGGCCATGCACGACCTCGGGCTTGCCAGTGTCAGCCTCGAAGGAATCGTGCGGCCCGCGTACGTCGTCCCCGAGACGAAGGACCTCGCGGCGCTCCTTGCCGACTTCCGGCGCGGAAAGCAGCACATGGCCGTCGTGGTCGACGAGTACGGCGCGATGGAGGGGATCGTGACGCTCGAGGACGTCCTCGAGGAGATCGTCGGGGAGATCGAGGACGAGTTCGACCTTCCGGACACGTCGATCGAGCGGATCGACGAGAACCGGATCCGGATCGAGGGCACGTACACGATCGACGACTTCAACGAGGAGTTCCACACCGAGCTCGAACAAGAGGACTTCCACACGATGGCCGGCCTCGTCTTCGGCGAGCTCGGCAGGCAGCCCGAAGTCGGCGACGAAGTCGCGGTCGACGGTCTCCAGCTGAAGGTCATCGAGGTCGACGGCTCGCGCATCGGGCGGATCGAGGTCGAGTTCGGCGTGGACGAGAAGCCCGCGGGCGCACCTGAAGCTGCCTAGGCGGCGCTGGAACATCTAGGTTCGCGGCATGGAGCCCGTGCCGCGCTCGGCCTTTCACCACCGCGACTTCACGCTCTTCTGGGTGTCGCTGCTCGCAACCGGCTTCGCGATGCAGATGGCGACGGTCGCGATTGGTTGGCAGGTGTACTCGGTGCGGGAGAACCCGCTCGACCTCGGACTGATCGGGCTCGCGGAGTTCCTACCACTCCTGCTCCTCGCCTTGCCCGCGGGCCACGTCGCAGATCGGCTCTCGCGCCGACGGATCATCGCGTTCATGGTCGTCGTCGACGTGGTGGTGGCCGTCGCGCTGCTCGCGGTCACCCGAGCCGGTGCCGATCACGTGTGGCCGTTCTTCGCGCTCGCGTTCCTGACGGGCATCGCGAGCGCCTTCGGGGCCCCTGCGGGTCGAGCTCTGACGCCGTCCCTCGTGCCCCAGGAGATCCTCGTCAGCGCGCTCGCGCAGCGGTCGATCGCCTTCCAGCTGTCCAATGTCGCAGGCCCGGCGGTGGGCGGCATCCTCTTCGCCATTCAGGCCGAGCTCGTATATGCGGTTTCCGCGGTCCTCTCGCTCGTGGCGCTCGGGTGCGTGCTCGCCCTTCGCAGCGGCCGCGAGCCGGCCGCTGAAGGTGCGGTCGGAATGGACGAGGTCCTCGCGGGCGTTCGCCTCATCCGGCGAACACGCGTCCTGCTGGGCGCGATCTCGCTCGACCTCTTCGCGGTCCTGTTCGGCGGCGCGGTCGCGCTGCTTCCGATCTTTGCGAAGGACATACTGGAGGTTGGCCCGACGGGGCTCGGGTTCCTGCGCACCGCGCCGGCCGCCGGCGCGTTCGTCGCGGCCCTCGTCATCGCCCGCCGGCCCATACGACAGCGTGCAGGACCGATCATGTTCATCGTCGTGGCGGGCTTCGGCGCCTGCATGGTCGTCTTTGGGCTGTCCCACGCGATGTGGCTGTCGATGCTCGCCCTCGCCGCCGGAGGCGCGTTCGACATGGTGAGCGTCGTCCTCCGCTCGACGATCCTTCCGCTCGTCACCCCCGACGAGGTCCGCGGGCGGGTCAACGCGGTCGAGATGGTCTTCATCAGCGCCTCGAACGAGCTCGGCGCGTTCGAGTCCGGTGTCGCGGCCGCTCTGATCGGCGCCGTGCCGGCGGTCGTGTTGGGTGGAGTCGCGACGATCGTCGTTGCGGGGGTGTGGTGGAAGCTCTTTCCGTCGCTCGCCCGCGTCGATCGCCTCGACGAGCTACACCCCGTCGCCGTCGAGGCCTAGCGCCGAGAGCCGGCGCGCAGGCGCCCTGCCGGAACTCCTCGGATCGATGCATCCACGAGCTCGATCGGGTGTAGGGCCGGCAACTGCTGCTTTGCACGTCGCAGCGACGCGGAGATCTGGACGAGGCAGCCCGGGTTCGCGCTCGCGTACATCTGTGCGCCCGTGGCGAGGACCGCCTTCGCCTTCCGGTCGCCGAGCTCCCGCGCCGCCTCCGCCTGGACGACGTTGTAGATCCCTGCCGAGCCGCAGCAGATGTCCTGCTCGGCCGGCTCGACGATCTCGAGGCCGGGGATCCGTGCGAGCGAGGCGCGCGACGCAAGCGGAAGCCGCTGCGCGTGGCGAAGGTGGCACGAGTCCTGAAGCGCGACCTTCAGGGGCAGCGGATGGCGCGCGGCCCGCGGGTCGGTGCCTCCGAGGAGCTCGCCGACGTCGCGCACCTTCTCCGAGAATCGCTCGCCGCGCTCGTCTCCGAGGAGCCAGCCGAGCTCCTTCAGGTGCGAGCCGCAGCCGGACGAGTTCACGACGACGAGATCGACGTCTTCGAATGCGTCGAGCAGCCGGCGTGCGAAAGCCTTGCCCTCCTCGAGGCGGCCGGCGTGAACGGAGAGCGCGCCGCAGCACCCTTGCGGCGGAGCGACGACCTCGAAGCCGTCGGCCGCGAGAACGCGCGCGGTCGCCGTGTTCACGTCGGGGAACACCGCCTGCTGCACGCAGCCGGTGAGCAGCCCGACCCGGGCGCGTCGTGGCCCGCTCGCCTCCGTAAACGGGGGTATTTCAGCCTGCCCGCGCCAGCGGGGCGCCATCTCGGCGAGCGGTCGGAAGCGCTTCGGCATCGGCATGGCCCGCCCCAGCGGCGCGAACCGAAGTGCTGTGCGCATGCGCCGTGGATGGGGGAGGAGCCGAAAGAGGAGACCGCGGACGAAGCGGTCACCGAGCGGTCGCGGGTACTCCTGCTCGACCGCGTCGCGAGTCGACTCGATGAGGCGGTCGTAGCGAACGCCCGACGGGCACGACGAGAGACACGCCATGCAGCCGAGACACCGGTCGAAGTGCTTCGTGACCGTCTCGGTGAGTGCGATGGATCCGTCGAGACGTGCGTCCATGAGATGGATGCGCCCACGCGGCGAGTCCATCTCCTCGTGCCAGAGGACGTACGTCGGGCACGTCGGGAGGCAGAACCCACAGTGGACGCAGTCGGCGGTGAGCTCGGGGATCATCCGCCGAGGGTTCCCGTCGGGTCGAAGGCGCGCAGGACGCGCTCCTGCAGCCGGCGCAGGGCTCCGTCGTCCGGCTCCTGGCTCCCGGGTGCCGCGTCGAGCCCGTACGCAAGGCCCGAGCTCGGGCGCACGACGGCCTCGGAGAGTCTCTCGAGGACGCTGGCGAGCTCGCCGGGCGAGAACCGCACCCGGCCGTGAGCGGACGCCTGTCTGTCGCGCGATTCGCGCCAGATCTCGGGTCCCGCGTCACGTCCGCCGAACCTGGCCTGCGCCGCTTCGAGCTGAGCGTCGACCGCACGCGGCGAGCCTTCGAAGAGCACCGCGACACGGCCGGGATGGAGGACGTCGAGCGCGCTCGGCTCGAGCTGCGAGCGCACCAGCTCCCCGACGATGCTCGCGGTCGCAGCGGCATCGCCGGTCTCGACAACCAGGGTTCTCGCGGCCTGTGGCAGCGGGTGCAGGCGGAAGCTCACGCGGGCGATGAGTGCGAGCCGCCCCTCCGTGCCGCAGACGAGGCGGCCCAGGTCGTAGCCGGCGACGTTCTTCACCACCTTTCCGCCCGCGCTCGCGACCGTCCCGTCCGCGAGCACGAGCGTCACGCCCAGGACGAGGTCGCGCGGTGCGCCGAAGCGATGCCGGAGCGGCCCCGAGGTGTTCATCGCCAGCAGCGCGCCGATCGTCGGGTCGCCCGGCGGGTCGAGCGAAAGTCGCTGGCCATGGCGCGCGAGCGCCGTGTTCAGCTCCGACAGCCTGAGTCCGGCCTCCACGGTGCATGTCAGGTCTCCCGCCTCGTGCTCGAGGATCCTGTCGAGCGCAGTCGTCGTCAGGTCGGCGCCGATGCGCACCCTGCGGCCTTCGGCGGTCGCCGATGCCAGGAGCGCCGAGGCGTCCTCGAGGCTAGAGACGCTCGGCAACGCCGATCCTCTCCAGCGCGTGGATGCGATACGGGCCGGGAACCTCGCCGCAGAGCCTCGGCGTGGGAATGACCTTCCCAGGGTTGCAGAGGCCATCCGGATCGAAGGCTCCGCGGAGGCGCGTGAAGACGGCGAGGTCGCGCTCGGAGAACATCTGCGGCATCGAGCACGCCTTGTCCATGCCCACACCGTGCTCGCCGGTGAGCGAGCCGCCCGCGTCGAGGCACGCGTGGAGGATGGCTTCGGCGAGCGTGCGCGCACTCTCCGTCTCGCCCCGCTCACCGTCGTAGAGGACGAGAGGGTGGAGGTTCCCGTCGCCTGCGTGGAAGACGTTCGCGACCCGGAGGCCGTGCTCGGCGGAGAGATCCTCGATGCGCCGCAAGACCTCGGGGAGGCGCGTTCGGGGCACGACGCCGTCCTGCACGTAGTAGTCGGTGGCGATCCGGCCCATGGCGGCGAATGCCGACTTGCGGCCCTTCCAGAGAAGTGCGCGAGCGTCATCGTCGGATGCCGTTCGCAGTTCGAAGGCGCCGTTCGACACGCAGATCTCCTCCACTGCCCTCGTGTCCTCCTCCACCTGCGCCGCGACGCCGTCGAGCTCGACGAGGAGCACTGCGCCGGCGCCCTCCGGGTAACCCGGGGCGACGGCACTCTCGGCGGCCTCGATCGTGAGCCGGTCCATCATCTCGATCGCAGACGGTAGGACTCCGGCCGCGACGATCCCGGAGACGGCAGCGCCGGCGGCGTCCATCGTCTCGAAGCCGGCGAGCAAGGTGCGCACGATCTCGGGGGCCCGCACGAGGCGCAGGGTGACTCTCGTGACGATCCCGAGAGTCCCCTCCGAGCCGACGACGACCCCGAGAAGGTCCATCCCTTCCGGGTCGAGCGCCTTCCCGCCGAGCTCGCAGACGTCCCCGTCCGGCAGCACGAGCGTCAGCCCCGTGACGTGGTGCACCGTGAACCCGCGCTTCAGGCAGTGAGCGCCGCCCGAGTTCTCGGCGACGTTCCCGCCGATCGTGCACACCTGCTGACTCGACGGGTCGGGTGCGTAGAAGAACCCCTCATCTGCGACGGCCCGCGTGATGTCGAGGTTCGCGACGCCGGGCTCGACGACGATCCGCTGGCTCTCGAGGTCGATCTCCAGGATCCGGTTCATGCGAGCGAGTGAGACGACGACGCCGCCGGCGACCGGGGTCGCGCCGCCCGAGAGCCCGGTTCCCGCTCCCCGTGCGACGAACGGGACGCGTTCGCGATGGCACGCACGGACGACGGCCTGAACCTCCTCCATGGAGCCGGGAAGCGCGACCAGTTCGGGCACGGCCCGATGCCCCGTGAGCCCGTCGCACTCGTACACGCGGAGCTCCTCCGGCTCCGTGAGGACCTGATCGCGCCCGAGTGCGCCCCTGAGCTCGGCCACGAATGCGGCGTCGATTCCCACCTCGTCGAGTCTAGGGCCTTGCTCTACGGCGCCCAGAACTCCTCGAACGCTCCCGGGTCGGCCGGGAGGGCGAGAACCTCCTGGACGAGCCCGTCGTCGATCCGGAAGAGGAGGACCTGGTCGAGCTCGAGCGTGCGTCCGTGCCGGGTTCCCCGCGCACGGTAGAGCGCCGCTGCGCGATCGTCGCTCGCGAGGACGTCGCGGAGCTCGGACGCGTAGGTCCCGTCGGTTTCCTTCGGGAGCCGTGCGAGGAAGCGAAAGATCTCGTCGCGCCCGCGAAAGACCCCGGCCATCACACCGCGACCGGGCACGGTCCAGACTGCGTCCTCCGCGAACAGGCCCCGTAGCGCAAAGCCTTGCTGGCGCGCGAAGGCGTCGAAGATCCGGCGGACGATCGCCTCGTTCTCAGTCGCGGCCACGTGTGGACTCCTGCTCCCACCGGTCGATGAGCCCGTCGACATGCCTGCGCTGGGCGTCCGTGAAGGGAACGAGCGCGACGAGGCGTCGGGCCTCGGCCGGATCGTCGTTCGCGACCGCGGCCTCGAGGTGCTCTCGCTGCGGAGTCGGTTGGCGGAGCTGCCGCCGGAGCCAGCGAAGGAGGCTGACGGCTGCCTGATCGGCCATTCGTAGGAGGCTATACGGGCCGTAGCTCGACGGTCAGCGGGTCGGGATCGTGATAATGCGGAGCGTGAAGGAGATCCTCCCGGAGATCGAGGCCTGGAAGAAGGAAGGCGAGAAGGTCGTCGTGGCCACCGTCGTCGCGACGCGCCGCTCGGCCCCGAGGCCTATCGGTACGAGCCTCGCGATCTCCGAGTCCGGGCGAATGTGCGGCTCCGTATCGGGCGGGTGCGTCGAGAGCGACGTGTTCGAGAACGCCCAGGAAGTCTTCCGCACGGGGGAGCCCAAGCTCCTGAGCTACGGCATCGAGGACGACGTCGCCTGGAGCGTCGGTCTGCCCTGCGGCGGCGAGATCGACGTGTTCGTCGAACCGCTCGAGTGACCCGATGAGCCTGTTCGAGCGGCTCTCGGCGCTCGCGGCCTCGGGCGATCGCGGCGTGCTGTTCACCGTCGTGGAGGGAGCCGGCGTCGGCTCGAGCGCGCTGGTGCTGGAGGGAGGCGAGCAGGTCGGCGACGCGCCCGGTGACGCCGTCGAGCAGGCGGACGAGATCATTCGTCGCGGCCGCAACACGCTGCTGACTCTCGATGACGGGACGAAGGTGTTCGCCGAGGTCTACGGCCCGCCCCCACGGGTCTTCGTCTACGGCGCGGTCGACACGGCCGAGGCGCTCTGCCGCGGCGCGAAGCTCCTCGGCTGGCATTCGATCGTGGCGGACGCGCGTGCCAAGTTCGCGACGCGCGAGCGGATCCCGTCCGCGGACGAGCTCATCGTGGCGTGGCCGGACGAGGCGTTCGCCCAGATCGAGCCCGACCACCAGACCGCGATCGTCGTCCTCACGCACGACGACAAGTTCGACGAGCCCGCGCTGATCGGCGCGCTCGCGTCGGAGGCGTTCTACGTCGGCGCGCTCGGCTCGCGCCGGAACCAGGAGCGACGCCGGGAGCGGCTCCTCGAGGCAGGTGTGGCCGAAGTCGAGCTCGAACGGATCATGGGTCCGTGCGGCCTCGACATCGGTGCCGACACGCAGGAGGAGACGGCGCTCTCGATCCTCGCGGAGATCCTCGCGGTGCGCGCTCGACGCGAGGGAGGCTCTCTCAAGAACGCCAAGAAGCGCATCCACGTCGAGGTGGAATGAGCGGTGCGGCGATCGTCACGGGCTCCGCACGAGGGCTCGGCGAGGCGATCGCACGGCGGCTCCACGGCGACGGCTACCGGGTGGCTCTGGCCGACCTGGATCTCGACGGCGCAGAGCGCGTGGCGAACGAGTTGGGAGAGGGGTCTCTCGCCTTCCGCCACGACATTCGCGAGGTGGGCTCCTGGGAGCGGCTGCTGGTAGACGTCCGACGAGAGCTGGGTGACGACGTCCACGCGCTCGTCAACAACGCCGCGCGCACCGAGGTCCGGTCGTTCTTCGAGATCGACGTCGAGGAGTGGGACGACGTCCTCGCGACGAATCTCCGCGGAACGTATCTCGGATGCCGCGTCGTCGGCTCGTACCTGCGTGACCGGGGTGAAGGGCGGATCGTCAACCTCGCGAGCGTGGCCGGCCAGGCGAGCCGGGCGGTCACGGGAGTGCACTACGCGACGTCGAAGGCGGCGATCGTCGCGCTGACGCGGCACGCCGCGACCGAGCTGGCACCCCACGGAGTGACGGTGAACGCCGTCGCGCCGGCGGCGATCGACGGCCCGATGGTGGCGAGCGTGCCGCCCGATCGGATCGAGGCCATGTTGAAGAACATCCCCGTCGGCCGCCTCGGCCGTCCGGAGGAGGTCGCCGCGCTCGTTGCGTTCCTCGTCTCCGCCGATGCGGGCTTCGTCACGGGGGCGACCTTCGACGTCAACGGCGGCATGCTGATGCGGTAGCGCCCCGAGGGGCGGGGATGCTCGATGATCGATTGTCCGCTGACGCGCTGACGTCCGCGTATTAGAGTCGTGGCGACATCTCGCTGACTATTTCCCTGACTTATTTCCCTGACTTATTTCCCTGGCGAAAGGGGGCACGGTGGCGAGCACCGAAACAGGCCTCGGCATCGAGGCGAAGTCCGACGCGATCTACGAGCTCGTCGAGCAGGGCGCGCAGGTCGAGAGGGTCGCAACGGGGTTCACGTTCACAGAGGGGCCGATCTGGCACCCGACCGAGCACCACCTGCTCTTCTCGGACATGCCGGGCGACGTCCGGCGCAAGTACACGCCCGACGGCAAGGTCGTTGAGGTCCTGAACTTCTCGAACAAGTGCAACGGGATGACCTACGACGCCGACCTCAACCTGCTCGTCTGCGAGCACGTGACGAGCTCGCTCGTCCGGGAGAGCCCTGACGGGTCGCGCGAGATCATCGCCCAGGAGTTCGAGGGCGAGGAGCTCAACAGCCCGAACGACGTCTGCGTCCACTCGAGCGGAGCGATCTACTTCTCGGACCCTTGGTACGGGCGATTCCCCGGGTTCGGGCACCCGCGCAAGCGACGGCTCGGCTTCCAGGGCGTCTACCGGATCCCGCCCGGTGGCGGGGATCTCGAGCTCATCGTCTCGAAGGACGAGTTCGACATGCCGAACGGGCTCTGCTTCTCACCCGACGAGTCGCTCCTCTACATCAACGACACCCCGAGGGCGCACATCAAGGTCTGGGACGCGGACGGCGACGGGAACATCTCGAACGGCCGGATGTTCTTCGACGGCGTCGGCTCGGGTGTCATCGAGGAAGGCATCCCCGACGGGATGAAGTGCGACGAGCGCGGGAACATCTGGGTGACCGGCCCGGGCGGAATCTGGGTCATCTCCGCCGCCGGCGAGCACCTCGGCACGGTCCTCGTGCCCGAGAACACCGGCAACCTCACGTGGGGCGGGGACGACTGGCACACGCTCTACATCCCGAGCTCGACCTCGCTCTACGCGATCCGAACCATCGTCGGCCCGCGCCACGAGCCCTACATGCCCTAGGAGGAGAGGAATGAACGACGAAGGCCTGACCCTGGACGCGGCGCGCTGCGTGCTCATCGTCCAGGACCTGCAGAACGACGTGATGATCGACGGCGGCGCGTTCGCCGAGACCGGCTCACCCGAGCACGCGAAGGAGCAGAACGTCGTCGAGAACGTGAAGGCGCTCGCGGAGACGTGCCGCGGCAAGGGCATCCCCGTGATCCACGTTCACTACATCGTCGAGGACGGGGCGCCCGCCCTGAAGCTGAACGCTCCGCTGTTCCAGGGCGTGAAGGACACCGGTGGGCTCGTCCGCGGCACCTGGGGCGCCGCGCCGGCGGAGGGCCTCGAGCCGCAGGCGGGCGACTTCGTCGTCGAGAAGATGCGGATGAGCGCCTGGCAGGGCACGAAGCTCGACATCCTCCTCGCGGGCCTCGGCCGCGACACGATCATCATCACGGGGGCGTGGACGAACATGTCCATCGAGCACACGTCCCGCACGGGTGCGGACAAGGGCTTCTTCATCGTCGTGCCCGAGGACGGCTGCTCGACGATGAACGCCGACTGGCACAACGCCTCCATCAACTACGCGCTTCAGAACGTGTCGACCGTGACGACGTGTGCCGCGGTTACTGAGGCGCTCGCCGGAGTCCCTGCGAGCGTCTGACGAACGACGGTGGTGACCGCCGTGCGCAATGACGCCCGGCGGTCACCCTCCTGCTGCTCGTGAACACGCGCGCCGCCGTCTTCTGGGGCCCCGGCCGGCCGTTCACGGTCGAGGACCTCGAGATCGCCGATCCCGGGCCGACCGACGTGCTCGTGCGCATGGCCGCGGTCGGGATCTGCGGCACCGATCTCCACAACGTCAAAGGCGAGTTCGTGCGGCCGACTCCGATGGTCCTCGGGCACGAGGGTGCAGGCGTCGTCGAGGTGGTCGGGGACCGCGTTCGCGGGCTCGAGCCCGGAGACGAGGTCGTGCTCTCCTGGGCGCCGTCCTGCGGCGAGTGCGCCGACTGCCGTCGCGGGCGGCCGGCCGCCTGCGTCCCGCTGCACCGGGCGATCGGCGGCGGCACGCTCGTGGACGGAACGACGGGGCTCTCCCTGCGG
This sequence comes from uncultured Actinomycetes bacterium, assembly GCA_963716975.1. Lineage (GTDB taxonomy): Bacteria > Actinomycetota > Thermoleophilia > Gaiellales > Gaiellaceae > GMQP-bins7. The sequence continues at coordinate 87,505 of CAVQVA010000011.1, read as the reverse complement.
GGCGAGACCGTCTACCGCGGCACGGCCACAGGCTGTCTCGCCGAGCATGTTGTGGTGTCCGAGCGAGTGGCCTTGCCGATCGCAGGACAGGTTCCGTTGCGCGAGGCCGCACTCCTGGGCTGTGCGGCCCTCACCGGTGTGGGCGCGGTCGTCTTCGCCGCCGGCGTGAAGGCCGGCTCGTCGGTGCTCGTCGTCGGCGCGGGTGGTGTCGGCCAGTTCGTGGTCCAGGGCGCGCGGATCGCCGGCGCCGAGACGATCGTCGCCGTCGACCCGGTCGACGGGCGCCGCGAGCAGACCCTGCGGCTCGGCGCGACGCATGCCTTCCATCCCGACGTCGTGGAGGCCGAGCTCGAGAAGCTGGCTCCCGACGGTGTCGACTACGCGTTCGACGCCGTCGGCGATCCCTCGACGGTCGACCTCGCGCTCCGGCTGACGCGGAGCGGCGGGACGACGGTCATCGTCGGGCTGCCCGCAGCCGGCGCGAGACTCGACCTCGACCCCGGCCAGTTCAACCGCCGCGAGAAGTGGCTCACCGGGACGATGTACGGATCGGAGGATCCGGCGGTCGCGCTTCCCGTCCTGCTCGAGCACGTGCGCGAGGGGCGGCTCGAGCTCGCCGGGCTCCTCGGCCCCGAGTACCCGCTGGAGCGCGTCAACGAGGCGGTCGAGGCGAGCCTCGGGGGCGTCCCCGGGCGTGTCATCGTGATGCCGTGAGCGTCGAGCACGTCGAACGCCTCCGCGTGGCCTGGATCGACACCGATGCGGGCGGGCGGATCCACTTCTCGAACGCGTTCCGCTGGGCCGAGCTCGCCGAGACCGCTCTCATGCGCGGCGCGGTATCTCTGGACGAGTGGGGAGACTTCCCCCGCAGGCACGTCGAAGCCGAGTTTCTGAAGGTCCTGACGTTCGACGACGAGATCGACGTGCGGATCGAGGTCGAGCGCCTCGGCCGCACCTCGATCACCTACGCGTGGACGATCTCGAAGAGACGGCGAGGCATGCATCGTCGGCCGCCACACCGTCGTCCACGTCGACAAGGAAGGTCGTCCCGCGCCGCTGCCCGACCGCGTGCGCGCAGCGCTGTCTCACTAGTGCTGTCTCTGGTCGTGCCAGCGCGCGTGGTAGTCCTCGCGCACCGGCGTGAAGACGTCGAGCACGAGCGCGCCGTCCGGCCCGCAATACGCGGAGTGCTCGACGCCGCCCGGTAGGACGTACGCCTCGAGCGGGCCGAGCTCGTACGGCACGCCGTCGACGACGAGCGCCTGCATCCCTTCGAGCACGATCCCGAGCTGCTCGTGGGGATGGCTGTGCAGCGGCACCGTCGCCCCCGGCTCGAAGCGGATGAGGTTCAGCATCGCGGCGTCTCCGAAGAGAGGCTGCCCGCTCACCCCGGCCGCGAGCTCGAAGGCGCGGAGGCCGTCCAGTCGAACGAACTGTGCTTTCTGCTGGGGCTCCATGCGCTCGATTATCGTTCGCCGCGTGACCGCCGTCGAGCTTCCGCTCCTCCGCCGGCAGGCGTATCTCGACGGGGAGTGGGTCGACGCCGACTCCGGCGAGACCTTCCCGGTCGTGAACCCCGCGACGGGCGACGTGCTCGCTGAGGTCCCGCGGATGGGAGCGGACGAGACCCGGCGGGCGATCGAGGCCGCCGAGCGCGCCCTTCCCGCCTGGCGGCACCGGACTGCAAAGGAGCGCGCCCGTGCTGCGGCGCCTCGCCGACCTCATGCTCGAGAGCGAGGACGAGCTCGCGCGGCTCATGGTGCTCGAGCAAGGAAAGCCGCTCGCCGAAGCGCGCGTCGAGGTGCAGTACGCGGCGTCGTTCTACGAGTGGTTCGGGGAGGAGGCGAAGCGCGTCTACGGCGACACGGTCCCCACGCCGTGGCCCGACAAGCGGATCCTCGTGACGAAGGAGCCGGTCGGCGTGACCGCCGGGATCACACCCTGGAACTTCCCGTCGGCGATGCCCACCCGGAAGTCCGCACCGGCGCTGGCGGCGGGCTGCACGATGGTGCTCAAGCCGGCCGAGCAGACCCCGCTCTCGGCGCTCGCCGTCGCTGCGCTCGCCGAGGAGGCGGGTGTGCCGCACGGTGTCTTCTCGGTCGTGACGGGCGCGGCCGAGGACGCCCCGCTCGTCGGCGGCGAGATGACGTCGAATCCCGCGGTGCGCAAGCTCGGGTTCACGGGCTCGAACGAGGTCGGGAAGCGGCTGATGGCGCAGTGCGCGCCGCAGCTCAAGAAGATCTCGCTCGAGCTCGGCGGGAACGCGCCCTTCATCGTCTTCGACGACGCCGATCTCGACGCCGCCGTGGCGGGCGCCGTGCTCTGCAAGTACCGCAACTCCGGTCAGACCTGCATCTCGGCCAACCGGTTCCTCGTACAGGAGGGCATCTACGACGGCTTCCTGGTCGCGTTCACGGAGGCCGTGCGGGCTCTCAAGGTCGCCGACGGGTTCACCGAGGGCGTCAACGTCGGCCCTCTCATCGACGAGCCCGCGGTGGAGAAGGTCGAGCACCACGTCGCGGACGCGGTCGATCGCGGCGCCGAGCTCCTCGTGGGCGGGGAGCGGATCGAGGGCCAGTTCTTCCAGCCGTCGGTGCTCGTCGGCGTCACCGCGGACATGGCGATGAGTTGCGAGGAGACGTTCGGGCCGGTCGCCGGGGTCGCCCGCTTCGCGACCGAGGAGGAGGCGGTGCAGGTCGCGAACACCACGCCCTACGGCCTCTCCGCGTACTTCTACTCCCAGGGGCTCGCGCGCGTGACCCGCGTCGGGGAGGCGCTCGAGTATGGGATCGTCGGCGTCAACACCGGGCTCATCTCGACCGAGGTCGCGCCGTTCGGAGGCGTGAAGGAGTCCGGAATGGGCCGCGAGGGGTCCTCGTACGGGATCGACGAGTGGCTCGAGCTCAAGTACTGGGCGGTCGGCGGGGTGGGGGCGCCGTGATCGTCGAGCAGCGCGAGTACCACGTCTACACCGGGAAGCTCCCGGAGCTCGTGAAGCTGTACGAGACCGAGGGCATCCCGCTGCAGAACGAGATCCTCGGCGGGCTCGTCGGCGCGTTCACGACCGACGTCGGCGCGCTCTCGACGTACACGACGCTCTGGCGGTACGACTCGTACGCGGAGCGCGAGGAGAAGCGCGCCCGCCTGCAGGCGGACGAGCGCTGGAAGACGTTCCTCGCCAAGGTGCAGCCGCTGATGCACACCCAGCAGAACCGCATCCTCGTGCCGACGCCGTTCTCGCCTCTGCAGTGATGGGTGCGCTCGACGGCAAGGTCGCGATCGTCACCGGAGGTGCGCAGGGCATCGGCAAGGCGATCGCGGACGGCCTCTCCGCCGAGGGCGCCCGCATCGTGATCGCCGATCTCCAGGCCGCCGAGGACGCTGCCGCCGCCTACCCGGACGGCGTCGGGCTGACCGTCGACGTCGCGGACGAGGACGACGTGGCGCGCATGGTAGCGGACACGGTCGAGCAGTGCGGCTCCGTCGACGTCCTCGTGAACAACGCGGGTCTCTACGCCTCGCTCGAGATGCGCGCGTTCACGGAGATCCCGCTCGAGGAGTGGAACCGCGTGATGGAGGTCAACGTCGCCTCGATGTTCCTCACGTGCCGCGCGGTCGTCCCGCTGATGCGCGACCAGGGCGGCGGCAAGATCGTGAACATCTCCTCGGGAACGCCCTTCCGCGGCGTCCCGTTCCTCCTCCACTACGTGACGAGCAAGGGGGCGATCGTGGCGCTGACGCGCGCGCTCGCGAAGGAGCTCGGCAAGGACGGGATCCACGTCAACTGCGTCGCTCCGGGGTTCACCATGTCCGATGGCGTGAAATCCCATCCCGAGGTGATCGAGAAGCTGCGCGACGTCTCGGTCGCCGGACGCACTCTTCAGCGGGACCAGGTGCCCGAGGACGTCGTCGGCGCGGTCGTCTTCCTGTGCACCCCCGCGGCCGATTTCGTCACGGGTCAGACGATGGTCATCGACGGCGGCCAGTACTTCCATTGAGCCTCGTCCTCTCGGAGCATCCGCACGGCGTCGAGACCGAGGCAGGGAACCGCGTCGTCTACGACCTGGAGCGGAACGAAGCGCGGTTCGGGCAGTGGAGGGTGGACGGGCACGCCCTCGTCTGGGAGCTGGCCGGAGACCCGGGACCCGGTGACTGGCTGCTCCGCTGCGATCGTGTGGACTTCCCTCCCGGCGGAATCGCCTACCGGCACGTCCACCCGGGCCCGGGGATCCGCAGGATCCTGCACGGCGAGCTGACGATCGACCGCGACGGCGACACGCACACGTATCGCGCCGGAGAGTCCTGGCTCGAAGGCGCCGACGATCCGGTGCTCGCGACGGCGTCGGCCACCGAGGACACGGCGTTCGTACGCGTCCTCCTCCTGCCCGCCGAGTGGGCCGGCAAGCGCACGATCCGGTACCTCGACCCGGCCGACGAGGACAAGCCGAAGCTTCAGCGCGCGACCGTCTTTCTCGAGGAGCCGCTCGAGCCGTGACGCGCACCGGCGGCCAGATCCTGGTCGACCAGCTCGAGCTGAACGACGCCGATCTGGCCTTCTGCCTCCCGGGGGAGAGCTTCCTGTCGGTGCTCGACGCGCTCTACGACTCGCCGATCCGTCTCGTCTCCTGCCGGCACGAGCAGGGGGCTGCGAACGCGGCAGAGGCGTACGGCAAGCTGACCGGGCGTCCCGGCATCTGCCTGGTCACTCGGGGGCCGGGGGCGACTCAGGCGGCGGTCGGCGTCCACACGGCGAAGCAGGACTCGACTCCCATGCTCCTCCTCGTGGGCCAGGTACCGAGGGCGTTCCGCGGGCGCGAGGCATGGCAGGAGCTCGACTACGCACAGGTCTTCGGAGGCATCGCCAAGGCGGCGTGGGAGGTCGACGCAGCCGACCGGATCCCCGAGCACCTGGAGCGCGCGTTCTTCCTGGCGCTCTCGGGACGGCCCGGACCGGTCGTGCTGTCGCTCCCCGAGGACGTGCTCATGGAGACGACCGATGCGCCCGACGGGGTACCCGTGGTGCTCGAGCACTCGGCGCCGCACGCTGACGATCTCGCTCGCCTGCACGAGTTGCTCGCGGCTGCAGAGCGGCCGCTCGTCGTCGTCGGGGAAGGGGGCTGGACGGACGCGACCGGTCGAGACGTGCTGGCTTTCTCCGAGGCGAACGAGCTTCCGGTTGCCTGTGCCTTTCGCTGCCAGGACTTCGTGGACAACCATTCGCCGTCCTATGCGGGCGTGCTCGGCGTGGCGATGGACGAGCGCCTGGCAGCGCGCCTGCGAGACGCCGATGTCGTCCTCGCCATCGGTGGGCGGCTCGGCGAGGTGCCGACCCGCCGCTACACGCTGCTCGAGGCGCCGCGGCCGCGCCAGACGCTGATCCGGGTCCATCCCGATCCGGACGAGCTGGGATTCGTCTATGCGCCCGATCTGGCGATCGCGTCGTCGCTCCCCGCATTCGCGGCGGCGTTGGCTGGGCTCGGAGAGCTCGCTCCCCGCTGGGGTGAATGGACCCGTGGCGCGCGCGAGGACTACGAGGCGAATCTCCTGCACGAGCCGATGGAAGGCCCCGTCGACCTGGGCGAGATCATGGCGTTCCTGCGGCGCCGGCTCCCGGCTGACACGATCCAGACGTGCGGCGCCGGCAACTTCACCGTGTGGGCCCATCGCTTCGCGGAGTTCACGCAGTTCGGCACCCAGGCGTGCCCGCGCAGCGGCTCCATGGGCTACGGCGTCGCGGCCGCGATCGCGGCGAAGCTCGTCCACCCGAACCGGATCGCGCTCTGCTTCACCGGAGACGGCGACTTCGTGATGAGCTCGCCGGAGTTCGCGACCGCGGTGCAGTACGAGGCGCCGATCGTGGTGTTGCTCGTCAACAACGGCATGTACGCGACGATCCGGATGCACCAGGAGCGGCAGTTCCCGGGCCGCGTGATCGGCACCGGCCTCGAGAACCCCGACTTCCCCGCGCTCGCACGTGCGTACGGGGGCCATGGCGTGCGGGTCGAGCGCACGGAGGACTTCGAGGCCGCCTTCGAGGGTGCACTCGCGTCGGGCAAGCCGGCGCTGATCGAGCTGCCGGTCGACCCCGAGCGGATCAGTCCCCGTGTCAGGCTCAGCGAGCTCCGGGCGGGTTGACGTGAGCCGCGAGGAGTATCGCGTCGACGGGCTCGCCGAGCCGATCTCGCACTTCACGGACGCCGTCCGCGCCGGCGACCTCGTGTTCGTCTCCGGGATCGTCGCCGTCGACGGCGAGGGTCGGCTCGTCGGCGGAGACGACGTGGTAGCGCAGACACGACAGGTCTTCGAGACGATGCGCGCGGTCCTGGCCGTCGCGGGCTGCAGCTTCGAGGACGTCGTCAAGGTCACCATCTTCCTCACGGATGTGGAGGACCGGCCGCTGATCAACCCCGTGCGTCAGGAGGTCTTCGGAGCGACTCGGCCCGCGAGCACGCTCGTGGAGGTGCCGCGGCTCGCAGTACCCGGCGCCAAGGTCGAGGTCGAGGCGGTCGCACTCGTCCCGCGATGAGCGGACGCAGGCAGATCAGCGTCTCCGGCCGCCCGGAGCTCGCGCACTCCGCGGATGCCGTGCAGGCGGGCGGCTGCCTCTTCGTCGCCGGAGTGCTTCCGGTCGACGCGGCGGGCGAGCTCGTCGGCGGCGAGGACACGGTGGCGCAGGCGGAGTTCGTCTTCGGCGAGCTCGGCCGCATCCTCGCCGCGGCGGGTTGCGCGTTCGCCGATGTCGTCAAGGTCTGCGTGTTTCTGACCGACGTCGACGACCGGCCGAGGATCAACCCGATACGGCAGCGCGTGTTCGGACCCGCGCGCCCCGCGTCGACGCTCGTCGAGGTGAGCGGCCTCGCGATCCCCGGAGCGCGGATCGAGGTCGACGCCGTCGCGGTCGTTCCCTCGTGACGAGCGATCCCTGGAACGCGTTCATCACGCGGGTGGAGCCCGGTCCCGAGGAGCCGCGCCGCGGTCCGCTCTCCGGGCGAACGCTTGCAGTCAAGGACCTGCTCGACACCGCGGGGATCCGAACGACCTACGGCTCGGGCCTGTACGCCGACCACGTCCCGGAGGTCGACGCCGTCGCCGTGCAGCGCCTCGTGGCCGCCGGGGCCGTCGTCGTCGGCAAGACCCATCTCCCTGAGTTCGCGTGGAGCGTCCTCGGGCAGAGCCAGTGGTACGGGACGTGCGGCAACCCGGCGCACGAGGGGCACACGACGGGCGGCTCCTCGAGCGGTTCCGCCGCCGCGCTCGCCGCGGGGCTCTGCGAGCTCGCGCTCGGCACCGACACGGGCTGCTCGATCCGGCTCCCCTCGGCCGCGTGCGAGGTCGTCGGGCTGAAGTCGCAATGGGGGCTCATCCCCATGGACGGGGTCTTCCCGCTCGTCCCGCTCCTCGACACGGTGGGGCCGATGGCGCGCAGCGTCGAGGACGTCGCGCTCATGTGGTCGGTGCTCGCGGAGCGCCCTGTTCCGGCACCGCGGCTCGACGGTCTCACGGTCGGGATCCTGAGACAGCCACCGGGGATCGGCGACGGCCGCGAGACGGAGACGAGCGACGCCGCCGAAGTGTGGGTCGCCGACCTCGAGCGCCTGGGCGCTCGCGTCGTCGAGGCCCGCGTCCCGGAGCCGAGTGCGAGCACGTGGCCGCAGTTCCAGCACGAGGCGCTCCGGTCGCATGCCTCGACCTTCCCCTCCCGCGCCGACGAGTACGGCGAGCTCATGCGCAAGAAGCTCGAGGCCGCGCTCGGGGCGACGCCAGAGGAGATCGAGGCTGCGTACGGCGCGATCCGTGAATGGCGGCGCTACGAGCCGGACGTCGATCTGTACGTGAGCCCGTGCTACGCCGTCGAGCTCCCACCGGAGGACGCAGACGAGCTCGAGGTGCGGCTCCCGCTGACCTCCTTCCTCCGCTGGGTGAACCTCATCGGCTGGGCGGGGCTCGCGATCGGGAACATGCAGCTGATCGCACCGAGCGACGAGGTCGTGCTCGCGGCCGGTCTCGCCTGGGAACGCCGCTGAGCTACTCGCCGCGGAATTCCGGCTCGCGCTTCTCCGTGAACGCCTCGACTCCCTCGCGGAAGTCGTGCGTCTGCCGGAGCAACCCGTACGCGAGGCCCTCGAGCTGGAGTCCCTGTGCGAGCGGGCCCTCGTAGGCCTGGTTCAAGACGCGCTTCGCCATCGCGAGCGCGAGCGGCGAGAACTTCGCAAGGCCGTCGAGCAGGTGATCGACGGCGTCGTCGAGCCCGTCATCCGGGACGACCTCGGTGACGAGCCCGAGCGCGAGCGCCTCCTCGGCGCCGACTCGCCGTCCGCGCATCACGATGTCCTTCGCGCGCCCGAGGCCGACGAGTCGCGCGAGACGCTGCGTTCCGCCGGATCCGGGGATCATTCCGATGGTGACCTCCGGGAAGCCGAGCTGCAGATCCTCGGCGGCGAGGCGGAAGTCGCAGGCAAGCGCGAGCTCGAGCCCGACGCCGAAGCAGTAGCCGCGAAGCGCCGCGATCACCGGCTTGGAGCAACGCTCGGGAGCGGCGACGTTGTCGGCGAGTCGCGAGACGTCCCACGGAGAGCGCTCGAGGAATCCCGGGATGTCGCCGCCCGCGGTGAATGTGCCACCCGCGCCCGCGAGCACGACGAACCGGACCGTGTCGTCGCGATCGAGCTCCTCGAACACCGCTCGGAGCTGATCGCGGGCAGGCATGGACACACGGTTGAACTTGCCGGGCACGTCCAGCGTGACGGTCGCGACGCCGCGGTCGGCATCGTGCTCGACTCGAAAGCCGTCGTGCTCGCTCACGTCTCGTCTCTCAGCATCCGCCGCAGGATCTTCCCAGACGGGCTCTTCGGGAGCTCTGGGACGAACCGATACTCGCGCGGCCGCTTGAAGCGGGCGAGCGTCTCCGAGCCGATGCAGTACGCGTCGAGGTCGTCCGCCGTGACTCCCTCGTCCGTGACGACGCAGGCAACGACCCGCTGTCCCAGGCGTTCGTCGGGCGCGGCGACGACCGCGACCTCGAAGACGCCAGGCGCGCGGGAGAGCACGTCCTCGATCTCGACCGGGTGGATGTTCTCACCGCCCGAGACGATCATGTCGTCGACGCGCCCTACGACCCACAGGTCGCCTTCGGAGTCGAATCGGCCCACGTCGCCCGTGTGGTACCAGCCGTCCCGAATGGCCTTCGCATCCGCGTCGAGCCGGTTCCAGTAGCCGGCGAACGCCTCGTCCGAAGACATGTGGCACAGGATCTCGCCCTCGCCGTCGGGGTCGAGGCGCAAGCGTGCGTTGAGCGCGGCACGTCCCGCACACCCCGGCTTCGCGCGCTGGTCGCGCTGGACGGAGAAGGTGTAGATCTCGGTCGACCCGTAGTGGTTCACGAAGATCTCGGGCTCGAGCGCCGCGGACACCGCCTCGACGAGGGACCCGGTCATCGGCGCGCCCGCGTATGCCACGGCGCGAATGCCGGAGGTGGCGGAGTCGCGCATCCCTGGGTCGTGCACGAGGTCGTAGTAGAGCGTCGGAGCGAGGTAGAGGGTGTCGATCCGCTCCTGCTGGATCAGCTCGAGCGCCTCGCCGGAGCTCCACGCCGGCTGTGCCACATAGCACCCACCGACCAGTGCAGCCGCGAGCAGCGAGTGGATGCCCATCGTGTGGTAGAGCGGCATGACACCGAGCGTCCGGTGGGCGGGGCGCAGCCCGTGCTGGAGGACCTGCGAGATCCCGCCCGCCCGCTCGGCGCGATGCGATCGAGGCACGCCCTTCGGCCTCCCGGTCGTTCCGGACGTGTACAGCTGTATGGACGCCTCGCCGTCGTCGAGGGCGAGCGCGCCGCGATGCTCGATATCGCTCACGAGCTCTCGCACTTCACCGGCATCGCGCACGACGAGGGCGGCACCGGAGTCGCGGATGCAGTAGTCGAGGTCGAGCTCGGAGACCCGGTGCGACAGCGGGACGATCGTCGCGCCGAGCCACTGACATCCCCAGTAGAGCTCGACCAGCTCGGTCTCGTTCGGCGAGGACGCAGGCGACGCGGTCGCCGCGCCCGACGCCACGTGCTTCGAGGCCCGCGGCGATCTGCGCCGCGCGCTTGCGCAGATCGGCGTACGTCAGCCGCTCGCGCTCCCCGACGAGTGCCTCCGCCTCCGGCGTTCGCTCGGCAGCGTAGAGGAGGCTGAGCGCGAGATTCACGCTCCGGCGACCTCCGCGATCGCGTCCACGATCGCCGTGTAACCCGTGCAGCGGCAGAGCTGGCCGGAGAGCATGTCGACGATCTCCTCGCGCGTCGGCGGCCGGTCGCGCGTGAGCAGGTCGTCGGCCGCGATGAGGATGCCCGGTGTGCAGAAGCCGCACTGGAGCGCGTGGTGGCGCCGGAACGCCTCCTGGAGCGGTGTGAGCGGGCCGCTGCCGGCGAGACCCTCGACCGTGACGAGCTCGGCACCGTCGACCTGGGCGGCCAGGAGCAGGCACGAGCGCACGGCCACACCGTCCAGCTTCACCGTGCACGCCCCGCACACACCGTGCTCGCAGCCGACGTGTGTCCCGGTGAGGCCGAGACGGTGACGGAGGAAGTCCGACAGGAGGAGACGCGGCTCGACATCCTCGCGGTACCGGCGGCCGTTTACCGTGAGCTCGACCGTGATCACGCAGCCGCCTCCCGGCGCGCTCTTGCGACCGCGCGGTCGACGAGGACCTTCACGAGCTGCTTCAGGTACGCAGGGGAGGCATGGATCGATTCCCAGGGCTCGACCTGGGCGGCGGCGGACGCGCCGGGGCGCTCCGGATCGACGTCGAGCACCGTCGGGGTCGCCGTGACCGCGCCGACGACGACCCGTGTGGAATCGCCGTGGACGTGCGCGGCCGCCATGGCCAGCGCGAAGTCACCGGCGCGCTGCGCGAGCTCTTCGAATGCGAATCCGTCGCCCTCCGCCGGCAGGGGCCAGCGGGTCTCGACGATGACCTCGTCCGCCGCGAGCGCCGTCGTGTACGGGCCGAGGAAGAAGTCCGCTTGCGGGGATCACCCGCTCGCCGCGTGGCGCTCGAGCGATGACGGCTCCGTCCAGCAAGACAAGACAGAGCGAGAGCTCCGACGCCGGGTCGGCGTGAGCGACCGAGCCGACCACCGTACCGCGGTTGCGCGTGACGAAGTGGCCGACGTAGGGGAGTGCCTCCGAGAGCAGTCGATGTTCCCGCAACCGGCGATCCGACTGGCGAACGAGGGCTTGGACAGAGAGTGAGCCCGTCTCGTCGGACACGGTGTCGAGCCCGTCGACGTGATTGAGGTCGACGACGACTGCCGGTCGAACGAGCCGCATGTTCATGGCCGGGACGAGGCTCTGCCCTCCGGCGAGCACCTTCGCGTCGTCACCGCTCTCAGCGAGGACCACGAGCGCCTCCTCGAGCGTGCCTGGACGGAAGTACTCGAACCTCCTCGACTTCATCGGCTCAGAAGCTCCCACACCCGTGCGGGCGTGAACGGTGGCTCGACGTCTTCGCGGCCGAGCGCGTCGGCGACCGCGTTCGCGATCGCGGCGGGGACCGACATCGTCGTTCCTTCGCCGAGCCCCTTCGCACCGAGCGGCAGGAACGGGGACGGTGTCTCGCGGTGTCCGAGCGTCGGCGCCGGGAGATCCGGAGCGGTCGGGCAGAGGTAGTCCAGGAACGATGACGTGAGGAGGTTTCCGTCTTCGTCGTAGACGATGCGCTCGAAGAGCGCTGCGGCTGCTCCATGCGCCAGGCCGCCGCGCACTTGTCCTTCCGCCAGCAGCGGATTGAGGAGGCGCCCCGCGTCATGGACGGTGACGTAGTCGAGGACGGCGAGTTCGCCGGTGTCGGGATCGATCTCGACGACGGCGACGTCGACGACGAACCCGTGCGCCGCAGACGATGCGACTCGATCGTCCTCGTCCGGCGGATGGAGGTTCGGCGCCGCGTAGTACGCGGTCACGGCGAGCCCCGGATCCATGCCGGCAGGCAGCGCCTCGGGGTTCCAGTGCGCGGTGCCGGCGACCCTGCGTAGAGAGGCCGACTCGTCGCCGAGATGCTCGCGGATGACTGCGATCTTGTCCGCCAGCCGCTCGGCCGCGAGGGCGATCGCACCGGCGCCGACCCCGGAGAAGCGCGACGAGTAGTTCCCGGAGGCGATCGTCCAGGGCGAGGTCGAGGTATCCGACTCGGTCAGGACGTCGACGTCGCTTGGCTCGACGCGGAGGCGATCGGCGACGATCTGCGCGGCAACCGTCCTGTGGCCCTGCCCCTGCGGCGTCGTCGAGAGTCGGACGGTGATCCCGCCGAGTGCAGAGACCGTGATCGTGCAACCCTCGGCGTTGCCGGACTTCGGCAGCCCGCGCGTCTCGGCCGGCTCGGCGAGGGTGATGTAGCCCATGTTCGAGACCGACGGCTCGACGACGCACGCGAGGCCGACGCCCAGCAGTCGACCTTCCGCGCGGGCGGCGGCGGCCTCCACGCGGCGCTCGCTGTACCGCGCGAGCGCGAGCGCATCGTCGAGGCAGCCCGCATAGTCGCCGGAGTCGTACAGCCCACCGGACGGTGTCTCGTACGGGAACTCCTCGCCGGTGATCAAGTTCCGTGCGCCTGAGCTCGGCCGGATCGAGACCGAGGCGCCCGGCCGCGATGGACATCGTGCGCTCGAGCGCGAGGTAGAGCTGAGGCCCCCCGAAGCCGCGGTTCAAGCCACTGGGCACGGTGTTCGTCAGCACGATGCGGTTCCGCGCAGCCACGTTCCGGACGCGGTAGGCGCCCGACAGCGACCCGTGCATGCGGTAGAGCGTGGCGGGCTCGGGAGCGCGGACATATGCGCCCACGTCCTCGACGACGTCGTAGCGGATCCCGAGGAGCTCGCCCGCTTCCGAGAATCCCGCTTCGACGCCCGTCGCGCGGCCGCTGGAGGCCGAGCTTGCAGCGAGGTGCTCCATGCGATCCTCGATCCAGCGCACGGGTACGCCGAGCTTGCGCGAGGCGAGTCCCATCAGAACGACGTAGGCGAACACCGCCGACTTGATCCCGAACGAGCCGCCGGAGTCTGGCGGCGTGATCAGACGCAGCTTCGAGCCGGGCAGACCGAGCGCGGCTGCGGCGACGGAGTGCAGCGTGAACGGCCCTTGGAAGTTCGCCCAGGCTGTCAGCGACCCCTCGGCGCCGTTCCAGTCCGCGACGACGCCGTAGCACTCGACGGGCGTGCAGCTCCAGCGGTGGAAGCGAAACGTCTCACGCACGACGAGGTGCGCCGCGGAGAGCGCCTCGTCCACGTCGCCGTAGTGGAACGTGCGATCGGAGACGCACGCGTCGGTCTCGGCGGCGGCCGTGGGATCGAGCACCGGTTCGAGTGGCTCGTACTCGACCTCGATCAGTTCGAGAGCGTCCTCGGCAAGGTACCGGTCACGTGCGACGACGACGGCGACCGGCTCGCCGACGTAGCGCACCGTCTCGGCTGCCGCGGCGTAGAGCGGGATCGGCGAATCGATCCCGGCCGGGAACGGCCGTGACATCGCCACCACGTCGGTGCCCGTCAGGACGCCGACGACGCCTGGGAGCTCCAGCGCGGCCGTCACGTCGAGCGCGGTGATTCGCGCGTGTGCGAACGGCGACCGGAGGATCGCGGCGTGCTGCGCGTTCGCGACCGGATCGAGATCGTCGATGAAGCGACCGGCACCGCGGAGGAGCGCCTCGTCCTCGAGGCGGGGAAGCGGGCGGCCGACCCACGGCTCCGAGGCGGCCTTGGCTCCCACGCGACTACCTTACTATCGCCCTGTGGGCGGGCTCCGCGACGATCTGCGCGACGCTGCTCGAGGGTGTTCGCACCGGGACGACGAGCCCGGACGACGCGCTCGAGCGGCTCTCCGAGCTGCCCTACCGTGATCTCGGATTCGCACGCGTCGATCTCCATCGCGAACTGCGCCAGGGCGCTCCGGAGGCCGTTCTCGCCGAGGGGAAGACGCCCGAGCAGGTCGTGCGCATCTTCGTCGCGCTTCTCGACGGAGGCGCAGGGAGCGTGCTCGCGACGCGGGCCGACGACGCAGCGCGCGCGGCCGTGCGTGAGACGGTTCCCGAGGCCGAGGAGGACGCACTCGCGCGCTGCATCTGGGTCGCACGGGGAGTGCCGGAGCCGCGGGGCCTCGTCGCCGTGGTCTCCGCAGGGACATCCGACGGCCCTGTGGTGCGCGAGGTTCGCATACGTGCCGAGCTGCTCGGCACGACGGTCGCCGTCCACGAGGACGTCGGCGTCGCAGGCGTGCACCGACTTGCGACGGCGCTGCCCGGACCTCGACCGCGCTGACTGCGTCGTCGTCGTCGCCGGGATGGACGGTGCGCTCGCGAGCCTCGTCGGCGGCCTCGCGCGCGGGCCGGTGATCGGCGTGCCGACGAGCGTCGGCTACGGATCGGCGCACGGCGGCACGACGGCTCTCAACGCGATGCTGGCGTCGTGTGCGGCCGGCCTTGCCGTCGTCGGCATCGACGACGGGCTCGGCGCCGGGACGATCGCAGCCCGCCATCGCGCGAGGGCGCGAGTGAGCCGGGTCGCGTACCTCGACTGCGTGGGCGGCCTCGCGGGCGACATGCTCATCGCGGCGTTGCTCGACGCGGGCGCGGAGCTCGAGACGTTGCGACGCGTTCCGGACGCCCTTGGCATCGAAGGCGTGGAGATCGACGTCGAGCGCGTCGAGCGCCAGGGCATCGGTGCCCTCCATCTCCGTATCGACGCCGCCGGCGATCACGCCCACCGCCACTACCGGGACATCCGCGACTCGTCGAGAATGCGGACCTGCCGGAGCGAGCCCGCACGCGGTCACTCGACGCGTTTCGGCGGCTCGCCGAGGTCGAGGGCGGCATTCACGGCGTTCCTCCTGACGATGTCCACTTCCACGAGCTCGGCTCGCTCGACACGCTCATCGATGTCTGCGGCGCGTTCGTCCTCCTGGACGAGCTCGGCGTCGAGCGTGTCGTCTCGTCGCCGCTCCCGTTCTCCCGCGGCTTCGTGAAGGCTGCGCACGGCGTCCTCCCGCTGCCCGCACCCGCGACGCTCGGGCTGCTGGACGGCGCGGTGCTCGTGGGCGTGGAGACCGAGGCGGAGCTCGTCACACCGACTGGGGCGGCGATCGCTGCGACCGTGGTCGAGGCGTGGGGAGCGTTCCCGCCGCTGTCACTCGAAGCCGTCGGCTACGGCGCGGGGACGAAGCATCTCGCAGACCGACCCAATCTCGTTCGCGTAATCCTCGGCTCGGACGCGACGAGGCTCTCACCGGTGGTGGTCCTCGAGACGAACCTCGACGACTTCTCGCCGGAGCTCGTCCCAGATGTGATCGAGCGCTGTTTCGAGGCGGGTGGGCTCGACGTGTGGACCGTGCCGGTGCAGATGAAAAAGGGCCGTCCGGGATTCGTGCTCTCCGCGCTGGCGCTGCCCGACGCCCAGGCGGCGATCGCCCGCGTGCTCCTCGAGGAGACGAGCGCGCTCGGCGTGCGCGTATCGCGTCTCGAGCGGTATGAGCTGGAGCGGGAAGAGCGCGTCGTCGATGTCGAAGGCGGAGCGATTCGCATCAAGGTGGGCCTCCTCGACGGTCGTGTCGTCAACCTCGCGCCGGAGCACGACGACTGCGCCGTGGTTGCCAGGGCGGCGGGCCGCTCCGTAAAGTCGGTGTGGGCCGAGGCGCTCGCTCGAGCCCAGGACCTATGACGCGGAGAGAAGAGGTCGAAGACAGGATCGGCTCGCTCGGGAGCTGCGTCGTCGCATTCTCGGGCGGGGTGGACTCGTCGCTCGTCGCCGCGCTTGCCGCACGTGCGCTCGGCGAGCGAGCACTGGCGGTGACGGCCGTTTCTCCCGCACTCGCAACGGGTGAGCTCGATGGCGCGCGCGAGGTTGCGCGTGTCATCGGCATCCGGCATGAGGTGATCACGACTGCCGAGCTCGAGCGTGACGGATATCGCCGGAACGATCGCGACCGCTGCTACCACTGCAAGTCGGAGCTCTACGACCGCCTCGTCGCACTTGCGGCGCGGCGCGGTTATGCAGCTGTTCTGTCGGGTGCGAACGCGGACGACGTCGGCGACTGGCGTCCAGGGCTGACCGCCGCGGCCGAGCACGGAGTGATCCATCCCCTGCTCGAGGCAAGCGTTGACAAGGTCACGGTCCGGCAGCTCGCCCGCGAGCTCGGAGTACCGAGTGCCGAGAAGCCCGCATCGCCGTGCCTTGCCTCACGTATTCCCTACGGCACCGCGGTCGACCCGGCCGTGCTCGCGCGGATCGACGGGGCCGAGCTTGCGGTGAAGGCTCTCGGGTACCGCGTGCTTCGCGTCCGGCACTACGACACGGTCGGTCGGGTCGAGCTCCCCGAGGACGTGCTTAAAGGGCTTACTCCCAAGACGCGTGCAGCGATAGTGGCAGCGGTGACCGCGGCCGGCTACGCAGAGGCCGAGATCGCCGACGAGCCGTTTCGCTCGGGGTCGCTGAACGCTGCCTCGTTCACGAGGCGCCTCGAGGTTGCTTCCTAGGCGGACACGCGCGCGAGTGCGGCCTTGACCTCGGACTCGCTCGGGCCGCCTCGCTCGAGTGCACGGAACGCCTCGAGCATTGCCCTCGGCTCACGCCGGTGGCGCTTCGCTGCCATCGTCAGCGGCTCGTGGAAGGCGCCGCCGCAATGCGCGCACGGCATCTGGAGGCGGGCGAGGAGCCGCGCGGCTTCGCCGTCCGGGAACATCCGGAGCAACTCGACGATCGTCGTCGAACCCTTGATCGCCCGCGACTCCGGAGCTTCCGCGGCCGTGCCGCGCGCGTCGAGCCCCGGAACGGAACGCTGGGTCAGTGGGCGAGCACCTCTTCGGGGTAGCGCAACGGCTCGGCGTCCATGCGCACCATGTTCCGTGGCAGCTGGTAGCGGGCGTACGGGAGCACGATGACCTTGGCGTCCGCGCCATGGCGTTCGAGCGCTGCCGCAAAGGCCCCGTCCAGCGACGTCGTCGCGTCGATCCCGATGTCGGCCGCCATCTCGAGGTTCTCCTCGAGCGTGACGAGCGAGAGGTGCTTGCGGGTCATCACCTCGTAGATCGGGACCCAGATGCAGCCGGCCCACATCTGGATCGCTCGCGCGTGGATGTCCTTCAGCACCGACTGGTAGTTCTCGGGTGTCGCCGGCATGTACGGCTTCATGAGATCCATAAGCGCGAGCCCGGGGAAGTCCCCGATCGCCGTCGAGACGCCGGGCGAGGGCGAGCAGTAGATGATCGAGCCGCCGTCCTTGACCACGAAGTCCGCTGACATGCACCCCCAGCCCGTGTGGAAGAAGAGATGGTCGGTGGGGGCGAACACGCCGCAGATCGCGATGTCGGCCTGCGTGCCTGGATGCTCGTAGGCGTAGATCTCGTTGAAGCGCTCGATCGCCTTCCGATGCGCGTCCGGGTGCGAGCCGAATATGCACTCGATGACGCGCCCGTGCGTATCGAGCACGACGTTCATCGTCGCGGAGAGCCCGCACATCGTCGCGACCTCGTCGATGTCCGAGCGCATCGGCCCTGAGTAGGCGCCGTAGTGCGTCTGCGGCGAGGGCACGAACGCGCAGTGGTTCGACTCGATGGTCTCGTCCGAGACGACGCCGGGAAGAATCAGCTTCCCGCCGCCGCCTGCACCCCAGTGGTTCGACTGCGCCTGACCGATCGAGATCTTGACGTCGCACGCCGCGACCTCCTTGTGCAGCCACACGGGCGTGCCGCGCGACGAGACGCCGACGTACTCGTAGTTGTCGGCGTTCCGCGGATCGTTCTGATGGAACGCGATCCCGAGTCGCTCCATGCGCGCGAGGTTGTCCTTGCCGATCTTCTGATCGATGTCCGAGTCGGACATCGGGAAGACCTTCCCGTTCGCGCAGACGACAACCGAATCCTTGCCCGCCTCCTCGATCGCATCGAGCACGGGTGGGAGGAGCTTTGACTGCGGGGTGGGTCGGAACTGGTTGTCGATGATCACGCACACCTTCGTCGCAGAGGCGATGAGCTCCGAGAACCGTGGTCCGGACACGGGCGACTCGAGAGCGGTTCGAGCGGCCACGGTCGCATCCCCAACGGGCGCGGGCTCGTCGGGGTAGATCGCGGCGAGCAGGTTCGAATCGGCGATCCCGAGCTCGAGGGTGTCCCTCGTGGCCTTGTCCTCGTCCCCTGACGCGCCGATCGTCAGAGGGTCGAGCGACTCGTAGGGAATGACCGCCGTGTATGTGCTCGCCATCGTTCCTTCCTTCCTCGCTGGCTTCCTCGCTGCCTTCCTCGGTGAAGCGCTCTCGGGGCCAGGCTAAGCCTGGGTCCATGAGCAGTCAAGCAGACTCGTGCCGACCGGGCAGTAATCGATTATCGAGCGGTTGCCGTTGAAAGCGACCGGCCGGATTGGTACGTTCGCGTCGCCGGTGAGGGACAGGCTGCGACACGGGGATGTGACTCGGCTTGCGCCGCGACTAGTGGCATTCGGCCTGATCGCACTTGCGCTGGTCTGGATCCTCTTCGCAGCCAGGCCGTGCTCCGAGCTCGGCTGCACCGGTATTCAGACCTCCTTCGGCTCCGCCGTTCACAACCCCCACGACTTCGTCATCACGTTGCTGAACGGCCTCACCGCCGCGGGCGTGTACTTCGTGGTGGCCAGTGGCTTCACCCTCATCTTCGGACTGATGCGGGTGGTGAACATGGCGCACGGAGCGTTCTTCCTGCTCGGGGGCTACATCGCCCTGAAGCTCGAGCGCAAGCTCGTCGGCCAGGACTCTGCTTTCGGCCTTCTGAGCTCGCAGGTGAGCTTCTGGCAGTGGGTCGTTCCGGCTCTACTCGCGGCACTTGCGATAGGCGTGGTCGGGCTCGGCGTGCAGCAGGTGTTCCTCCGCTGGAATCAGGGCCAGGAGCTCAGGCAGGCGCTGATCACGATCGCGATCGCGATCATTCTCGCCGACCAGATGATCGCCCATTTCGGGGCATTCACCCAGGACATCGCATGGCCTGGAGTGCTCGACAGGCGCGTGCAGATCCACGTCGCGCACGTGGAGTACTCCGTCACGCGCCTCTTCATTCTGGGGATCGCGATTGCCGTGGGCCTTGCCCTCTACGTCTGGCTGAAGAAGACACGAACGGGCATGGTCATCCGGGCGGGCGTCGATGACCGCCAGATGGTTTCCGCGCTCGGCGTCAACATCCAGCTCACATTCGCGATCGCGTTCTTCGTCGGCGCGGCTCTCGCTGGCCTCGGCGGCGCGATCGGCGGCTCGTTCGCGAGCCTCGGGCCGGGCGTCGACGCGAACTGGCTGCTGTACTCGCTCGTCGTCGTGATCATCGGAGGCATGGGCTCGCTCGTCGGCGCCGCGGTGGGGTCTCTGCTGCTCGGCCTCGTCAACACCTTCGCCGCCGTCTATCTCCCGGAGAACTACACCTACTACTCGATCATCCTGACTTTCGTCCTCCTCGCAGTCGTACTTGCATTCAGACCCCTCGGACTTTTCGGCACGCCCGCATGAGGCTGACCACCATGGGGCACTCTCTCGAGCGCGGCATCGGTGGGGGCGCTCTCGTGTTCGCCGTCATCGCCCCGGCACTGGTCTCGACGCCCGTGATGTCGACGTATTTCGTGAACGCGATTCTCACCCCGGCGTTCTTCCTTGGCATCGCCGCTGCGAGCCTGATCTACCTGTCCGCCTACGGGGGGATGGTCTCGCTCGCGCAGATCTCGATCTTCGGCATCGCCGGCTTCGCACTCGGCAACGCCGTGACGAACGGAAGCAGCAAGGGGCTCAACCTCGGATGGAACCCGTGGTGGGGCGTCGTGCTCGGAATCGCGATCGCGACGGCAATTGCGTTCTTGCTGGGAGCTCTCGCGAGCCGAAGTGTGGGGATCTACTTCCTGATGATCACGCTGACCTATGCCGTGATCGCCAACTTCTTCTTCGGCGCCAATCTGAGCCTTTCCGGCTTCGGCGGGATCAGCGGGATCAAGGCGCCCGGCATCGTCGGGGACGTCAACGCTCACCCGAACCGCCTCTACTATGCGGCGCTCGCGGTCGCAGTGCTCGTCTACGTCGCCCTGAGGTATCTCGTCCGAACCCCGTTCGGGCTGGCCCTGCAGGGAGTGCGGGACGACCCGGTGCGGATGGGGTCGCTTGGATACAACGTGGCTCTGCACCGGACGATGGCTTTCGGCGTCGCCGGGTTCATTGCTTCTCTCGGGGGCGTTCTCTTCGTCTGGTGGAACGGCCACATCGACCCTGCTTCGATCAACATCGGTGCTGCCATCGACCTCCTCGTGATCTGCGTGATCGGAGGTCTCTACCGACTCGAGGGGGCATGGGTCGGGGCGCTCGCGTTCGTCGTGATCCAGAACTACGTGCGCACCAACGACCTCCCGATCGTCGGCGGCACCTTCCACACGCTGATCGGAGCGATCTTCCTCGTGATCATCCTCGTCTCTCCGGGGGGGTTGATGGGAATCTGGGAATCGCTCCTCCGACGAGTAGCGACGCCTCGATCGAGGATCGCCGTGGCGGCCGCGGTGCAGGGCGCGAATCCCGAAGGTGGACGAATTGGTGGACCTGACGCGTAGCGAGAGGAGGAATGCCCATATCCCCAGCTTATGCCCACGGCGACGAGAGGTGCTCTAGGCTCCACGTCGTCAAACCGAAGTGACGCACCCGAGGAGGGCGCAGATGATCCATTCGAAACTGCCAGGCCGCCGTTTCCGGCTACCGGTCGGGCTTGCGATGGCGGTGGTGGCCATCGCTGCCGCGACGACGGCCACGGCCGCCGTCGGCGAGTCGACGGCAACACCGATCAAGTTCGCCATCATGTCCGACTGCGGCGGCGCGTTCGCCGCGAACTACCAGCAGGACATCGGCGGGGCCATCAGTGCCGTCGCGCAGTTCGGCGGCGCGAAGCCGAACAACCCGAACAAGCCGTCCGCAGGATGGCACGGTGGTTCGATCGGAGGCCACCCGCTGAAGCTCGTGGGCATCGGCTGCGCGAACGACACGGCGGACTCGGCCATCAAGGAGACCAAACGGCTCATGGAGCAGCTCGGTGCCGACATGATGATCGGACCGCTCTCAGGTGACGAGTCCGTTGCGGTCGCCAACTACGCCAAGCAGCACCCGACGAAGACGTTCGTGAATGGCACGGCTGGCGCGTGGGACACCACGGCGGCCGTGAAGGCGCCGAACTTCTTCCGCTTCAACGGCAGCGGCGTCCAGTGGCAGGCGGGTATTGGATCCATCGCCACGAAGAAGAACAAGTGGAAGAAGGCCGCGATCATCATGGACGACTACAGCTTCGGCTATGCGTCCGGCGCGGGATTCATCGCCGACTTCTGCGCAGCGGGCGGCACCATCACGAAGCGCGTGTTCCCCCCGCTCAACACGACCGACTACTCGTCGTTCGTGCAGCAGCTGCCGGCACCCGACAAGGTGGACGGCTACTTCTGGGCAATTGGCGGAACGGGCACGGTCCCGTCGATCAAGGCGTTCGAGAACCTGTACGGGCCGCTCGAGGCCTCGCAGATCATCGGGAACCTGTTCTTCTTCTCGTCCGGCGCGGATAAGACGATTGGCCCGCACCTGAGCGGCGCCTACGTGGGTGGCTTCGGTACGGCACCGGACTTGAAGGGACCCCTCGTCACGAAGTACAAGAGGATCCTCGACAAGTGGTTCAACAAGTACCCGCCACTCGCCGGAAAGGCGTCTGACCACGCGGCAGACGGGTTCACCTACAACTACTACGTCAACGCCCAGGCACTGATGAAGGCGCTCATCGCGGTGAAGGGAAACATCTCCGGAGGCCAGAAGGCGCTCCAAAAGCGCCTCCGGGTTACGACGATCCCGGACGCCGCGTACGGCAAGATCTTCCTCGGCAAGAACAACCAGGCACTACAACAGCAGTACTCGTACCGCATGGACGTCTCGGCTCCAGGTTCGCTCGCGGTCGTGACGGTGCAGAAGGTCGTGCAGTACGTCGACGAGACCTTCGGCGGAACGGTCACAAAGCCGCCGAGCCGGACGTATCCCACCTGCGCCCACAAGAAGCTCCCGTGGACCGGGAAGGGGCGACCGGTCGTCAACGGAGTCGTCAAGTAGCGAGGTAGTGGCGGAGGCCGCTACTCAACTTCGAAGCGCCGCACCGGCCCTCCAGCTCAGGGGGGTCGGCCGGCGTTTCGGCGGCCTCGATGCCGTCCGGGAGGTCAACCTCGAGATCGTGGACGGCGAGAGGCGGGCGATACTGGGGTTGAACGGCGCAGGCAAGACGACGTTGTTCAACCTGATATCCGGCGACCTCCCGCCGACATCCGGCACGGTGGAGCTCTTCGGGCAAGACGTGACGCACGTTCCGGCGAGGAAGCGCGCACAGCTCGGGCTCGCCCGCACGTACCAACAGGCGCGCATGCTCCTCGGGATGAGCGTCGAGGACAGCATCTATCTCTCGATCGTCGGTGTCGAACACGGTCGCTTGCGACCGGTGATCCTGCCCCGAAAGGACCGTGCGATCCGCAGTCGCGCTCGCGACGCGGCACGGAGGGTCGCGATCGACCACAAGCTGACCGAGGTGGTCGGATCGCTCTCGCACGGCGAGCATCGTCAGGTCGCACTCGCCATGGCGCTTGCGTCGGAGCCCAAGATCCTCATGCTCGACGAGCCTGCCTCGGGGCTCTCGCGCGGAGAGCGGCAGCTCCTGACCGACCTGTTGCTCGGGCTCGACCGAGAGATCACGCTCATCCTGATCGAGCACGACATGGACATCGCGCTCCGCGTCGCGGAGCAGGTGACGATGATGCACGACGGCAGCGTGATCGTCGAGGGCACGCCCGAAGCGATACGAGCGAACGAGCTCGTCCATGACTTGTATCTCGGGCGACATCATGGTGCCGATGAGTGAATCGAGTCCCAACCCGCCGCTGCTGGCAGTCGACGGTCTCAACGCGTTCTACGCGGGCGCGCATGTCCTCCACGACGTCACGTTCGAAATGGGTGCCGAGTCGGTTGCCATCATCGGTCGCAATGGGATGGGGAAGACGACACTCTGCGCAGCCATCATGGGCTTGTCGCCACCCCGGGCGACGGGTTCAGTCAGGCTCGACGGCCGCGAGCTCCTCGGTCGACCGTCGTACAGGATCGCCCGTGCAGGGATTGGCTACGTACCACAAGGGAGGCGCCTCTTCCCGTCGCTGACCGTCGACGAGCATCTCAGGATCTCCGTCGTTCGTGGCTCGAACGGCGGCTGGACCGCAGACCGCGTCTACGATCTCTTCCCCCGGCTCGCCGAGCGGAAGCACAACGGCGGCGCACAACTCTCGGGAGGCGAGCAGCAGATGCTCGCCATCGGGCGCGCGCTCCTCGGAAACCCGAAGCTCCTGATCATGGATGAGCCCTCCGAGGGCCTTGCTCCCACGGTCATCGAAGTCCTGATCGAAAACCTCAAGAAGCTCGAGCAGGAAGGTCTGGCGATCCTCCTGATCGAGCAGAACCTCGGCGTCGCAACGGCGGTCGCCGACCGCCAGCTGATCATGGTCGGTGGGGAGATCGCGACCGAGACGACGGCTACCGACCTCTCCTCTGACCCTGAACTCCAGCGTCGGTATCTCGGTGTCGAGCCACTGGCTGCTAGCTAGTCGCGGTCGCCTCCCGTCGACATGATGCCCCTCCGTCTTCTCGTCATCTTGTGCGCCTGCGTCGCCCTGCTCGTCGCTGCCTGCGGCGGCGGCGGAGATCCGAATCCGGACCTCGTTCTCGTGAGCACGCGCGACGGGGACTACGCGATCTATGCGATGAACGCCGACGGCAATCGCCAGAAGCGCCTCACGAAAGCGGAGAACGACGCATCGACGCCTGCCGGGCTCTTCTTCCAGATCGATCCCGCGTGGTCGCCTGACGCCGCTTCGATTGCGTTCGCCAGCAAGCGCGAAGGCACCTTCGACATCTACGTCATGCACGCGGACGGGAGCGGGACGCATGCCCTCACGTCAACCCGTGCAGACGACACACACCCCACGTGGTCGCCGGACGGCAAGCAGATCGCGTTCAAGCGCGACGACGACATCTACGTCATGCAAGCCGACGGCACCGCCGCACACTCGATCTCCCGGAGTCAGGCCTCCGACAGCGACCCCGCCTGGTCACCCGACGGAGAGTCGATCGCATTCGCTCGACGCCAGCCGGGGACGCCAGTCCGCGAGATTTGGGTCATGCGGCCCGATGGTTCCGAGTCACGTCCGGTGACCTCGCTGCACGGCACGAGCATCAACCCGGCGTGGTCGCCTGACGGCTCGCAGATCGTCTTTGCATCGAACATCATCGGCGGGCTCTACGACCTCTACATGGTCGGGGTCGGCGGCAAGAAGGTTCGCCGCCTGACGCGAAGTGGGCCCGATACGTTCGAGCCGGCCTGGTCACCGGATGGCTCGACAATCGCCTTCTCGCAAGATGGATCGATCTGGACGGTCGACTTGAAGGGCGAGACAACTGAGCTGACCGACTCAGGCAACAACGATTCGAGCCCCGCGTGGAATCCCAAACCGCCTCCGAAGGGGGACTGATGTCTCGACCGCGGCTGGCGCGTCCACGAAAGCTCCCGACGACTCGTCCACGACTCGTCGGTTCGATGTTGGCTCACGGCTCGGGGATCCCGAGATCCGGCGGTCGGTCGTCCCCGCGGCCCTCGACGAGCTCCGGAGCCCGCTCGCGCAGCAGGCGGAGGACGAGCGCGGCCCGCCGGACGCGCTCGCGACCGAGCTTCACCGCGAGATCCTCGAGGTGCATCCCCGACGGGTAGATGTTCGGCGCGTTCCGGAGCCCGAGCTTCACGTACATCGGCGCGGCGGCACGGATCATGTCCGGCACGTCGTAGTAGCGCACGAATCCGCCCTGGTCGTCCGGGACCTCGACGTAGACGTCGAGCGGCGCCGAGCATGCCGAGCGCAGCTCGCCCAGCTCGGCCGGCGAGAGGTCGGTCGAGACGTTGATCGTCGTCGCGCCGTGCTCCTCGAGTGCCCGGGCGGTCGCTCCGTTCGCGCACGGCATCAGCACGGACGTCTTGAGGACGAGCGTTCGCGGGAGCTCGTCCTCGCGCCTCATCCGGCCGAGCACCGAGAGCACCCCGACGTCCGCGACGAGGAACGAGCGGATGCCGAGCGCGAGGCCGCGTCTCACCTCGGCGACGCACTGCTCCACTCCGGCGTCGCCGCGCGCCACTCCTCCGACGGCTCCGGTCGCGAACGACTGGCCGCCCGCGTCCCATGCGCCTCGGGGCCCGATGAAGAGCGACACCTCGACGCCGTGCTCCGATCCGAGCGAGGCCATCTCGGAGATCTCGGCATCGGTGAGCATCATCACGCCGGAGCCCTGCGAGATCCGCCGGACCGGGACCTCGCGGGCCTCCGCTTCCTCGAGCACGGCGCGGAAGACCGCGGGCCCTTCCACGGACGGGATCTCGATCCGATAGCGCAGCCCGTCGGCGAATCGTGCGTCGGACATCGAGGGCTAGCTTCGCGCAGCCGACCCCTCGGTCGCAACTGTGGTCACCGAGACGGTTAGGGTTGACGTCGATGCTGCCGATCGATCGCCCGGGCAAGATCATCTGCGTCGGTCTCAACTACCGAGACCACGCGGAGGAGCAGGGCGTCGAGCTCCCGAAGGAGCCGCTCCTCTTCGCGAAGTGGGGGAACACGCTGATCGGGCCCGGCGAGCCGATCGTCATCCCGCCGCTCGTCACGAAGGCCGACTACGAGGCGGAGCTCGGAGTCGTCATCGGCGCACGGGTGACGAGAGTGTCGAAGGAGAACGCCTTCGAGGCCGTGCGCGGCTACATCTGCGCGAACGACGTGAGCGCCCGCGATCTCCAGTTCTCCGACGGGCAGTGGACGCGGGGCAAGTCGCCCGACACGTTCTGTCCGATCGGCCCTGCGCTCGTGCCGGCGGCCGAGATTTCCGATCCGCACAACCTCCGCATCCGCGCGATCGTGAGCGGCGAGGTGCTCCAGGACTCGACCACCGCGAACCTCATCTTCGGTGTGGACGAGATCGTGAGCCACATCACGCAGACGATGACGCTCGAGCCCGGCGATCTCATCCTGACCGGTACTCCTGCGGGGGTCGGCGTCTTCCGGGATCCGCAGCGGCTGCTCGTGCCCGGGGACGAGGTCACGATCGAGATCGAGGGCGTGGGGGAGCTCACGAACCCGGTCGTCGCCGGCTGACGCCGATGAGCGTCGAGCGCACGGTCCTTCGCGAGCAGGTGAAGGAGATCCTGCTCGAGCGCATCCTGCGCGGCGATCTCGAGCCCGGCGAGCGCCTGGTCGAGACGCGCCTCGCGAAGGAGCTCGGGACGAGTCAGGCGCCCATTCGCGAGGCGCTCCGCGATCTCCAGCTCCTGCGCCTCGTCGAGTCGGAGCCGTTCCGTGGAGCTCACGTCCGTGCAGTCGACGACTCCCAGCTCCTCCCGGTCTTCCCGGTTCGGGCAGTGCTCGAGGAGCTCGCGGCACGCGAGGCCGCGCTGAGGGTCGAGGGGGACGTGACCCAACTCGACCTCGAGGTCGAGCACATGCGCGACGCCGCCCGGCGAGGCGACTGGCGGACGCAGATCGCCCACGACCTCGCCTTCCATCGCGTCGTCGTGGAGATGGCGGGCAACGAGCCGCTGCTGCAGAGCTGGCTCGTGCTCGGCATCGAGGTGTCCACGGCGTTCGCCGTGTACTGGACGGACTGGGACCAGAAGGAGCTCGCCGAGTTTCACGTGCCGATCGTCGAAGCCATCCGTGCCGGCGACGCCGCCCGTGCCGGCGCGGAGGCGCGGAAGCACGTTCGCCGCACGGAACGGGTGGTGCGTCGCAGGACGCAGCGTGCAGCCGGTGAGGTGCCTGCCGCATGAGGACCTCGTAGTGCTTTCCGACCGCGAACCCCGCTGGGTGGAGGTGCCCCGATGAAGGTGATCACATGAAGCTGGGACTGCTGACCGCTCCGTTCCCTCGGCGCTCGCTGGCGCACGTCGCGACGTGGGCTGCCTCCGAGGGCTTCGAGACGCTGGAGATCGCGTGCTGGCCCGCTGCGGGGGGCGAGCGCCGTCGCTACGCGGGGACGTCGCACATCGACGTCACGCACTTCGATCCGGCCGCGGTCCGCGAGCTGCTCGACAAGCACGGTCTCGGGATCTCGTCGCTCGCCTACTACCCGAACAACCTCCATCCGGATCCGGCCGAGCGCCGCGCCGCGCACACGCACCTGCGAAAGGTGATCGACGCGGCGGCGAGGCTCGGTGTCCAGACCGTCGGAACCTTCGTCGGGCGCGACAAGACGAAGAACGTGCCGGACAACTTCCGCGAGTTCCGCAGGGTCTGGCCGCGGCTCGTCGACTATGCCGACTCGCGTGGCGTGAAGATCGCGATCGAGAACTGCCCGATGATCTTCTCGTACGACGAGTGGCCCGGCGGCACCAATCTTGCGTCCACCCCCGCCGCGTGGGACGAGATGTTCTCGATCGTCGACAGTCCGGCGTTCGGGCTCAACCTCGACCCCTCACACCTCGTCTGGCTCATGATCGACTACGAGCGCGTCGTGCGCGACTACGCCTCGAAGATCTTCCACGTCCACGCGAAGGACATGGAGATCGACCGCGACGGCCTGTACCGCAACGGGACGGTCTCGTTGGGAATGGGCTGGCAGGTGCCGCGGCTACCGGGGCTCGGTGAGGTGCGCTGGGACAGGTTCATCGCCGCGCTCTACCGCGCCGGGTACGACGACGTCGTCTCCGATCGAGCACGAGGACCGGGCATTCGAATCGACCGAGGAGCTCGTCAAGCGAGGCTTCCTCATCGCCCGCGACGCGCTGCGGCCCCTCATCCACTGACGCGATCCGCTGGACGCCGCTAGGCGTCGTCGACCCGGTACACGCCGGCTTCGCCGATCACCCGCGCGCCCGACGGAGGCATGCGCTCGCAGGTGGCGCCGGCGACGCCCTCGGAGCGACAGATGACGAACACGTCGTGGCCGTCCGTGATGGCGTAGACGGTGCCGTTGGGCTGATTGATCGTGCCGTACAGGGTCAGGTGCCTCGCGCGGCAGACATCGTCGACGGACTGCGGGCACTCGATCTTCGAGGGCCAGTCGAGCGTAGGAGGGAGCCCCGTCTGCACCGGGCCGCCGTAGCTGCACGCGCTGAGGAGCGAGAGGCAACGCGAGAAGCATTGCCCCAACGAGCGTTCGTGAACTAGCTGTCTTCGGTCGTCGAATCGTCGTGTCTCCCTTTCGTCAGCTCACGAAAGCGCTCGACGGTCCGACGCACCCCCTCCGAAAGGGTGGTCTGGGAGACTGGGCCGACAAGACGCTCGAGCAGCCCCGACTGGAGTCGCTCGGGAAACGGCAGGCGCTCGTCGGCGAACGTGATCATTCCGCTGATCTCGGGCGCCGCCGCCTCGATGGCCGCCACGACCTCCTCCATCGAAGCGGCCTCACCGGGGAAGTTCGCGACGTGCGCCCCGTCGGTGGCGGCACCGGCCGCGAGGGCGAACGCCCGCCCGACGTCGGCGGCGTAGTCGTACTGAACCGTGCCTCCGTACCCGATCTCGTACGGCTCGCCCTTCGCAGCGGCGGCCATCGCGAGTGTCGGGCCGGACGTCAGCCCTTGGTCGCGGCCGGGCCCGTAGACGACGTACGGCCGGATGCCGATCGAGGCAATCCCGTCATCGGCCCAGAAGACGCGTGCCGTGCCCTCGTTCGCGAGCTTGTAGGTCCCGTACAGCGTCGTGGGAGACGTTCCGCCGGACTCGGGGGCCGGGGACGGGTCGGACGCGTTGTAGACGGCCGTCGAGCTCGCATACGCGAGGCCGGGAATGCGGTCGCGACGAGCCTTCACCGCCTCGAAGACGACAACGGTGCCGAGGACGTTCACCCGTGCCCCGCGTGCCGGGTCGGCGCGGCAGAACGGAACCTGGAGCGCTGCGAGATGAACGACTCGCGTGATCTCGTGCTCGTCGAGCGCGTGCCCGAGCGCGTCCTCGTCGGTGACGTCGCCCTCGACGAGTGTCACACGCGCTCGCTCGCTCTGCGACAGGACGAGCCGCAGTCGAGCGTCGTCGCCCCCGAGGTCGTAGCCGACGGGATCCTCGCCGTCGTCGAGGAGCGCCTTGATCGCCCAGGCGCCGACGCAGCCGAGGGCGCCGGTCACCAGCGTGCGTTCAGCCAAGCGGCGCGTCCTGGTAGACGGTGACGGTCTCCGTGTAGAAGTCGATCGCGGCCCGGCCCTGCTCGTGCGGCCCCCAGCCGGATCCCTTGATGCCGCCGAACGGGACGTGCACGTCGGCACCTGCGGTCTGCGAGTTCACGTGGATGATCCCCGCGGATGCCCTGTCGGTGAACTGCTGCACGGCGTGCAGGTCTCGCGTGAAGATCCCGGTCGAGAGCCCGAACCGCACGGCGTTCGCACGCTCGATCGCCTCTTCGAGCGTCGAGAATCGATACAGCGAGGTGACAGGCCCGAACACCTCCTCGCAGGAGAGCTCGGCGTCGTCGGCAAGCCCTTCGAACACGGTGGGAGGGATGAGGTAGCCGTCGTCGTCCGCGCGCTCGCCTCCGGCGAGGACGGAGCCGTCGGCGCGAGCGCGATCGATCGCCGCGAGAATGTCCTCCAGCGCCGCTTCGTTCACGACCGGGCCGACCTCGACCTCCGGGTCGGCGGGGTCGCCGACCTTCCCGCTCGCGACGCGGGCGAGCAGCTTCTCGCGGAACGCGTCGTAGACCTCGTCCTGCACGAGGATCCGGCGTGTCGCCGTGCACTTCTGGCCGGCGGACCAGAACGCGCCGGCGTAGGACGCCTCGACCGCACGGTCGAGCTCGGCGTCGGCCATCACGATCAGCGGGTTGTGCCCTCCGAGCTCGAGCTGGACGCGGCAGTCCCGCGCAGTCGCCTCGTCGCGCACGGCCTTCCCGACCGGAACCGAGCCGGTGAACGAGAGGGCCCGCACCCCGGGATTGCGGACGATCTCGGCGCCAACCTTCGATCCCGATCCCGTCAGGACGTTGAGGACGCCGGGAGGCAGCCCCGCCTCGGCGAAGCACTCCGCGACGTGGATTCCCGTGCGCGGTGACTCGTACGCGAGCTTCAGCACGACCGTGTTGCCGTAGATGAGGGCGGGCGCGAGCTTCCAGACGGGAATCGCGATCGGGAAGTTCCAGGGGGTGATGAGGCCGACCACGCCGACCGGTCGCCGGAGTGTGTACAGGCGCTGGTTCGGCACCGACGGCTCGTAGAGGTCGCCGACGGGCCGCCAGGCCTCGCCCGCGGCGTAGCGGAGGATCGTCGCCGCCCGGAGCGTCTCGAGCCGCGCCTCGCGAAGCGGCTTGCCCATCTCGGCGGTCATGTCCTGCGCCACCTGCTCGGCTCGAGCCTCGATGGCGTTCGCGGCCTTGCCGAAGAAGGCGGCGCGCTGGGCGGCGGGGAGCGCGGACCAGGCCGGGAACGCCGCGTGGGCAGCATCGACGGCCGCGCGTGCGTCATCGGCATCCGATGCAGGGAAGAGGCCCGTGACCTCGGACGGCCGCCAGGGATTCCGCTTCTCGTAGGTCTCGCCACTTGCGCTCTCGTGCCACTCGCCGGCGACGTAGTTCTTCGCGGGCGCTCCGGTGACGGTGTCAGACATGGACGGCGCTCCTTTCGACGAGACTCGAGGCGAGGACGACCGGATTCGCGAGGATGCCGATCCCGGGCACGGCGATCTCCACGACGTGTCCTTCCTCGAGGGTGAAGTCGTCCGGGGGGACGAGGCCGGTGCCCGTGAGCAAGACGCTCCCAGGCGGCACGGGGTTGTCGCGAACCAGGTACTCGACGAGCTCCTCGAACGTGCGCTTCATGCGCAGCGTCGACGTCTCTCCCTCGAAGAGCACCGCTCCGGAGGCGTCGAGAATCCGCATGCGGATCTCGAGCGGCTCGTCCGGGGGTGGGGAGACGACGGCCGGGCCGAGGGAGCACGCGCCCGCGTAGACCTTCGCCTGCGGCAGGTAGAGCGGGTTCGCACCTTCGATGTCGCGGGACGACACGTCGTTCCCGATCGTGACTCCTGCGATCGTGCCCTCCTCGCCCAGCACGAGCCCGATCTCCGGCTCGGGGACGTTCCAGGCCGAGTCCGAGCGGACGCCGACCGGCATGCCCGGGCCGACGGTGCGACGGCAGGCCGCGTCCTTCAGGAAGAGCTCCGGACGCTCGGCGTCGTAGACGAGCGAGTAGACGTCGCGGGCCGCGCTCTCCTCGATGCGAGCGTCGCGCGAGCGTTCGTACGTGACTCCGGCGCACCACACCTCCGGCGGCTCGAGCGGGAGCAAGAGCTCGTAGGGATACGGCAGCGTCAGTCGATCGAGGTCGAGCGGCTCGATGTGCTCGCCGTTGCGCGTGAGGACGGTGCCTTCCTCGACAGCTCCCTCCTCGACGCCGTTCGGGCCACTGAATCGCAGACGCCTCATCAGTACACGGCCCGCCCGCCCGAGATGTCGTACGTCGCACCCGTCGAGAACGAGCACTCCTCGCTTGCGAGCCAGCAGACGAGCGCCGCGACCTCCTCGGCGCTCCCCATGCGTCCCATCGGGATGCGCTCGACCATGTAGTCGATGTGCGCCTGTGAGACGCCTTCGAGGATCGGCGTCTCGATGACGGCAGGCGCGACGCAGTTCACGAGGACGCCGCTGCGCGCGAGATCCTTGCCGATCGCCTTCGTCAGCCCGATGACCGCGGCCTTGGACGCGGAGTAGGCAGCAGCCATCGGATTCCCCTCCTTGCCCGCGATCGAGGCGACGTTGACGATGCGGCCGTAGCCGCGCTCCACCATTCCCGGGGCCGACGGCACGGTTGCAGAAGAAGACGCCGTCCGTGTTGATGGCCAGCACCCGCCGCCACTCGTCGTCGGAGATCTCCATGCTCGGAAGCGAGTCGCCGGGGACGCCGGCCGAGCAGACGAGCACGTCGATGGGGCCGAGCTGCAGCTCGGCCTGCGCCACCGCAGCCTCGACATCCGCGGAGCGCGAGACGTCCCCGGTCAACGAGAGGATTCCTTCGGCGGGCTGTGCCTGCAGGTCGAGGGTCGCGACGGCCGCGCCCTCGGCCACGAGTCGCCTGGCGACGGCTTCCCCGATGCCGCTGGCTCCGCCCGTGACGAGCGCCACCCGGCCGGAAAATCGATAATCGTTCATCTGCTTGCTCACGTTTCTGCCTCAAGCCTAAAGTCTGAGCGCATGAGCCTCGATCCGAAGTCGTTCGACCCCGCGCGCGACTACCCCCTCGGCACCCGGCGACCCGACCTCGTTTCGACGCCCGGCGGCGTGCCGCTTGCCGACGTCACTCTCGAGAACCTCCTCGCGGGAAGAATCGACGCGACCGAGATCCGCGCGACGTCCGAGACGCTGCGCCTCCAGGCAGAGGTCGCTCGCGCGGCCGACCGGGAGCCGCTGGCGGCGAACCTCGAGCGCGCGGCAGAGCTGGCCGCCGTCCCGACGAGCTGCTCCTCGCCGTCTACACGGCGCTCCGTCCGCGACGGGCGACCGCGGAAGAGCTCGAGGAGTGGGCGGTGCGCCTCGAGAGCCACGGCGCGACTTCGACCGCGTCGTTCGTGCGCGAAGCGAGTGCCGCGTACGCGGAGCGGGGACTGCTTGCCGATGCGTAGCGGGCGCATCGCGTCGCGTGACCGGCGGGATCTCCACCGCGAGCAGCTCGTCTCGCCGCTCCCCGAGCTCGGGCTCGTCGCATCCGGCGGGCCGAACGACCCGGAGCCGGAGCTCCTCGTCGAGAACGGGGTCGTCGTGCGGATGGACGGGCGTGCGGCAGCGGACTTCGACGTGATCGACCGCTTCGTCGTCGCACACGGGCTCGATCTCGAGGTCGCGACCGAGGCGATGTCGCTGGACGACGCAGAGCTCGCACGCAAGCTCGTGGACGTGGGAGTGCCGCGCTCGGAGCTCGTCCGCCTCGCGCGTGGCCTCACGCCGGCGAAGCTCGCTCGCGTCATCGGCCTCCTCGACCCCGTGGAGCTCATGCTCGCGCTCAAGAAGCTCCGCGCCCGTCGCGCTCCGGCGAACCAGGCGCACGTCACGAATCTCAAGGAGAGCCCGGCGCTGCTGGCCGCCGATGCCGCAGAGGCGGCGCGGCGCGGATTCGCCGAGATCGAGACCACGGTCGGCGTCGCGCGCTATGCGCCGCTGAACGCCATTGCGCTCCTCGTGGGCTCGCAGACGGGCCGCCCGGGAGTCATGACGCAGTGCGCGGTCGAGGAACGCCGGAACCTCGAGCTCGCGATCAGGGGCCTGGTCACGTACGCGGAGACGCTGTCGGTCTACGGGACGGAGCCGGTCTTCGTCGACGGCGACGACACGCCGTGGTCGAAGGCGTTCCTCGGCGCCGCGTACGCCTCGCGTGGAGTGAAGGTGCGATTCACGTCGGGCACGGGCTCCGAGGCGCTGATGGGGTACGCGCAGGGCATGTCCATGCTCTACCTCGAAGCGCGTTGTCTCGCGGCGGTGCGGGCGGCCGGCTCGCAGGGCGTCCAGAACGGGTCGATCTCGTGCGTCGCCCTCGTCCTCTCCGTTCCCGGCGGCACGCGCGCGATCCTCGGAGAGAACGTCCTGGCCGCCTGGCTCGACCTCGAGGTCGCGTCCGGAAACGACGCGATCGCGTCACATTCGGAGATCCGCAAGACCGCGAAGCTCATGGGCCAGTTCCTCCCCGGCACGGACTTCGTGACATCGGGCTACTCGGTCATGCCGCGGCACGACAACACGTTCGGGGGCGGCAACTTCGACGCGGACGATCTCGACGAATGGCTGACGATCCAGCGCGACTGGCAGGTGGACGCGGGAATCGAGCCGGTCGACGAGGAGGAGTTGCACCGCGTTCGAGGGCGCGCGGCGCGTGCGGTGCAAGCCGTGTTCGACGAGCTCGGCCTGCCGCCCGTCTCCGACGACGAGATCGCGGCCGCGACGACCGGCTACGACTCGAGCGAGATGCCCGATCGGGATCGCGCCGCAGACGTCGAGGCCGCGGACGACCTGCTGTCGCGCGGTGTCTCGGGGCTGGACGTCGCTGCTCGCACTCGAGCGGCGGGGCTTCGGCGACGTCGCCGAGGCTGTTCTCTCGATGCAGCGCCAGCGTGTCTCGGCGGACTATCTCCAGACCGCCGCCGTGATCGACGCCGACGGCCTCGTTCACTCGGCCGTGAACGACCCGAACATCTACTCGGGGCCGGGCACCGGCTATCGGCTCGAGGGCGAGCGCTGGGCGCTCCTGCAGTCGCTGCCGAATGTCGTCGATCCAGCAGATCTGCTCGGAGATGCGTCGATCGGCGACCAGTTGGTCGTCGAGCTCGGTGACGCGGCGAGCGGTAGCGATCCGACCGATGTCGTCGTCGCGATCGGTCCCGCGTTCGCGGACACGATCCGGAGGACGATCAACGACCTCGAGCACAGGGACGTGCTCGAAGCGATCTGTGACGGAGTTCGCGACGGTGGCGCCGTTCCGCGAATCGTCCGTGTGCGCCGCGTCGCTGACGTCGCGTTCATCGCACACGACGGCGCGGAGCTCTCCGGCTCCGGCATCGCGCTCGGGATCCAGTCGAAGGGCACGACCGTGATCCACCGTGCGGATCTGGAGCCGCTCGACAACCTCGAGCTGTTCGGCATGGCGCCGCTCTACACGCTCGAGTCCTATCGGGCGATGGGGCGAAACGCGGCCGGGTACGCCCTCGGCCAGCGCGTCGGGCCGGTTCCGACCGAGCTCGACAACTTCGCGCGCGCGAAGCTGATCGTCAGGACCACGCTTCTGCACGCGCGCGAGACGCAGGCAGTCCAGCCCGGTAGCGGCGCCTGTCGAGCTCGAGCTCGCGGTGCCGATCGGTGCGAGTCGCCGTGAAGATCGAGCTTCTCTTCTGGGAAGGATGCCCCTCGCACCCCGAGGCGAAGGCGCTCCTCGAGGAGGTGCTCGACGAGCGCGGGATCACGACCCCGATCGAGATGCGCGAGGTGCTCACGCACGCCGAGGCCGTCGAGCTCGCCTTTCCCGGCTCGCCGACGATCCGGGTCGACGGACGCGACATCGACCCGGTGGGCGCCCAGTCGCCCCCTGCGCTGACCTGCCGTGTGTACGTTCTTCCCGACGGTCGTCCCTCGCCCGTCCCCAGCCGTCAGCAACTCGAGGAGGCACTTCCATGAGCGTCATCGAGAGCCCACCAGCCTTCGATCTTCCCGGGGTCGACGGGCGCAACCACGCACTCGCCGACTACGCGGATGCTCCCGTTCTCGTCCTCGTCCAGTCGTGCAACCACTGCCCCTACGTCCTCGCCTGGGAGGGTCGCATCGACGCGCTGCAGCGCGAGTACGCCGATCGCGGAGTTCGCATCGTCGCGTTCAACTCGAACGACGCGACGACGCATCCGGACGACTCGTTCGAGAACATGGTCGAGCACGCCCGCGAAGCCGGCTACTCGTTCGACTACCTCCACGACGAGAGCCAGGAGCTGGCGCGGGCGCTCGGTTCGGAGCGCACGCCGGAGGCGTTCGTGTTCGACGCCGATCGCAGGCTCGTGTACCACGGCGCAGTCGACGACAACCGCGACGAGTCGGACGTCTCCGCCCACTACCTGCGCGACGGGATCGAGGCGGCGCTCGCCGGAGAGCCCGCGCCGGTCGCCGACACGGCACCCGTCGGCTGCACCGTCAAGTGGCGTAGCTGACGGCAGGCTCCCGGGGCTCGATTGGCTCGGAGGGCTCTCGCGCCTACTCGCCGGGCTTGCCGCCCTGCCCCCAGTGCTTGGCCGGCACGCCCTGGATGATCACGTGGATGTGCTCCTTCGCGGCGCCGCTCGACTCGTGCAGCGCGTTCGTGAGCGCTTCGATCATCTTCGGGACCGACTCGTCGGTCACGCGGCGGTCGTAGAGCTTGACGTCGATGACTGGCATTCGTCTCTCCTCTGTTCTCGGGGAACGTGATCCTACGACGAAGGGGCTCGAGCTAGTTGGCCGGCGGCATCTGGTCGACCGGCCACGGCTTGCCGCCGAGGCCCCAATTCTTGGGATTGTGGCCCTCGACGATCACCCAGGTGTGGTCGCGCAGGCCCGGGTGCGTCGCCTCGCACAGCGCATCCGTGAGCTTCTCGATGAGCGCCGCGCTCGTGTCGTCGTTCATCCGGTAGTCGAAGAGCTCGACCCTGATCAGCGGCATTGCGCCTCCTCTCTCGTCTCGGCACGGTTACGGTAGGGGCCGTGCCGAAAGGACTCCAGCATCTCGGGCTGATCGTCGCCGATCTCGAGCGCTCACGGCGCTTCTACGGTGGCGCGCTCGGCCTCGACGAAGTGCCGCGGCCGACGAACTTCGTCTTCACCGGCGCGTGGTTCGCCGTCGGTCGCGGAGGATCAGCTCCACCTGATCGTGGAGACCGATACGACGGGCCATGCGGGCGCCGCGGATCCGGGTGCGAGCGTGAAGGTAGGTCTCGCGACCCACATTGCGATCGAGGTGGAAGACCTCGAGGCTGCGTGCGCACGCCTCGATGAACACGGGGTCGAGCTCGTTGGTGGCCCGATGCCTCGCGGTGACGGTGTGACCCAGGTATTCATGCGCGACCCGGACGGCTACGTCGTCGAACTCTTCCAGTGGACTGGCGAGGATCAGAGCGACGCGCCGCTCCGGGAGCCGATGCGAGCCTAGGCCCTCGAGCGTGTTCGACCGAGTCGGCGGCGCGCAGGTCGCGCTCGGGACTACCTGCCAAGATCGACGACGAGCTCCCGCTCACCGCCGCGCCAGCTCTCGCTCAGCGATGTTCCGAGGCGCTTCAGGAGCGCTACGACCCGGGGGTTGTCGCCGCACACGTTCGCGACGAGCTCCTGGATCCCCGCGGCGCGCGCGTCCGCAGCGAGCTCGCGCGCCAGGATCGAACCGACGCCGCGGCCCTGGTGCGTATCGGCGACCGCGAACGCGACCTCGGCCGACGAGCCTTGCCGGGCGAGACGCGCGATCCCGGCGGGCTCCGCATCGCCGTCGAGATAGCCGACCAGCACGTGATGGTTCTCGTCGACGCGCGCAAGGGCGCGGAGCTCGGCCTCGGACAGCCGGGGCTTCGCACCGCAGAATCTCCGCGCTCTCGAGCGATCGCCCAGGCGCGCGAAGAGCGCCGCCACGGTACGCGTGTCGCCGTTTCGGAGCGGTCTGATTGTGAGCCCGTTGACGTAGCGCGACTGCATATGTCCTAGGTAAACGCACATGTGCAGTCTCCGCTTCCCCGTTGCGGGCCATTTTCTTGACATGGCCCGAACGGGCCACGACACTGTCGGGCCATGGGACAAGACATCCGCTTCTGCAAGCTCGACGGGCGGCGCATCGCCTACGCAACGGTGGGCGAGGGGCCGTTGCTCCTGTTCTGCGGCAGGTGGATGTCGCATCTGGAGGAGGAGTGGGACGAGCCCCGCGCTCGAAGCTTCTACGAGGAGCTCGGGGTCTCGCATCGCGTCGTGCGCTACGACCAGCTCGGCGCAGGGCTCTCCGATCGCGAGCTTCCTGGCGCTCTGACCCCCGAGCTAGAGACCCGCCAACTGGAAGCCGTGTGCGAAGCGTGTGGGGGCGAGTCTGCGACCGTGTTCGCGTGCTGCTACGCAGGTCATGCGACGGTGCGGCTTGCGACGGCGTCGCCGGAACGCATCCGCAAGGTGATCTTCTTCGGTGGCTTCGCATCGCGTGACGACATCCCGGACGCGACGCGCCGCTCCGTCGTCGACTTCGTGCGCGTGAACTGGCAGCTCGCTGCCCAGATGCTTGCCGGCTTGTTCGTCCCTCACGGAAGCGGGGACGACATTGCGGCGCTCAGCCGCTACCAGCGGCACTCGGCCGAAGCAGACATCGCGGCTTCATGCCTCGAGCTCGAGCTGACCTCGGACGTCCGGGAGCTCCTGCCGGCGCTGACGATGCCGGCGCTCGTCTTGCACCGCCGCGGCGACCGCGCCGTCCCGATCGGTCGGGGGCGCGAGCTGGCTGCTTTGCTCCCGAATGCACGTTTCGTCCCGCTCGGCGGTGACTCTCACCTGCCGTGGATGGACGACCAGCGCGAT
This sequence comes from uncultured Actinomycetes bacterium, assembly GCA_963716975.1. Taxonomy (GTDB): domain Bacteria; phylum Actinomycetota; class Thermoleophilia; order Gaiellales; family Gaiellaceae; genus GMQP-bins7. The sequence goes on along the minus strand of CAVQVA010000011.1, from coordinate 49,430 downwards.
CTCCAACGGGCGCTCGCAGGTTTCCTCGACGATACGAACCCGGTCGCGCAGAACGACGATTCGCCATTGACCCGAAGGGAGACGGAGGTGCTGAGCCTCGTCGCCTCCGGCCTCTCGAATCGCGAGATCGCGTCCTCGCTCGTCCTCAGCGAACACACCGTGCACAGGCACGTCGCGAACATCCTGCGCAAGCTCGGGCAGTCGAGCCGAGCGGCTGCCGCGGCACAGGCGGCGCGCGCCGGGCTCGTCTAGCGCTGGAGGCGCCACTAGCGGTCGGCGTGCAGCGAATCGCCCTGCGCCCCGAGCACGAGGTCGCGCTCCGCATCCGGCACGTGGTCGCGCAGCACCGGGGCCAGCGCCTCGACGAACGTCATCCCGCTCTCGGAGTAGAGCTCGTGCTCGATCCCGGGATTGACGACGACGACGTCTCCGGCAACGAGATCCTTCGTCTCGTCCCCGATCGTCATCGTCACCGAGCCGTCCACGATCCACATCACCTGCTCTGCAGTCGGATGCGAGTGTCGTCGAACGGTCGTGTCCGGCTCGTAGACGACGTGACAGAGCATCACCTGCTCGCCGCCGATGGCGTGGATTGCCACCCCGGGGAAGAGGGTATGGCGCTCCACGCCGTTCCAGGACCGAAATGGCGAGCTCAGGCGGGGACCTCGAAGCGCATGCCGCCGCCCGAGACGGTGTTCACGGAGAGCTCCTCGTCGAACACGACGAGCTTTCCGTCGCGGCGCGGCTCGCCGCCTCCGGCAGCCTTCGTCTCCAGTGCTCGGAGCACTCGCTCCGGTGTGATCGGGAGCTCCGTGACCCAGACGCCGATGGCGTCGTAGACCGCGGCCGCGATCGCCGGCGGCTGCGGGTTGTTGGCCATCTCGCCGATCCCCTTCGCTCCGTAGGGCCCGTCGGCGGACGGGTTCTCGATCATGATGGTGTCGATCTGCGGCATGTCCTCCATCCCGGGAGCGAGGTAGCTCCCGAACGCGCCGCCGCGGTGCTCGACGTCCGGGTAGTACGGGTAGCAGTTCTCGAGGACACCGAGCCCGAGGCCCATGATGGCCCCGCCCTCGATCTGGCCCTCGACCAGGGTCGGATTGATCGCACGGCCGACGTCGTAGCACTGCGACAACCGGAGCACCCGCACCTCACCGGTCTCGTCGTCCACCTCGACCTCTGCTGCACAGGTCGCGTACGAGATCGCGGAGTGCGGCGGGAGGTCCACCTTCCCCGACTCGGAGTCGATGATCGCCGCGTACGGCTTGAGCTGGGCACCCGTGCCGGTGATCAGCTCGCCGTGGTTGAACGTCGCCGCGCCGGCGACGTCCGACACGGAGATCTTCGTCTGCGGCGCGCCCTTGGCGATGACCTCGCCGTCGACGATCTCCAGGTCGCCCGGGTCGATCTCGAGCTCCTTGCCCGGCGATCTCGAGCAGCTTGTGCTTGACCTCCGCAGCCGCCTTGAGAGCGGCCATGCCGGCGACGAACGTGGCTCGCGAGGCGAACGTGCCCGTGCACATGGGCGACGAGTCGGTGTTCGAGTTGTCGTACGTGACCCAGTCGTAGGGGACGCCGATCGTCTCCGCGACGATCTGCGTCTGGATCGTCTTCGAGCCGTTGCCGATGTCGGACGTGCCGGCGAATACGTCGATGCGCCCGTCCGGCTTGACCTTGATCCACGCCTGCGACGGGTCGCCGTTCTGGTTCATCCCCGTCGGGTACTCGATCGCCGCGATTCCGCGGCCTACGTGCTTGGCCATGGCTAGTGATCCTCCGGGTTTCCGACCTGCGCGACGAGGTGCTCGGGCAGCCATTCGCCGGCGCGGGGCTCGTTCGTCATGGTCCTGTAGTCGGCGTCGAGTCTCGTGCCCGATCGTGTCAGCCATCGTGAGGATGGTCGAGACGGTCGAGGGATCGGTGTAGACGACGCCGTTCGGCGACGTGTCGCCGATCCGGTTCGCGTTCTTGAGCCGGATCTCGATCGGGTCGATCCCGAGGACATCCGCGATGCGGCTCATGTGCGTCTCGGTGGCGAACGAGATCGACGTGACGCCGAAGCCGCGCATCGCCGTCGTCGGCACGCGGTTCGTGAAGACGACGTACCCGTCGAACGAGAGGTTCGGGATCGTGTAGGCCCCGGTGTGGTGGAAGCTGTGCTTCGTCAGGCCGTACGGCGAGAAACGCGCGTACGCGCCGGCGTCGTGGAGCGTGAGCATCTTGCGGCCGAGGATCCAGCCGTCCTTCGTCACCGCGTCCGCGATCTCCATGTGCCACGGGGCGCGGGTGGACGAGCAGAGGAACTCCTCCTCGCGCGTCCAGCGCCACTTCACCGGCTTCCCCGACTTCAGCGCCAGGAGCGAGCACATCGTCTCCGTGGCCGTGTCCACCTTCCCGCCGAAGCCGCCGCCGGTCGTTCCGCCGACGAACTTCAGCTTGTTGAGTGGGACCTGGAGGTGCGCGGCGACGACGCCCATCGAGAAGTAGAGCGCCTGCGTGCAGGAGTAGATCGTCAGGCGGCCGTTCGGCTCGGGCACGACCTGACAGACCTGCGTCTCGACCGGAGCGTGCTCGATTGCCGCCGGCCGGTAGACGCCCTGGACGATCGTGTCGGCGTTCGCGAATGCCCAGTCGATGTCGCCCTTGCGGATCTGGCGACGGTCCATCTCGTCCTCGAAGTGCGTGTACCAGTTGCCCCAGTGATGGATCTTGGGCGCGTCGGAGTCGAAGGCGAGCCTCACGTCGGTGAGCGCTGGTCGCTCCGCGAAGTCGATCTCGATCCTCGAGACCGCCTCCGCGGCGAGCTCCTCGCTGTCTGCGGCCACGAGAGCGATCGGCTGGCCCTTGTACCGCACCTCGTCCACGGCCAGGAGCGGCTCGTCGGCCGGTATCCCGAGGCCCGAGAGGTGCCCGTACTCGTTCAGCGGGACGTCCGCGTGGGTGACGACCGCGTGAACGCCGGGCATGTCCTCGGCCGGCCCCGTGTCCATCCTCGTGATCGACGCGGAGTGGTGGGGAGAGCGAAGCGCCTTCACCCAGAGGGTGCCGGGCACGCGCACGTCGTCCACGTAGATCGTTCGACCAGTGACGTGCGCGACTCCGTCGTAGCGCGGAATGCGTGCGCCGACGACTTTCATTCCGCACCTCCTGTCGTCATGCCAGTAGACATCGTCGTGTACTTGCCAACGGCGGTCTCGGTCAGGTCGAAGGAGTCGCCTCGTGCGGTCGCGGCGACGGCCTCGATGATCTTCGAGTACCCGGTGCAGCGGCAGACGTGGCCGCCGAGGGCGGTCTGGATCGCCCCGGCGTCGTCCGTGCCCCCGTGTGCGATGTAGCTCTGGGCGGCGAGCAACATCCCGGACGTGCAGAAGCCGCACTGCGCTGCGTAGTGGTGGACGAACGCCTGCTGGATCGGCTCGAGGCTCTCGGGTGCGCCGAGCCCCTCGACCGTCGTGATCTCGCCACCTTCCGCATAGGCGACGGGGAGGAGGCATGCGCGGCGCGGCTCGCCGTCGACGAGGACCGTGCAGGCGCCGCATCCGCCCTGGTGGCAGCCTGCCTTCGGTCCGGTGATGCCGAGCTCCTCGCGCAGCACGTCGAGCAGCGTCGTGAGCGGGCCGCTCTCGATCTCGTGCGTGACGCCGTTGACGGTGATGTTCATTTCGCCCCCTGCAGGTCGGTGAGGACTCGTCTGACGAGCACGGGGAGGACCTTCGTCCGATACCAGGCCGAGGCGAGGGCGTCGTCGTGCGGCGTCACGTCGCCCAGGGCTGCCTGACCTGCCGCCTCGGGGTCGGCCGCGGCGGCCTCGGCCGACGGAAGCCGTACGCCGTGAGTGCCGGCACCGGTCGCTGCGAGCCTGATCGTCCCGTCGGAGGAGCGCGCCCCGGCCACGGCGAGCGCCGTGTAGTCGTGCGTGTGCGGCCGGTCGAGGCCGGCGAAAGCACCGGCAGCTGCTTCGTCGTACGAGATCGAGAGCGCGAGTCGATGACGACGCTTGGTCAGGAAGTCCTCGAGCGGGTCATCGCTGATACCGCCTTCACCAGCAGATCGCACCGTCGCGCCCAGGGCGAGGAACGGTCCCTGGAGATCGCCGCGCGGCGCCTCGTAGCCTTCGCCGGCGCACAGGTTCCCGCCGATCGTCGCCGCCCCGCGGATCTCGAGGTCGGCGATGTTCGTCGCGCACGGCCCGATTGGCGCCGGTAGCCCCTCGAGGTCGGCGATCGGTGTCATCGCTCCGATCGTCACGCGCGACCCGTCCTTCGAGATCCCCGCGAGGCCGGCGTCCTTGAGGAGCAGTGCCCTTGCCGGTCGCAGGCGTCGGTAGGTCAATTCCGGGATCACGATCGTCCCGCCGCCGACCACGACGACGTCCGTGCCGTCTCCGAAAGCCTCGATCGCGTCGTCTTCGGAGCCCGGTCGAAGGACCTCCGTCGTCTCGGTCAAGGCCAGACTTGCTGCAGCCATAGCGCTCCCTCTCGCTCGGGGTTCAGCAACGAGCCGAGTCTAATCCGGTTGGACTACGACCGGAGAAACGATCGATTCTCGATTAGGACGGTCGTGGAGACTGCCTCTCGGCGCGAAACGCTCGTTCGGGTGTCAAGCGACCTCTGCGGGCCGTCGATGTGGCTATCGTGCGTTCGCCAGTGCGCCGCCTCGCACCTATGGCAAGTTTTCGCCGTCCGGTCCATGCCCTCCTCGGGCTCGTGCTCGTCCTGCTCTGCGCGATGGGCCTCGGCGGGAGGTTGGTCAGTGCGAACGCGCAGACCGTCCCGCCGTTCAAGGACGTCCGGTTTGTCGGCGGCCTGACCCAGCCGACCGCCATGGCTATCGCGCCCGACGGACGGATCTTCGTCGCGGAGCAGGGTGGCGCTCTCAGAGTCGTCAAGAACGGTGCTCTGCTCGCGACGCCGTTCCTGACCGTGCCCGTCGTCTCGAACAACGAGCGAGGCTTGCTCGGGGTCACGTTCGACCCGGCCTTCGCGTCGAACGGCTTCGTGTACGTGTACTACACGGCCAACACGAACCCGATCGTCAACCGCGTGAGCAGGTTCACGGTCTCGGCCACCGATCCGGATCGCGCGAACCCGTCGAGCGAGACGATCATCGTGAACGACATCCCCTCCGAGAACGGCTACCACAACGGCGGCGCGCTCCACTTCGGCGCCGACGGGAAGCTCTACGTCGCGGTCGGCGAAAGCCACAACGGGAGCAACGCCCAGTCGCTCACGAGCCTCGCGGGGAAGATCCTCCGCTTCAACTCGAATGGCACGGTCCCCACCGACAATCCGTTCTACGGATCGACGACCGGGAACTACCGGGCCATCTGGGCGCTCGGGCTGCGGAACCCGTTTACGTTCGACATCCAGCCCGGAACCGGGAGGATGTTCGTCAACGACGTCGGCCAGAGCACGTGGGAAGAGATCGACGAGGCCTGGATCGGGCCGAACGACGGGTCGAACGCGGGGTTCAACTTCGGGTGGCCTTCCACGGAGGGCCCGACGACAAATCCGAGCTATCACGCCCCGTTCCACGCGTACACGCACTCGGACGGATGCGCGATCACGGGCGGTGCGTTCTACAACCCGCCCGCCGTCAACTTCCCACCGGAGTACTTCGGCGACTACTTCTTCGCCGACTACTGCGGGGGCTGGGTCAAGAGCGTCGATGTCTCGACAAAGATGGTGTCGACACTCATCGCCCCCGGTGACGCCGGCCAGCCGGTCGACATCAAGGTCGGAGCCGATGGAAGCCTCTACTACCTGGATCGCGCGCTCGACCCCACTGCGAGCGTGCACATCGTCACGTTCGATCAGTCGCTCGTCGCGCCCGTAAACACCGTCCGGCCTGCGCTCTCGGGAACCGCCAGGGAAGGTCAGACCGTCACCACCTCGACCGGCACCTGGACCGGGACCGCGCCGATCACCTACGCCTTCTCCTGGCGCCGCTGCGACGCGAGCGGATCGAACTGCGTGACGATCCCCGCCGCCAACTCCCAGAGCTACGTGATCATCCCCGCAGACGTCGGCTCCAAGCTGTACGCGCTCGTCACCGCCACGAACGCCGCGGGCTCCGCCTCGCAGCGCAGCTACCTGAGCGGGACGGTGCTCGGGGCGCCGCCCGTCAACACCGTTCGACCGGCGCTCTCGGGAACGGCTCGGGACGGCCAGACACTTTCCACCTCCACCGGCACCTGGACAGGGACCGCGCCGATCACCTACGCCTTCTCCTGGCGCCGCTGCGACGCGAGCGGCTCGAACTGCGTGACGATCCCCGCTGCCAACTCCCAGAGCTACGTGATCGTCCCCGCAGATATCGGTTCCAAGCTGTACGCGCTCGTCACCGCCACGAACGCCGCGGGCTCCGCCTCGCAGCGCAGCTACCTGAGCGGGACGGTGCTCGGGGCACCACCCGTCAACACGGTGCGCCCGGCGCTCTCGGGAACGGCCCGAGACGGTCAGAGGCTGACCACGTCGACGGGCACCTGGACCGGGACCGCGCCGATCACCTACGCCTTCTCCTGGCGCCGCTGTGACACGAGCGGATCGAACTGCGCGACGATCGGCGAGGAGACCGCACAGAGCTACGTGCTCACCGAGGCAGACGTCGGATTCAGGGTGTACGCGCTCGTCACCGCCACGAACGCCGCCGGCTCCGCCTCGCAGCGCACGTATCTGAGCGCGGTCGTCGCCGCGTAAGGCGCCGAAGCCGGTCTCTCGGCACATCGTCTCTAGACTGCGACGGTGGGCTTTCGCACGATCGACGACCTCGAAGGAGCGCTGCGCGCGGCCGACTACCTGCCTGACCGCGGGCTTGCGACCGCGCTCTTCCTGTCGCTTGCGCTCGAGAAGCCGCTGCTGCTCGAAGGCGAGGCGGGAGTGGGAAAGACCGAGGCAGCGAAGGCGCTTGCGCAGGCGCTCCCCGCACGGCTGATCAGGCTCCAGTGCTACGAGGGGCTCGACGTCTCACATGCGGTCTACGAGTGGAACTACCCGCGCCAGCTCCTCCACATCCGTGCGGCGCAGGAGGGAACCGTCTCCGAGGACGAGCTCTTCGGCGCCGAGTTCCTCATTCGCCGTCCGCTCCTCGAGGCAATCGACACGGACGAGAAGGTCGTCCTCCTCATCGACGAGGTCGACCGCGCGGACGAGGAGTTCGAGGCGTTCCTGCTCGAGATCCTCTCGGACTTCCAGATCACGATCCCCGAGCTCGGGACGATCAAGGCGCGGCGCAAGCCGGCGGTCGTGCTCACTTCGAACCGGACGCGTGAGCTGCACGACGCGCTGAAGCGGCGGACGTTGTTCCACTGGATCGGGCACCCGTCTCTCGACCGCGAGGTCGAGATCGTCCGGCTGCGCGTCCCCGGGATCCCGGAGCGCCTTGCTGCCGAAGCAGCGGCGTTCGTTCGCGGCCTGCGCGGCCTCGATCTCGCAAAACCTCCAGGTGTGGCCGAGACCATCGACTGGGCGCAGGCACTCGCGGCTCTCGGTCGCGAGGAGATCGACGCCGAAGTCGTCGAGCAGACGCTTGGCTCCGTGCTGAAGTACCGCGAGGACATCGAGACCGTGCGCGACGAGACCCTCGTCGGTCTCATCGAAGAAGCCCGCGCGACGGCAGATCGGTAGGACGCGCCTCATGCCAGGAACGGCGATCGTGCGGCACGTCGTCACCTTCGGCCGTGTGCTGCGCGAGGTCGGCATCGAGGTCGGGCCGGGGCGAGTCGCCGACGCTGTGCGAGGCCTCGGAGCGGTCGAGCTCACGCGCCAGGAGGACGTCTACTTCACGCTGCGTCAGACGCTCGTCTCCCGTCACGACGAGCTCGAGCTCTTCGACCGAGCGTTCGTGGCGTGGTTCATGCGCGGGCCGATCGCGCCGCTCGTCCGGGAGAAGGACAAGCGACGCCAGGACGAGAACGTCGTGAGCCTCACTATCGCCTCCGATCGCGAGGCCGCCGATCCGGATCCGAACGGTCGGCCCCTGGAGCTCGGCGCGTCCGCTCATGAGCTCCTCCGCGAGAAGGACTTCGCGGAGATGACGGCCGAGGAGTTCGAGCGAGCACGTCGGCTGCTGGCGGCGATCGCCCGCTCGCGGCCGCGTCGCAGATCCCGAAGGCGAGCTCCCGATCCGCGAGGAGACCAGCTCGACATGCGCCGGCTCATTCGCCGGTCGCTGCGCTGCGGCGGTGACCCGGTCGACCAGGCGTGGAAGGCGCGCAAGGCGGTTCCCCGAAAGCTCGTCGTCCTCTGTGACGTCTCCGGCTCGATGGACTCGTACGCCCGCGCGCTCCTGCTTTTCCTGCACGCGATCGTCGGCAGCGGCAGCGGGGTGGAGGCCTTCGGGTTCGGGACGCGGCTCACGCAGCTCACGAGCGATCTCGAGACCCGTGACCCAGAGGCTGCGCTTGCCCGCGCGACACTCGTGGCCGTCGACTGGGGTAGCGGGACGCGCATCGGTGCGTCGCTTAAGGAGTTCAACGACGTCTACGGGCGTCGTGCGCTCTCCCGCGGCGCGGTGATCGTCATCGTCTCCGACGGCTGGGAGCGTGAGGACAACGAGCTCGTCGCACGCGAGATGGCGAAGCTCGCTCGGGCCGCGTATGCGGTCGTCTGGGTGAATCCGCTGAAGGGTGACCCCGAGTACCAGCCGCTTGCAGGAGGGATGCGCGCGGCACTCCCGTTCGTCGATCGCTTCCTGCCCGGGCACAACGTCGCGAGCCTCGAAGAGCTCGCCTCGGTGCTCGAGGGCATCGAGCGGCGCCACGCCGCCTGAGCGCTACTTCAGGTACCTGAGCTCTACTTCAGATAGTCCGGCTTGGGCTCGAGCTCGAGCTCGGCGTCGCGGTCGCCGTTCTCTTCCGGTGCTGCGGGCGGGGGCCCCGGGAAGGCAACTGGCTCGTCGGGCGAGACGCTGTACGCGCTGAGGCGCGAGGACAGGTCCTGCATGAAGGTGACGTCCTGCTCTTCCATCCCCGCCTCCGGGGACGACTTCTGGACTCGGGACCGCTTGGCCTGCGCGACGGGCTCTGCGGTCTTCTTGCGCTTGCGTCCGAGGCGACCGCGCTTCCCCTCGTCGATCGCGGGCTCGGGCGGCTTCTCGGCGGCGACGCGTGCCGGCTTCGGCGCAGGTTTGGCAGGAGTCGGGGAGAGCGGTGCCGGCGAACGAGCAGGTGGAGGCGTCGGCGTAGCGGGCAGAGGCTTCGGGGGCGGCTTTGGAGCCGCCTTCGGCTTCGGCGGAGCTTTTGGCTTGGGAGCGGGCTTGGGCACCGCCTTCGCGACTGGCTTGGGCGGTGGCTTCGGAGTCGCCTTCGACTTCGGCGGGGGCTTCGGCGCAGGCGTGGGTGGGTCGGCCTTCGCTGCAGGCTTCGGTGGCCCGGGCTTCGGTGGCGCGGGCTTCGGCGGCTCCGGCGTTGCGGCCGGCTTGGGTGGATCCATCTTCGCGGCAGGCCCCGGCGGAGCGGGCTTCGGCGGAGCCTTTGGCGGCACAGGCGTGGCCTTCGCCGCGGGCTTCGGCTTCGGGGCCGGTCTGGATTTCGGCGCCGGAGGCGGCGCAGCAGCTGGAGCCGGGGGTGGAGCCGGGGGTGGAGCCGGGGATGGTGCCGGGGGTGGTGCCGGGGGTGATGCTGGCGCCGATGCCTTGGCGGGAGCAGGGGTCGCCTTCGGCGCAGGAGTGGGTTCAGCAGGCGTGGGTTCAGGCTTGGCCTCGGGCGCCGCGACCTGCTCCGGCGCGGGCGCGGGCGCGGGCTCGGGCTCCGGTTCCGGCTTCGGTGGGGGCTCGATCTTCGGTCTCGGTGACGCCGGCTGGGAGACGCGAGTGCTGTACGGGTGGAGCTCTTCGATCGGTCTCGGGATCACGGTGTACGCCGGCTTCTTCGGCGGCGCGAGCGGGTCCTCGATCTTCGGCAGGCCCTCGTCGGGCTGCGTGAAGACGATGGGCTCCAGGTGCTGCTGGGGAATGGCCTGGGGTCGCGGGTCGAGCTTCGGCTCGGGCTTCGTCTCGAACGATCCGTCCGGGGCAGCTTCGGCAGCCCCGTGCGCGGAGCCGGGATCTGCGGGGGATGCTCGATCTCGGGAAGCGGCTCGGACTTGAGGAAGGAGACGACGTAGTCCGGAAGCAGCTCTTCGGGATCCACGTCCTGGACGATGTAGTCGGGCAGCTCGGCGTCTTCGGCGTCTGTGTCGGCGTCGACGGCAGGTTCGACGTCGAGGTGCGCGGCGAGCGTCTGCGAGCGCGGCACGACGTAGTCCGGTAGCAGCTCCTCTTCCTCGTCCTCCTCCGGGATCTCGACGACCACCGGCTCCGGCTCGGGCGCGATCTCCGGTTGGGGCTTCCAGGCGCGGGGATGGTCTTCCGGCCACGCCGGCTGCGCGCGGACGACAGGGCGCTCGCGCAGCTCGAGGCGCCGGAGCTTGCCGTTCAGCGTTCGAGGCAGCACGTCGACGAACTCGACCTCGCGCGGCACCTTGATCTCGGGAAGCGACTTCCTGAGGTGCTGCCGGATCTCGGCGACGAGCCGGTCCGAGCCCGGACGTCGGGATAGAGGACGACGAACGCACGGACGAACTGCCCGCCACGCTCGAGATCGCGACTCCCGACGACGCCTGCGTCGGCGACGACGTCGTAGCCGAGCAATGCGTCTTCGACCTCGGCAGGGCTGAAGCGGTTTCCTCCGCTCGTGATCACGTCCTGGGAACGTCCGAGGAGATGGATGTAGCCGTCTTCGTCGCGGGTCGCGACGTCGCCGGTGACGTACATGTCGCCGCGGTACACGGCCTTGGTCTCGTCAGCAGCCTGCCAGTAGCCGGCGAAGAGCATCGGCGACTGACCGCGAACGACGAGATCTCCATCGGCACCTGGGGGGAGCTCGTTGCCGTTCGCGTCGACGACGACTACGTCGTGGCCCGGAAGGGGACGCCCGATCGACCCTGGCCTCGGGGCGTCGTCGCCCGTGTACCCCACGACCGTGCCGCACTCGACCTGCCCGTAGCCGTCGTGGATGGCGATCTCCCATGCGTCCTCGAACACCGCCGCAACGTCAGGGTTCAGCGAGTCGCCCGTAGAGACCATCCGACGGAGGGCCGGGGGCCGATGGCGGCGAAGCACGTCATCGCCCAGTTCGGCAAGCCCCTGGTACTCGAGGGGTGACTGGCAGAGGACGGTGACTTCGAGCCTGCGAATGAGGTCCAGTCGCTCCTCCGGGTCGAATGGCCCGTCGTGGCAGACGATCTCCGCCCCTCGTGACCACGGCCCGAGCAGCACGTTCCAGACGGTGAGCGCCGAGCCGGTGTCGGACGTGCACCAGACGACGTCGTGCGGGCCGGCATCGAGCCAGTGCTCGGCCTCTGCGCGCGCCGCGTACACCGCCGCGTGCGTGTGCGTGACGCCGTGCGGCCCGTAGGCGGCTCCCGACGTCGACAGGACGAATGCGAGGTCACGTGAGGACGTGTCTGCCGACGGCTCCTCACCGAGGTGACGCAGCGGCAGGTCGTCCTGGTCTTCGACGTACAGGACCGCGGGTCGGTCGGCGGACTCGACCCGCTCGACCTCCACCGTTCGATTTGCGACGACCAGCTTCGCCCCCGTGCTCGCGATCCGGATGTCGAGTGCGGCAGCCGACAGCGTGTGGGGACACGGTACGGTCACGACACCGGCCTTGATGCCGGCGAGCATCACCTCGAGCCAGTGGAGCTTGCTCGCGACCAGCACGAGCACGCGGTCGCCGTGTCGTACCTCGTGTGCACGGAACTGAGCCGCCCAGCGGCTTGCCGACTCGGCCAGCTGGTGGAACGAATGCGGCTCGATGACTCCTTCGGAGCCGAGGTGCATGAGTGCCCGTCGCTTGGGATCCTCGGCGAGGACCTCGACGACGTCCCGGGTGAAGTTGAAGCGGTTGGGAACCTGCCAGCGCCCGTCTTCGAGAGCAGGTTGAAGTGCGGCCTCGAGTGGACTCAGGGCCGAGTTCTCGTGGGCAGCGGCGCGACTGCGCCGGCCGAAGGGCGCGAGCTTCACGGCCAAACGGTTATCGACCGGATCGGCCCCTTACGTGAGGGATCGAATGACCCCGTCTGGGGACATGCGCGACTAGGTGAGGCCCAGCTCGGCTGAAAAAGGCGTGTCCTGCGCGAGTTCGCCCGCCAGCTTGAAGCCACCTGCGTCCTCGAGCGCAGCGATTCTCGCGTCGAGAGAGGGATGTGTGTTGAAGAGGCTCGAGAGCGCGTTGACTCCGGAGCGCTCCGATTCGACGCGGTCGGTCGGGCTCTCGACCCAGAGATGCGCGACCGAGACGTCTGCGTAGTGGAGCGTCGTCGGGTCCTGCTTGAGCCGCTGAAGCGCGAGTGCCATGGCCTCGGGGTCGTTGAGGATCTCGGCGGATCCCGCGTCGGCGAGGAACTCGCGACGGCGCGACAGGCTCATCCGCAGGAGCATCGCCGCGTAGGGGGCGAGCACGAAACCGACGAGGGCGACGATGACGATCAGCGCACCTCCCTTCCGAGACGATCGCCCTCCGAAGGCGATCGAGCGGAAGCCGATGTCAGCGATGAGCGCGATCACTCCCGCGAAGACGGTGGCGATCGTCATGAGGTAGGTGTCGCGCTGCCTGATGTGGGACACCTCGTGGGCGAGCACCGCCTCGAGCTCGCGCTTGGGCATCGTGCGGAGAAGGCCCGTGGTGACGCCGACGTAGCTCGTCTCCGGGCGCAACCCCGCCGCGAAGGCATTGGGAGCGAGGTCGTCGACGAGCCGCAATTCGGGCGTGACGGCCAGGCCCGCGCCGATGGAGACGTTCTCGAGCAGCTGCCGCAGGGGACGGAGGCTCTCGTCCGGGACCTGCTCGGCGTGCGTCATACGCGCGACCATGCTCCTCGAGCGGATGAGCGCGAACACGCCGTAGAGCGCTGCTCCGACGAGTGCGACCACGCCGAGCGAGAGGTCGAAGAGCAACCCGATGAGGCCGCCGAGCACCCCGAGGAGCAGGGCGAACCCGAAGATGACGATGAGACTGCGGAGCCGGTTGGAGCGGATCTGCTCCTGAAGGGTCATGGCTCGGTCGCGAGCGAGACCTGCGGGACCGCGGTGTCGCCCTCGGCGGAGAAGAACTCCCGCTCGCGGAACCCGAAGGGCTTTGCGATGAGGATCCAGGGGATGCTCTGCACGGCCGTGTTGAAGCGCATCACGGTTGCGTTGTAGTACCTCCGCGCGGCGCTGATCTTGTCCTCCGTGTCCGTCAGCTCGTCCTGGAGCCGCAGGAAGTTCTCCGATGCCTTGAGCTCCGGGTAGGCCTCGGCGACTGCGAGGAGTCGCCCGAGGGCCGCCGTGAGGACGTCGTTCGCCTCCGCGGCCGAGGCAGGGGACCCGGCCTGTTGAACCGCTGCTCGGGCACGTGTGACCTCGTCGAACACGCCGCGCTCGTGCGCCGCATAGCCCTTCACCGACTCCACGAGGTTCGGGATGAGGTCGCCTCTGCGCTGAAGCTGAACGTCGATGTTGGCCCAGCCCGTCTTCACCTCCTGGCGGAGCCTGACGAGGCGGTTGTAGCCGAGGCCGAGGACGATCAGGAGCAGGACGAGGACGCCGAGGAGGATCCAGAGCCAGGTCATCGCCGCCGCAACCTACTTCACGGCGAGCGCGGCGGCGAGAGCAGCCCGCCCGTCCGCGAGCACGGGAGTGCCGTGCGAGAGGAGGACCCGTTCGACGGGTAGGTCGAGTAGCGGTCGCAGCGACGCTGCGAGCTCCGCGTGGCCTTTCCCGGCGGGCAGCCAGGACACCGGGCACATCCGAATTCCGCCCGCGCCGTCGCCGAGCAGCGCGTCGCCGGGCACGAGTGTGCGGTGGTCCGGGATCCAGAACACGACCTCTGCCGCGCGCGCGGTCGGGAACGGGAGCAGGCCGCCCGGAAGCGGGTCGTCCCGGCCGAACGCGTCGGTGACAACCCCCGCGCGCCGCGCGATCGCCGCGCGGCCCCGGTTGGGTGCCCACACGCGGGCGCCGAACCGCTCGACGATCGCCGCTGCGCTCCTCGTGTGCCAGAACACCGTCACGAGGACGTGCACGTCACCGCCCACGCGTGACACGTCCCGGTCGAGCGCGCGCCAGAAGCGCGCAGCGTCCTCTTCCGCATCCGGGACGAGGGGGTCGATCAACACCACACCGTCCGCCGTCTCGCAATAGACGGACCCGACGTCCTCTCGCCACTCCTCGTGGAACGTCGTCCAGCGCCAGAGGCCGCTCGAGAGCTCGAGGACGTCCATCGGGTCAGAGTACGGAAACCGTAGATCGTCCCGTCACGTATCTTCGGGTCGGAACAGGGAGCGATCGATCGGAGGATCGACATGAGGGGAAGACGTTTCGTGGTCGTCATCGGCCTTGCCGCCGCGGTGCTCGCACTGGCGCTTGCAGGCTGCGGCGGAAGCAGCGACAACACCGCGACCGATACGGAAACCGGGGCCTCGACCGACACCACCGGCACAACAGCCGAGGCGAGCAACGAGCTCCTCGCGACGGTCGGTCCTGGGTTCACGATCACGCTCACGACCGCGGACGGCACGGCGGTCACGAGCCTCCCGGCCGGGGACTACAAGATCGCGGTCGATGACAAGTCGGACATCCACAACTTCCATCTCACCGGGCCGGGCGACGTGGACGTGATGACCGAGGTCAGCGAGGTCACGAAGGTGGACTGGGACGTCACGCTCGTGGCGGGGACGTACAACTACCAGTGTGACCCGCATGCGAGCACGATGAACGGGAGCTTCGAGGTGACGGGCTAGAGACTGACGGGCTTGCCGGTGACGGACGAGGTATAGAGCGCTTCGATCGCCTGCGCCTGAGCGATGGCGTCATCGCGGCCGAGCAGGAGCGGCGCCTCGCCGTGGATCGCGTCGCTCAGGTTCTCGAGCTCGAGGCGGTACGAGTCGAGCGCGTCGAGCTCGATGCGCTCGACCCCGCCGTCGCGGCGTAGCTCGATCACCGGCTGCTGGCCGTGCCACGGGTCGTCGAGGAAGAGCGAGCCCTCCGTGCCGATCGCCTCGAGCTCGTCGCGATTGGGGAGGCACGTCGCGCAATCGAAGAGAGCGAAGACGTCTCCGGGAAAGCGCATCGAACCGGCGAAAGCCCAGTCCGTTCCGCTCGGCCCGATGTACGCCTGACCGAAGACCGTCTCGGGCTCGCCCGCGAGGAGCCTCGATCCGCTCACGCAGTAGCAGCCGACGTCCATGAGGCTGCCACCCTCGACATCGGTGCGCAGGCGGATGTTCTCCGCGTCGTAGAGCGAGTAGCTGAAGGCGGAGCGGACGACCCGCAGCTCGCCGATCGCACCATCGGCGACCAGCTCTGAGAGTCGCGCAGTCTGCGGGTTGTGGCGGTACATGAACGCCTCGCTCAGGAGACGTCCGCTGCGCTCGGCGGCGTCGAACGCATCCTCGACGTCAGCTGCGCGGCGGCTGAACGGCTTCTCGCAGAGAACATGCTTCCCCGCCTCGACTGCCCTGATCGACCACTCGCGGTGCAGTGTGTTCGGCAGCGAGATGTAGACGGCATCGACATCCGGATCCTCGAGTAGCGCCTCGTAGGACCCGTAGGCTCGCTCGATGCCCCACTCGCGCGCGTACGCGTCCGCCCTGCCCTGATCGCGGCTTGCGACGGCGATCAGCTCGACCTTGTCCGACGCCTTGGCGCCTGGAATCACCTTGCGGTTGATGTCGGCCGTCGAGAGGATTCCGAATCGGGTCAGCCCCATGATTGCTCCGTCACGGGCCGCAGGGCGGTCTCGAGAATGCGGTGATTCCGCGGGCGTGTGAGACAGAAGAGAACGACGTCTGCGACATCCTCGGCCGACATCATCCCCGCGAGCGCCTCCCGCTGACGGCCGTAGCCCTCTGCAAGGGCGAAGTCCGTCGCAACGCCTCCCGGGCAGACGTTCGTGCAGCGAACGCCTTGCTCGCGCAGCTCGTGGTCGAGCGCGCGCGTCAACCCGACCTGGCCGAACTTCGAGGCGCAGTAGACGGCCTCGCCGGGAAGTCCGCGCCTGCCCGCCTCGGAGGCGACCGTGATGATGTCGCCCTCCCCGTGTGTCACGAGATGCGGGATGGACGCGCGGATCGCGTAGATCGTGCCCTTCAGGTTGACGTCGATCATCTCCTCGATGTGCTCGACGGGCGTTTCCGCCAGCGTGTAGTACGAGCCGACCCCGGCGTTGGCGACACAGATGTCGAGACGTCCGAACCGCTCGACCGTGGTCGCAACCGCCGTCTCGACCTGGTCGCGTTGGCGAACGTCGCACTCGAGGCCGATCGCGTTCGCGAGTCCGAGATCGTCGGCGCTGCGTGAGGCGAGCCCGACGCTGACTCCCTGGTCCGAGAGCATTCGCGCCACGGCGGCGCCGATACCGCGACTCGCGCCGGTGATGAACGCCACCTTCCCGCTGAGATCGATCACGTGCCCTCCGCTCCTCGTATGGCCGGGTACAACGCGCGATAGCGAGCGTATCCATCCTCGTACTCGTGGGTCCAGTCTGGGTTCGGCTCGACCGTCTCGGCAACGCGTACGCACGACCGGATCGCCTCGCGCGCGTCCGTGAAGACCCCTTCAGCGATCCCTGCGAGGAGCGCTGCACCGTACGCAGAGCCCTCCTCGACGACGGTGAGCTCGACCGGAAGCCCGAGAACGGAGGCGACGATCTCGAGCCACAGTCGGCTGCGCGCGCCGCCGCCCGACACCCGGCCCTGCTCTGGCGTGACCCCGATCTCGCGCAGGAGCTCGAGCGAGTCGCGGAGGCCGTATGCGACGCCCTCGAGCACGGCACGGACGAGAGCGCCGCGATCGTGGCGAAGCGAAAGGCCCGTCAAGGAGCCCCGGGCCTCGGGGTCGGCGTGCGGAGTCCGCTCGCCCTGAAGGTACGGGAGGAATGTCAGGCCTTCGGACCCGGGGTCCCAGCGACCCGCATCCGAGACGAGCTCGTCGAACGGGGTGCCCGGTGCGAGCGCGTCGCGAAACCAGCGCAGGGAGCCCGCTGCATTCAGCATCACGCCCATCGCCTCCCACGTGTCGGGGACCGCGTGGCAGAAGGCGTGGACGCGCGCCTCGGCGTCATGCGCGTAGCGGGGGAGCGCTGCGAACACGACCCCGGATGTGCCGAGCACGACCGAAACGGTGCCGGGCTCGATGACGCCGACGCCGAGCGCTGCAGCCTGCTGGTCTCCGGCGCCCGCGATCTCGGTCGACTCGTGCACCGACGGGAGCCACTCTCGGGGGAGGTCCAGCGCAGCGAGCACGTCGTCGCTCCAGCAGCGATGCTCGACGTCGAAGAGGAGCGTGCCCGAGGCGTCTGCGACGTCGATCGCCCACTCGCCGGTGAGGCGGAGAGCGCACGTAGTCCTTCGGGAGCACGATGCGGCTGGATGCGCGCGAAGACGTCGGGTTCGTGTCGACGCAGCCAGAGCAGCTTGGGCGCGGTGAATCCCGGAAGCGCCCTGTTGCCGGTGAGGGAGATCAACCGGTCGAGGCCGACGAGCTCCTCGATCTCGGCGCACTCGGCGCCCGTGCGCTGGTCGTTCCAGAGGATGGCAGGGCGGAGAACGCGGTCATTCGCGTCGAGACAGACCAGACCGTGCATCTGTCCCGAGAGGCCGACCCGGGCGTCGCCGGCGCCAAGGCGAGCCAGTGCCTTCTCGCTCGCGTGCACCCAGTCGTCGGGATCCTGCTCCGACCAGCCGGGGTGCGGTGTCATGAGCGGATAGCCCTCCTCCGCCGAGGACACGACGTCGCCGTCCGGTGTGATGGCGATCGCCTTCACGCCGGTCGTGCCGACGTCCAGGCCGACGAGAACGCTCATGGGAGCACGTGTCTGGTCGGAGCGTTCGTCACTCGCCGCCGAGCGCGGCATAGACGATCTCGTAGGCGCGCACCGCGTCCTTGCGAGATTGGGCCTCGCGCAACGCGGCGTCGTCGATCCGCTCGGCGACCGAGTCGATGAAGCGCCACTGCAGCACGCTCCGCTCGACGGCCGCGACTGCGTCCTCCGTGTACGGGATAGAGATCGAAGCCGAGCCTCTCGCCCCTATTGCCGTAGCCCGCCCGGCGCAGCTCGATCGCGAGCTCGAGCGTCTCCATGAACGCGGTGGCTCCCACCATGTTGTCGTCGTCGAACGTGCCCCAGCCAGAGTTCGCATGCTGGTGTCCGAGCAAGCCCTCCGCCGCGAGCATCGCCGCGTACTCGCCGAGGCTCTCCCCGTTCATGATCAGGTGCTGCCAGTCCATGTTGACCTTGACGTTGTCGATGCCCTGAGCCCGGAGCTTGTGGATCACGTGCAGCGTCATCCCGATGTTTCGCATCAGGATCTTCATGGCCGGCTCGGAGTTCTTGTGCTCGAGGAAGAGCAGAATCCCGTGCTCGCGGCACCTCTCGGCGGCCTGTCCGATCCCGTCCACGAGCCATGCCCACGACTCGGCGTACGGTGTCTGGAACGGATAGTTGTAGCCCTCGATCCCGGGCCAGATGATGAAGTGCGCGCCGAGCTCGCCGGAGAAGTCGATCGCGTCGAGCGTCCGCTTGACCGCCTCGTCGCGCGTGCTCGGATCGGTGGATACGAGGCCGCCTTTCCCGAAGCGCGCGTCGAGGTGGAGGCCGGTCGCCAGGCAGTAGATGTCG
Organism: uncultured Actinomycetes bacterium; assembly: GCA_963716975.1. Classification (GTDB taxonomy): domain Bacteria; phylum Actinomycetota; class Thermoleophilia; order Gaiellales; family Gaiellaceae; genus GMQP-bins7. Next base: position 30,787 of record CAVQVA010000011.1, on the reverse strand, counting down.
TGCTCTTCGAGCGCGTCCCTGACCTCGTCGAGGTTGTCGGGGTTCAGCTCCTGGGGGTAGTGGAACTCGTAGCCGTCGATCAGGTCTCCCAGACCGTCGACCGCCCGTCGCACGCGCTCCGCAGTGGACTCACCAGCCCACTGCGGCTGGTAGCCACCCGGAACGAAACGCGTCACCATCGATCCCAGCGCCCAGATTCCGAGCGAGGTCTTCATCTCGAGCCTCCTCCGTCATCACTTCGAACTCGACGTCGACGAACGGCCTAGTATCACGCACGACTTCGGGAGCGAACGGGTAGGAGGCCGCGTGACATCGGATCACATCGACGAGATCGGTGTTGGGATGCTCGGCCACGCGTTCATGGGGAAGGCGCACTCGAATGCCTTCCGCAAGATCGAGTACATGACGTGGCCGCCGCCGCTCAGGCCGAAGCTCGTGGCCATCGCGGGTCGGAACGAGGAGGCACTCGCCGAGGCGGCCTCGCGCTACGGCTTCGAGCGCTGGACGACGCAGTGGCAAGAGCTCGTGGCTGACCCCGAGATCGGGCTCTTCGACAACCTCGGGCCGAACAGCATGCATGCGGCTCCGACGATCGCCGCGGCGGAAGCCGGCAAGCACGTCGTGTGCGAGAAGCCCCTGGGACGCGATGCGGACGAGAGCTACGAGATCTGGCGACGGGTCGACGCGACGGGCGTGAAGCACATGTGCGCGTTCAACTACCGCTTCGTCCCGGCCGTGCGCCTCGCCCGCGAGCTGATCCAGGACGGCGAACTCGGCGAGATCCGGCACTTCCGCGGTCGCTATCTCCAGGACTGGGGGGACACGACCGCAGAGGTGTGGCGCTTCGATCGCGCGGCGGCGGGCTCCGGCGCTCTCGGCGATCTCGCCGCCCATGTCGTCGACCTCGCCCGTTACCTCGTTGGCGAAGTCGACGAGGTCGGCGGGTTCGTGCGGACGTTCATTCCCGAACGCGAGGTGGACGACGCGGTCGAGTCAACCGTGGTGTTCGCAAACGGCGCGGTCGGCACGCTCGAGGCGACGCGGCTCGCGCTCGGTCGCCGGAACGCTTTCCAGTGGGAGATCAACGGGACCGAGGGCTCGCTGGCGTTCGACATGGAGCGTCTGAACGAGCTGCAGGTCTTCCGCGCGGACGACGGTCGCACCCGGGGTTTCAAGACGGTGCTCGTCTCGGAGGCGAGCCATCCGTTCTGGGAGCACTGGTGGCCCCCTGGCCACATCATCGGTTGGGGTGATACCTTCGTGCACGAGTTGCACCACGTCCTGGCCGCAATCGCAGGCGACACCGACGTCGCCCCGCACGGGGCGACGTTCGAGGACGGCTATCGCGCGGCGGAGGTGTGCGATGCCATCGTTCGCTCGAGCGAGAGCGGAAGGCGAGAGGCGGTCACGTACCGGTCGGGGCAGGCCTGATCGTGAGGAGGCGTGCGGCATTGACCTGAAACGTGCGCGGATTCGTAATAGAGTCCGCTCGGCAAGGACCACCGAGTACCAAGAATCTCGAAAACACGAATAGGAGGACTGCAGTGAAGCAAGTCTTTCGTAAGTCCGCGATGGTGGGGCTCGCCTTGCAGTGGCCGGCGTCGCGGTAGCGATGGTGGCCGAGGGCGCGACAGCCAGGTCGACCGCGAACGTCGACATCTGCGTCCTGCTGCCGGACACGAAGTCGTCCGTCCGCTGGGTGCAGTTCGACGCGCCGGGTTGGAAGAAGGCGCTGGACAAGGCGGGCGTCGGCCTACTCGATCACGAACGCGTTGAACGACCCGCAGAAGATGGTCTCGCAGGCCGATGCGTGCCTGTCGGCGGGCGCCAAGGTGGCCATCATCACGGACATCTCGCAGGGCACGTCGATCGCGATCGAGAAGAAGTTCGCGGCGGCGGTGGCGAGTACTCGATCGACTACGACCGTGCGGTCGTCGGCGGGCTCGCGAACGTCTACGTCGCGTTCGACGGCGTGCAGGTAGGGGCGGCATCCAGGCTCGGGCATTCTCAGCCGCTCAAGAAGGCACGTACCAAGACGGTGTCGTCGCCGAGCTCTGGGGCGGCCCGACGGACGCGAACGCGTTCTGGTTCAAGAGCGGTAACGACAAGATCCTGAACCCGCTCTTCAAGAGCGAAGCAAGCTCACGAAGGGCCCCGCGAAGTTCGTGCCCGTGTGGGACTGGCCACGAACGCGCAGACGATCTTCGAGCAGATGCTGCTGAAGACGAACAACAAGATCGACGGCGCCATCGCGGCGAACGACAACATCGCCGGTGCCGTGGTCGCGACGCTGAAGGCGAAGGGCCTCAAGCCGATCGCGCTCTCGGGCCAGGATGCGACCGTCCAGGGCGTGCAGAACATCATCTCGGGCTGGCAGATCGATGACCGTCTACAAGTACGTGCCCGACGAGGTCGCCGACGGCAGCCATAGCGGCGGCCATCGCGCTGTTCAAGGGCAAGAAGTCGCCGTCATCAACTGACGCGGCCGAACGGTAAGCAGGAAGCAGCCGACGATGGTGATCCCCGGTGATCTCGATCACCAAGGCGAACTACACCCGGCTCTTCAGGGACGGGTTCCTGAAGCGGAGCGAGGTCTGCTCCGGGGAGTACAAGCAGTACTGCAAGTAGTCGTGCCTGGCAGCGGTGGGGGCGCGTTCGACACGCCTCCACCGTTCCTTCTCGGTAGGAGCCCGACACTCGTGAGCGACACACCACTCCTCGAGATCCGCGACCTCTCGAAGACGTTCGGCTCGGTGCAGGCGCTGACCGACGTCGACTTCGAGGTGCGCTCGGGCGAGGTCATGGCGCTCGTCGGCGACAACGGCGCCGGCAAGTCGACGCTCATCAAGTGCGTCGCCGGCATCCACGGCTACGACTCCGGGCGAGATCTTCTTCGACGGCGAGGAGGTCCACATCCACGGCCCGAAGGACGCGGCGAAGCTCGGGATCGAGGTCGTCTACCAGGATCTCGCGCTCTGCGACAACCTCGACGTCGTGCAGAACATGTACCTCGGCCGCGAGATCCGGGACTTCTTCTTCCGGCTCAAGGAGCCGGCGATGGAGCAGCGTACGGTCGAGACGCTCAAGGGCCTTCGCGTCACGACGATCAAGTCCATCCGTCAGACGGTCGCGACCCTCTCGGGCGGACAGCGCCAGTCGGTCGCGGTCGCGCGAGCGGTGATGTGGAACTCGAAGCTCGTCATCCTCGACGAGCCGACGGCAGCGCTCGGCGTCGCACAGACGGAGCAGGTGCTCGAGCTCGTCAGGCGGCTGGCCGAGCAGGGGCTCGCCGTCGTCCTCATCTCGCACAACCTGCACGACATCTTCGAGACGGCGACCCGGATCACCGTCCTTCGCCTCGGCCGCAACGTCGGGTGTCTACGAGCGCGCGACGACGACGCAGCAGGAGGTCGTGCAGGCGATCACCGCCGGGATCCCGACGAAGGTCGCCGGCATCCCGGAGACCGCACCGGAGGTCGTCTCGTGAGCGCGGACGCCGAGATCGTCGCGCCTGGCATCGGATTGCCCGAGGGGGACGACGCCGAGGAGAAGCAAGGGCATCTGGCAGCGGGCGTCTCGGCAACGTCAAGTCGGGGAACCTCGGCGTCCTGCCGGTCGTCGTCGGCGAGATCCTCATCGTCGCGTACTTCAGCTTCACCGCCACGAACTTCTTCACGGCCGTCGAACTTCGTGAACGTCATCCTCCAGATGGCGGGCGTGACGATGATCGCGTTCGGCGTCGTCTTCGTCCTGCTGATCGCCGAGATCGACCTCTCGATCGGGTTCCTGAGCGGCATCGCCGCGCTGACCGTCGCGGAGCTGCAGCTACCGGACGGACAGAACTGGCCGGGTTGGGCCTGCATCCTCGCGGCGCTCGCCGTCGTCGCCGTGATCGGAGCCGCGCAGGGCACCTTCGTGGCGAAGGTCGGCGTCCCGTCCTTCGTCGTCACTCTTGCCGGCTTGCTCATCTGGCAGGGCGTCATCCTGAAGGTCCTCGAGGTTCGCGGCGTGATCATCATCGAGGAGCGACTGGATCAACAAGACGGCGACGTACTACTTCCCCGCCAGCGTCAGCTGGATCATCGCTGCGGCCGTCACCGGGCTCTATGCGCTCGGCGTCCTCGCCGGCGTCGTCGGCAAGCGGCGGGCGGGGCTTGCGATCCGGCCGCTGCCGATCATCGCGAAGGTCGTCGGCGTCGCCGTTTTGGCGTTCGGCATCGTTGCGATCTGCACTCATGCGACGAAGCCGAAGGCGTGCCCGGAGGGCACACCCCTCATCGTGAATTGCACGCAGCCCCTCGGGCTCCCGCTCGCGGCGGTCCTCATGCTCGTCTTCCTCGTCGGGCTGACCTACCTCGCGAAGCGGACGACCTTCGGGCGCCACGTCTACGCGGTCGGCGGCAACGCCGAGGCGGCGAGGCGCGCTGGAATCAACGTCGCGCGCGTCCGAATCCTCGTCTTCGCGATCTCCGGGATCATGGCCGGCGTCGGCGGGCTCGTCCTGGCCGCCCGGCTGCAGTCGGTGAACCTGAACGTCGGGGGCGGCACGCTTCTGCTGGACTCGATCTCGGCCGCCGTCATCGGCGGCGTGAGCCTCTTCGGGGGCCGCGGCGAGGTGCGCGGCGCCCTCTTCGGCTCGCTCATCATTGCGACGATCGCGAACGGCCTCAACATCGGCGGCTATTCAACCGGGACGATCTACGTCGTCACGGGCGCCATCCTGCTCGCCGCGGTGACGCTCGACACGGTCGCCCGCAGGCTCCAGGAGCGCTCGGGCCGCTAGCCGACGTCGACGATCCGGTCGACTGTAAGGTTCGTGCGGACGAGCTCGCGACCGTCGGGGAATCGGACGCGGAGCTCGCGGACACGCTTCGCGGTCCCGAGGCCGAAGTGCACCCGAGGATCCTCCGACGACAGGTAGCTCGAGCCCGCGTGCACGTCGCGGACGAGCTTGCGTCCATCGGCGAGCGTCGCCGTCACGACCGCTCCCGGCGCGAACGTGCCGAGCCGAACCTCCAGCCAGTGTCGGTTCGGCGCGTCGTTGCGAAGCAGGACGAGCCTCCCGCCGATCGAGTTGACGGCGACGTCGAGATCGCCGTCGTTGTCGAAGTCCGCCACCGCGAGGCCACGGCCGTTCACGCGCAGGATGCGCTCGAGGCCGACGCGTCGCCGACGGACGCGAAGCTGCCGCTGTTGCCGGCTCTCGCGACGTTCTCGATGACCTGGACTGCGCCGGGCGTCCTTCGCGAGATTCGTGACGGGGATCGCGCCGTTCGCGAGGACGAGATCGGGATCGCCGTCGAGATCGAGATCGGCCCACGACACGCCCCAGCCGGTCGAGTGCGTGCCGACGGCGGCCGCGAACTCAGGGCGTGCGTCGGCGAACGACGGGCCCGTCTCGCGCCTGAGGCTCCGGTAGGCCGCGTGCAGCTGCCCGCGGGAGTTGCGTGACGAAGAGGTCGCTCCGGCCGTCGCCGTTGAAGTCGCCGGGGCGATGCCCATGCCCGCGTTCGGGTCGGCGACGTCTTCTGCGCTTCGCCCTCGTCGAAGCGGAAGCCGAGGTGCGCCGGGTCGGCCTCGGCCCCGCCCTTCAGCGCGCACGTTCTCGTAGAGCTGGTTCGGATCCGCGTCGTTCGCGACGTACAGGTCGAGACGGCCGTCGTGGTTGTAGTCCGTGAAGATGCGCCCGAGGCCGTGGCCGACGTTCGTCCTCTCGATGCCCGCCTGGACGAGCGACCTCGCGGAACGTCGAGTGCCCGTCGCCGTCGGTGCCGTCGTTGAGGTAGAGGAGATCACGCACGGCCTTCGTGGTTGGATGGGAAGCCGCCGAGGTGACGAACGACGAAGTTCGGGTCCGTGTAGCCCGGCCACGAAGAGATCCGGCCGACCGTCGCCGTTGACGTCGCCGACGGCGGCGCCGGCGTGCCAGCCGAGTGCTGTGATTCCCGCCTGCTGGGCGCCTTCGGTGAACGTCCCGTCGCCGTTGTTCCAGAGCAGTGCGTCGTACGAGTCCGTGACGTTGCCCGCACCGTCACGTAGAGATCGGTGTGACCGTCCCCGTTGAAGTCGGCGGCGACGCAGCCGTCTCCTCGAACGGGGAGGTCCGCTCCGGACGCGTCGACTGACGTCCTCGAAGGTGCCCCCGACGTTGTGGTAGAGCGCGCTCCGCGGGAGGCCGCCCTTGGCCTCCCAGGGGGCGATGTCGGTCCGGCGTACGAGTTGACGACGAAGAGGTCGAGCCAGCCGTCGTTGTCGTAGTCGAGCCAGCAGAGCCCGCCGCCCATCATCGCCGTCGTGTCGTTGGACACGCCGAAGCGGAATGCGCCCTGGCGGAAGTCGAGACCGACCTGGTGGGCGACGTTCACGAACGACGTGCCGCCGAGCGTTCCGCTCGGGGACCGGGTGCAGTCAGGCGTCGTCTGCGAGCGAGGCCGCCCTCGGAGCCGACGATGACGATAGCGGCCGTCCTCGAGCGCGAGCTCGCACGTCCGCTCGGAAGGGCTCGGGATCGTGCGCGGCTCGACGATCGGCTGCCGCATCTCGCCATAGTCGACGTGACCATCGTGCCCTCGAGGTGGGCAGCGACGGTCGGCGGGCCTCTGGTACGTGCCCGCGTTGGAGGGTGAGTTGCACGTGCTGGAGCTGGTACGTCGCCACGACGATCGGTCGCCCCGTGGCGATCGCCGAATCTGCCGCCAGAGCGACGCGAGCCACGTGCCCGCTGGCACCGGCCGCTGCACGCTCCGGATCGCGCGTCGGAGCGCGTCGGACTCGGCACCGAGATCGACGACGATGTCGCGGGCGATCGTCTGCGCGGAGCGGTCGTCGATTCCCGCGACGCCGCCCGTAGTCGACGACGGTGACAGCGGGAAGCGGCCCTGTCGCGTCCGCGGGAGCGGACGCGAGCCCGGGTCCGGACGAGCAGGGATCCCCGCGACGACGACCAGGCCGCGGACGCGAGCGCACCGACGAGAGCGGCGCCCGCCGCGACGAGGCGTCGTCGCGGCCGGCGACGCCCTGCAGCGTCAGCCGTCCCTCGGGCCGACGAGCTCGACGACGCCTCGCGCCGCGCAGACGAGCGCGAGCGCCGTCGAGCACGGCGACCTTCGTCGCGAACTCGGTCGTCTGGGGGGCGATCAAGAGGGTCGCCAGCAGCCCGACTCCGACCGCGTATACGAGACGAGCGACGTCGTCCCGTCGGGAATCGTCTTCGGGTCGGTGATCATGAAGAACAGGAAGATCAGGATCTCGGGCGAGGTGACGAGGAGCCACCAGAACTCCCAGCCCGTGATCGGCCCGACGTGCCAGCGCGCGGTCATCGAGTGTCCGCTGGCCGCGAGCACTGCCATCCCCGCGGCGAACGTCAGCCAGAAGCCCACTGCGACCGCGAGCAGGCGGAGCCGCGTGAGGATGGTGAACCCACCGACGACGATGACGCAGACTGCCAGCGCCATCCACGGCGACATCGGCCCCCACCAGAAGTCGAGCGGCTCGGCGCGGACCTTCCCGAGCGCGAGGAAGCAGACGACGAGCCCGAAGTTCGACGGGATTGAAGATGTGCCGGCCGTGAGACGGATGACGTGCTTCGAGAGCAGCGACGACGGCGGCCATGCTCGCGAAGATCCACGCCCCGTGGAGGCTCCACCACTCGCCGTGCGGCGTTCCCGGGCACACGCAGGATGAACGCGACGCCGTTGCCGGTGAGGAGCGCGCTCGCGGGCCACATGAGCACGCGCTGACGAAAGAAGGCGATGCCGACCTCGAGCAGCCCGGCGCACGTGCCGAGCGCCACGAGGATCTGTGCGATCGACAGGTTGAAGCCGAACGCCGTTTGCCCGAGAACCTGCAACGTGATGATCACCGCTGCGAGGTGCAGGCGTGGATCTCGAGCCGTCGGCAGCAGAATCGGGTACCGCGTGCCCCGGATCAGCAGCGACGGCCCACCGGCGAGGGCAGGCGCGCTCATCGGGCGCACATGGTACTGCCGTCCGTGGCAACGAGAGGGCCGTCAGCCGGAGGCTGAAGACCGCCCTAGGGCAGTCGTCGATCGGGCAGTATTGGCGGCGTGGCCGTCTTTCGCGACCGCACACGACCGCTCTCATCGCCCAGTTGGTGGCTGCCGTGCCGAACCGGGAGGCTCCAGCCGACTTCGGCGCGTACCTCGAGAAGGTCCGTCACCGTGCCTACTCGATCACGGACGGGGATGTCCAGGCGTTGAAGGACGCCGGCTACTCGGAGGACGAGATCTTCGAGCACACGGTGTCGGCTGCGGTTGCCGCGGGCATCGAGCGGCTGAACGCCGGGCTCGAGACGCTTCGATGAGGCTCGACTGCGTCGACAGCGGTCACGACCCGGCCGAGGCTCAGGTCCTCGAGTACATCCGCACGCAGCGCGGAGCGGAGCCGCCCGATGTCCTGAAGACGCTCCACTATCGGCCGGAGCTCTTCGGGCGCCCGTTCTCGAAGGCGCTCGACCTCGCCATGCGGGGTCCGTCGGACTGGACTCCCGGCGAGCGAGAGCTCTTCGCGGGCTTCGTCTCCTCGCTCAACCAATGCCTGTTCTGAACGGGGTCGCACGGCGCGGTCGCGTCGTACGCGCTCGGCGAGGAAGTCTGGGATGCAGTCCGGCGGGACTGGCGCACTGCCCCGGTCGACGAGCGGCTACGTGCGACGCTCGGCTTCCTGGAGACGCTCACGCTGCGGCCCCGAGAGCTGACGCGGGCCGATGCTGAGGCCGTCCTTGCGACCGGCGTGAGCGAGCAGGCGCTCGTCGACGCGATCCACGTCGCGGCTCTCTTCAACATGATCGACCGGCTCGCGGACTCGTTCGGCTGGCACGTGCCCTCCGACGAGCAGTTCCTGGCGCGATCACAGGCCATGCTCGAGTCCGGCTACGCGCTGATGACGCTCTGAGCAATGCGGGAGCCCTGACGTGCTCACGCGAGAGGAGCTCGGTGCAGCGAGAGAGCGAGCGGCGGCGGCGCTCGCCGAGGCCGGGATCGTGCTCACGTCGGACGAACACCGTGCGATCGAAGTGGCCGACTTCGGCCTCTCGCAGCTCGACGAGATCGGGCTCGAGATCGTCGTCTACGTCAACACGGAGCGCGTCTGCGCCAAGGAGCTCGTGCTCTTCCCGCGGCAGACCTGTCCGGAGCACCTGCATCCGCCCGTCGGCGAGTCACCGGGTAAGGAGGAGACGTTCCGGTGCCGCGCCGGGGTCGTCTACCTCTACACGGAGGGCGAGCCCACGCCGAATCCGGCCTGCACGCCACCTGCGAGCGGCGGTGACGCGTTCACGGTCTGGCACGAGGTCGAGCTCCGCCCGGGCGAGCAGCACACGATCCCGCCGAACACGCTCCACTGGTTCCAGGCCGGGGCGGAGGGGGCGGTCGTCTCGGAGTTCTCGACCACGAGCACCGACGAGCTCGACGTCTTCACGGACCCGAGGATCGGACGAGCGACGCTGATTCGCGAGGAGTAGCGAGAGCTCCGGCGCTACGAGGCGGGCCAAGAGCCGAAGAACGGCTCACCGGGACGTGCGTAGCGCCGAGCAACCTCGACATCGAGCTCCGCACCGATACCGGGGCCGTCGGGCAGCGTGACGTAGCCGTCCTCGATGACCGGCCGGTCGAGCGTGACGAGCTCGTCGAAGAACGGCACCGACGCCGCGTGCCACTCGAGGGCGAGGAAGTTCGGGAGCGACGCACAGACGTGGGCCGAGGCGAGAGTGCCGATCGGCCCCGCGATGTTGTGCGGCGCGAGCGGCCGCGACTTGATGTCGCCGTAGGCCGCGATTCGGCGCGTGTCGCTCAACCCGCCGACCTTCTGGATGTCGGGCGCGAGGATGTCGACGCCCCCGTGCTCCATCAACGCGACGAAGCCCTCGAGCCGGTAGAGGTTCTCCCCGGTGCAGATCGGGGTGGTGGTGCGCGCCGAGATCCGTGTGATCGACTCGAGGTCTTGCGGTGGCGTCGGATCCTCGAGCCAGAGCAGAGGCAGATGCTCGAGCGAGCGAGCGAGCCGAAGCGCGTCGGCAGGCGCGTAGCGCCAGTGGAGGTCGAAGGCGACGTCGGCCCGACCTGCAACCGCCGCGACCGTCGCCTCGGCGAGTGCGATCTGCCTTTCGATCTGCGCCGGCGAGATGGTTCGGGCGTACAGGTCCTCACCAGGAAGCAGCGGCAGGTCGAGGTCGAATTTGAGCGCGGTGAAGCCACGATCGGCCATCTCGACGGCCCGCCTCGCGTATGCCTCGGAGGTGTAGACGTCAGCTGCCTCTGCCGGTGCCCAATGCACCTCCTGCTCGGTGCGATCGAGCTCGCCGGCGCGTGACTCCATCCATGGCAGCTGCCGCGATACGAGAACCGCGCTGTAGCTCGTCAGCGCCTCGCCGGCGTGGCAGTCGGCGTAGATGCGGACGCGGTCCCGAAAGCACCCGCCGAACAGCTGCCAGAGCGGCACCTCCAGCGAGCGCGCCGACAGGTCCCAAAGCGCCGCTTCGATGCCCGAGATCGCGTGGTAGACGGTGCCGCCGCTCGACGCGTGGGCGGTGGCGAGGTGCAGCGTACGTACGAGCGGCTCGACCTGCCGGGGATCGCGGCCCTCGATCAGCGGGGCGAGCTCGCGGATCGCCTGCGAGAGGCCCGGCGCGCAGAACGCCTCGCCCCAGCCGACGACGCCGTCGTCGCTTTCGATGCGGACGATCGTCCAGTCGTAGTTCGCCTCCAGGACGGCCGTCGTGACGCTCGTAATCTGCATCAGCGCGCGTGCTCGAGCACGATCCTTGCGACCACCCCGCGCCGGTCGTCCATCAGAGCGAACGCGTCCTCGAACCCTTCGAGCGGAAAGCGGTGCGTGACGATGGGATTCAGATCGACGAGGTCTGCGCGGAGCAGCGCGACCATGTGAGCCCACGCCGCTGCGGTGTAGCCGACGCTGCCGAGCAGCGAGAGGTCGCGTAGTGGGATCCGGTCGGCGGGGAGCAGCAGCTCCTGGTCCTGACCCGCGATCCCCAGGAGGACGACGCGACCGCCCTCGCGCGCCAGTCGGGTCGAGAGATCGACTGCCGCGACCGCCCCCGCCGTCTCCACGACGACATCGAGGCCGCCGCCGACGAGTCCCCGTGTCTCGGCCTCGGCGTCACTCCGTCCAACGTTCACCACCGCATCCGCACCGAGCGCGAGCGCCAGTTCCAGCTCTTCGTCGCGCACCCCGTAGGCGATGATCGCTGCCGGCGAGCGGAGGCGAGCGATCCGGATCGCGAGAGCACCCATCGCGCCGACTCCGACGATCCCGACGGTCTCGGCCGGCTCGATCCGCGCGCGCCCGAGCGCCTTGACGACGCACGAGCCCGGCTCCACGAGCACGGCCGCCTCGAAGGACACGCGGTCGGGCAGCGTGTGCAGTATCCGCGCCGGGACCACGACGAACTCGCCCCAGCCGCCGCCTCGGGTGAAGCCGACAGCGTCGTAGCTCTCGCACAGGTGCGTGTCGCCGGCGCGACAGCGCGGACAGCTCATGCAGCCGATGTTCCCTTCGCACACGACGCGCTGGCCCGGCTCCAGGCCAGTCACGCCGTCTCCGACCGCATCGACGACGCCGCTCCACTCGTGGCCCGGAATGATCGGGAAGCGCACCCAGCGCGTGTCGAGGGCGCCGGTCACGATGTCGAGATCCGTGCGGCAGACCCCGGCGAGCACGCTGCGAACGCGAACCTCGCCGGCTCCGGGCGTCGGCGTCTCGACGTCCTGCAGGACGACGGCGTTCGGCTCCTCGATGACGATTGCTCGCATGGTGATCAATGGCCCCGCGCGAGTGAGCCTATCGCTGTCAGGATTCCGTTCGTGAGGCTCGAACACGCGCTCGCCACCGTGCGCTTCGTCATCGAGAGTGCCCCCGCGCCCGTCTCGGTGTTCGTCGCGGACACCCATGGAGAGCTCGTTGCTGCGGCGACGATGGACGGAGCGGCTCCGGACACCCGCCTCAACGCAGAGCGCAAGGCGTATACCGCTGCTCGGAGCGATGCGCTCTCGACGGCCGAGCTCGCTGCGAAGGCGCGCGAGGATGCCGCGGAGCGCGCGAGCTTCGATCCGTTCTTCACGTTCTTCCAGGGAGGCGTCGCCGCTTTCGAGAACGGGAGTCGCGTCGGCGCCATCGGCGTGAGCGGCCTTCCCGGTCCTGACGACGACGCGCTCGCCCGACGCGCGATCGAGGCGTCGGGCCTCTCGACCGCCGCGGCGTAGCGGCGGCCTACTGGCTAGGCGCTGTCGAGAGAGAGCGGTTCGATGTGGCCGTCCTCGATCCGCCAGGCTGCGAGCTCGCCCGTGCGAACGGTGAAGATGAGGTACGGGCGGCCGGCCCAGAGCCCCACGTTCTCGACGTCCGTCCGGGACGGGCGCGGTGGCGCCGAGAGGTGGGAATGGAACACCGCGAGCTCGTAGCCCTCGTCCTCGAGGAACCACGTCTCGGGATCGACGTCGAGCTCGAAACGATAGGGCGAAGCTGCGGTGTTGCGGCCCTCGACGTAGCGCTCGGCGACCCCGTCCCGGAGGACGACCAGGCCGCACGCCTCGTTCGGCCGTTCGGCGTGCGCGTGGCGCTCGAGCGCTTCCCTGATCGCGTCCGGGACTACCACCACACCGAGTGCTCCATCGCCTTTTCGACGTCGTCCGTCTCCCAGAAGTCGGCCGAGAGGTACTTCCAGCCGCCGTCTGCCAGCACGCAGACGACGACGCCCTCGTCGAGCTCGGATGCGACGCGTTCCGCGGCATGTACGACCGCGCCGGACGAGACCCCTCCGAAGATCCCCTCTCGCTCGAGCAGCGCGCGGAGCCCGGCGACGGCATCGTCGTTGGAGACGAGGAGCTTCCGGTCGAGCTTCGAGATGTCGAGGATCGGCGGCACGTAACCGTCCTCGAGCGAGCGGAGACCCATCACCGGGTCGCCCGGGAGTGGCTCGGCCGCAGCCACGACGAGGTCCGGGAACGTCTCGCGGAGCCGCTCGCCCGCACCCATGAGGGTCCCACCCGTCCCGAGACCCGCGACGAGCACGTCCACCCGGTCGAGCTCGGCGGCGATCTCCGCCCCCGTGCCCTCGTAGTGGGCTCGTGGGTTTGCCTCGTTCGCGTACTGGAAGGGCATGAAGTACGACGTGTCTCCCTCGGAGAGCTCGAGTGCGAGACGCACCGCCCCGTTCGAGCCCTCCTCGGACGGGGAGTCGACGATCTCGGCGCCGTAGAGCCTGAGCAGGCGGCGGCGCTCCTCCGTGACGTTCGCGGGCATGACGCACGTGAGCGTGTAGCCGCGCAGCCTCGCGACGAGCGCGAGCGAGATTCCCGTGTTGCCGCTCGTCGGCTCGAGCAGCCGGCGTCCGGGCTCGAGCTCGCCAGAGGCCTCTGCGGCGTCGATCATCGCCAGCGCGATCCGGTCCTTGATGGAGCCGGTCGGGTTCTGGCCCTCGAGCTTCGCGTACAGGCGGACCGACTCGTGCGGGGCCAGCCGGCTGAGCTCGACGAGCGGTGTCGAGCCGATGAGATCGAGCAGAGAACCGGCAGGGGGCGTCACGCGCACGAGCGTACCGACGGGACGACGGGTTGCCGCTGCGCGACGAAGCCGACTTGGCTGCCAGTATGGGGCGCAGTGACGATCCGTGATCAGATCGAGCACGAGGCCTCTGAGGCCAACCGCGCCACGCGCTTCCTGCGAGACGACGCCGTCGCGGAGGGGCTCCGCGGGGCAGCGGCTCTCGCGCGCGAGCGCGGAGCGACCATCCTCGCCGCGAACGCGACCGATGTTGAGGCCGCGACGGGCAGGCTCGACGAGGGAATGCTCGACCGGCTGCGGCTCGACGAGCAGCGAGTCGAGAGCCTCGCGCGTCAGCTCGAGGCGATGGCGGAGGTCGAGCCGCTCGAGCGGGATGCCGGCTCGTGGATGCTGGAGAACGGTCTCCAGGTCACCGAGCGACGCATCCCGATCGGGACGGTGGGCGCCAACTTCGAGGCCCGTCCCAATGTCGCGCTCGACGTGGCCGGCCAGCTCCTGAAGAGCCTGAACACGGCGGTGCTTCGGACCGGCACGGCCGCGCTCGGTACGGTCACCATCCTCGTCGACGAGATCCTGCGCCCGGCCCTCGAGGCGGCGGGCCTGCCGCCCGGCGCCGTGGGGCTCGTCCGCTCGGGCGACCGGGAGGGAGCGCGGGCACTCGTCTCGTTGCCGAGACGAATCCCGCTCGTGATCCTGCGCGGGAGCGGCGAGACGACCGCCGCGCTGGCCCGTCTCGCGGCCGAGAGCGGCGTCCGGACACTGGCCCACGCCGAGGGTGGTGGCGTGCTCTATGTCCACTCCGCCGCCTCCGGCGAGCGTGCCGTCGCTCTCGCCGAGGACAGCCTCGACCGGCTCGGCGTCTGCAACCGGCTCAACCTCGCCCTCGTCGACCGCGGGGTGGAGGAGCTCGTGCCTCGGCTTCTGGAGCTCTTCCGAACACGTGGGCTCGAGGTCCGCGGCGACGTCGAGGGAGCGCTCCCGCTCGACCGGCCCATCGGTCACGAGTGGGCGAGTGACCCGGATCGGGTCGCGACGGTGACGATCGCGATCGTCGACGGAATCGACGATGCGCTCGAGATCGCGAACGAGGAGACGTCCGGGCTCGCGGCCGGGATCGTCACCGACGATGCGGCGGCCGCCGAGCGCTTCCTCGACGGCTATCGAGGCACGGCCGCGTTCTGGCACGCGACGACCCGGTTCACGGACGGCTTCGAGCTCACCGGCGCCCCGGAGACCGGTATCAACGTCGACTGGACGCCGGGGCCACGCGGCCCCGTCACCTATCGAGATCTCTGGCTGCGCCAGTACAGGGTCGTCGGCGACGGCACGCAGCGCCGGTGACCGATCCGGTCGTCGTCAAGTTCGGCTCGAGCCTCATCGTCGGGGCCGGCGGGCGTGCTCGACGCGGAGTTCTCCGGGCTCGCGCCGGCGAGATCGCCGAGCTTGTTCGCGCCGGTACGCCCGTCTGCGTCGTCTCGTCGGGCGCGATCGCCCTCGGCCTGCACCGGATCGGTCTCGATCGCCGCCCGCGGAGCCTTCCGAAGCTGCAGGCGGCGTCCGCGCTAGGCCAGGCGCGCCTCCAGCGGACCTGGGAGCAGGCGCTCGGAGCCGTTGGCCTGGAGGCGGCCCAGGTCCTCCTCACGTCCGCGGACGTCGCCGACCGGGCGACGTATGTCAACGCGCGGAATGCCCTGCGCGCGCTGTTCGGGCTGGGCGCGGTGCCGATCGTCAACGAGAACGACGCAACGGCGACCGACGAGATCACGTTCGGCGACAACGACGCCCTGGCTGCTCAGGTTGCCGTACTCGTACGTGCGAGGCTGCTCGTGCTCCTCACGGAGGTCGACGGCGTCTTCACGCGGGCGCCCGGTACGCCGGGCGCGGAGCTCGTGGACGACGGCGCTCGAGCGCGCGACGCGGTCCTCGCAAAGGCGTCTGCACTCGGTCGCGGCGGGATGCAGAGCAAGGTGCTGGCCGCCGAGATGGCGGCCGCAGCGGGTATCCCGAGCGTCATCGCGGCGGGGGCCGGAAGCTCCGTGCTCGGTCCGATACTCGCCGGTGAGCCTCGCGGAACGCGCTTCTCCGCAGCCGAGCAAGCGGTACCCGCCTACAAGCTCTGGCTTCGCTTCGGAAAGCCGGTGGCCGCAAGGCTCCACGTCGACGAGGGTGCCCGCCGAGCAGTCGCCGAGGACGGCAAGAGCCTGCTCGCCGTAGGCGTCGTCTCGTGTGAGGGCAGCTTCGAGGCGGGCGACGCCGTCGAGCTCGTCGCTCCGGACGGGGACGCGTTCGCCAAGGGGATCGCGGGCGCAGCGCGCGACGAGATCTCTCGTCGTCCGCGCGGCCTCGAGGCGGTCCACCGGGACCGGCTCGTCGTCTACTGAGGCGAGCCTCCCGCCATGGCGGGAAGGAGGATGACGGTCGAGCTCCCGTCGACGGGGGTCTCGAGACCCTGGAGCGTCCGGACGTCCTCGCCGCCGAGGTAGACGTTGACGAAGGTGCCGATGTCGCCGTTGCGGAAGAGCTGGGACCGGAGCGACGGATACCGCTCGACGAGGTCGTCGATGACGTCGCCGACGGTATCGCCGGTCGCCTCGAGCTCTCTGGCGCCGCCGACCTCGGCCCGGAGCGTCGGCGGGATGCGAACGCGGGTCACCGGCGCACCTGTCGCCCATGACCGTGGAGGGGTGTGGGGAACCGGGAGGTTCCCCACGTTCTCAAGAAGAAGGGGGCGCATGGGGGAAACATGGTTTCCCCCATGAACGCGAACCGAAGGTTCGCGTTGGTCATGCGTCGTACACCGCGGGCGAGTTGCAGAACTCGACGTAGTCGACGTACTCGGTGATCGTGGGGCTCTCTCCGCAGACGGGGCAGTCCGGATCCCTCCGCACCGTCACCTCGTCGAGAGTGGTGCCGAGGGCGTCGAAGAGCAGCAGGCGGCCGGCGAGTGAGTCTCCGCGCTCGAGGACGAGCTTCAGCACCTCGTTCGCCTGGATCGAACCGATGATTCCCGGGAGGACTCCGAGGACGCCGCCCTCGGCGCAGCTCGGAGCGAGCTCCGGAGGCGGAGGCTGAGGAAAGAGGCAGCGATAGCAGGGCCCGTGCCCGGGGGAGAACAGGGTGACCTGGCCCTCGAAGCGGTAGATGGAGCCGTGGACGACCGGGATCCCGTGCCAGACGGACGCGTCGTTCACGAGATAGCGGGTGGGGAAGTTGTCGGCGCCGTCGACGATGACGTCCCAGCCTTCGGCCAGGATCCGCTCGACGTTCTCGGACGTGAGCCGCTCCTGGAACGTCTTCACGTGGACGTCGGGGTTGAGCCCTTCGAGCGTGCGCTTGGCAGAGAGCACCTTCGGCTCTCCGAGCCGCTCGGTGGAGTGCACGATCTGGCGCTGGAGGTTGGACTCGTCGACGACGTCGGCGTCGACGATGCCGAGCGTGCCCACGCCTGCTGCGGCGAGGTAGAGGGAGGCGGGCGACCCGAGCCCGCCGGCACCGACCAGGAGGACGCGCGCATCGAGCAGGCGCTGCTGTCCTTCCTCGCCGACCTCGGGGATCAGGAGGTGACGGCTGTAGCGGGAGCGCTGCTCGGGGGAGAGCGCGCGCGGGATCGTGACCTCGAAGCCGTTCCGCTTCCAGTCGGAGAAGCCGCCGGCGAGATTGACGACGTCCTCGTACCCCATCTCCTCGAGCACTTTCGCCGCGAACGCGGACCGGGACCCGGCCGAGCAGTAGACGACGAGCTGGCGGGTCTTGTCCGGGACGAGGCCCTCGATCCGCTGCTCGAGCCGTCCACGGCCCGTGTAGACCGCTCCGGGGATGTGGCCCTCGTCCCACTCGTCCGACTCGCGGACGTCGACGAAGAGCGGAGCGGCGGGAGAATGGAGCAGTTCGTGCGCCTCGATGGAGGAGATCTCCTCGATCTCCTCCTTGACGCGCGCGAGCAACTCTCTGTAGCCGGCCATTACTTTCCGAACTATAGCTTCGGCCCCACCTGCTACTGCAAGAGACAATTCGAAGCACCGCCGCGGCTATCGTCGTTGCGTGTCCGCCCGCCGACGCGTCGTCGCCCTCGTCGCCCTCGTTTCGGCGGTCGCCGTGGCCGTCGTCGCGGTCGCGGTCGTCTCTGCCGGAGACGGATCGGGAAGGGCGCCGGCGACCGCTGTCACGCCACGTCCAGGGAGGCCGCCACTGTCGTTCGCTCTCGGATTCCGCTCCGATCCCGAGGCGCGCTATCTCGCACGCGGCCAGGTGCTCTACTCCCGGGGGCGGGTCGAGGCCGCACGCGCGCTCTTCGCGCGGCACGACTCGCTCGAAGCGAAGGTCGGGCTCGCATTCACGTCGTGGCCCGATGGGGGCCTCGACCGCCTCGAGCAGCTCGCGAAGCTCTACCCGCAGAGCGCCGTCGTCCAGTTCCACCTCGGTCTTGCGCGATTCTGGGGCGGAAGCGGTGACCCGCTGACTGCGTGGCGCACAGTGGCAGACAACGCGCCCGACACTCCGTACGCGATCCTCGCGGGGAACCTCCTGTTCTCGAACCTCCCGCGCGGGTTGCCTGCGTTCGTTCCGTCGTTCTCGGCGCCTGCGGCGGTGGTTCGCCTACCCGCGGCCGAGCAGCTGCAAGCGCTGCGCCGGCGTGCCGAGCGCGGCGGCGCGCGCGAGTGGCTCCTGTACGGCGTCGGCCTCCAGCGAGTGGGGAGGCCCGTCTCGGCCGAGCGGGCGTTCGAGCGTGCCGCCAAGCTCGCGCCGCACGACGTCGAGGCGCTCGTCGCGGCCGCTGTGGGGGCGTTCGACAAGGAGCATCCGGAGCTCGCGTTCGGCCGGCTCGGGCCACTGACGAGGACGTTTCCGGGGGAGCCCACCGTGCGGTTCCATCTCGGTGTCCTCTTGCTCTGGACCGGCCGCGTGGACATGGCAACTCGCCAGCTCCGGCTCGCCGCGCGGACGGAGCCCGGGTCACCGCTTGCGCGCGAGGCCGCCCGCTACCTCGAGACCATCAAGCGCGCGCGATCCTGAGTTTGCGCGAGGCGTCGACGGCTCTGTGGTCTACTCGAGGGCGCGATCCGGACTCACCCATGGCGGGTGAGGAGCCTCGCTCCCTCCGAACGATCGGTCCAGGCACGTCCTGGGGGGTTTCTTTGACGCCGGCCGCTGTCGTGACTACCGTGTGACCGCCGAGCGACAAAGGGGGGCGGTTGGCCGCGACCGAACCGGAGGGCAGGGCACGTCGAGCACCGATCGAAGAGGTGCTACAGACGGACGAAGCGCAGCGCCTGCTCGAGAGCGGCCAGCAGTCCGGACGGCTCGATGCCGACGAGATTGCGGTCGCGCTCGACGAACTCGGCCTCGACGCCGGCCAGCTGGACGAGTTCTACGCGGCGCTCGACGAAGCGCAGATCGAGGTCGTGCAGGCCGAGGAGGCCGACGGCGAGCCCGAGGCCGAAGCGGCTCAGGGCGAGATCACGACCGACGCGCTCCAGCTCTTCCTCAAGGACATCGGCAAGGTGCCGCTCCTCACCGCGGCGCAGGAGGTCGAGCTCGCGAAGCGCATCGAGCGCGGTGACCACGATGCGAAGCAGGCGATGGTCGAAGCCAATCTCCGGCTCGTCGTGTCGATCGCCAAGCGCTACCGGAACCAGGGCTTGCCCTTCCTCGATCTGATCCAGGAAGGCACGATCGGGCTCGTCCGCGCCGCCGAGAAGTTCGACTACCGCAAGGGCTTCAAGTTCTCGACGTACGCGACCTGGTGGATCCGTCAAGCCGTCGCGCGCGCCATTGCAGACAAGGGCCGAACGATTCGCATGCCGGTCCATGTCGTCGAGAAGCTGAACCGCATCCTCCGCTCGGAGCGCAAGCTGCGCGCCGAGCGTGGGCGCGAGCCGACGACCGAAGAGATCGCGCGCGAGCTCGACATGTCGATCGAGGAGGTCGAGCAGATCCGCCGCAGCGCCCAGACTCCGGTCTCGCTCGAGAAACCGGTCGGCGACGACGACGAGTCCGAGTTCGGGCACTTCCTCGCCGACGAGAGCGCTCCGCTGCCCGACGAGCTCGCGGAGACGGCGATGCAGCGCGAGGCGCTGCGCTCGATCCTCGGCGCTCTCTCGGAGCGGGAGCGGCGCGTGCTCGAGCTCCGCTACGGCCTCGACGGCCAGCAGCCCCGAACGCTCGACGAGGTCGGGCGGGCGTTCAACGTCACGCGTGAGCGCATCCGCCAGATCGAGCATCAGGGCTTGAAGAAGCTGCGGGCGCTCGCCGACGCCCAGCGCGTTCGCGACGTCGCCTGACGCAGCCGCACGCTCTCCTGGACGTTCTCACGGCGCACTCCGCGCTCTGACTAGACTCGCGGCCGTGCCGCCGTCGTCCGACGAGCTCCGCTCGCAACTCGCCGAGCTGATCGCCATACCGTCCGTGAGCGCCGACGCGGCGCACGCGGGCGACGTCGTCGTCGCCGCAGATTGGGTCGCGGCGCGCATCCGAGCAGCCGGCGGGGATGCCGTGGCCGCTCCCTGGAACGGCGGGAGGCCGCTCGTGATCGGCGAGATCCGCGCGTCCGAGCGTCCCGAGTCTTCGCCCACCGTGCTCTGCTATGCACACTTCGACGTCCAGCCGCCCGACCCACTCGAGCTGTGGGAGTCTCCGCCGTTCGAGCTGACTGCTCGCGACGGACGCCTGTATGCGCGTGGCGTTGCCGACGACAAGGGGAATCTCTTCGTGCTCGTCGAGGCGGCTCGACAGCTGGTCGAGGCCGGCGAGCTACCCGTCAACGTTCGCTTCGCGTTCGACGGCGAGGAGGAGGTTGGCGGCGACTCGATCGTGGAGTGGGTCGAGCAGGACGAACGGGGAGCGGACGCTGCCCTCATTCTCGACGGCGCCATGGCCCGTCGCGGCCAGCCCACCTTCTACGTCGGTGTTCGCGGGATGCTGTACCTCCACCTGCGGGTCCGGACCGGGACGACGGACATGCACTCGGGGATGTTCGGGGCTGCGGCCCTCAACGCCTCGCATGCGCTCATGACCGCGCTGGCTGCCGTTCTCCCGCGCGCTGACGGCCACCTGCCGGCCGAGCTTCGCGCAGGCGCCACCCCGCCCACGGAAGAGGAGCTGGAGGCATGGGCCCAGCTTCCGCAGGGCGCCGAGCAGCTCGAGCACTACGGCGCCGTGCCCATCGCGCCCGGGGCTACCGACGAGTTCTACGTCCGCACGTTCGCGGATACCTCGCTCGACGTGAACGGCTTCGCGAGTGGCTCACCCGACCTCATCAAGACGGTGCTGCCGGTCGAGGCACGCGCAAACGTGTCGATCCGGCTCGCGCCCGGGCAGGAACCCGGCCAGATCCGTGCAGTGTTCGAGCAGCTCGTTCGCGATGCGCTGCCGTCCGGGGCAGAGCTCGAGATCGAGCTACGCAACTCCGCCCACCCTGCTGTCACCCGCACCGACGCGCCGGCGATCCAGCTGGCGGCGAGCGCGTTCGAACGCGTCATCGGAGCCAGGCCGCTGTTCGTGCGCTCGGGAGGAACGCTTCCCATCTACGCGGGCCTCGTTGCGCGAGGGTACCCGACCTTCGCCACCGGTTTCGGCGTCGAGTCCGAGTGCAACGTGCATGCACCGAACGAGAACGTGCCCGAGGATGCACTCGCAATCGGAGTCGAGACCATGCGCGAGGTCTATAGAGGGCTCGGAGAGCTTGGCTAGCCCGCTGCTCCCGAGCGAGCTCGCGGAAGAAGTCCTCGAGCGCTTCCTCCGCTATGTCAGGATCGACACCCAGGGCGCGTATCGCGTGACCGAGCGGCCGAGCACGTCGAAGCAGCTCGATCTCTCGCGGCTCCTCGTCGACGAGCTCCGCGAGCTCGGGCTCGCCGACGCGCGCCTGGATGCCGGGTCGACGGTCTTCGCGAGCCTCCCCGGAGACGAGGGTGCGCCGGCGGTCGGGCTGATCGCGCACGTCGACACGACGCCCGACGTGAACGGGGCCAACGTCGACCCGATGGTGCATCGGGCGTGGAGCGGTCAGGCGATCGCGCTTCCCGGGGATTCGCGGCAGGTTCTCGACCCGGCCGAGCTCCCGGCGCTCGCGGAGCGGGTGGGCCACGACATCGTCACGAGCGACGGGACGACCCTCCTCGGCGCGGATGACAAGGCCGGAATCGCCGAGATCATGACTGCCGTCGCGTACCTGGTCAGGCACCCCGAGCGAGCACGGGCGCCCGTTCGCGTCGCATTCACGGTGGACGAAGAGGTCGGACGTGGAGCGGAGGGCTTCGATCTCGACGCGTTCGACGCCGACGTCGCGTACACGCTCGACGGCTCCGGGCTCGGCGAGCTCGAGGTCGAGACCTTCTCGGCGAAGTCGGTGCGCGTGACGATCCGCGGGCTATCGGTACATCCGGGAACGGCGAAGGGGAAGCTCGTGAACGCGGTCAAGCTCGCTTCCGAGCTCGTGATGTCGTTGCCTGCCGGCGAGCTTTCGCCCGAGACGACGGAGGGGAGGCAGGGATACGTCCACCCGCACCGGATCTCGGGCAACGCGGAGGAGGCGATCGTCGATTTCATCGCCCGCGACCACGACGATGCCTTGCTCGAGGAGCACGTCGAGCTCCTGCGCCGACAGGCCGAGGAGGTCATGGTGCGCCATCCCCGCGCCCGGGTCGAGGTCGAGGTACGCGACTCCTACCGGAACATGAAGCCGTTCATCGAGGAGAATCCGCGCGTCGTCGAGGCGGCGCTCGAGGCGATCCGCCGTGCCGGCGTCGAGCCGAGTCTCGCGATCACGCGCGGGGGGACTGACGGCGCGGTGCTCTCCTCGCGCGGCCTGCCGACCCCGAACCTCTTCACCGGCGGGCAGGAGTACCACTCGGTGCGCGAGTGGGCGAGCGTCCAGGATATGGCCGCAGCGACCGCGACCGTCATCGAGCTCGTCACCGTCTGGGCCGAGCCCGTCTCGTAGGGCTGCAGGCCAGGCCGTTCGGCCTCGCGCAGCGCCCGCGTGCGCGCGGCTAAGGTGGCCGCGTGCCGCGGCTCGTCGGGATCAACCACATCGCCGTCGAGGTCGCCGACATCGACGAGATGCTCGAGTTCCTCGGGCAGATCTTCGACGACGTCCAGCTGCGGGGCCGCGGGGGGCGCATGGCGTTCGTCGATCTGGGCGACCAGTTCGTCGCCCTCGAGTCCGTCGGCGGCGAGCCGGTGAGCGCCGGCCACATCGGCCTCGTGGTCGACGACGCGGAGCAGACGCTCGAGCGCGCTCGCGAGGCCGGGGCTCGCATGGTCGGCCGGAACGACTTCCTCGACCCGTCGGGAAACCACTGGCAGGTCGTCGACTACCGGGACATCCAGTTCACGAAGGCGCCGCGGATCCTCGAAGGAATGGGCCTCGGGCGGCTCGAGAAGTCGGCCCGCGCGGTCGAGGAGCTGCGCGCGAAGGGCCTTGCCGACTGACGGCGTGAAGCGCACCGTGCTCGTCACCGGCGCCTCGTCCGGGATCGGCGAGGCGTGCGCGGTCCGGATGGCTCGAGCAGGGTGGCGCGTGTACGGCGGTGTGCGGACGTCCGAGGCCGCGGACTCGTTGCGCGGGCGCGGCATCGAGCCGCTGACGCTCGACGTCACTCGCGCGTCTGATGTCGCCGCCGCTGCGGAGAGGATCGGGGGAACACTCGACGGGCTCGTCGACAACGCCGGAATCGCGATCGCGGCGCCGCTCGAGCTCGTTCCGCTCGACGAGCTCCGCCGCCAGCTCGAGGTGAACGTCGTCGGCCAGGTGGCTGTGGCGCAGGCCTTTCTCCCGGCGCTGCGGCGAGCGCGGGGGCGCATCGTGCTGATGGGATCGATCGGCGGACGGAGCGCGCTCCCGTTTCTCGGGCCCTACGCCGCGTCGAAGCACGCGCTCGAGGCCGTCGCTGACTCGCTGCGCGTGGAGCTCCGTCCGTGGGGGATCGCGGTCTCGATCGTCGAGCCGGCCAGCATCGCGACGGCGATCTGGGAGAAGGGCGCCGCGCGTGCCGAGGAGTTGCGCGCAGGCTTTGCTCCTGACGTCGACGAGCTCTACGCGCCCGCAGTGGCGAGCTTTCGCAAGGTCGCGCTCTCGCGCGGTCCCGGCGCGGACCCCGACGACGTCGCGAAGGCCGTCGAGCACGCACTCACCGCCGGGCGTCCCAAGGCGCGCTACGTCGTCGGACGGGATGCGCGGATACGCGCTGCGATCGAACGCCTGCCGACGCGGCTTCGCGATCGGGTGCTCGCGAAGGCGCTGACCGGCTAGCCGCTGAGGCGCCTAGGTGCCGTGGACGCCGCAGCCGAGCCAGTCGTGGCCGAACCGGCGCATCTCGTGCACGATCGGGAGGAGTGCCCTGCCCTTCTCCGTCAGCGCGTACTCGACCCGCGGCGGCGACTCCGGGTAGCTCTGGCGCGCGACGATCTCCTCGGACTCGAGCCAGCGAAGCCGTTCCGCGAGCGTCCGGGGGCTGATCCCTTCGCACGAGCGCTCGAGCTCCGTGAACCGCCGGGGCCCCTCCGAGAGATCGTGGACGATGAGCACCGTCCACTTCGAGCCGACGATCTCCGCGGCGCCTGCGACAGAGCAGGTCGGCGCGGCGTGGATGGGGAGCATCGTGCGCGAAGCCACCATCTGATTGTACGACTCGCTGCCGAGCGAGCCACCGTCAGTCCCACGGCGGCCCGTTGTGCACCCAGCGGCCGCCGACCATCGTCGCCACCACTCCGACGGACTCGAGCTCGTCGACGGGACACTCGAGGGGATCCCGGTCGAGCACGACGAGATCGGCGAGGTATCCGGGCAAGAGCTTGCCGCGCACGTGCTCGTCTCCGCTCAGCCATGCGGGGTTGACGATCGTCGCCTGGAGCGCCTGCTCGACGCTCAGCGCCTGCACGGGGTGCCAGGCAGGACGTTCGTCGATGGTGCGCAGGACGCCCGCTCGGATCCCGGCCAGCGGGTCGAGCTCCTCGACGGGGGCATCCGAGCCGTTCGCGACGAGCGCTCCGGAGTCCCAGAGGGAACGGAACGCATACGCGCCTTCCGCGCGGTCGTCCCAGAACCGGTCGGCGAGGTCCCGGTCCGACGGAGCGTGGCTGAACTGGACCGAGCACGCGACCCCGATCGCAGCAAACCGCGCGAGGTCCTCGGGTGCGAGACACTGGGCGTGCTCGACGCGCTGGCGCAGCCGTCTCGGCGCCCACTCCTCGCGGGTCGCCTCGAAGGCGTCGAGCGCCTCGCGATTCGCGCGATCCCCGATCGCGTGGACGCTGACGGGCCAGCCGGCACGAGCTCCGCGACGGATGATCTCCACGAGCTCCTCGCCGCTCGTGATCTGGACGCCCGAGCCGTCGAGCATCCAGGCGGTCTGCGAGCCGAGCGTCCCGTCCATGAATCCCTTCAGGTAGCCGATGCGGAGGAAGTCGTCCCCGATGCCCGAGTGGACACCCAGTGCCTCGACCTCCGGCAGGCGCTCGAAGGGAATCGACTGCCAGACGCGGAGCGTGAGCCCCTCGCGGTCGGCGATGCGCTGGAAGATCCCGGGTGCCCCGAGCCATCCGTCCTTGTCGTGGACCGCGACCACGCCACGGCCCGCCGCGATGCGCCAGGCCTTCTCTCGTCGCAGCGACCCACTCGTCCTCCGGCACTTGCGCAAAGCGGGCGCGGAACTGCCAGGCGGACTCCTCGCGGAGCACACCCGTGGGCTCGCCGCCGCCGTCGCGCTCCACGACGCCGCCATCGACCTGGAGCTCGCCCTTCGCGAGAGCGAGCGCCGCCGTGTTGAGCCAGAGCGAGTGGTAGTCCTTGGACCAGAGCGCGGCGGGCTTCGAGCCGGTGACCTCGTCGAGCGGCTCCTTCGTGGGTTGACGCTCCCACGACGCCGAGCGCCAGCCCGTGCCGCGAATCCAGCTTCTTTCGTGCGAGTGCGACCGCACACGGGCGAGCGCCTCCTCGAGGGACGCGGCGCCTTCGAGCCGCACGTCGCGCTGCGCCAGCGACCAGGTCGGGAAGTGGACGTGCGAATCGGTGAAGCCGGGTAGGACACATCGCCCGCGGAGGTCGACGACGTCCGGGCTCGGCAGGGCGGTCTCGTGCGTGCCGACGCCTCCCGCGACCCGATCACCTGCGATCGCGAGCGCCCGTACCGCCGGAAGCGCCGGATCCATGGTGCGAATGACGCCGTTTTCGAGAATCATGCGCGGCGACTGTAGCGGTGGTCTCGAGCGTCCCTCGCCCTTGACTGTCCACTTCAATTGGAATAGTTTCGATACTTCTGGAAAGGAAGTAATGCTCGGTAGAGGGAGTGACGTGCAGTGACGACACAATCACGCGTCCGCAGCGGGGCCGAGTCGATCATCGGGACCGGCGAGCTTCGCCGGCGGCTCGCCGATCCGGAGCTCACGATCGTCGACGTCCGGAGTCTCACCGCGTTCAACGGCTGGCGCCTGCGGGGAGAGGCGCGCGGCGGCCACGTTCCCGGCGCGGTCGCGTTTCCGCGCACCTGGTTCGAGATCCTCGACGGCGACGACGTCGAGTCGGTCCTTTCCGCCAAAGGCGTGGACACCAATCGTGAGATCGTCCTTTACGGCGACGACGCCGACGACGTACAGGCGGCCGGCGCGCGCCTCTCCGAGCTCCGCCGTTCGCGCGTGCGGACGTACAAGCACCACTGGGCGGGCTGGGCGCGTTCAGAGCGCCTTCCGGTCGAGCGCCTGACGAACTACGACAAGCTGGTTCACCCGGAATGGCTTCAGCAGGTGCTCGAGGGTGGCCAACCGGAGGCGCCTCCTGCGCGGCGATTCCGGCTCTTCCACGTCAATTTCGGCGTTCCCGAGGAGTACGAGGAGGATCACATCCCGGGGGCGTTCTACCTCGACACCAACTGGCTCGAGAATCCCGTCGACTGGAACCGCCGCTCGCCCGACGAGCTGAGCGCGGCCGTGAGCGCGCTCGGGATCACGAAGGACACGACCGTCGTTCTCTACGGGCGCGATACCCAGGGTCGCGCCCGCGAGAAGTGGCCGGGGCGTCGCGCGGGTCAGATCGCGGCGGCGCGTGCGGCGCTCATCCTCCGCTACTGCGGCGTCGAGGACGTCCGCATGCTCGACGGGGGATACGACCGCTGGGTGCGTACCGGCAACCCGCTCGAGACGACCGCCCGCACGCCGTCGCCGGTGTCCTCCTTCGGCGCCCGGATCCCACGACACGCCGACGTCATCGTCGACCTCGAGGAGGCGAAGCAGATCCTGAGCAACCCGGATGGTGCCGCTCTCGTCAGCGTCAGAACGTGGGACGAGCACATCGGGAAGGTGAGCGGTTACAACTACATCGGCCCTGCGGGCCGGATCGCCGGCGACGTCTGGGGCAACTGCGGCTCGGACGCGTACCACATGCAGCACTACCGAACGGTGGACAACACCATGCGTGCCTACCCGGAGATCGCGGCCAACTGGAACGACGCCGGTATCACCCCCGACAAGTGGGTCGCCTTCTACTGCGGGACGGGCTGGCGAGCGAGTGAGACGTGGTTCTACGCGTACCTCATGGGTTGGAAGCGAATCGCCGTCTACGACGGGGGCTGGTTCGAGTGGAGCAAGAACCCGCTCGACAACCCGATCGAGACCGGCGCTCCCCGCCAAGAGCTGGCTGCGTAGCTCTCGCCCGTCTCAACTCGGCACGTACCGCCGCTTTCGAGGATCATGGACCGCGTCCGAAGCGATGCTCGAAGGAGGGGTGATGATCGATCACACGGCAGTGAACGTCAGCGACTTCGAGGCCGCCAAGCGGTTCTACTCGGCCGCGCTCGAGCCTCTCGGCTACTCGCTCGCGTTCGAGGTGGGCGACTACATGGGGTTCGGCGACGCCAACGGGATGGATCTTGGAGTCGTCCGCCGCGATCCCGTCGGCTCGGCGCACGTTGCGCTGAAGTGTGAGGACCACGCGATGGTGGACGCGTTCTACGCGGCGGCGGTGGCGGCGGGCGGCACGGACAACGGCCCCCCGGTCTCCGCCCCCACTACCACGAGCACTACTACGCGGCGTTCGTGCACGACGCCGACGGGAACAACATCGAGGCCGTCTGCCACACGTCGCAGGGGTGACCCGGCCAGCTTCGTAGGCTGAGACACGGTTTGCCGCGCCGACCGCACTACACTCCGGCCGTGGCGTGGGAGCCGCTGACCGACGAGCAGCTCGAGATCCGAGAGCTCGTGCGGACGCTCGCCCGTGACCGCATCGCCCCCCGCGCGGCCGAGATCGACGCCTCTCACGAGTTCCCCTGGGACGTCGTCGAACTCTTTCGCGAGCATGGGATCTTCGGGCTCTTCTTCGGTGAGGACTGCGGCGGGACGGGAACGGGAACGCTGCTCTCGCTGGTGGCCATCGAGGAGGTTTCCAAGGTCTGTGCGACGAGCGGTCTCATCCTCGCCGCACAGGAACTTGGCTCTCTTGCGCTCAAGCTCACCGGGACGGACGAGCAGAGGCAGCGATTCCTACCGGGGCTCGCCACCGGCGAGGTGCTGGCCGCCTACGCGCTGACCGAGGCCGGCTCCGGCTCGGACTCCGCGGCGATGCGCACGACGGCGCGCCAGGACGGTGACGAGTACGTCCTCGACGGCTCGAAGCGGTTCATCACGAACGCCTCGGTCGCCGGCCTGTACACGGTCTTCGCCAAGACCGACCCCGACGCAGGCCACTCCGGGATCTCGGCGTTCGTGGTCGAGTCGGATGTCCCCGGCTTCGAGGTTGCGCGCCTCGAGCCGAAGATGGGCATCGCCGGCTCG
This sequence comes from uncultured Actinomycetes bacterium, assembly GCA_963716975.1. Classification (GTDB taxonomy): domain Bacteria; phylum Actinomycetota; class Thermoleophilia; order Gaiellales; family Gaiellaceae; genus GMQP-bins7. Next base: position 2,483 of record CAVQVA010000011.1, on the reverse strand, counting down.
ACGACGGGCGAGCTCACCTTCGACGGCGCGCGGATCCCGGCTTCGAACCTCCTGGGCGAGGAAGGGGAGGGTTTCAGGGTCGCGATGCGCGTGCTCGATCGCTCGCGTCCCGGAGTCGCGGCTCAGGGGCTCGGCATCGCACAGGGCGCCACGGACTATGCGCTCGAGTACGCCAGGACCCGGGAGACGATGGGGAAGGCAATTGCTGACCATCAGCTGATTGCCGGAAAACTTGCCGACATGGAGACGCGCTGCGAAGCGGCGCGCGGGCTCCTCTACCGCTTCGGTCGCATGGTCGACGAGGGCGCCGACGACGCCGAGCTGACCAAGGCCTCCGCGATGGCGAAGCTCGCCTGCACCGATGCCGCGATGTGGGTGACGACCGAGGCGGTCCAGATCCTCGGCGGGTACGGCTACATCAAGGAGTATCCGGTCGAGCGGATGATGCGCGACGCGAAGATCACCCAGATCTACGAGGGCACGAACGAGATCCAGCGCCTGGTGATCGCACGCGAGATGTTGAGGGAGTCGCGCGCGTTCCTTCTCGCCGGAGTCGGCTGAGCACGGGAGCCGCGGCCGTCCCGTGCGCCGAGGCGCCGGCGGTGCGGCCCGCCGGCGCCTCGGCCTGGGCCTGTGACCGCACCGCCGGCCAGGCCCGGGTTGTGTGCTTGGCTCCTGGCTACCCGCTTCGACCGCAGTGCACGAGCGCGTTCAGGCAGTCGTCGACGAGCGTCCGGAGGGTCTCCGGCTTCCACGCGTTGAGGAAGTCGGCGTGAGCGCTGAACTCGCCGCCCGAGGCAAGCGAGAAGCCCTCGCCCCCGCGCGTCGGATAGCGGTAGATCTGGGTGAGCGCGGGAACCGCGATCGGATGCGTCGACGGGCAGCCGCGTCGGGTCGCGTACGCCATGTGGCTCTTGTGGTCGGTGCTGTCGAGGCGAAGGCCGTCCCAGCAGCTCGGGAACCGGATGTGCAGCCGCAAGGACGAGCCGCGCGTCTGCGGGCACGTCGGCACGGTGCTCGAGGGAGGCACGCCGCTCGCGACCCCGCAGCTCCAGAACGTGACGCGCAGGCTCTGCGGCGAGGTCGCCTTCGCATCGCCGGCGATCATCCTCAGGTTGTCCGGGAACGGCACCACGCGGGCCGTCGTCCCGCGCCGGTAGTAGATCGTCGCGCCGCGCGGAGGTATGGCCGCTGTTCCCTGATAGAGCATCGGTACCCAGTAGGCAGCCGTATCGTCGGCGCGCTCGCAGGACGTTCCGCCCGAGCGGAGGGATCCGTACGTCGAGAAGGCGCTCGTCGTACGGTTGCCGACGAACGTGTGCAGATGGGATGCACCGGGGCTGCCGGGGAAGACGATCGGGTCGTCCGGCGCTCGGTGGCTGTAGAGGCAGCTCTCGACGAAGTTCACGCCGACGAGGTCGACCCGCGTGACGCCGGCTCCGGGACCCGGTGTCGCACCCCTTCCGGCAAGCGCGGCCGTCCCGAACAGACCGGCGATCATCGCTCCCCCTGCCGCGATCAGTAGAAGTCCCTTCACGCCACACCCCCCTTGCTCGTCGGATACGCGCGAAGTCAGCCACGAAGCCGTTTCGGTTCCTTGAGCAGACTGTGACGCGGAGGTAAGCATTACGTTCGCATCGCCGAGCCAGGCGACCGATGACGAGGCGCTTCGCTCCCGAGCGGTCTTGCTAGCTCGCCGCCGAGCGTGTCGACCGGGGCGGCGTCGCGGCCGGGTATCTGGCGCGGATCTCGTCCACGTAGGCGGCGAGCGTGTCGGCGACGGCAGCGTCGTGGATCTCGAGCACGTTCTCGGCGTTGCGCTCGCCCGAGCGGGAGAGATTGAAGCTCCCGACGAACGCGACCTCGTCCGTCACGACGACCTTCGCGTGCATGTAGTCGTGCACCGCTTCGGGCGACCACGGCGTCGAGGTCTTGCCCGAGAACTCCGCTCGCGTGAGCACGGTCCGGAGAAGCGGGATCTTCCAGGCGCTCACCCCGTTCGTCTCCCACTGGTGGAAGACCTCGTCGACCTGCGTGTCGTCGACGACCCCCGACACGTTGCAGCGACCCTCGTTGACGACCTCTACGAGCGTGCCGAGGATCGGCCCCGACGTGAGCACGGGTGAGGCGATGCGAATCCGGTCGCGCGCGCGTCCGATGTGCTTGGCGATCCGGTGCGAGAGCGCTTCTCCGAACCCCGGGGCGAACCAGGGCCGAACCTCGGCGTCGCCAACGTCCACTGGTCGCGGCTGCACCCGGCCCGAGCCCTCGACCTGCGGACGGCTCCACAGCGCATCGAACTCGAGCCCGAAGGCGTGGGCTAGGGCAGGCGTCTCGTAAACACGGACGATCACGTTCTCCTCCTTGCTCCACGCGTCGTCGGTCCAGTTCGTCGAGCCCGTCCAGAGGTCGGTCTCGTCCCGTACCGCGAACTTGTGATGCATGAGGTCGGGGATTCCCGGGACCGGCTTCGTCTCGACGGG